>NZ_RWIN01000157.1 GCF_009761815.1 Pseudomonas sp. PB120
AGATCAAAATCAAAAGCGGCAAGCGAGCTACCGCTCGGCTTGTTGAGTGGTTAAAAGCGGTTGTGTGCTCAATCTGCTTTGCTCTTCGCTCTTCTGTAGGAGCGAGCTTGCTCGCGAAAAACGTCCATACAACGCGTTCATCCAGACAGCCGGCGTTATCGTTCCGACGAAGGCGTCCTGCCAGCAACCCCATTTTCCTGGCCATCAAATCACGCTCAAAAAAAAGCCACCTCTCGGTGGCTTTCCTGCTTTCTGATCTTGCTGATCAGTCGTAGATCACTTTTTTCTTCCAGTCGGCATCGGCGTCGGCGACTTTGAGGCCCGAGTTCAGCTGGTTGGCTTCGGCTTCAACCGAGGCAATGTTGTCCATCACCATGGCATTGGCACGGGCCAGGAGTTTTTCCAGGTATTCCAGTTGTTCGGCATACATCTGTGGCTCTTGCTGTTTGCGCAAGTATTGTACGCCGCGTTCAAACGCCAGGCGCGCCTGGCCTGGCTGGTTTTGTTGCAGGTATTGCTGACCGAGGTTGTTGAAGAATTCGATGTGCAGCAAGACGAGGATATGGCGAACTTCGCGGATCCAGCGTTTGGCTTCGGTGGGCTGCAGGAAGCCGTCCTGTGCGGCGCGGGTGATTTGGCCGTGCAGCGCTTCGAGCAGGAAGCGGACATCCTTGGCCTTGGCTTCGGTCAGGATCGGTGCCGGCGGGTTGTTGACCGGGATCGACTCGCCTTGGGCTGCTAGAGACGTCAGCTCGGTAATGCGTGCCCTGAGGTTGCTGCTGGTTTTTTCCAGGTTGAGCAAGCGTTGGCAAACGTTCAGTTCGAGGCGGGTCAACAACAGCTTGAGCGCCGGCGTCATCAACTGGCCAGGGAATGTTTCGGTGATCTCACCGCAGCGACGCAGGCGATCGTTGAGTTCTATCTTGGTGCGGGCCTTTTCCAGTTTGTTGTTTTCCACCACATGGTTCATGTAGCCAATGGCGATCAATAGTGCGATCCCGGCTACGACGAGCAGGGTGATCATGAGTGGTGTCAACGGTAAGACCTCTTAATAGGGTTCGCGTGCGAATGTAGTGGCTTTGCCAGTGGAGCGCATAGCGCCGCTCGGCGTGTTGAGCCGGCTCACTCTCTGACTGTATCGGCCGCGTTTCTGCTTATATAAGTAATGGTGTGCGTGGTGCACATGGCCATCATTTTTGCGTGGGGCGACTATAGCGTCTTGGCCGGTGCCAGAATATAGGCGCCAAATGCCGAGGGAGGGAAAGCTTGATCCGCGTCTCAAAGCAGGGCGAAGTCATTGATTTAAATAAATTTATATCAGGGGGTTGACGACCCCTCAATCCATCCATAGAATGCGCGCCACTTACAGCGTAAAGCACACAGCGAAACGCGGTAGGGAGTGAATGTTGTACGTGTGTCCCCTTCGTCTAGTGGCCTAGGACACCGCCCTTTCACGGCGGTAACAGGGGTTCGAGTCCCCTAGGGGACGCCAATGCGGGAATAGCTCAGTTGGTAGAGCACGACCTTGCCAAGGTCGGGGTCGCGAGTTCGAGTCTCGTTTCCCGCTCCATTTTTAAACAGCGTTGCTTTCGGGCAGGGCTGAGTGAAACCAGAAACGACATCTTCGGATGCGGATTTGGGCACTGAAATACACACCATGTGTTTCAGTTAGCGTGTCCCCTTCGTCTAGTGGCCTAGGACACCGCCCTTTCACGGCGGTAACAGGGGTTCGAGTCCCCTAGGGGACGCCATTTGCGGGAATAGCTCAGTTGGTAGAGCACGACCTTGCCAAGGTCGGGGTCGCGAGTTCGAGTCTCGTTTCCCGCTCCATATTTAACAAAAACGCCGCTCACTGAGCGGCGTTTTTGTATGCGCGTGATTTGTAATCGTTCCACAAAAAAAGGCCCGCCAGTCAAACTGAGCGGGCCTTTTGCATGTTCGGGGTTTTTACATCGACAGAATCAGGCGCGCAGATCGATCCTGCGAGTCAGTCGATGCTGTAGTGGACGGAGAGCGTGCCTTTTTTCTGCGAAACAGACGTGATGGTGACCGCGCCGAGTTCCTTCAGGCTGCGTACATGGGTGCCACCGCAGCCGTACGCGGGAAGTTCGCCGAAACCGATTTCCCGGGCGCCCTCGCGCAACGAGGTGAGTCGCGGCCAGTCACTGGCGATCCACTGCGCGATGCCGTGCTGCAAGTTCCTCTCATCCACTTCTTGCGCGCCTTCCGTAGGTTTGAACTGCACTCGACCTTCGCCGGGCCAGTGATGAGCCTTGATTGGCATCCAGCCCAAGGCCTGCACGAAGTGGCCGATCAGATGACCGGCGGAATGCATGCGGGTATTGAACTGGCGACGTTGTTCATCGACCCGAATCTGGGTCATGCCGAGCGTCACCGGTTGATCGACGAAGTGGATAATTCGGTCCGGATCCTGCACCACCCGCATTACCTGGCTTTCACCGATCCAGCCGGTATCGCAGGGTTGTCCGCCACCCTGGGGGTGAAACAATGTGGCGCGTAGCACCACGGCGAACTCGTTCTCATGGGGAATGCACTCAAGGACCTCGACATTGGCCTTGAGATCATCACTATGGAAAAAGAGGCGAAGCGTCATATCCATGCCTTACCAGAATGTCTGTTTTTTATTATATGAATCGTGGAATTGCGTGATAATCCGTTGAAACTTCAAAGGACTGTTGCGCTGTGAGCATAAATCTCCCCCTGCCATTGCTCGGTGAAATGGCGATTTTCGTCAAGGTTGTCGAGACGGGCAGTTTCTCCGAAGCGGCTCGTCAGTTGGGATCTTCCCCTTCGGCAGTCAGTCGCAGCATTTCCCGTCTGGAGAAAGCGCTCGCCACCCGGCTGCTGCAACGGACGACGCGCAAGCTGCGCTTGAGCGATGGCGGCGAGGAGGTCTTCAAGCGCTGCCAGGAAATGGTCAGCGCAGCCAAGTCGGTCATGGAAATCAGCGGTCAGTTCACCCAGGAAGCGGAAGGGCTGATACGTGTGAGTGTGCCGAAGGCGGTGGGGCGCTTTGTGATTCATCCGCACATGCCCGAGTTTCTGCGGCGTTATCCCAAAGTGGACGTGGAGTTGATGCTCGAGGATCGTCAGGTCGATCTGATCGACGACAATGTCGACCTGGCGATTCGCATTACCGATCGGCCGCCGGTCGGGCTGGTAGGGCGGCAATTGCTGACCATCGACCACATCCTCTGTGCCTCGCCGCAGTACCTGGCCGAACACGGCACGCCGACCCATCCCCATGATTTGCTCAATCACAGTTGCATCTACCTGGGCGAAACCCCGAGCGATTCACGCTGGAAATTCAAGAAAGGCACCAAAGCCATCACGGTCGGTGTGCATGGGCGTTATGCCGCCAATCACACGGGAGTGCGGCTCAGCGCGGTAATGCAGCACATCGGCATTGGCAGTCTGCCGTATTTCACCGCACGTCATGCGTTGGAACAGGGGCTGCTCGTGCAGGTACTGCCGGACTGGACCTTCCTGGCGTCCTATCATGGAGGCGCTTGGTTGCTGCATTCGCCGACCCGTTATCTGCCGCCGAAGTTACGGGTGTTTATCGACTATCTGGTGGAGTGCCTGGAGAAGGAGCCGACCTTGAGCAAGCCGGGGGGATGGGGTAGGGGGACGGCGGAGTACGAAGTACCCGAGAGTGATGGGTTGCTTTGAAGGTCCCATCGCCACACCGCTCAGCACATAAAAAAGGCCCGCCTGTTCAACCAGGCGGGCCTTTTGCATTTCCGATCGAGGATCAGTGCTTGCTGTCGTCGTTCGACATCGCCAGCAGCTGCTTTTCCTGGTTCCAGTCGAACGGCTCGTCGTTCTGTTCGGCTTCGAAACGGCGTTCTTCCAGCGCCTGATACAAGTCGATTTCGTCATCGGGCATGTAATGCAGGCAGTCACCGGCGAAGTACCACAACAGGTCACGGGGGACGAGGTGGGCGATTTGCGGGTAGCGGGTGATTACCTGGCACAGGATGTCCTGGCCCAGGTATTGGCTTTCGATGGGGTCGACCGGCAGCAATGCGCGCAGTTCGTCGAAGCGCTCCAGGAACAAGGCATGGCTTTCTTCGGGAACCTGATCAGCCTCACCTACGGCGACCAGGATGCTGCGCAGGTGGTCGAGCAAAACGAGATGATCGGCAACGATGTTGGACACGAGATAAGTCCTCAAGAGCAAAACGGGCGCAGGAGTATAAAGCCCTGTGCCCGTTTTTACATGATCAAGCGTTCAGGAAAAGGATCAGCGGACCTTCCCGGACGCCAGCGTCAGTTGCTCTTTGTCGAAATCATCAACATCGATCACCTTGCGCCGCGCCTTTTCGGCCTCACGCAGGGTCTGCGCTTCCCCGGGCTGCAACACGCCAGCCTCCAGCGCTGCGTCGATGACGTGTTCCCCGGCAGCCGGTTTGACCTGACCGCTTTTGAGCGACACGTGCAGCTTTTTCTGTAGAGGCTGCGCCGCATTCAACAGGTTGCAGGCGTGTTGCAAGGCGCCGACTGCGTCATCCGCCGATTGCGGTCGGTAGCAACCGCCGAGCAACTCCTCCAGCGCCGGATCGCCCTTGGCGCGGCCGATGACGCCGGCGACTTCGGCACCGAGTTTGTCCGACGGCCCTTTGTGACGGCGGCCGAACGGGAACACGATCACGCGTAGCAGGCAGCCCAGCACCTTGTTCGGGAAGTTGGTCAGCAGTTCGTCCAGTGCACGTTCGGACTGGCCGAGACTCTCTTCCATGGCCCACATAAACAGCGGCGCCATGTGATCCGGCGAGTCGAGGTCGTGGTAACGCTTGAGTGCCGCCGAAGCGAGATACAGGTTACTGAGCACATCCCCAAGCCGCGCCGACAGACGTTCGCGGCGTTTCAGTTCACCGCCCAGCAGCATCATGCTGAGGTCGGCGAGCATGGCGAACGCGGCAGCCTGACGGTTGAGCGCGCGGAAGTAGCCTTGACTGAGCTTGTTGCCCGGCACCTGTTCCAGATGCCCGAAGCCCAGGTTGAGCACCAGGGTGCTGGCGGCGTTGCTGACCGCGAATCCGATGTGATTGAGCAGCAGGCCATCGAATTCGCTGAGCGCCTGGTCTTTGTCCTCTCGATGGGCGAGCGCCATTTCCTTGAGTACGAAGGGGTGACAGCGAATCGCGCCCTGGCCGAAGATCATCAGGTTACGCGAGAGAATGTTCGCGCCTTCCACGGTGATGAAAATGGGGGCGCCGTTCCAGTTGCGACCGAGGTAATTGTTCGGCCCCATGATGATCGCTTTGCCGCCGTGCACATCCATGGCGTGGCTGATGCATTCGCGGCCGCGCTCGGTGAGGTGATACTTGAGAATCGCCGACAGCACCGACGGTTTCTCGCCCAGGTCCACCGCGTTGGCGGTGAGCATGCGGGCGGCGTCCATCATCCAGGCATTGCCGCCAATGCGCGCCATGGCTTCCTGAATGCCTTCGAATGCCGCCAGCGGCACGTTGAATTGCTCGCGAATTTGCGCGTATTGACCGGTCACCAGGCTGGTGAACTTCGCCGCCCCGGTGCCTACCGCCGGCAGCGAAATCGAACGCCCGACCGACAGGCAGTTCATCAGCATCATCCAGCCTTTGCCCAGCATCTCCTGGCCGCCGATGAGGAAGTCCAGCGGGATGAACACGTCCTTGCCGGAGTTCGGACCGTTCATGAAGGCCGCGCCCAACGGCAGGTGGCGACGGCCAATTTCAACGCCTTCGGTATCGGTCGGGATTAACGCGAGGCTGATGCCCAGGTCTTCCTCGTCACCAAGCAAATGATCCGGGTCGTAGGCCTTGAAAGCCAGGCCGAGCAGGGTGGCCACGGGCCCAAGTGTGATGTAGCGCTTTTCCCAGTTAAGTCGCAGGCCGAGGGTCTCCTTGCCTTCCCATTCACCTTTGCAGATCACCCCGGTGTCAGGCATGGAGCCAGCGTCCGAGCCGGCCAGCGGGCCGGTCAACGCGAAACACGGAATGTCGTCGCCTCGCGCCAGTCGTGGCAGGTAATGGTTGCGCTGTTCGTCGGTGCCGTAATGCAGCAACAGTTCGGCCGGGCCGAGGGAGTTGGGGACCATCACGGTGGACGCGAGGTCACCACTGCGGGTCGCCAGTTTCATCGCCACCTGGGAGTGCGCATAGGCGGAAAAGCCCTTGCCGCCAAACTCCTTGGGAATGATCAGGGCGAAGAAGCCGTTTTCCTTGATGTGGGTCCAGGCTTCGGCCGGCAGGTCCATGGTTTGACCGATCTGCCAGTCAGTGACCATGGCGCAGAGTTCTTCGGTCGGACCGTCGATAAACGCCTGTTCCTCTGCGCTCAGTTGCGCTTTTGGATAGGACAGCAGTTTGTCCCAGTCGGGACGGCCGCTGAACAGTTCCCCGTCCCACCACACCGTGCCGGCGTCGATGGCATCGCGTTCGGTTTCCGACATCGGCGGCAGGGTTTTCTGAAACCAGCTGAATAAGGGAGCGCTGAAGAATTTACGGCGCAGGTCGGGGAGCAGCAACGGTGCTGCAACGGCCGCGATCAACACCCAGAAGATCAGCAGCAGCCAACCCGGAGCACGGCTGAACGCGCCCATCGCAACGATATATACCGCCACAATTCCCAAGGCGGGCAGCGGGGCGATACGCCGGTGGGCCAAGTACGCAATCCCGACAACCAGAACCAGTATCCACAACAGCAGCATATTTAATCCTCCGTGAAACAGGGCAAAAACAACCTTCAGAGCTTAGACGGCATCCGCGAAACAGGGCGGTCAGAGCGATGTGACTGAAATCGTGGGAAACCGTGGATGTGTTTTGTAGGACCTTTGGCGTCGGCCCTGAACGGCGGGCGGCAACACGTTGAAGTTTGGCCGATATGCCGTTATCCCTGTGCTGGGCCTGTCGCTAGACTCGAGGCTTCCCAAGGAGATTGTCCTCATGCACGAGTACCTGAGTCCCGGCCGCTTCATCGATAGTGACCACCCGTCGGTGGTGGAGTTCGCCGAAAAACATCGCGGCAACCATCGCGACCCGCTTGAGCAGGCGATCAATCTCTATTACGCCGTGCGTGAGGCCGTGCGTTACAACCCTTACACGTTCAGCCGCAATCCAGAGACTTTGCGTGGCAGTTATGCGTTGGCCGCCGGGGAAAGTTATTGCGTGCCTAAAGCCACGCTGCTGGCCGGTGCCGCCCGGCATTGCGGAATTCCCGCACGGATCGGCCTGGCGGATGTGCGCAATCATTTGTCGACCCCGCGTTTGCTGGCGCTGCTCAAGAGTGATGTGTTCGCCATGCATGGTTATACCGAGCTGTACTTGAACGATCGCTGGGTCAAGGCCACACCGGCGTTCAACCAGAAACTCTGCGAGCTGTTCAACGTCGCGCCGCTGGAATTCGACGGGATCAACGACAGTGTGTTCCATCCCTTCAATCGCGACGGAGAGCAACTGATGGAGTATCTGGTGGATCATGGCCAGTTCACCGACGTGCCCGAAGCGTTCTTTTTCGCGCACTTGGAAAAGTGCTATCCGCATCTGTTTGGCGAGCAACTGCCGGCGCTGCTGGGTGATATGCAGAGCGATTTGAGTCGCGCCTGATCCGGCGTATGCTGCCTGCGCATTCATCCATAAAGAGGCGGTCATGCTGAAGATCTGGGGTCGGAAAAATTCGTCGAATGTCAGAAAGCCTTTGTGGGCCGCAGAAGAGCTGGGCCTGGCCTATGAAGCGATCGATGCGGGCGGCGCCTTTGGCGTGGTCGACACGCCTGAATATCGTGCGATGAATCCCAATGGTCGCGTGCCGGTGATTGAAGACGACGGGTTCGTGCTGTGGGAATCCAACGCCATCGTGCGTTACCTGATGGCGCTGCATGCCAGCGGCACGGCGTGGTACCCGAGCGACCTGAAAGCCCGTGCGTTGGCCGATAAGTGGATGGACTGGACCACCTCCAGTTTTGCGGGCCCTTTCCGCACGGTGTTCTGGGGTGTGTTGCGCACGCCGGAAGACAAGCAGGACTGGACCGCCATCAACGCTGCAATCAAGGAGTGCGATGAGCTGCTGGCGATGGCCGATCAGGCGCTGGCGGCCAAACCGTATCTGTCGGGCGATGAAATCGGCATGGGTGACATTCCTTTGGGCAGCTTCATTTATGCCTGGTTGGAGATGCCGATCAAGCGCGCGCCGCAGCCTCATCTGGAAGCCTGGTATGCGCGGCTGAAACAGCGTCCGGCTTACCGCAAAGCCGTCATGACCGCGTTGACTTAATACTCACTATCGACACACTTGACTGTACTTGTGTGGCGACGACAAGCACCATTGCGTTCATGCGCCGTGGTTGTGTTCGTCGCCACCGGCCCTCATATGTCCCTTTCTTCCCTTCTTGGTGCGTAAATCCGATATGAGTTCCGCTCTGTCCATCCGGCAGCTAACCAAAACCTACGGCAACGGTTTCCAGGCCCTGAGTGGTATCGATCTGGACGTCGCCGAAGGTGATTTTTTCGCCTTGCTCGGCCCTAACGGCGCCGGCAAATCCACGACCATCGGCATTCTCTCGACCCTGGTGAACAAGACCACGGGCACGGTGAATATTTTCGGACATGACCTGGACAAGAATCCTGCGCAGCTCAAGCGCTCCATCGGCGTCGTGCCCCAGGAATTCAACTTCAACCAGTTCGAAAAGACCTTCGATATCGTCGTGACCCAGGCCGGTTACTACGGTATCCCGCCGAAAGTCGCCAAGGAACGCGCCGAGCAGTACTTGACCCAGCTCGGTTTGTGGGACAAGCGCGATACGCCTTCGCGTTCGCTGTCCGGCGGCATGAAGCGTCGACTGATGATCGCCCGTGCACTGGTTCACGAACCGCGCCTGCTGATCCTCGACGAACCGACGGCAGGGGTGGACATCGAACTGCGTCGCTCGATGTGGACCTTCCTCACCGAATTGAACCAGAAAGGCATCACCATCATCCTCACCACCCACTACCTGGAAGAGGCTGAGCAGTTGTGCCGCAACATCGGGATCATCGACCACGGCACCATCGTCGAGAACACCAGCATGAAACAGTTGCTCAGCCAGCTGCATGTGGAAACCTTCCTGCTCGACAGCAAGCACACCCTGACCACGCCGCCCCAGTTGGTCGGTTACCCGACGAGGCTGATCGACAGCCATACCATCGAGGTTCAGGTCGACAAGGCCATGGGCATCACGGCGCTGTTTACCCAATTGGCACAGCAAAACATCGAAGTGCTGAGCCTGCGTAACAAAACCAATCGCCTTGAGGAGCTGTTCGTGTCCCTGGTGGAGAAAAATCTGTCGAAGGTGGCGTTATGAGTTCCGAGCTGCAACCCAACCTCGTCGCCCTCAATACCATCGTTTACCGCGAGATTCGGCGCTTTACCCGGATCTGGCCGCAGACGCTGCTGCCGCCAGCGATCACCATGGTTCTGTACTTCGTGATCTTCGGCAATCTGATTGGCCGGCAGATCGGTGATATGGGTGGTTTCACCTACATGGAATACATCGTGCCGGGGCTGATCATGATGTCGGTGATCACCAACTCCTATGGCAACGTGGTCTCGAGTTTCTTTGGCAGCAAGTTCCAGCGTTCCATCGAAGAATTGATGGTGTCGCCGGTCTCGCCGCACACGATCCTGATTGGCTACACCTTGGGTGGTGTACTGCGCGGGTTGATGGTCGGGATCATTGTGACGCTGCTGTCGTTGTTCTTCACGCATTTGCAGGTGCATCACCTGGGCGTGACCGTGCTGGTGGTGGTGCTGACGGCGACGATCTTTTCGCTGCTGGGCTTCATCAATGCGGTGTTTGCTCGCAACTTCGATGATATTTCGATTATTCCGACGTTCGTTTTGACGCCGTTGACGTATCTGGGCGGGGTGTTTTATTCGATTACGTTGCTGCCGCCGTTTTGGCAGACGGTGTCCTTGGCGAACCCGGTGCTGCATATGGTCAATGCGTTTCGCTACGGGATTCTTGGGGTTTCGGACATCAAGATCAGTGTGGCGATTACCTTTATGCTGGTGGCCACGGTGGCGCTTTATATGGGTTGTGCGCGGTTGTTGGTGAGTGGACGGGGGATGCGTACCTAGTTGCGTTTCGCTCGTTTCCCTGTGAACGGGTGTGTATATCCGTTATTTAGGTAACGGCCGCTATTGGTTTCGCCCTTACGGCGAGTCACTTGGAAAAGCCCCAAGTAACCAAGGGCTCTTGCCCCTTTCGTTCGGTGCCTCGCTAGGGCTCGGCATGCCCTCGCTCCGGTCCTGCTCCGTGGGCCCGCCGCGATCGGCCATCCATGGCCGTGCGCGGCTAACCCGGCATCCATGCCGGGTTGCCCACTGCGCAGAACCTCCACTCGGCCTCTCGATGGAGCAAGAAAATCAAAAGCCAAATCAAAAGCGAGGCGGCCTGACAGCCGACCTGATTTCCGGTGATGTGCCCGGTTCAAAATGTGGGAGCCAGCCTGCTGGCGATGGACGCCCAGACACCGCGATCCTCCAG
>NZ_RWIN01000158.1 GCF_009761815.1 Pseudomonas sp. PB120
AGATCAAAATCAAAAGCGGCAAGCGAGCTACCGCTCGGCTTGTTGAGTGGTTAAAAGCGGTTGTGTGCTCAATCTGCTTTGCTCTTCGCTCTTCTGTAGGAGCGAGCTTGCTCGCGAAAAACGTCCAGACAACGCGTTAATTCAGACATCCCGCGTCATCGTTCACGACCATCGCAAGCAAGCTAGCTCCTACAGTTGATCGCGTTGCAGACGAAGGCGGCCTGCCAGCCGACCAATGTCTGGCAGATGTACCCCGTTCAATGTGGGAGTGAGCCTGCTCGCGATAGCGGTTGCTCAAACACTACGAGAATTGGCTGTCATTAAAGGGTGCAATAAAAAACGGCGATCACTTCAATGATCGCCGTTCTGGTGTCCGGGTTACCGGATCAAGGCATCAAAACTTCAATCGCCCCATCCGCGGTCATGCTGACCTGGCTGGTGCCCGCCTCGACTTCAGGCGTCACTGGCGCGGCATCCATGCTCGCCGCTTTCATCATCATCGGCCCGCGCATGTACGGTTGTGGATAACCGTTGCTGTTGAGGTTCAGGTTGACGATTTTGTAGCCCTTGCCGCCCAGCGCATCGGTCGCCAGTTGCGCGCGGGCCTTGAAGGCGGTCACGGCGTCTTTGAGCAGCGCGTCTTCGCTGGCCTTGCGGGTAGGTGTGGCGATGGCGAAGTCCATGCCGCCCATTTTCAGGTCGGTCAGCAGTTCGCCGGTCAGCTTGGACAGGGCTGCGAAGTCGGAGCTTTCCAGGCGCAGTTCGGCGCGTTCACGCCAGCCGGTGATTTTCTGGCCCTTGGTGTCGTAGATCGGGTAGCTGTTGCGGCTGCCCTGGCGCAGGGTGATGTCTTTGACCTGTTTGGCCTGGGCCAGCGCCTTGTTCATGGTGGTGCTGACGTCGGCGGCGAGTTTGGCCGGGTCGGTGTTTTGTTCTTCGGTGTAGAGGGTCACGATCATCAGGTCGCGGGCGACTTCCTGACTGACTTCGGCGCGCAGGGAAATCTGGTTGTAATGCAGTTCGTCAGCGGCCAGGGCCGGGAGGCTGGCGACCGTGCCAACGCTGAGGGCGAGAAGGGCGGCGCTGCGGCGGAAAGTGTGCATGAAAACTCCTTGGACGATGCGCAGGGGTTAGGTCCGAGCCTGCGTGAAACCATCAGACTCTAGCTTCAATGATCCGGTTCGCACAGTTACAACTTCTATACAGATAGATCGCACGTGACCCTGTGGCGAGGGAGCTTGCTCCCGCTGGACTGCGAAGCAGGCCCAACCCAGGCTGCAGAATCGTGAGATCAGTTATACGACTGCTGCGCAGCCGAGCGGGAGCAAGCTCCCTCGCCACAGTTTCACGCTCCATTTATCCGTCTCGCCGCCATGTGGTCGTTTGCCGCACTTTCGCCTGTGACGGCGTGGCTTGGTTATACTCCATCCGATCCGCCTGGAGCGCTCATCAGGAGAGCTCATGCTCGCCCCCGTTCAAATCACTTCCGCGACTCGCCAGAACCTCTGGCGGCTGACGTTCATCCGCACATTGGTATTGGCCGCCCAGGCTGGTTCTGTAGGCCTGGCCTACTGGCTCGAATTGCTGCCACTGCCCTGGTTTCAACTGGCCGCGACCCTCGGTTGCTCGATGTTGCTGTGCGCATTCACGGCCATCCGCCTGCGCACTACATGGCCGGTCACCGAACTCGAATACGCCGTGCAACTGGCCTGCGATCTGTTTATCCACAGTGCCTTGCTGTACTTCTCCGGTGGTTCGACCAACCCCTTCGTCTCTTATTACCTGGTGCCGCTGACCATCGCCGCCGTGACGCTGCCGTGGCGCTATTCGGTGATTCTGTCGGGCATCGCGTTGACGATGTACACCTTGCTGCTGGCGCGCTTCTACCCGCTGCAAACCTTCCCGATCGCTCGGGAAAACCTGCAGGTGTATGGGATGTGGCTGAGTTTCGCCCTGGCCGCCGCGGTGATCACTTTTTTTGCCGCACGCATGGCCGAAGAGCTGCGCCGTCAGGAAGAGCTGCGCGCCATCCGTCGTGAAGAAGGCCTGCGCGATCAGCAATTGCTGGCCGTCGCCACTCAGGCCGCGGGCGCCGCCCATGAACTGGGGACGCCGCTGGCAACCATGAGCGTATTGCTCAAGGAAATGCGTCAGGACCATCACGACCCGCTGTTGCAGGACGATCTGAGCGTGCTGCAAGACCAGGTAAAACTTTGCAAAGAGACCTTGCAGCAGCTTGTTCGGGCGGCGGAGGCCAACCGTCGTCTCGCGGTGGAAATGCAGGACGTCACCGATTGGCTCGATGAAGCGCTGAACCGTTGGCACCTGATGCGCCCGGAGGCCAGTTACCGCTTCCAGCGTCTGGGCCAGGGCGCCGTGCCGCGCATGGCCCCGCCGCCGGACCTGACCCAGGCGCTGCTGAATTTGCTCAACAACGCCGCGGACGCGTGCCCCGAGGGGCTGCAAGTGACGCTGGACTGGAATGCCGAGGATTTGACCATCAGCATCCGCGACCACGGCGCCGGCGTGCCGCTGGCCATTGCCGAACAGATCGGCAAACCGTTTTTTACCACCAAGGGCAAAGGTTTCGGCCTGGGCCTGTTTTTGAGCAAGGCCAGCGTGACACGCGCTGGCGGCTCAGTGAAACTCTACAGTCATGAGGAAGGCGGTACGCTCACCGAGCTGCGCCTGCCCCGTGTCGCCCGAGGAGACGAACATGAGTGACGAAATCCAAGTCGAAGGCGAAGGCGAAGAACTGCCGCATTTGCTGTTGGTAGACGACGACGCAACTTTTACCCGCGTAATGGCTCGCGCCATGGCCCGCCGTGGTTTTCGCGTCAGCACCGCTGGCTCCGCCGAAGAAGGCCTGACCATCGCCCAGGCCGACCTGCCGGATTACGCCGCGCTCGACCTGAAAATGGACGGCGACTCCGGCCTGGTGCTGCTGCCCAAGCTGTTGGAGCTGGACCCGGAAATGCGCGTGGTGATCCTCACCGGCTATTCGAGCATTGCCACCGCCGTCGAAGCGATCAAGCGCGGCGCCTGCAATTACCTGTGCAAACCGGCAGACGCCGATGATGTGCTGGCTGCGTTGCTCTCCGAACACGCCGACCTCGACACCCTGGTGCCGGAAAACCCGATGTCGGTCGACCGCTTGCAGTGGGAACACATCCAGCGGGTGCTGACCGAGCACGAAGGCAATATCTCCGCCACGGCCCGCGCCTTGGGCATGCACCGTCGCACGCTGCAGCGCAAACTGCAGAAGCGTCCCGTTCGTCGCTGAACCTGCGCTGAACGAATGCCGGCCGTGCCTCGCGACAAACCGAACCGATCATCTATGATCGGTTCGTGCGCTTTCTTTTCTTTATCGAGCCTTATCCATGAATCAGAACGCTGAATATTCCGCGGTCAACGATGCGGTGTCCGGGCAGTTTTTTCGCAAAGTCTGGGCGATGACCGCGCCCTACTGGCGCAGCGAGGAGAAGGGCAAGGCCTGGACGCTGCTGATCGCGGTGATTGCGCTGTCGCTGGTCAGCGTGGGTATCTCGGTGTGGTTCAACACCTGGTACAAGGACTTCTACAACGCCCTGCAAAAGAAAGACGAGGCGGCATTCTGGCAGTTGATTCTGTATTTCTGCGCGATTGCGGCAGTGGCGATTGTCGGTGCGGTGTACCGGCTCTACCTGACCCAGATGCTGACCATCCGCTGGCGGGCATGGCTCACCGAGAAGTATTTTTCCCGTTGGCTCGCCGACAAGAATTACTACCGGCTTGAGGCGGGGGGCTACACCGACAACCCGGACCAACGGATTTCCGAAGACCTCAACAACTTCACTTCGAACACGTTGGAGCTTGGCATTGGTTTGCTTCGCAACATTGTCAGCCTGGTGTCGTTCTCGATCATTCTGTGGGGTGTGTCGGGCAGCATTGAAGTCGGGGGCGTCACCATTCCCGGCTACATGTTCTGGTGCGTACTGATTTATGCGGTGGTGGGCAGTTGGCTGACGCATTTGATCGGTCGCCGCTTGATCGGCCTGAACAACCAACAACAACGCTTTGAAGCCGACCTGCGTTTCTCCATGGTGCGGATTCGCGAGAATGCCGAAAGTATTGCGCTGTACAACGGCGAACCGAACGAACATCGTCGCTTGAGCAGTCGCTTCGGGATGGTCTGGCATAACTTCTGGGACATCATGAAGGTGTCCAAGCGCCTGACCTTCTTCACCGCCGGTTACAGCCAGGCGGCCATCATCTTTCCGTTCATCGTCGCGTCGCCGCGTTACTTGTCCGGCAAGATCGAACTCGGCGAACTGATGCAAATCAGCTCGGCGTTCGGCAATGTGCAGGAAAGTTTCAGCTGGTTTATCAGTGCGTACCAGAGCCTCGCTGCCTGGCGCGCTACCTGTGATCGTCTGCTGAGTTTCCGCCAGGCGATGACCGACAACGAAGACCGCGCGCCGGCCATCGACGTGCAGAATCAGGGGAGTGCATTGAAAGTGCATAACCTGGGCCTTGACCTTGCTGACGGTCGTCACCTGCTGACCAATGCCGACATGACGGTGGAAGAGGGCGAGCGGGTCATGCTCAGCGGCCGTTCCGGCAGCGGCAAGTCGACCCTGTTGCGGGCGATGGGACACCTGTGGCCGACGGGGCACGGCAGCATTCGTCTTCCAGTGGGGCGTTACCTGTTCCTGCCGCAAAAACCTTATTTGCCGATCGGAACCCTGCGCGAAGTACTGAGTTATCCACAGGCTGGCGATACCTACCAGACCGAGCGATATGTGCACGTACTGGAAACCTGCCGTTTGCCGCATCTGGTCGGGCGTCTGGACGAAGCCAATCACTGGCAGCGGATGTTGTCGCCGGGTGAGCAGCAACGTCTGGCCTTCGCTCGCGCGCTGCTGTATGCGCCGCAATGGCTGTACATGGATGAAGCGACTTCGGCGATGGATGAAGAAGACGAAGCGTCGCTGTACCAGGCCTTGATCGATGAATTGCCGGGGCTGAGCATTGTCAGCGTTGGGCACCGCAGCAGCCTCAAGCGCTTCCATCCTAGGCATGTGCGTATCGACAATGGGCATTTGGTGGACCAGACCGTAACCGCCTGATCACCGCGCCCCCTTGTAGGAGCAAGCTTGCTCGCGAAGGTCTCGAGGTCGCGAAGCTCAGCCTGATGCCCCGCGTCATCGTTGACGACCATCGCGAGCAAGCTCGCTCCTACAGGGGGGGCAGGGTGATCGTACAACCCGCATGAGATATGATGCGGTTTCAGCCGAATTTTTCGAGACAGACGTTCACCATGGAAAACCCGATCGACGCACCTCGCCTCCCTCGCAAGCGCCGCAGCCTCGCTCAGGAACTGGTGACGGTGCTGTCCGAGCAAATCCGCGATGGCCACCTCAAACGTGGCGACAAATTGCCCACCGAGTCGGCGATCATGGATGCCCATGGCGTCAGCCGCACCGTGGTGCGCGAAGCGATCTCCCGTTTGCAGGCGGCGGGGCAGGTGGAAACCCGCCACGGCATCGGCACGTTCGTGCTCGACACCCCAAGCCCGAGCGGTTTCCGCATCGACCCGGCGACCGTGGTGACCCTGCGCGATGTGCTGGCGATCCTGGAACTGCGGATCAGCCTCGAAGTGGAATCCGCCGGCCTTGCCGCGCAACGCCGCAGCCCCGAGCAGTTGGCGTTGATGCGCGCGGCACTGGACGCGCTGAACGAAAGCGCGGCTCATGCCAGCGATGCGGTGGCGTCGGACTTCCAGTTTCACCTGCAAATCGCTCTGTCGACCGGCAACCGCTATTTCACCGACATCATGACCCACCTGGGCACCAGCATCATTCCGCGCACCCGCCTCAACTCTGCGCGCCTGGCCCATGACGATCAGCAGCACTACATGGGTCGCCTGAGCCGTGAGCACGAAGAAATCTACGACGCGATTGCGCGCCAGGATTCCGATGCGGCGCGGGCAGCGATGCGCTTGCACCTGACCAACAGCCGCGAGCGGTTGCGTCATGCGCATGAAGAGGCCGAGGCGCAGCGGGGCTGAGGTTTTCCGCTTAAGCTCTTTGTTGTCTGATCTATCGCCATCGCGAGCAGGCTCGCTCCCACACGCCGTTGCACACAAAATCCGTGGTGCTGCGATCCCTTGTGGGAGCGAGCTTGCTCTCGATAGGGCCTCCCGCCATCTCGCAATAATTAAATACAACTTCACTCTTCCGACAACCGATCACTGGCAATTCAGGCTCTAAACCGGCATTTGCCTGCCCAAACCCCGCCGTTCCAACTGCCTCCCTAAATGAAATTTGCACCCCAGCGATGAAATGCAGTTGACGGTTATTATTTAAGTTGTACGATGACCTACAACTCGGCCAAGCGCTGAATGCATTTCTCACACAAACGTTGCTACCCAGGGTGTTCGAATAATGAATCCACAAGAACTGAAGTCCATCCTCTCTTCCGGTCTGCTGTCTTTCCCGGTTACCGATTTCAATGCCCAGGGCGACTTCAATCGCGCTGGTTACATCAAGCGTCTCGAATGGCTGGCCCCATACGGCGCCTCGGCTCTGTTCGCCGCGGGCGGCACCGGTGAGTTCTTCTCTCTGGCGGCCAGCGAATATTCGGAAATCATCAAGACCGCCGTCGACACCTGCGAAACCAGCGTGCCGATCCTCGCCGGTGTTGGCGGTTCGACCCGTCAAGCCATCGAATACGCACAGGAAGCCGAGCGTCTGGGCGCCAAAGGCCTGTTGCTGCTGCCGCACTACCTGACTGAAGCCAGCCAGGACGGCGTTGCCGCCCACGTTGAAGCCGTGTGCAAATCGGTCAAAATCGGCGTAGTGGTTTACAACCGTAACGTTTGCCGCCTGACCGCGCCTTTGCTGGAACGCCTGGCCGAGCGCTGCCCGAACCTGATCGGCTACAAGGATGGCCTGGGCGATATCGAGTTGATGGTGTCGATCCGTCGCCGCCTCGGCGATCGCTTCAGCTACCTGGGTGGTTTGCCGACCGCTGAAGTCTACGCCGCGGCCTACAAGGCCCTGGGCGTTCCGGTTTACTCCTCGGCGGTGTTCAACTTCATCCCGAAAACCGCGATGGATTTCTACCACGCCATCGCCCGCGAAGATCACGCCACCGTCGGCAAGATCATCGACGACTTCTTCCTGCCGTACCTGGACATCCGTAACCGCAAAGCCGGTTACGCGGTGAGCATCGTCAAGGCCGGGGCAAAAATTGCCGGCTATGACGCAGGTCCTGTGCGTGCGCCGCTGACCGATCTGACGGGCGAAGAGTACGAAATGCTCGCCGCGCTGATCGACAAGCAAGGTGCTCAGTAACACACCCGATTAAATAAGGCCGCTGAGTGATCAGCGGCCTTTTGCGTGAGGAGACTTTCCAGTGGCAAATGCAAAGCGTTTTGATAACTACATTAATGGTGAATGGGTTGCGGGCAGCGAATATTGCGCCAACATCAACCCGTCCGAGCTGACCGATACCATCGGTGAATACGCCAAAGCCGATCTGGCTCAAGTCCATGCCGCCATCGACGCCGCGCGCGCAGCGTTCCCGGCCTGGTCGACTTCGGGTATTCAGGCTCGTCACGATTCTTTGGACAAAGTCGGCACTGAAATCCTCGCCCGCCGCGAAGAGCTCGGCACCTTGCTGGCCCGTGAAGAAGGCAAGACTTTGCCGGAAGCCATCGGTGAAGTGACTCGCGCCGGTAACATCTTCAAGTTTTTCGCCGGTGAAACCCTGCGTCTGTCCGGCGACTACCTGCCGTCCGTGCGCCCGGGTGTGAACGTTGAAGTCACCCGCGAAGCCTTGGGCGTGGTTGGCCTGATCACGCCGTGGAACTTCCCGATCGCCATCCCGGCGTGGAAAATCGCACCGGCCCTGGCCTACGGCAACTGCGTCGTCCTGAAACCGGCCGATCTGGTTCCGGGTTGCGCTTGGGCGCTGGCTGAAATCATCTCCCGCGCCGGTTTCCCGGCCGGTGTGTTCAACCTGGTGATGGGCAGCGGTCGTGTGGTTGGCGATGCAATGGTCCAGAGCCCGAAAGTCGACGGCATCAGCTTCACCGGTTCGGTGGGCGTGGGTCGTCAGATCGCCGTCAGCTGCGTTTCGCGTCAAGCCAAAGTTCAGCTGGAAATGGGTGGCAAGAACCCGCAGATCATCCTCGACGACGCCGACCTGAAACAAGCGGTCGAGCTGTCGGTACAGAGCGCGTTCTACTCCACTGGCCAGCGCTGCACCGCGTCGAGCCGCTTCATCGTCACCGCCGGCATCCACGACCAGTTCGTTGCCGCCGTGGCCGAGCGCATGAAGTCGATCAAGGTCGGCCACGCGCTGAAAGCCGGCACCGACATCGGTCCAGTGGTTTCCCAGGCTCAGCTTGAACAAGACATGAAGTACATCGACATCGGCCAGTCCGAAGGTGCTCGTCTGGTCAGTGGCGGTGGTCTGGTGACGTGCGACACCGAAGGTTACTTCCTCGCGCCAACGCTGTTTGCCGACAGCGAAGCCGCGATGCGCATCAGCCGCGAAGAGATCTTTGGCCCGGTGGCCAACGTCGTTCGCGTTGCCGATTACGAGGCCGCGCTGGCCATGGCCAACGACACCGAGTTCGGTCTGTCGGCGGGCATCGCCACCACGTCGTTGAAGTACGCCAACCACTTCAAGCGTCACTCCCAGGCCGGGATGGTGATGGTCAACCTGCCGACGGCGGGCGTGGATTACCACGTTCCATTCGGTGGGCGTAAAGGTTCATCCTATGGATCCCGCGAGCAAGGTCGCTATGCGCAAGAGTTCTACACCGTGGTGAAGACCTCTTACATCGGTTCGTAAACGCTCTACCCCTGTAGGAGCGAGCTTGCTCGCGATGGTCTTGAGGACGCGGTGTTCAGCCTGATACGCCGCGTCATCGTTGACCTCCATCGCGAGCAAGCTCGCTCCTACAGGGAAAATCAAAGATTCACCCCGCATAAAAATAATCAGTGGGAGTACATCTACATGCAAGCGACCAAGCCGACCCACGTCCGCTATTTGATTCTGCTCATGCTTTTCCTGGTGACCACGATCAACTACGCCGACCGTGCCACTATCGCCATCGCGGGCTCCAGCCTGCAAAAAGACCTCGGCATTGACGCGGTTACCCTCGGCTACATTTTCTCTGCATTCGGTTGGGCCTACGTGGCCGGGCAAATTCCCGGCGGCTGGCTGCTGGACCGTTTCGGCTCGAAAAAAGTCTACGCACTGAGCATCTTCACCTGGTCACTGTTCACCGTGCTGCAGGGCTATGTCGGTGAATTCGGCATGTCCACCGCCATCGTAGCGCTGTTCATGCTGCGCTTCCTGGTGGGCTTGGCCGAGGCGCCATCCTTCCCCGGCAACGCACGCATCGTGGCGGCCTGGTTCCCGACAGCGGAACGCGGTACCGCGTCTGCGATTTTCAACTCGGCGCAATACTTCGCCACCGTGCTGTTCGCACCGCTGATGGGCTGGATCGTCTACACCTTCGGCTGGCAGCATGTGTTCGTCGTCATGGGCGGCGTCGGCGTGGTGTTCTCGCTGATCTGGCTGAAAGTTATCCACAGCCCGCGCCAGCACCCGATGATCAACGAGGCTGAGTTCAAGCACATCGCTGAAAATGGCGGCATGGTCGACATGGATCAGGACAAAGGCAAAGCCGCGGACAAGGCTGCCGAAGGCCCGAAATGGGACTACGTGCGTCAACTGCTGACCAACCGCATGATGCTCGGCGTCTACTTGAGCCAATACTGCATCAACGCCATTACCTACTTCTTCCTGACCTGGTTCCCGGTGTACCTGGTGCAAGAGCGCGGCATGACCATCCTCAAGGCCGGTTTCATTGCCTCGTTGCCGGCCATCTGCGGCTTTATCGGTGGCGTGCTCGGTGGCGTGATTTCCGACTACCTGCTGCGCAAGGGCCATTCCCTGACCTTCGCCCGCAAGGCGCCGATCATTGCCGGTCTGCTGGTGTCCAGCAGCATCGTGGCGTGCAACTACGTGGACATCGAATGGATGGTCGTCGGCTTCATGGCTCTGGCGTTCTTCGGTAAAGGCGTCGGCGCACTGGGCTGGGCGGTTGTTTCGGACACGTCGCCGAAGCAGATTGCCGGTTTAAGTGGCGGCCTGTTCAACATGTTCGGCAACATCGCGTCGATCACCACTCCGATCGTCATCGGCTACATCATCAGCTCCACCGGCTCGTTCAAATGGGCCCTGGTGTTTGTCGGTTGCAACGCACTGGTCGCAGTGTTCAGCTACCTGGTGATCGTCGGTCCGATCAAACGTGTGGTCCTGAAAGAACCGCCAATCAGCGGTCCTGAAACAAACAACAAATTGTCACAAGCGCATTCCTGAGGAGCGGCGTCATGCAGTTGATTGAACATTCCGACTCGCCGCGCTACATCCGCCTGCACGAGCGGGACAACGTAGTGATCGTGGTCAATGACCAGGGCGTGCCTGCGGGCACCGAATTTCCCGATGGGCTGGTGACCGTGGACTTCGTGCCACAGAGCCACAAGGTCACCCTGGAAGACATTCCCGAAGGTGGCCAGGTGATCCGTTACGGCCAGACCATTGGCTACGCGCTGCAGCCGATTCCGCGCGGCAGCTGGGTCAAGGAAGATCAACTGCGCATGCCCACCGCGCCACCGCTGGACAGCCTGCCGCTGTCCACCGAAGTGCCGGCGGCGCAGGCACCGCTGGAAGGCTTTACGTTCGAGGGTTATCGCAACGCCGACGGCACCGTCGGCACGCGCAACATTCTGGGGATTACCACCACGGTGCAGTGCGTCACTGGCGTGCTCGATCACGCGGTCAAGCGCATCAAGGACGAGTTGCTGCCCAAGTACCCGCACGTCGATGACGTGGTGGCGCTGACCCACAGTTACGGCTGTGGTGTGGCGATTACCGCCGCCGACGCGTACATCCCGATCCGCACCGTGCGCAACCTCGCACGCAACCCGAACCTGGGTGGCGAAGCCTTGGTGATCAGCCTGGGCTGCGAGAAATTGCAGGCAGGGCAGGTGATGCACGAGAACGACAGCTCGGTCGATCTCAGCGATCCATGGTTGTACCGCTTGCAGGATTCGAGTCACGGTTTCACCGAGATGATCGAACAGATCATGGCGCTGGCCGAGACTCGTTTGAAGAAGCTCGACCAACGTCGCCGGGAAACCGTGCCGGCGTCCGAGCTGATCCTCGGCATGCAGTGCGGCGGCAGCGATGCCTTCTCCGGCATCACCGCCAACCCGGCACTGGGTTATGCATCGGACCTGCTGTTACGGGCCGGCGCGACGGTGATGTTTTCCGAAGTCACCGAAGTGCGCGACGCGATTTACCTGCTGACCTCTCGCGCAGAGACTGAAGAAGTCGCTCAGGAGCTGGTACGGGAAATGGATTGGTACGACCGTTACCTGGCCAAGGGTGAAGCGGATCGCAGCGCCAACACCACGCCGGGCAACAAGAAGGGCGGGTTGTCGAACATTGTCGAGAAGTCCCTCGGGTCGATCGTCAAGTCCGGCAGCAGCGCGATCAACGGGGTGCTGGGCCCGGGCGAGCGCTTCAAGCGCAAGGGCCTGATCTTCTGCGCGACCCCGGCCAGTGACTTTGTCTGCGGGACGTTGCAGTTGGCGGCGGGGATGAACCTGCACGTGTTCACCACCGGTCGCGGTACGCCTTATGGCTTGGCCATGGCGCCGGTGGTGAAGGTGTCGACCCGGACCGAACTGGCGCAGCGCTGGCCGGATTTGATCGACATCGACGCCGGGCGCATTGCGACCGGGCGGGCGTCGATTGAAGACCTCGGCTGGGAGTTGTTCCACTACTACCTGGATGTGGCCAGCGGCAAGAAGCAGACGTGGGCGGAGCAGCACAAGCTGCATAACGACATCACCCTGTTCAACCCGGCGCCGATCACCTGATGTTGTGGCGAGGGAGCTTGCTCCCGCTGGACTGCGCAGCAGTCCCATTTTGGGGCCGCTTCGCGACCCAGCGGGAGCAAGCTCCCTCGCCACAGGTATTCGTCGTCTGTTTGTGAGGGTGGTGTACCAGACGCCGATGTCCTCCGTGGATTATCATTAGCGCCCTAACGACGCCCACCTCAAGGTCCTCTCCGGCATGCTGGCAATCTTCCTCGAAACCCTGAACATCACCGCGCCGGTGTTTGCCATGCTGTTTCTGGGCGTGCTGCTCAAGCGCATCGACTGGATCAACGACAATTTCATCCACACCGCGTCGGCCCTTGTGTTCAACGTCACCATGCCGGCGTTGTTGTTCCTGGGCATCCTGCATGCCGACCTGCACGCCGCGCTGCAGCCGGCGTTGCTGATCTACTTCTCGATTGCGACGCTGGTGTGCTTCGCCATCGCGTGGGGCTGGGCGATCTGGAAATGCCCGCGTGAAGACCGCGGGATCTACACCCAGGGTGCGTTTCGCGGCAACAACGGGGTGATCGGCCTCGCGCTGGCGGCGAGCATGTACGGCGCCTACGGGATTTCCCTCGGGGCGATTCTCGCGGCGTTGGTGATCCTGTTCTACAACACGCTCTCGACTATTGTGCTGGCGGTGTACAGCCCGGTGATCAAGTCTGATCCGTGGAGCATTTTCAAAAGCGTGATGATCAACCCGCTGATCATCAGCGTGTTTGCCGCCGCGCCGTTTGCCTACTTCAAGATCGGCTTGCCGGGCTGGCTGGAAATGTCCGGCCAGTACCTGGCGCAAACCACGTTGCCGTTGGCGCTGATCTGCATCGGCGGCACGCTGTCGCTGGCGGCGATGCGCAAAAGCGGGAGCATGGCGCTGAGCTCCAGTTTGGTGAAGATGATCGGCTTGCCGGTGCTGGCAACGCTGGGCGCGTGGTTGTGGGGCTTTCGTGGGGCGGAGCTGGGGATTCTGTTTCTGTACTTCGGCAGCCCGACCGCCGCGGCCAGTTTTGTCATGGCCCGACAGGCCAATGGTAATCATGAACTGGCGGCAGCGATCATCGTGATCACCACGTTGATGGCGGCGGTCACCACCAACATCGGGATCTTTTTGTTGCAATGGGGTGGGTGGATCTAGCTTCGGGATTTTTAGTGTTCCTAAGAGCCTCATCGTCGGAACGCCGCCCGGAGCCGGCTTACTCCCACAGGAATCTTCAGTGTTGATGCAATTTGTGCAACACAACAGACCCCCTGTGGGAGCGAGCCTGCTCGCGATAGCAATGTTACAGACGCTAAAAAATCCGGCTGATTACTTGGGCTTCTGATAGGTATCAATCACTTCCTGCGCCGCCCGAAACGCATCGATCGCGGCCGGCACACCGGCGTACACCGCGCAATGCAGCAACGCTTCGCGAATCTCTTCCACGGTGCAGCCGTTGTTCAGCGCTCCGCGCACATGGCCTTTTAATTCCTGTGGGCACTTCAGCGCGGTCAACGCGGCGAGGGTGATCAGGCTGCGGGTCTTCAGCGGCAGGCCCTCGCGGTTCCACACGCCGCCCCAGGCGTGTTCATTGACGAAGTCCTGCAACGGCTGGGTGAACTCGGTGGCATTGCCCAGCGCGCGGTCGACGAAGGCGTCGCCCATCACTTGGCGGCGGACTTCAACGCCGGTTTTTTTGTTGTCGGTCATGGCAATTCCTTCTTGTGGTGTTGGCGACGCCAGGCGCGCAGCGACGTGAACAGCAAAAACGCCACCAGCGCCGGCAGGACGAAAAACAGCATCAGGTGTTCGAGCTTGCCGGCCAGGGGCATGCCGGTGGTGAACGACACCACGTGCAGGCCGTACGCCAGGTACAAGCCCAAAAACAGCAGGCCTTCGGCGCGTGTCACTCGGTAGCCGGAATAGAACACTGGCAAACACAGCGTCGCGACGCCGAGCATCACCGGCAAATCGAAATCGAGCGCGTTGGGGGATACCGACAGCGGCGACGGTGCGATCAGCGCGGTCAGGCCGAGCACGCCCAAAAGGTTGAACAGGTTGCTGCCGATCACGTTACCCACAGCGATGTCGCGCTGACCGCGCAACGCCGCGATCAACGAAGTGGCCAGTTCCGGAAGCGAAGTACTGACGGCCACGATGGTCAGGCCGATTATCCGTTCCGACAGCCCCAGGTCAGTGGCAACCGACACGGCGGCGCCCAGCAGCAAATGCGCGGCGTACACCAGCATCGCGAGGCCGGCGACGATCATCATCAGGCTGCTGAACCACGGGGCCTCGGGGCCTTCGTGATGGCTCGATGGCGGCCGGGCAGAATGCTGCGACTGGCGCAGCAGCAAGCCCAGGTAGAACACCAGCGCGGCCAGCAGAATCATGCCGTCCACGCGCGTGAATTCTTCATTCCATGCGAGCACAAACACCAGCAGGCTGGCGCCGATCATCAGCGGAATATCCAGGCGCACCAATTGCCGCGAAACCCGTAGCGGAATGATCAGCGCCGAGAGCCCGAGGGTGACGAGGATGTTGAAGATGCTGCTGCCGATCACGCTGCCGACGGCGATGTCGGCGTTTTCGGCCAGGGTCGCTTGCAGGCTGACCGCCATCTGCGGCGCGCTGCTGCCGAGGGCGACGATGGTCAGGCCGATGATCAGCGGCCTGACGTGCAACCGCGCGGCCAGGCGCACGGCGGCCCGGACCATCAACTCGGCGCCTGCGATCAGTAACAGCAGGCCGCTGAGCAGTTCAAGCACGCTGAGCAGGGGGATGTCGGCAAGTCCGAAAATGGTCGGTGCTCCGGCGGTCAGTTGTCGAGGGCTTGCACGCGAACCCGCGCGGTGCCGCTGCCGAGCATACCCAGTCGTTCGGCGGCTTCGTGTGAAACATCGATCAGGCGCCCACGGGTATGCGGCCCGCGATCATTGATGCGGACGACACAGGACTTGTCGTTTTTCAAATTGGTGACCTTCACCCGCGTGCCGAAGGGCAACTGGCGGTGGGCGGCAGTCAGGGCATTCTTGTCGAAACGCTCGCCGCTGGCGGTGCGTTTGCCTTGGTGTTTGGCGCCGTAATAGGACGCCACGCCGGTCTGGTCGTAACCGTGTGGATCGACCCTATCGTTGCTGGCGCAACCGGCCAACAGAGAGAGCAGGGCGCAAAGGCCGAGTAGACGCTTCATTCAAGGTTTCCCGAAAACAAGTGTGGGAGCCAGCCTGCTGGCGATCGCGGAGTGACAGACACGGAAATGTTGAATGTCAGACTGCTATCGCCAGCAGGCTGGCTCCCACAGGGAGTGGAGCCAGAGTAGAAGGCTGGCCCCATTCTGATCAGCCTTCGAGCTTGCTTTTCAGCAGTTCGTTGACCTGTTGCGGGTTGGCCTTGCCTTTGGAGGCTTTCATGGCCTGGCCGACGAAGAAGCCGAACATCTTGCCGCGTTTGGCTTCGTCTGCCGCGCGGTATTGTTCGACCTGTTCGGCGTTGGCCGCCAGCATTTCGTCCAGCACGGCGGAAATCGCGCCGGTGTCGGTCACTTGCTTCAAGCCGCGCTTGTCGATGATCTCGTCCGCGCTGCCTTCGCCGTTGGCCATGGCTTCAAACACCACTTTGGCGATCTTGCCCGAGATGGTGTTGTCCTTGATCCGCAGCAGCATGCCGCCCAGTTGCTCGGCCGAGACCGGCGACTGGTCGATGTCCAGGCCCTGTTTGTTCAACAGACTGCCCAGTTCCACCATCACCCAGTTGGCCGCCAGTTTCGCGTCGCCGCTGATGCTGACGACTTGCTCGAAGTAATCGGCTTGCTCGCGGCTGGTGGCCAGGACGCTGGCGTCGTAGACCGACAGGCCGAACTGGGCCTGGAAGCGCTCGCGTTTTTGCGGTGGCAATTCCGGCAGGGTGGCGCGCACGTCGTCGAGGAACGAGTTCTCGATGACCACGGGCAGCAGGTCCGGATCGGGGAAGTAACGGTAGTCGTTGGCTTCCTCTTTGCTGCGCATCGGACGGGTTTCGTCCTTGTTCGGATCGTACAGACGCGTCTGCTGGATCACCTTGCCGCCGTCTTCGATCAGCTCGATCTGACGTTGCACTTCGGTGTTGATCGCCTTCTCGATGAAACGGAACGAATTGACGTTCTTGATCTCGCAACGCGTGCCGAATTCAACCTGGCCCTTCGGACGGATCGACACGTTGCAGTCGCAACGCAGCGAGCCTTCGGCCATGTTGCCGTCGCAGATGCCCAGGTAACGCACCAGTGCGTGGACCGCCTTGACGTAAGCCACGGCTTCCTTGGCGCTGCGCATGTCCGGCTCGGAGACGATTTCCAGCAGCGGCGTGCCGGCACGGTTCAGGTCGATGCCGGTGGCACCGTTGAACTCTTCGTGCAGGCTTTTACCGGCGTCTTCTTCCAGGTGCGCGCGGGTGATGCCGACGCGTTTGACCGTGCCGTCCTCCAGCGCGATGTCCAGGTGGCCCTTGCCGACGATCGGCAATTCCATCTGGCTGATCTGGTAGCCCTTCGGCAGGTCCGGGTAGAAATAGTTTTTACGGGCGAACACGTTGTGCTGGCCGATCTCGGCATCGATTGCCAGACCGAACATCACCGCCATGCGCACCGCTTCCTGGTTCAGCACCGGCAAGACGCCGGGCATGCCCAGGTCGACCAGGCTGGCCTGGGTGTTCGGCTCGGAACCGAAGGTGGTGGAACTACCGGAGAAAATTTTCGACCGGGTGGTGAGCTGGGTGTGAATCTCCAGCCCGATCACGACTTCCCATTGCATGTGTTTCTCCTCAGAAGCCGGTTGGGGTGCGGGTGTGCCAGTCAGTGTTTTGCTGATACTGGTGGGCAACGTTCAACAGGCGACCTTCCTGGAAATACGGGGCAAGCAGTTGCACGCCGACCGGCAGGCCATCGACAAAACCGGCAGGCATGGACAAGCCCGGCAGACCGGCGAGGTTGGCGGTGATGGTGTAGACGTCTTCCAGGTACGCAGCGACCGGGTCGCTGTTCTTGGCGCCGAGCTTCCAGGCCGGGTTCGGCGTGGTCGGGCCGAGGATGATGTCGACCTCATTGAAGGCGGCCATGAAGTCGTTCTTGATCAGGCGACGGATTTTCTGCGCCTTCAGGTAATAGGCGTCGTAGTAGCCGGCGGACAACGCGTAGGCGCCGACCATGATCCGGCGCTGCACTTCCGGGCCGAAACCTTCGCCACGGGAACGCTTGTACAGGTCGATCAGGTTTTTCGGGTCTTCGCAGCGATAGCCGAAACGCACGCCGTCGAAACGCGACAGGTTCGACGAGGCTTCTGCCGGGGCGATCACGTAGTACGCAGGGATCGCGTGCTGCATGTTCGGCAGGCTGATTTCCTTGACCACGGCGCCGAGCTTTTCCAGCGCCTTGACGCTGTTGTGGATCAGCTCGGCGATACGCGAGTCAAGACCGGCGCTGAAGTATTCCTTCGGCACGCCAATGCGCAGGCCCTGCAGCGAACCGTTGAGGCTGGCGCTGTAATCAGGCACCGGCTCGTCGATGCTAGTGGAGTCTTGCGGGTCGAAACCGGCCATGCCTTGCAGCAGGATCGCGCAGTCTTCGGCGGTGCGGGCCAACGGGCCGCCTTGGTCGAGGCTGGAGGCATAGGCGATCATGCCCCAGCGCGAAACACGACCGTATGTCGGTTTCAGGCCGGTAAGGTTGGTCAGCGCGGCGGGCTGACGAATGGAACCGCCGGTGTCGGTACCGGTGGCCGCAGGCAGCAGACGAGCGGCAACGGCCGCGGCCGAACCGCCGGACGAACCGCCCGGAACGTGTTCCAGGTTCCACGGGTTTTTCACGGCGCCGTAGTAGCTCGACTCGTTGGCCGACCCCATGGCGAATTCGTCCATGTTGGTCTTGCCCAGGGTCACCGCGCCGGCGGCTGCCAGTTTGGCGACGACGGTGGCGTCGTACGGTGCTTTAAAGTTGTCGAGCATCTTCGAGCCGCAGCTGGTGCGAATGCCCTGGGTGCAGAACAGGTCTTTGTGAGCGATCGGCGCGCCGAGCAGGGCACCGTTCTCACCCTTGGCCCGGCGTGCGTCAGCGGCTTTCGCCTGCTGGAGCGCCAGGTCTTCGGTGAGGCTGATGAAGCTGTTGAGCTGTGGATCGAGCTGGGCGATGCGCGCCAGCAGGACTTTGGTCAGCTCTTCGGAAGAAAACTTTTTATCGGCGAGTCCGCGGGCGATCTCGGCCAGAGTCAATTGATGCATTGCAGGCTCTTTCCCTTTAGTCGATGACTTTCGGAACCAGGTACAGGCCGTTTTCGACCGCTGGTGCGATGGACTGATAGGCCTCGCGATGATTGGTCTCGGTCACGACGTCTGCACGCAGGCGCTGGCTGGCTTCCAGAGGGTGGGCCAGCGGCTCGATACCGTCGGTATTGACTGCCTGCATTTCGTCGACCAGCCCGAGAATGCTGTTCAGGGCCGAGGTGATGTGTGGAAGATCGGCATCATTGAGGCCAAGGCAGGCCAAATGAGCGATTTTTTCCACGTCGGAGCGTTCAAGCGCCATTGCGATTCTCCAGTGGAAAACAGAACGGACGGCGTCCGTGTGTTAGATTGTCGGAACACTACCGCATTTCTACGGTCATAAGGCCGCGATTGTGGGGGTTGGTGCACAGAAAAGCGGCCAATTTAACATATTGGCGCCTTGCCCAAAATCCCTGTCGTTGTTAGAGTTTGCCGCACTTTTTTACCCACGCGTTGCCTAGGGTCCCTTTCCCATGTTCAAGAAACTGCGTGGCATGTTTTCCAGCGATCTCTCCATTGACCTGGGCACTGCCAACACCCTTATTTACGTGCGCGAGCGCGGTATCGTCCTGAATGAGCCCTCCGTTGTGGCTATTCGGACACACGGTAACCAGAAAAGTGTCGTTGCTGTCGGCACCGAAGCCAAGCGCATGCTCGGCCGAACGCCGGGCAACATCGCTGCCATTCGTCCGATGAAAGACGGCGTGATCGCCGACTTCAGCGTCTGCGAAAAGATGCTGCAGTACTTTATCAACAAGGTTCACGAAAACAGCTTCCTGCAGCCTAGCCCTCGTGTGTTGATCTGCGTTCCATGCAAGTCCACCCAGGTTGAACGTCGTGCCATCCGTGAATCGGCCCTCGGCGCCGGTGCTCGCGAAGTGTTCCTGATCGAAGAGCCTATGGCCGCTGCGATCGGTGCCGGCCTGCCGGTTGAAGAAGCGCGCGGTTCGATGGTTGTCGATATCGGTGGCGGTACCACTGAAATCGCACTGATCTCCCTGAACGGTGTGGTTTACGCCGAATCCGTACGGGTTGGCGGCGACCGCTTCGACGAAGCGATCATCACCTACGTGCGTCGCAACTACGGCAGCCTGATCGGCGAATCCACCGCCGAGCGCATCAAGCAGGAAATCGGTACTGCCTACCCGGGCGGCGAAGTTCGCGAAGTCGACGTTCGTGGCCGTAACCTGGCCGAAGGCGTTCCACGCGCATTCACCCTGAACTCCAATGAAGTGCTGGAAGCTCTGCAAGAGTCCCTGGCCACTATCGTTCAGGCTGTTAAAAGCGCACTGGAGCAATCGCCTCCGGAACTGGCTTCCGACATCGCCGAGCGTGGCCTGGTCCTGACCGGTGGCGGCGCCTTGCTGCGTGACCTCGACAAGTTGCTGGCCCAGGAAACCGGTCTGCCGGTGATCGTTGCCGAAGACCCGCTGACCTGCGTTGCTCGCGGCGGTGGCCGTGCATTGGAAATGATGGATAAACACACCATGGATCTGCTTTCCAGCGAGTAAGTCGCCGGATCGCTTCTATGCTGTTGAGCGCGCAGGCGGCACTTTGCAGTGCTGCCTGTTGGCGTTTATCTTCTGTCAGTCTGCATCCAGGCCGGTCTGTCGTATGAACAAACAAAACATTTGCCTGGGAGGAGCGGCTTATTAAACCGCTTTTCACCAAAGGCCCCTCACTCGGCGTACGCGTATTGGTGTTGGTCGTGCTATCGGTCGCGCTGATGGTGGTCGATGCCCGCTTCACACTGCTCAAGCCAGTGCGTAGCCAGATGTCGCTGGTGCTGATGCAGTCTTACTGGATCACCGACCTGCCGCAGCGGCTATGGCAAGGTGTGGCCAGCCAATTTGGCAGCCGGACCGAACTCGTCGCGGAAAACGAAAAACTCAAGACTGAAAACCTGCTGTTGCAGGGTCGCATGCAAAAGCTTGCCGCCCTCACCGAGCAGAACGTTCGGCTGCGCGAGTTGCTCAATTCCTCCGCGCTGGTCAACGAGAAGGTTGAAGTCGCCGAGTTGATCGGCATGGACCCGAACCCCTTCACCCATCGCATCATCATCAATAAAGGTGAGCGCGACGGTGTGATCCTCGGTCAGCCGGTGCTCGATGCGCGCGGCCTGATGGGGCAAGTGGTTGAGTTGATGCCGTACACCTCCCGCGTGCTGCTGCTGACCGACACCACCCACAGCATTCCGGTGCAGGTGAACCGTAACGGTCTGCGGGCGATTGCCAGCGGTACCGGCAACCCGGAACGCCTCGAATTGCGTCACGTCGCCGACACCGCCGATATCAAGGAAGGCGATCTGTTGGTCAGCTCCGGCCTGGGTCAGCGTTTCCCGGCGGGTTACCCGGTGGCAACGGTGAAGGAAGTGATTCATGATTCCGGCCAGCCGTTTGCCATTGTCCGCGCCGTGCCGACCGCCGCGCTGAATCGCAGCCGTTACCTGCTGCTAGTGTTCAGCGATGGTCGCACCGCCGAAGAGCGTGCCAACGAAGCCGCCCAGGCCCAGGAAGCACTGGACCAGCACGGCGGCGGGCCGATCATTCCGGCGACCGTACCGAAACCGGCCATCGTTCCGGCTGCCTCACCGGCGCCTGCAGCCCCAGCGGCGGCACCTGCTGCACCCGCTGTCGCCACCCCGGCCAAACCCGTTGCCACCCATCCTGGCGCGGCAAAACCGGCGGCGTCCAAGCCTCCGGCACCGGCCAAGCCTGCTGCCAAACCGCCTGTCTCCGCGCCGGCTACCACTGGGGGACGAGAATAATGCCTGGGGCTACTTCATCCCGAAACGGCTGGATGGTCTGGCTGACCTTCGCTATCGGCCTGCTGCTCAGCGTTTCGCCGCTGCCGCAATTCATGGAAATCCTGCGTCCGCTCTGGCTGGCCTTGCTGCTGGCGTTCTGGGCGCTGGCCATGCCGCAGAAAGTCGGCATGGTGACCGCATGGTGCCTGGGTCTGGCTGAAGACGTGCTCTACGGCACATTGCTGGGCCAGAACGCGTTGATCCTGACACTCATCACCTTCCTGGTGCTCTCGCTGCAGCAGCGCCTGCGCATGTTCCCGATGTGGCAACAAAGCCTGGTGATTCTGGTGATCTTCGGCCTCGCGCAGCTGGTGCAACTATGGCTCAGCGCGTTGACCGGCAATCGTCAGCCAACATTGGCGCTGGTGTTGCCGGCGCTGGTCAGTGCGTTGCTCTGGCCCTGGATCAGTTACGGTTTGCGTGGTTTGCGTCGACGTTACAAAATCAATTAATTCGGTCAGGCATTAGCCCGCACCTCGACAGGGAGATGTCTTGATGAAGCCGCTTTACCTCGCCTCTGGCTCGCCGCGTCGGCGTGAACTGCTCACGCAGATCGGCGTGCCGTTCTCCGCCATCAGCGCGGACATCGATGAAACCCCTCTCCCCCAAGAATCCCCTTCGTCCTATGTCGAGCGCCTGGCGCGCGGCAAGGCTGAAGCCGGGCGTGGCGCGGTCGTGTCCGACGCCGAATTTTGCGTGTTGGGCGCCGACACCGCGGTGGTGCTGAACGGGGAAATTCTCGGCAAACCGGTGGACGAAGCCGACGCGCGCGCCATGTTGATGAGGTTGTCCGGGTGTGAGCACGAGGTGCTGACCGCGATCGCCGTGCTGGACGGTGAGCGCTGCGAGTCTGTGGTGGTGCGCAGTCGGGTGCGTTTTCGCGACATCGGTCATGATGAAGCGTCTGCCTACTGGGCCAGCGGCGAACCGCGGGACAAGGCCGGCGGCTATGGTATTCAAGGATTGGGCGCGGTGTTTGTTGCCGCGCTCAATGGCAGTTATTCGGCGGTCGTTGGACTGCCGCTGTGCGAAACCGCTGAGCTGCTCGGCCATTTCGGCATACCCTGTTGGCAAACCCTTAACGCGCGCTAAGCGCCGTACTAACCAGATGCGGCCATTTTCGTGAACATGCCTGAACGAGATCCTGCCATGAGTGAAGAGATTCTGATCAACATCACGCCGATGGAATCGCGCGTGGCGGTGGTCGAAAACGGTGTGCTGCAAGAGGTCCATGTCGAGCGCACGCAAAAGCGCGGGATCGTCGGCAACATCTACAAAGGCAAAGTCGTGCGGGTTTTGCCAGGCATGCAGGCGGCATTCGTCGACATCGGCCTGGACCGCGCCGCCTTCATTCATGCCTCGGAAATTTCCCTGCGCGAGGGCCCGGCGGTAGAGAGCATCAGCGCGCTGGTTCACGAAGGCCAAAGCCTGGTGGTGCAAGTCACCAAGGACCCGATCGGTTCCAAGGGCGCACGTTTGACGACGCAGTTGTCGATCCCGTCGCGTTATCTGGTGTACATGCCGCGCACCGCCCATGTCGGCATTTCGCTGAAGATCGAAGACGAAGCCGAACGTGAACGCCTCAAGCAAGTGGTCACCGACTGCGTGGCCAAAGAGGGCATCAAGGAAGCCGGCGGCTTTATCCTGCGGACCGCCGCCGAAGGTGCCGGGGCCGATGAAATCCTCATGGACATCCGCTACCTGCGCCGTCTGTGGGACCAGATCAACGCCCAGATCCTGACCATCAGCGCGCCAAGCGTCATCTACGAAGACCTCGGCCTGGCCCTGCGTACCTTGCGTGACCTGGTGAGCCCGAAGATCGAGAAGATCCGGATCGACTCCCGGGAAACCTTTCAGAAGACCACACAGTTCGTCGCCGAATTGATGCCGGAAATTGCCGATCGGCTTGAACATTATCCGGGCGAACGTCCGATTTTTGACCTCTACGGCGTCGAAGACGAAATCCAGAAAGCCCTTGAGCGCAAAGTCCCGCTAAAGTCGGGTGGCTATCTGGTGGTCGATCCAGCGGAAGCGATGAGCACCATCGACGTCAATACCGGGGCGTTCGTCGGTCATCGCAATCTCGAAGAAACCATCTTCAAGACCAACCTCGAAGCTGCAACCGCCATCGCTCGCCAGCTGCGCCTGCGTAACCTCGGCGGGATCATCATCATCGACTTCATCGACATGGAAGACGAAGAGCACCAGCGTCAGGTATTGCGCACGCTGGAGAAGCAGCTGGAGCGCGATCACGCCAAGACCAACATCATCGGCATCACCGAGCTGGGCCTGGTGCAAATGACCCGCAAGCGCACCCGCGAAAGCCTGGAACAAGTGCTGTGCGAGCCCTGCAGCAGCTGTCAGGGCCGCGGCAAGCTGAAAACGCCGGAAACGGTTTGCTACGAGATTTTCCGCGAAATCCTCCGCGAAGCTCGCGCCTACCAAGCGGAAGGCTATCGTGTATTGGCGAACCAGAAAGTTGTCGACCGTTTGCTCGATGAAGAGTCGGGTAATGTCGCCGAGCTTGAAGGTTTTATCGGACGCACCATTCGATTCCAGGTGGAAACCATGTATTCCCAGGAACAATACGACGTGGTGCTGCTCTGAATCGCGGTGTTTCAAAACGACTAGCACGGCTGGCTTCAGCTTTTTGCAACATTTTTGCCATGGGAGCCAAGTGACATGGATCGTCTGACACGCATTTTGGCTGCACTGACCCGCTGGGGTCTGGGCCTGTGCGCGTTGGCTTTGGTGTTGATGGCGTTGTACGTCAGTCTCGGTCGAGAGCTGGCACCCTTGGTGGCCGAGTACCGTAACGAAGTCGAAACCAAGGCCAGCGCGGCCTTGGGCATGCCGCTCCAAATCGGTGAGCTGGAAGGCAAGTGGAGCGGCTTCGCGCCCATTCTGCTGGCTCATGACGTCACCGTCGGCTCGGGCACCAATGCCCTGCGTCTGGATCAGGTGCGCGCGGTGCCGGACCTCTGGGCCAGCCTGCTGGCGCGTGAAGTACGCATCGCACACCTGGAACTCAACGGCCTGAAAATCAGCCTGAAGGAAGGCGAAGACGGGCAGTGGTCGCTGGAAGGGTTGCCGGTGCAGCAGGATCAGCCGCTGGACCCGGAGCAGATGCTCAATCGCATGCAGATGGTCCAGCAACTATCAGTGCTCGACAGCCAGATCACCTTGCAGCCGTTGGGCCAGTCGCCACTGACCCTGACCTATGTCGGTCTCAACCTGAAAACCGGCGCTTCCCGTCAGCGTCTTGATGCGCGCTTGACCCTGCCCGACGGCCAGCCGGTCGCCATGAGCCTGCGTACTCGAATCCGTGCCAGTCAGTGGAAGGACGGCGAGGCGGATGCTTACCTGAGCCTGCCACAAAGCGACTGGTCCAAGTGGTTGCCCGAACGTCTGACCCGCCAGTGGAATTTCTCCGAGATCAAGGCCGGCGGCGAGCTGTGGATAAACTGGAACAAGGGCGCCCTGCAAAGCGCTGCGATCCGTTTGAACGCGCCACAACTCAAGGGCGCCTATGCCGAGCGCAAGCCGATCCAGATCAACAATCTGGCGCTCAATGGCTATTTCCAGCGCAGTTCCGAAGGCGTTCTGGTAACGCTGGACTCGTTGGCCATGAACCTCGGCGATACCCGTTGGGAATCGCATCTGCAACTCAAGCAAAGCATGGCCACGGACAAGGCCGAAGAACTCTGGCACCTGCAAGCCGATCGCCTTGACCTGACGCCGATTACCCCCGTGTTGAACGCCTTGGGTCCATTGCCCGAAGGTTTTGCCACGGTCGTCGAGCGACTGAAGGTGACCGGAGGCCTGCGCAATGTATTGATCGACCTGCGTCCGAATGCGACCGACGACACCAAATTCAGCTTCGCGGCCAACCTCGACCGTGTCGGTTTCGACGCTTATCACGGCGCGCCGGCGGCACGAAATGTCAGCGGCAGCATCAGCGGCAATCTGGGCGGCGGCGAGCTGCGCATGGACAGCAAGGATTTTGTCTTGCACCTGGACCCGATTTTCGCCAAGCCATGGCAATACATTCAAGCCAATGCACGGTTGACCTGGAAGCTCGACAAGGAAGGTTTCACCCTGATCGCACCGTACCTGAAGGTGCTGGGCGAGGAGGGCAAGATTGCCGGCGACTTCCTGATCCGCCTGCACTTCGACCACACTCAGGAAGACTACATGGACCTGCGGGTCGGCATGGTCGAGGGCGACGGCAAGTACACCGCCAAGTACCTGCCAGCTGTCCTCAGCCCGGCGCTCGACGAATGGTTGCGCACCGCCATTCTCAAAGGCGCGGTGGATGAAGGCTTCTTTCAGTACCAAGGCTCGCTGAACCATGGCGCGGCCGACACGGATCGCAGCATCAGCCTGTTCTTCAAGGTTCACGATGCCGAACTGGCCTTCCAGCCGGGCTGGCCGCATGTCAGCAAGGTCACGGGTGACGTGTTTGTGGAAGACAGCGGTGTGCGGATCCTGGCCAGCAAAGGCCAGTTGCTCGACACACAGGTACGCGACATTTACGTCAATATTCCCCATGCCCCGGCCGGGCAAAGCAGCCACTTGTTACTTGACGGCGAATTCGCGGGCGGCCTGGGCGATGGCTTGAAGATTCTTCAGGAAGCGCCGATCGGCACCGCAGACACATTTGCCCGTTGGGAAGGCGACGGCGATTTGCAGGGCAAATTGAAACTGGATATTCCGCTGGCCAAGGGTGAACAGCCGAAGATCCTCGTCGACTTCAAAACCGCCAAGGCACGCTTGAAACTGCCCGAGCCGCCGCTGGAACTGACTCAGCTCAAGGGCGACTTCCGCTTTGACAGCGCCATGGGGCTGAGCGGGCAGAACATCACCGCGCGTGCCTTTGATAAGCCGGTCACAGCGCAGATTTTCGCCGATGGCAGCGCAGGTAATCTCAAGACCCGCGTCACGGCCGCCGGTCAGGTCGAGGTCAAGAAACTCACGGACTGGTTGAGCGTTACGCAACCGCTGCCCATTTCCGGGGTGATCCCGTACCAGCTGCAGGTGAACCTCAGCGGCGCCGACAGTCAGTTGATGGTCAATTCCAATCTCAAGGGCGTAGCGGTTGATTTGCCGGCGCCGTTCGGCATGGCAGCCGATGCTGGGCGTGACGCGACGTTCCGCATGACCCTGCAAGGGCCAGAACGGCGTTACTGGGTCAGTTACGGCAATCTTGCGAACTTCACGTTCGCGGCACCTCCCGGCAGCTTTGCCGACGGTCGCGGTGAACTGTTCCTGGGCGGTGGCGAAGCCGTCTTGCCCGGCACGAAAGGGCTGCGGGTGCGCGGTGTGCTGTCGGAACTGGATGTCGGGCCCTGGCAGGACCTGGTGAACAAGTACGCTGGTCAGGACCCGGGCGGCAGCGCCAAGCAGTTGCTCAGCGGCGCGGACCTCCAGATCGGCAAACTCACCGCGTTGGGCACTACGCTCGATCAGGCTTCGGTTCAGGTGGTCCGCAAGCCAACCTCGTGGAATTTGCAGCTCGACAGTCAGCAGGCAAAGGGCAGCACGGTGCTGCCTGACGCGAAGGGCGTGCCGATCACGATCAATATGCAGTACATAAAATTGCCAGCGCCGGACCCGACGGTCCTGGCCGATGAAAACTCCCCGGACCCCCTGGCCACAGTCGACCCGACGAAAATCCCGGCGATGGATATCACCATCAACCAGCTGTTCCAGGGGCAGGACCTCGTGGGCGCCTGGTCGCTGAAAATCCGCCCGACCGCCAAGGGTATTGCCCTCAATACGCTGGACATGGGGCTCAAAGGCATTCTGTTACAGGGCAATGGTGGCTGGGAAGGCACGCCGGGCAATTCCAACAGTTGGTACAAAGGCCGGATCAGTGGCAAGAACCTCGCGGATGTGCTGAAGGGCTGGGGCTTTGCGCCGAGCGTCACCAGCGAAGATTTTCGTATGGATGTTGACGGTCGCTGGCCCGGTTCGCCGGCCTGGCTGGCCAGCAAGCGTTTCTCCGGGACGCTGGATGCGTCGCTGAATAAAGGCCAGTTTGTCGAAGTCGAAGGCGGCGCCCAGGCGTTGCGGGTGTTTGGCCTGCTCAACTTCAATTCCATCGGTCGCCGTCTGCGCCTGGACTTCTCCGACCTGTTCGGCAAAGGCCTGAGTTATGACAAGGTCAAAGGGCTGCTGGTCGCGTCAAACGGGGTGTACGTGACCCGTGAGCCGATTCAGATGACCGGTCCGTCGAGCAATGTCGAACTCAACGGTACGCTGAACCTGGTTGGCGAACAGATCGATGCCAAATTGGCGGTGACCTTGCCGGTGACCAATAACTTGCCGATTGCCGCGTTGATTGTCGGCGCGCCGGCCATCGGCGGGGCGCTGTTCCTGATGGACAAGCTGATCGGTGATCGCGTCGCACGCTTCGCCAGCGTGAAATACACCGTGAAAGGCCCGTGGAAAGAGCCGAAAATTACCTACGACAAGCCTTTTTGACTGTCTTTCTCGGAGCCCACGTCCTTGCCCGATGGAGTAGCATGGCTTACGCAGCAATCCTGTTGCAGCTGGCGAAGCCTGCGTCCGGCTGCGCAGCAGTCGTAAATCCGGAATGCACGATTTACCTGACAGACCGAGGTGTCTGATTTTACGACTGCTACGCAGCCGGACGCAGGCTTCGCCAGCTGCTACAGGGGCCGGTGGGCACAATTCGAATAGGAACGGTCATGTCTTTTGCGGTGATTCAAATGGTCAGCCAGAGCGATGTGCTGGCCAATCTGGCCCAGGCCCGGCGTCTGCTTGAACAAGCGGCGGCCAGTGGCGCCAGGCTTGCCGTGCTGCCGGAAAACTTCGCCGCCATGGGCCGTCGCGATATTGCTGACATCGGCCGCGCCGAGGCATTGGGCGAAGGTCCGATCCTGCCATGGTTGAAACAGACCGCTCGCGACCTCAAGTTATGGATAGTGGCCGGCACGTTGCCGTTGCCGCCCGTGGATCAACCGACCGCCAAAGTGCATGCCTGCTCGTTGCTGGTCGACGATCAGGGCGAAACGGTGGCGCGTTATGACAAGCTGCACCTTTTTGACGTAGACGTAGCGGACAATCGCGGGCGTTACCGTGAGTCCGATGACTATGCTTACGGGAGTAGCGTGGTGGTGGCGGACACGCCCGTCGGTCGAGTCGGCCTGACGGTGTGTTATGACCTGCGTTTCCCGGAGCTGTACAGCGAGTTACGCACCGCCGGGGCTGAGTTGATTACCGCGCCGTCGGCTTTCACTGCAGTGACCGGCGCGGCGCACTGGGATGTACTGATCCGCGCGCGAGCCATCGAGACTCAGTGTTATGTGCTCGCGGCCGCTCAGGGTGGCACACACCCGGGACCGCGAGAAACCCATGGCCATGCGGCCATTGTCGATCCTTGGGGTCGGGTGCTGGCGCAACAGGATCAAGGCGAGGCCGTGCTGCTGGCCGAACGCGATAGCAGCGAACAGGCGTCCATCAGGGCGCGGATGCCGGTGTCCAGTCACCGGCGCTTTTTCTCGCAGGGCGCCCAGCGACCTGCCTCAGAACGATGAATTTAAGGCGTAAAGCATATGAGCGAGTTGTTGTCCTCAGTCAGTGAACACCTCCTGGCGCCCGGCGGCGTGACAATCGAAAGCCTGCAAGGCGTACTCGGCGATCTGGCCGGCCCGGGCATCGATGCCGCCGACCTGTATTTCCAGGGGCAGATTTCCGAGTCCTGGGCGCTGGAAGACGGCATCGTCAAGGAAGGCAGCTTCAACCTCGACCAGGGCGTTGGCGTGCGGGCGCAATCTGGTGAAAAAACCGGTTTCGCCTACAGCAATGCGATCACACTTGAAGCCTTGGGCGCTGCAGCCCGTGCCGCGCGTTCGATCTCCCGCGCCGGGCAGAACGGCACCGTGCAGGCCTTCACCACCCAGGACGTCGCCCAGTTGTACGGGCCGGATAACCCGTTGGAAGTACTGAGCCGCGCCGAGAAAGTCGAGCTGCTGAAACGCATCGACGTGGCGACTCGCGCCCTCGACCCGCGCATCCAGCAAGTGACCGTGAGCATGGCTGGCGTTTGGGAACGCATTCTGGTGGCGTCCACCGATGGCAGTCTGGCAGCGGATGTGCGGCCACTGGTGCGCTTCAATGTCAGCGTGATCGTCGAGCAGAACGGTCGCCGCGAACGCGGTGGCCATGGCGGTGGCGGTCGTACCGACTACCGGTATTTCCTCGCCGAAGACCGCGCCATGAGCTATGCCCGAGAGGCTCTGCGCCAGGCGCTGGTCAACCTCGAGGCCATCCCTGCGCCGGCCGGCACGTTGCCGGTGGTGTTGGGTTCGGGCTGGTCCGGCGTGCTGTTGCATGAAGCGGTCGGTCACGGTCTGGAAGGCGACTTCAACCGCAAGGGCAGCTCGGCATATAGCGGGCGTATGGGCGAGATGGTTGCGTCCAAGCTCTGCACCATCGTCGATGACGGCACCCTGGCCGGTCGTCGCGGTTCGTTGAGCGTCGACGACGAAGGCACGCCGACCGAGTGCACCACGCTGATCGAAAACGGCGTACTCAAGGGCTACATGCAGGACAAACTCAACGCGCGCCTGATGGGCGTGGCCCGCACCGGTAACGGTCGTCGCGAATCCTATGCGCATTTGCCGATGCCGCGCATGACCAACACCTACATGCTCGCCGGTGAAAGCGATCCGGAAGAAATCATTGCCTCGGTGAAGCGCGGCATCTACTGCGCCAACCTCGGCGGCGGTCAGGTGGACATCACCAGCGGCAAGTTCGTGTTCTCCACCAGTGAGGCGTACCTGATCGAAGACGGCAAGATCACGGCTCCGGTCAAAGGCGCGACGTTGATCGGCAACGGCCCGGAAGCCATGAGCAAGGTGTCGATGGTCGGCAACGATCTGGCGCTGGACAGCGGAGTGGGCACGTGTGGCAAGGATGGGCAGTCGGTGCCGGTGGGTGTCGGCCAGCCAACGCTGAAAATCGATGCGATCACTGTGGGTGGCACAGGATCGTAAAAGAATGGAGCTTCGGGTGAGCTGCGAGGCAGCTCACCCGATTCGGGACTTAACGCAGACCGCGTTGAGTCTCGTCCAGCTCACGGATGTACTTGAAGATTTTACGGCTCGATGCCGGTGGCTTGTTGGTCGCCAGTTCGTGCTGGGCCTGACGGATCAGGGAGCGCAATTGCTGGCGATCGGCCTCCGGGTAGTCGACAACGAACTTCTCCAGGACGGCATCGTCGCCTGCGATCAAGCGATCGCGCCAGCGTTCCAGGCCGTGAAAACGTTCGTTGTACTGCCGAGTGGAGGCATCGAGTTGATCGAGCAACGTCAGGATGGCGTCAGTGTCCTGATCGCGCATCAGTTTGCCGATGAACATGAGGTGCCGTTTACGCGCGATATTCGCGGTGTGCTTCGGCGCATCGGCCAATGCCCGGCGCAGAGCGTCGGTCAACGGCAGTTTTGCCAGCAAGTCAGGCTTGAGTGTTGTAAGGCGCTCGCCGAGGTCAACCAGAGCATGCAGCTCGCGTTTGACCTGAGATTTGCTTTTTTCTCCCGTATCGAGGGAGTCGTCGTAAGAATCAACCATGGTGGCCGTCCGCAAAGAAACGCCGCCATGATAACCAGTCGGGGGCCGCTTGTCCGGCCCGGTCGCTCGATGACCTTTACCGAAAGCAGAATTTGAGTGGAGAACAGCATGAGTGCAGTTGAAAGCGTCGGCCCACAAGCGTTGCCGGCACTGCAAGAACAAGTCGAGCAGATCATCGCTGAAGCCAAGCGCCAGGGCGCCAGTGCCTGTGAAGTGGCGGTCTCCCTGGAGCAGGGCCTGTCGACCTCGGTGCGTCAGCGTGAAGTCGAAACCGTCGAATTCAACCGCGATCAGGGCTTCGGTATCACCTTGTACGTCGGTCAGCGCAAGGGTTCGGCCAGCACCTCCGCCAGTGGCCCGGAAGCCATTCGCGAAACCGTCGCCGCCGCGTTGGCCATCGCCAAGCACACGTCTGAAGACGAAGCGTCGGGCCTGGCAGATGCCGCCTTGATGGCCAGGGATCTGCAGGATTTCGACCTGTTCCACCAATGGGACATCACCCCCGAGCAAGCCATTGAGCAGGCGCTGGCCTGTGAAGCGGCGGCGTTTGCCACCGACAGTCGCATCAAGAACGCTGACGGCACGACCCTCAGTACCCACCAAGGTTGCCGAGTCTACGGTAACAGCCATGGCTTCATCGGCGGTTATGCCTCGACTCGCCACAGCCTCAGCTGCGTGATGATCGCCGAAGCCGACGGCCAGATGCAGCGCGATTACTGGTATGACGTGAACCGTCAGGGCAACTTGTTGGCCGACCCGGTCAGCATTGGCCAGCGTGCCGCGCAACGGGCGGCGAGCCGTCTCGGCGCGCGTCCGGTGCCGACCTGTGAAGTGCCGGTGCTGTTTTCGGCGGAACTGGCCGGTGGGTTGTTCGGCAGTTTCCTCTCGGCGATTTCCGGCGGCAGCCTGTATCGCAAATCGTCGTTCCTTGAAGGCACGTTGGGTCAGAAATTGTTCCCGGAATGGCTGACTATCGATGAGCGTCCGCACTTGATGCGTGCCATGGGCAGTTCGGCGTTCGATGGTGACGGCCTGGCCACCTACGCCAAGCCGTTCGTCGAAAAGGGCGAATTGGTGTCCTACATCCTTGGCACCTATTCTGGCCGCAAGCTTGGCATGCCGAGCACCGCCAACGCCGGCGGCGTGCACAACCTGTTCGTCACCCATGGCGATGAAGACCAGGCGGCGTTGCTGCGTCGAATGGGGCGCGGTCTGCTGGTCACGGAATTGATGGGCCAGGGCCTGAACATGGTCACCGGCGACTATTCCCGTGGCGCGGCGGGTTATTGGGTTGAGAACGGCGAAATCCAGTTCGCGGTCCAGGAAGTGACCATCGCCGGCAACATGCGCGACATGTTCAAGCAGATCGTTGCCGTGGGTAATGACCTGGAGTTGCGCAGCAACATTCGCACCGGTTCGGTACTGATCGAGCGCATGACGGTGGCGGGCAGCTAAACCTCAACCGCTACACAAAAAAGGCGCGCCACCCATCGGGTGGC
>NZ_RWIN01000159.1 GCF_009761815.1 Pseudomonas sp. PB120
CAATCGCCGGGATCTCGTCGTTCAGCGCCGCGGTGTAGGGCTTGCCGCAGTTGTCCGATTCCAGCTTGGCCAGCTCTTCGCCGTGGGCTTCGATGGCGTCGGCGAGTTTGAGCAGCAACAGCGAACGTTCTTTCGGCGGGGTTTGCGACCAGCTGTCGAACGCCGCATCGGCGGCGCGCACGGCGGCATCGACCTGGGCTTCGCTGGCTTCGTTGATTTCCACCAGCACGCTGCCGAGGGCCGGGTTGAACACCGGTTGGGCGGGGCCTTCGCCGTCGAGCAGCCGGCCGTTGATCAAGAGTTTGGTTTGCATGGCGTAGTCCTTGTTAAAGCAATTCTTGTGTTGAAACCGATCCCTGTAGGAGCGAGCTCGCTCGCGAAGAACCCGAGGGCGCCGCGTTGATTCAGGCAGCCCTCGTCATCGTTAACGACCATCGCGAGCAGGCTCGCTTCTACAAAAGATCAATGTTGTCAGATCGTTGATTTACTCAGCGTCGCGCCAGAAACACCCGGCGCCTTGGCCAACGGTTTCGAGAATTTCCACGCATCCCCGGCCGGTGCCGTGCCTTTGTCGTAAGGCTTGCCCAGCAGCATGTAAACCAGGCCCGCGCCCATCACCACCAGGGTGGTCAGGATCATCGAGTAGTTGATGAACCACGGTGCATCCGGCGAACGCGGCCAGACCATGTTGGTGATCGCGCACAGGCCATAGATCAACGCCGCGACGTTCACCCACAAGCCCCACGCACCCAGGGTGAATTGCCCGTTCGGGCGCCAGCCCTTGGCGCGGGCGATCAATGCGGCGATGACGATCAGCTGGAAGGCGACGTAAATGCCGATCGCAGCGAAGCCGACGATGGTCGCCACGGCATCGGCCATGAACATGCCCAGGCAGACGATTGCCGCCGGCACCAGACCGCTGATCAGCAGCGCGAACGACGGCACGTGGTTGCCCGACAGGCGTTTGAGCAGCGAACTGCCGATGATCATTTCGTCACGGGCATACGCAAACAACAGACGGCTCGCCGCCGCTTGCAGGCTGAGCACGCAAGAGATGAACGAGACCATCACCACCGCCATCACCAGGCGCGAACCGACCGGGCCGAACGCATTGGCCAGGATGGTGGCTACGGGGTCGGTGTCTTCACCGGCCAGGACCTTGGCCATGTCCGGCACCGAGAGGATCAGTGCCAGGCAGGCGAACATCGCCGCTGCGCCACCGATGTAGATGGTCATGCGCATGGCTTTCGGAATGCGCTTGCCCGGGTTCGGGGTTTCTTCGGCGACATCGCCGCAGGCCTCGAAACCGTAGTACTGGAACAGCCCCGCCAGCGATGCCGCGAGGAACGCCGGCAAGTACGAGCCGTTGACCTGAAGGTTAAACGTGTCGAATAGCACGCTGAACGGCTGGTGACGTTCGAAGATCAGCAAGTAGCCGCCGACCAGGATCGCTCCGACCAGTTCGCAGAGAAAGCCGAACATCGCCACCCGTGCCAACAGTTTGGTGCCCACCAGGTTCAGTGCGGTCGAGAGCAGGATGATCGTCAGGGCGATGTAGATATTGGCCTCGGCGCCGGGTTGGAAACCCAGCAAAATCGCCAGGTACGGCCCGGCACCCACGGCGACCCCGGCGATGGTAGCGCACAAGGCCCACGCATACACCCAGCCGACCATCCACGCCCAGCGCTTGCCCACCAGGCGACGCGCCCATGGGTAGACGCCACCGGAGATCGGGAACTGCGAAACGATTTCGCCGAAGATCAGGCACACCAGCAGTTGGCCGGCGCCGATCAGCAGGTAGGACCAGAACATCGGGGGGCCGCCTGCAGCCAGGCACAGGCCGAACAGGGTGTAGACGCCCACGACCGGCGACAGGTAGGTAAAGCCCAGGGAGAAGTTCTCCCACAGGCTCATGGTGCGATTGAAGTCCGAACTGTAGCCGAGGGCGCGGAGCTGTTCCGCATCCTGATCGGCGCTGACGCTTGCACGCGCGTTGGTTGAGCCACTCATGTTATTTCCTCATTATCAATGGCAGTGGATTAATGCTGGCGGGTTGGTGTGGCGAGGGAGCTTGCTCCCGCTTGAGTGCGTAGCACTCACAAATAGGCATCGCTGCCAACGTTTTGGGGCCGCTACGCAGCCCAGCGCGAGCAAGCTCGCTCGCCACAGAATCAGGCGTGTTTTTTGGATTCGTTGTCACGCCCGTCGTCGTACTGCGACAGCCACTCCACCGCCGCATCGCGGTAGCGGCTGAAGCCTTTGTAATCGACCAGTTGCTGATTCAAGTCGCGCAATACGCGGTGCATGCGTCGAGCCCACGCCGGGTTGGTGGCGATGTCTTCGAGGCTGAGCAGGTAAGTGCGAATCGGGAAGACAATGGCGTTACTGCGCGGCAGGCGATGCAGCGGCTGCAACTCGATGCGCAGGTAAACCAGCTTGCCGGCGTTTTCGGCGGTCACGATGGTCCGGTCCGGCGCCCATTCCGGCAGGCTTTCCGCCGAGACTTCCAGGCGCGGGTTCACGGTCAGCGACCAGTTCAGGCGACGCACCGGGTGGCCGGTGCGCAGGCGCAGCAGGAACTTCAGGGCGCGGTCGAGCATGCCGATTTCTTTCACCAGCGGCACCGGCCCGTGGAACTCTTCCCAGCTCATGCCCAGGTTAAAGCGCAACGAGTAATCGGCCCGTTGGGTCGCAATCCCGGCGCCCCAGTACAGCGTGCCGTCGCGTTCCTCTTGCAGCACCCAGTCACCCTGGGCTTGACGGGTCACGTATTCCATTGGCTCGTAGGGCAGGGTGGACGGGTCGCCGAACGTGAAGTGGTCGTCAATGTCCAGCAGGCGGTTGGTCCAATGCCATTCCCGACCTTCCCGCGCGAGAGTGAAATATTGCGGGTAGTCCCGGGCGTAGGACTCCATGATCAGCTCAAGCAAATCCCACTGCGCCTCCATCATGTGCGGCGCCGAGACGTAGTGCATGCCCGGGTCTTTCTCGAGGGTGATTGCCCGGTCCCGGCATTCGCTGATGTAGTGCTCGTCAATGTCGAAGGCGGCGCGGAAAGCGCCATCGCCCACCGACACGTGCGGCTCCAGGTTCATCGAGTACATGTAGTCATCGTCGGGGAACGGGAAGGGCGCGCGCGCGATGGTCTCCGGGCTGTTGGCGAAGGTGTAGTCGTCGCGGTAGGTTTCGTCGGGATTGAATTTGATATTCATTGTTATGTCTCCGTCGATCAGAGGTCGATGACCAGGCGATTGCACTTGGCGCGGGATACGCAGGGCATGATTTTTTTGCGGCTGGTTTTGTCTTCGTCGGACAACCAGTCATCGCTGTGCAGAAGCTCGCCGTCGAGCTCCAGTACGTCGGTTTCGCAATGACCGCAGGCACCGCCACGGCACAGGTAGGGCATGGTGAAACCGGCGGCTTCGACGGCTTCGAGCATGGTCTGGTCGGGCGACACCTCGATGGTGGTGCCGCTGCGGCCCAGGGTGAAACTGAAGGCTTCGCCGCCGCTGCTTTGTTCGAGGAAGCGTTCAAAATGCACGTGGCTGTCAGTCCAGCCCAGGTCACGGGCGCAGGCCAGCGTGGCGTCGATCATGCTGTCCGGGCCGCACGCATAGACGTGGCTGCCCAGCGGGCGGTCGGCCAGAATCCGGCCAATGTCCATCCGCGCTTCAATGCCTTTGCGGTACAGGTGGACGTGCTCGCCGTAGGTGGCCTGTAGCTCTTTGCCGATGTGCGCATGTTCTTCGCCGCGCACCGCGTAATGCAGTTCGAACGGAACCTTGCTCAGGCGCAATTCTTCCAGCTGGGAAATCACCGGCGTGATGCCGACGCCGCCGGCGATAAAGATGTGCAGCCGCGCCTGCTTGATCAGCGGGAACAGGTTGACCGGTGGCGTGACCTCGATCAGATCGCCCTCGCCAACATTGTCATGCAGCGAGACCGAGCCGCCGCGACCGCTGTCCACGCGGCGCACGGCAATCTGATAACTGCTGGTGTCGTACGGCGAACTGAGCAGCGAGTAGGGGTTGCGCAACGTGTTGTGCTGATTGGCGATCAACACCACGACATGGCTGCCGCCGGAGAACGCCGGCAGGTGCGCACCGGTCGGCGAGACCAGGGTGAAGCGCTTGATTTCCGGGGTCACCGCTTCGATTCGGGCCACCCGTAGATTCAACGTCCCATTGTTCTGGCTCATGTGTCGAGCTCCTCGGCTTCTGGCAATTCACCCGGTACTTCGGCATCGGCCTTCACGGCTTGAAAGGCCGCCAGTCGCCGGGAATAGTGGTCGCGCACCACCAGCGTCAGGCCGCAGCCCGGGCAGTCGTAAACGCGTTGAGTGACGTTTTCGGTGTAGGTGTCGCAGTGCACGCACCAGACCCGGCGAACGAGGGTGCCGGAGTGTTCGCGCAGCACTTCGTCGCGGTTCAGGTCGAACTGCGTCGCCACCTGCATCGCCGTGCCGAGGAAGCTTTCCGAACCGGCGAGGTAAAGGCGGGTGCCCATGCGTGCGTCGCCGAGCAGGGTCTTGAGCGCGTCGATCAGCGAGTGATTCGTCGCGTGCACATCCAGCGGGTGCTCACGGTGCTGCTGCAATTGGGTGAGGTAGTCCTGGCCGGAAAAGGATTCCAGGGAGTAGAGCAGGGTGATCGGGCGATCCACACCGGCCAGATCCTCCAACAGACGCAACATGGCCTGACCGCCACTACCTTGCCCGACAATGATGTGCCGCAGGCCTCCCGGCAGGGGCTGCAACCGGTCATAGACCGGCCGGCTTTTGATCCCGGTGATCAACATTTTTATTATTCCTCCTGGCTATCGGCTCGGCTGATGGAAGCCGGCTCAGATGCAAAGCCCAACGATGATGGGTTGCCGATAGCAGGAGCACAGGTCGTGCCAGATATCTAAAGTGCTGTATTTAAAGGGGTTTGTTTGATTTGCGGCGCGCAATGCAGGCAGAAATAACATGATGTGTAGGCGTTTTTGCAGCGCTTCCCATCATCCCTACACAAAACCCTGTGGGAGCGAGCCTGCTCGCGATAGCGGTCTGGCAGTCAGCATTGATGTGACTGTCATACCGCTATCG
>NZ_RWIN01000160.1 GCF_009761815.1 Pseudomonas sp. PB120
TGCTGTGGGTCTTGAACACGCCGACCGGCTTGCCGGATTGCACCAGCAGGGTCTCGTCGTCGTTCAGGTTGGTCAGGCTTTCGACGATCTTGTCGTAGCACTCCCAGTTACGCGCCGCACGACCGATACCACCGTAAACCACCAGCTCTTTAGGGTTCTCGGCGACTTCCGGGTCGAGGTTGTTCATCAGCATGCGCAGCGGCGCTTCGGTCAGCCAGCTCTTGGCGGTCAGCTTATTGCCGCGCGCGGCACGGATTTCTACGTTACGGAACTTGGTAGGTTTCTGGGTATTGTCAGTCACGAAAAAGACTCCTCAGCGATCAATTCAAACCAACCCTGGCGGTGGGCAAGCCAGCCTGTGCGCGTCGAAGCGCCACAAGCGAATCAGTGGACGCTGCGGGGAGTCTCAATTGACTCTTACGCATACGTCTTTACTTGTACATACAAGCATATGCAATCAAGCGGCCAACTTGTTGGATGAGTGTTCAAGAAAAATTCTGGAGGGGCTGGAGAGCGCCTGAATCAAGGGTTCTGGCGTAGGTGAAATTTTTCGAGGGGGATTTTTGAAAAAACGGGAGCTGTTACTTGAGCGGGGTTTTGCGCCACGCTGGGGCGTTCGGTAACAAAGTGGTGCGCGGAGGGAAACGGAGTTGGGTACTGCTTTTGTGGCGAGGGAGCTTGCTCCCGCTCGGCGGCGAAGCCGTCGTAAACCCGATTAGTCGGATTCAACTGTTAGATCTCGGTTAAATGGTTTTAGGGCTGCTTCGCAGCCCAGCGGGAGCAAGCTCCCTCGCCACAAAAGATTTGATAAACCTGTAATCAGCGGGCAGTCAGTTCGATCACGCAGCAAGCGCCGTTGCTGGAAACTTCCAGCAAACCGGTGTTACCGACAAGTTGCAGGCAGTCATGCCGACCCAATTGCTGGGCACTGCTACCGACCTTCACTTCCAGGGCGTCGCTGACACTGAACACCAGCACAGTCCCCGCCTCACTGAAGAACCTCTGTGCGCCATCCAGCCATTGCAACCGAGCGCTGTAGCGCTGCGGCGCATAAATCAGGTTGAAATCGCGAATCGGGCCGCCGAGCAAAGTGCAGGACACCTGGCTTTCGCCGCTGAAGGCGAACGGATCGATCGGTAACAGCGGCCGCGTGGCCTGGCCATCGACCGACAAGGTCATGCCGTCACCCTGCAACACGGTGATAATCCGCTCATAGCCGGCGAAGGTGGAAAACCCGCCCGACTCGCCAATGTCGGCAATCGACAGGCGCCAGCCGAAGCCATCCAGGCCCGTGCCGGCATCGCGGGTAATCTCTTCGGTGCTGCCGCCGCCGTTTTTCCACGGCATGCGTGGGTAATCTTTGGCGCGTAAAACCTTCAACTCATTCATGTGTGGCGCTCTATTTATGGAACCGGCCTTCCAGGCGATGACGGGAACCAGGATGGATCAATCGGGCAGCGGTCACCGGCTGACGGCCAGACCAGGTGCGGCGACGAATCAACAGGCACGGCTCGCCTTTTTCGATCTGCAGCAATTTGCACTCGCTGGCCTCAGCCAGAATCGCTTCGACCACGTGCTCGCCTTCGGTCAGCGGCGCGACCTGATTCAGATAAGCGTATGGCGTCTGCAGGGTGAAATCCTGTTTCAGGTAATCCGGCGCCACCAGCGCGTTGACGAAACGGTCTTCGATTTGCACCGGAATATCGTTTTCGAAATGCACGATTAGCGAATGGAAAACCCGCTGGCCTTCGCGCATGTCCAGGGCCAGGGCGCGCTCGGACCCGGCAGCCTCTTCTTCGAGGGTGATCACCTTGCACGTGTGGCGATGGCCGCGGGAGGCGATTTCGTCGGCGATGTTGTGCACTTCAAACAGTGCGGACTGGCTTTTCGGTTCGGCGACGAACGTACCGACACCTTGCATGCGCACCAACAGACCGTCGGCGGTCATCTCGCGCAGCGCGCGGTTGATGGTCATGCGGCTGAAACCCAGTTGGCTGACCAGCTCGCTTTCCGACGGAACGCGGTAGTGCGGCGGCCAGTTTCCACTGTCGATTTGCTGGGTGATCATCTGTTTGACGCGGGCGTACAAGGGCGCCGGACTGTCGCCCATGTTCGCGGCCAACGGTGACACTGGAGGCGGAGTCGGCACGGTTAATCCTTGGTCGATGAAAAGAGATTGCTAGCTTGCCGGAGTTTACCGAGCAGGCAAACGTCTGTATATGTATATACAAATAACACACGATGGGGTGCTGAACCATGTCCGCCTTCTTTGCCGAACGCGCGCTGCTGCCTAGTGGATGGGCCAACAATGTACGTCTTGAGGTCAGCGCCGATGGCGTCTTGACCCATATCCAGGCCGATTCCAACGCAGATGGCGCCGAACGGGTAAGCGGTCCGCTGCTGCCGGGCATGCCGAATCTGCACTCCCATGCATTCCAGCGGGCGATGGCCGGGCTGGCGGAAGTGGCGGGCAATCCGAATGACAGTTTCTGGACCTGGCGCGATCTGATGTATCGCCTCGTCGGAAAAATCAGCCCGGACCAGCTCGGCATTATTGCCCGCCAGCTGTACATCGAAATGCTCAAGGCCGGTTACACCTCGGTCGCGGAATTTCATTATGTGCACCACGACACGACCGGCCAGGCGTACGCAGATCCGGCCGAGCTGGCGCTGCGCATCAGCCAGGCCGCCAGCTCGGCGGGCATCGGCCTGACGCTGCTGCCGGTGCTGTACAGCCATTCCGGTTTCGGCGGCCAGACCCCGAACGACGGCCAGCGCCGTTTTATCAACAGCACAGAAAACTACCTGAAGCTGCAATCGCGGTTGCAGCCGATCCTGGCGCAGCAGCCGGCGCAGTCGCTGGGGCTGTGTTTCCACTCATTGCGCGCGGTCACCCCGCAGCAGATCAGCGAAGTGCTGGCGGCCAGCGACAAACAGTGCCCGGTGCACATTCACATTGCCGAACAGCAGAAAGAAGTCGACGACTGCCTGAGCTGGAGCGGTCGTCGCCCGCTGCAATGGCTGTATGAAAATACCGACGTCGATCAGCGCTGGTGTCTGGTCCACGCGACTCACGCCAACGCGGAAGAAGTCAGCCTGATGGCCCGCAGTCGTGCGATTGCCGGCCTGTGCCTGACCACCGAAGCCAACCTCGGCGACGGGATTTTCCCGGCCGTGGATTTCCTCGCTCAGGGCGGACGCATGGGCATCGGCTCCGACAGCCATGTGTCGTTGAGCGTGGTCGAAGAATTGCGTTGGCTGGAATACGGCCAGCGCCTGCGGGATCAACGGCGTAACCGGTTATATGGCGCGGATCAGCCGATGGTCGGCCGTACGTTGTACGACGCGGCGCTGGATGGCGGCGCTCAGGCGCTGGGTCAGCCGATTGGAGCATTGGAAGTCGGCAAACGCGCGGATTGGCTGGTGCTGGACGGCAACGATCCTTACCTGGCGACGGCCAGTGGGGACGGGATTCTGAATCGTTGGTTATTCGCTGGTGGCGATCGTCAGGTGCGTGATGTGCTGGTGAACGGCCAGTGGGTGGTGCGTGACGGCCGCCATGCTGGCGAAGAAGAAAGCAACCGCGCGTTCACCCAAGTCCTGCGCGAACTCCTGGGCTGACACAAAAACCCTGTAGGAGCGAGCTTGCTCGCGATGGTGGGTCAGACACCTTGGTGTCGACTGATACTCCATC
>NZ_RWIN01000161.1 GCF_009761815.1 Pseudomonas sp. PB120
TGCTGTGGGTCTTGAACACGCCGACCGGCTTGCCGGATTGCACCAGCAGGGTCTCGTCGTCGTTCAGGTTGGTCAGGCTTTCGACGATCTTGTCGTAGCACTCCCAGTTACGCGCCGCACGACCGATGCCGCCATAAACCACCAGCTCTTTAGGGTTTTCGGCGACTTCCGGGTCGAGGTTGTTCATCAACATGCGCAGCGGCGCTTCGGTCAGCCAGCTCTTGGCGGTCAGCGTGTTACCGCGTGCGGCACGGATTTCAACGTCGCGCAGCCGAGTGTTTTGGGTGGTCATGGTTCACTCCTCATTCAGGGTTTGAAGGGTTGGGAAGCGCATCGCTGGGTGTGCGTCTGTGCTTATACCAACCTGTATGTACAAGTGAATGCAAGTGAAGGGCCAAAACGAAATATTTCGCAGCGTATAAAATTTATAAAATTAATAAAGTGTTTAAAAAACAAACAGATAGAATTTTTTGAAAAAAATCATAGGAAAGCGTGTTGCAGAAAAATTTGCTGCAACATTGAGATTTTTTGGTGCGGGGGAGGTTGATGGGTAACACTTTTGGTGCAATCAGCACGACTGATGTCACCTTTTTTCCACTCGGGGTTGTGGAGGTAACAGCGGCATCGAGCAGCAGGCGAGGGCGGCTCGAGATCAAAAAACCCTTAGTGGGAGCAAGCACCCACTAAGGGTCATCGTGTTACAGGCCCAGATCCGACAGGCCCGGATGGTCATCCGGCCTGCGACCCAATGGCCAACGGAATTTGCGCTCGCTTTCCTTGATAGGCAGGTCGTTGATGCAGGCAAACCGGTTGGCCATCAACCCGTTCTCATCGAACTCCCAGTTTTCGTTGCCGTATGAACGGAACCAATTGCCCGAGTCGTCGTGCCATTCGTAGGCGTAACGCACAGCGATGCGGTTGCCGGTGAATGCCCAGAGCTCTTTGATCAGGCGGTAGTCCAGTTCCTTGGCCCATTTGCGCGTCAGGAACGCTTTGGCTTCTTCGCGGTTGTGGGCGAACTCGGCGCGGTTGCGCCATTTTGTGTCCAGGGTGTAGGCCAGCGACACCCGCTGCGGGTCGCGGGAGTTCCAGCCGCCTTCAGCCAGGCGAACTTTTTCGATGGCTGATTCACGGGTAAAGGGCGGCAATGGCGGACGAACTTCAGTGTTAGACATTTAATGTCTCCCTGGAAAAGTAACGTTCAAGGTACGGCGTCGGGCTTGTTGAAAGTGTTACAGGTCCAATAACTTGCGCGCCATGCAGTGCGCATTATCGGCAGCCCTGTCATCACCCATGACAAGCGCCACGGTAATAGCGCCATCGATCAGGATCAGCAGCTGTCTGGCCAGCATCTCCGGGTCTGTTGCGCCATATTCGGTGCAAAGCTCGCACACGTAGTCGAGCAGTTTCTGTTTGTGTTCCCGGGCGACCTGGCGAACCGGGTCCTGCGGGTCGCCGGTTTCGCCGCTGGTGTTAATGAACGCACAGCCGCGAAAACCTTCCGAGACGAACCAGGCTTTCAGCACGGTAAACAAGTTCAGCAGGCGGTCGGCCGGGGTCGGGGCCTGATCGACTTCACTTCTGTACCAGTGCATCCAGCGCACGTCGCGGCGTTGCAGCGCGGCAACGACGAGCTCGTCCTTATTGGCGAAGTAACGGTAGATGCTTTTTCTGGAGACGCCGGCGGTTTTCACCAGGAGATCCATGCCCGTGGCGGAAATGCCACTTTTGTAGATCAACTTTTCGGTGACATCCAGAATGATGTCGCGTGTGACGTTGCTGGTGATTTCGTTCATGCGGTAGACAGTAGAACGTTCGTTCTTCATGGTCAAGAGTGTTTGGGTGTATCCGATGAAGGCGCCTTCGCGGGCAAGCCTCGCTCCTACAAGAAGCATTCGCTCAACTGTGGGAGCGAGCCTGCTCGCGATGAGGCCTTCACAGACACTAACAAGACCCAAGGCACGCCATGGTGTAAGCTCTCGGGTTCTTCGGATTCGACCCATTGCGAGCCCTATGCCGTCGCTTTTCAAACGCTCCTTACTGCCTAAACTGCGCAGTTTTCCGCTGACCGCCGATGCCGTCACCATCCTCTCTGGCGCTGCCGAATTTCGCCGTTGCCTGCTGGAAAAAATCGCCAGCGCAACCCGGCGCATCTATATCGTCGCGCTGTACCTGCAACAGGATGAGGCAGGGCAGGAAATACTCGACGCCCTGCACGCGGCCAAACTGGCGCGTCCGGAACTGGACGTGGTCGTGGTCGTCGACTGGTTGCGCGCCCAACGTGGCTTGATCGGCGCCGGCAAGCAGCCGGGCAACTCGGCCTGGTACCAGGAAGCAACCCGTACCCATGCCAGCGTGGTGCCGGTGTACGGCGTTCCGGTGCAGACCCGTGAGCTGTTCGGCGTGTTGCATTTGAAAGGCTTCGTGATCGATGACTGCGTGATCTACAGCGGTGCGAGCCTGAACAACGTCTACCTGCATAAATTCGACAAGTACCGCTACGACCGCTATCACCTGCTGCAAAACAGCGCGTTGGCCGACTCGATGCAGCACCTGGTCCAGCACGGCCTGGTCGCTTCCAAAGCGGTGCATCGGCTGGATTTGCCGAACTTGCCCACCACCCGCAGCCTTCGCAGCGACATCGGCGATTTGCGCAGCCGCCTCAAACACGCCGCCTACGACACCACGGCGGGCACCACCGACAAGAGCGGCCTGTCAGTCAGCCCGTTACTCGGTGTGGGCAAGAATAATCCGCTGAGCCGGGTCATTTGCGAGCTGATTGCCAGCGCCCAGCATCAACTGACGATCTGCACACCGTACTTCAACTTGCCGCTGGCGGTTACCCGGGAAATCAACCGGGCACTGGGACGAGGCGTGAAGATCGACATCATTGTCGGTGACAAGACCGCCAACGACTTCTACATTCCGCCCAGTGAACCGTTCAAGGTGATTGCCGCGCTGCCGTATCTTTACGAGATCAGCCTGCGTCGCTTTGCCAAGCGCCATCAAACGAGCATCGACAGCGGCAAGCTGAACCTGCACCTGTGGCGGGACGGCGACAACACCTATCACCTCAAGGGCATGTGGGTTGATCAACGCTACACTTTGCTGACGGGCAACAACCTCAACCCGCGAGCCTTCCGCCTCGACCTGGAAAATGCGTTGCTGATCGATGATCCGAAAGGTGAACTGTTGGTGCCGCGTCGCACGGAACTGGCGGAGATCTTCCAGAACACCACGCGCATCGAGCGTTATCAGGACCTGGAAACCCTGCCGGAATACCCGGCAGCGGTGGCCAAGTTTCTCAAGCGGGTGAGTCGGGTACGGATTGAGCGGTTGCTGTACCGGATTTTGTAAGTACGGGCGGTAGAGAGGGTAGTCCTCCGAAATGCCTTCGTCGGAACGCCGCCCGGACCAAGCCTCGCTCCTACAGGATTTTGTGTTGATCACAATTCCAATGAATGTAGGAGCGAGGCTCGCCCGCGAAGGGGCCCGCTAAAACGCTACAAACCTCAATTCAAACCCAATTTCCCACGCAACGTCGACAAATCTTCAGCCAGTGTATTCACCGGCCCGACCAGCGCCTTGCGGTCGTTTTCTTTCACCTTGTCGTAAGTCTCAAAACCGCCGTCCTTGGTTTTGTACTTGGCCAGCGTCTTGTTCACGGTGGCGAAGTTCTTGTCGACCTTGGCCAGGAACGCGGCGTCCTGTTTCGCGATCTGCGGACGGAACAGGTCGACGATTTTCTTCGCACCGTCAATGTTGCCCTGGAAGTCGTACAGGTCAGTGTGGCTGTAGCGGTCTTCTTCACCGGAAATCTTGGTCGCGGCGACTTCTTCCAGCAGCGCTGCAGCGCCACCGACCACTTTCTCAGGCGGGAAGGTCAGGCCCGCCACGCGTGCTTGCAGGTCTTTGACGTCCTTGTCCAGGCCGTCGGCCAATTCGCCCAGGCCTTGGGTGGTTTTTTCCGAGAACAGCGAATATTCGATGCGGTGGAAACCGGTGAAGTCTTCGGCTTTCACGCCTTTTTCGTGGTCGTCGACACGGGAGTCGATGGACGCATCGAGGTCACTGAACAGCTCGGCAATCGGCTCGATCGACTCGTAATAAACGCGGGTCGGTGCGTACAGTTTTTGCGCGGTGGCCAGGTCACCTTTTTTCACCGCAGCGGTGAACTGCCGGGTGTGGCTGGCCAGTTCGTCCAGTTGTTCGGTGACGTAGATTTTGTAGTCCGAGACCGGCCCCACCAGGTCCAGCGGCGCGGTCGCCGCGAACGCCGAAAACGGGGTGTTGAGCAAGCCTAGGGTCAGCATTAACGCGAGTGGCGACTTTTTCATGGGACGGTTCCGTGTGAGGGGTTTCAGGTATTTTTTGTTGGTTGAGTGGCGTCAAGCAGCGTGCGACCGATGAAATCCTTGTCGCCCGTGACACCCGGCAGGGTGAAGAAGTACCCACCGCCGACCGGCTTGAGGTATTCCTCGAGCGGTTCGCCGTTGAGTCGGGTTTGTACGGTGATGAAGCCTTTCTCCAGGTCGGCCTGGTAGCAGATGAACAGCAAGCCCATGTCCAGCTGACCGTTCTTGTTCACGCCGTTGGAGTAGTTAAACGGTCGGCGCAGGATCAGGTTGGCCTGGGTCGCGGCGGTGCGCGGGTTGGCCAGGCGGATGTGCGCGTCGAGCTTGGTCAGCTTGCCTTCCGGGTCCTTGGCGTAGTTCGGGACTTCGGTTTCATGGGCGCCGCCCATGGGCGCGCCGGTGCTTTTGACACGACCGAGAATGCTTTCCTGTTCCTGCAACGGCGTGCGGTCCCAGCGCTCGACGAAGTTGCGGATGATCCGCACCGCCTGATAGCTGCCGTTCGCCGCCCAGGCCGGTTCATCGCTGCCGGGCTGGACCCAGACGATGCTGTCCATGGTGTTGACGTTGTTCGAGTCGGGGTTGGCCGAACCATCGCGGAAACCCAGGAAGTTGCGGGCACTCTGCGCTGGCACACCGGGTTTGGCCGGTGCCTGTGGCGGCACGCTGCCTTCCTGTTTCCAGCGCACCAGTAGCAGGTCCGGCAGGTTCTTCACGATGTCGCGCAGGGCGTGGATGTTGGTGTCGGTGGTGTTGGCGCAGAACTGCAGGCTCAAATCGCCATGGCAGCAATCGGCTTCCAGTGCATCGTTGGGGAAGCCGACCATGCGGATCAGCCGTTTGGGTTTGGCGCCCGTCAGGCCGAAACGCTCATCGAACAGCGACTCGCCCACCGACACGGTGATGGTCAGGTTGTCCGGCGTGACCACCGGGCCGAGGATGCCCGAGTCCACCGGCGGCAATTTTGGATCGACCTGATTCACCGGGCCGCCCTTCATCAAAAACGCGATGCGCTCATTGAGGGTGCGGAACAGACGTTCAAGGTCTTCGCGGTCGCTGGCCAACACATCGAACGACACCAGCATGCCGGACGCCGGACGCGGGGTGACGATGCCGGTCTGGTGCTTGCCGTGGAATGCATGACGGTCTTCGGTTTTGTCGCTGCTCGGGGCTTCGGTCACTTGCGCGGGGCTGGCGGCCATCGTCGGGCAGCTCAAGGCCGAACCGGCCAGGGCCACGCCGGCCGCGCCCATGCCCATCAATACCCGGCGACGCTGAAGGTTGAATGGCTCTGAATCGTTCATCTGAAACTCGTCTTCTGCTTACAGGCCGGAAAGGCCAAGGGCGGGATCGATTCCATCGAGTAGGTCGGCCAGTGCCTTGGCCTTGTCGGAAATGTGCTTGCGTTGCTCGGCAGAAACCGTGTCGTAGCTCGCGTAACCGTCCTTGACCTTCAAGCCATTGAGTTCGGCGTCGAAGGCGGTGACGGCGCTGTCGATTTTCGGCAGCAAGTCGGCGGCGGACTTGCCTAGCAATGGGCGCAGCAAGCCGACGACTTTGCGCGCCGCGTCGAGGTTGGCGGCAAAACCGTTCAGGTCGGTGTGGCTGTAGCGTTCCTCTTCACCGCTGCTGGCGCGCACATCGGCGAGGGTGTTGAGGTTGCGCACCATAATGCTCACCAGTTGTTCCGGCGGCAGCGATTGGGCCAAGAGTTGTTGTTTGAGCGTGGTGACGTCGGTCGTGAGGCGCTGCGCAACCGCCGTCAGGCCGTCGAGATTGCGTTGCTGGAACAGTGCGTATTCGATCCGGTGGAAGCCGACGAAGGCCGGGTCTTGCTCGCGCTTCTCAAAATAGTCAGCGCGGGCATTGATCGTGTTGTCCAGTTCGGCCAGACGTTGAGCGGCCGGGGCCAACCGTTGATAAGCGGCGCGGGCCGGTGCGTACAAAGCTTGCGCCTGGGCGAGGTCGCCGGCCTCGATGGCTTGCCCAAGTGCCGTGACTGCTTTAATCAGCGCCGTGCCCTGGCTGCTCAGGTACACACGGAATTCTGACAACGGCCCGATGAACGTGACCAGCGACGGCTTCGCCTTGGCAGCGGCATCCGACGCGGCGGTCGGCATCACGTGCAAGGTGCCGCGCGGGTTGCTCAACAAGCCGCAAGTGATGGTGTAGTCGCCAGGCTGCAGGTTGGCGTTGATCACCTGGCTCAGGCCTGGCGCGATGTTTTCCCGCTCTTCGAGCACCAGTACGCCGTCGAGAATTTCCCATTCAACGGCGCGGTCCGAGCGGTTGACGATGCGAAAACTGGCGTGGCCCGCCGGGACGGTCAGCGCATTCGGCTCGCAGCTGTGCGGATGAATGTTTACCACGACTTCGTCATGGTGGGTCTGGCGCTTGGCCGCGGCCATTTTCGAGGCGTAGTAGAACAGGCCGCCGGCAGCGATCATCACGATCACCGAGCCGGCCACCGCCCAGCGCAAGGCGCGGGGAGGTGAAGCCTGGGGAGGGGCTTGATTTTGCATGGATGCCCTTAATGGCTGGAAACGGAAGAAGACTGCTTGGCCGCTGCCGGCGCGGGGAGGAAAAACATCACCAGCGCCACCACCAGATAAATCAGATACGCCCCGAGGGTGCTGACGGTCGGCGCATCCTGATAACCAAACATGCCGGCCAGCACCGAGCCCAACGGGCCGTCCATCGGCAACGTCGCGCTGAAGTCGAACAGCACGGTTTGCAGGTGATTCCAGACCCCGGCTTCATGCAGCGCCTGCACCGAGTTGGAAAGAATTCCCGCGGCCACGACGAGGATGAACAGCCCGGTCCAGTGGAAAAACGCGCCGAGGTTCAGGCGCATGCTGCCGGTGTAGATGAGGAAGCCGACAATGATCGCGAGGATGAGGCCGAGCAGGGCGCCAATCGGTGCCGCCGGGCCTTCGCTTTGCTGGAACACCGCGAGCAGGAAGAACACCGTTTCCAGGCCTTCGCGAGCCACGGCGAAAAACACCATGGCGATCAGCGCCGTGACCTGGTGTTTGGAACCGGTCAACGCGTGATCCAGGGACACGTGCAGCGAATGCTTGATCGAGCGCGCCACTTTGCGCATCCAGAACACCATCGAACTGAGGATACCGACGGCCACCAGGCCGACCACGCCTTCAAACAGTTCCTGCTGCTTCTGCGGGAACTCGGCGCTGACCAGTTCCAGGCCACCGCCGACCAGCAACGCCAGTGCCGCGGCCAGGAAAACACCGATCCACACGGCGGGCATCCACTGGCCACGGCCGGTTTGCTTGAGGTAGCTGGCGATGATGCCAACGATCAGGGCGGCTTCAATGCCTTCGCGCAGCATGATCAGGAAAGGGACAAGCATTCAGCACCGTGACGAATTAGATAGGGTGCTAATTTGTAACATAATGACACTCATTCCCAAATGGCAATCGTTGACATTTACCTGAACCTAACCTGAACGAACCTGAACATCACACGCCCCCTGTAGGAGCGAGCCTGCTCGCGATGGCGGTGTATCAGTCAACGACTTTGTTGAATGTATAACCGCCATCGTGAGCAGGCTCACTCCTACAGGGGGATCTGCGCCGGGCGGGCGGCTGCGGTAAGATGCCGCCACTCAAAACAAGAACAGGGCTACCGCGCTCAATGTCGGAAAAAGACACCATCTCCATGCAACTGGTGCGCGAAGCACTGGTGCAAAGTTGCGCCCCCGGTCAGGCCACCGACGAGGTGTTGAACAAGGTCGGCATCGATCCGGCCTTGCTGCAAACCACCGACGCCCGTGTCCCGGCCACCGCTTATGCGCGCCTGTGGCGCTTGCTGGCGCGGCGCGGCGACGATGAGTTTTTTGGCATGGACCCGCGCAAACTCAAATCGGGCAGCCTGGAATTTCTATGCCGTTGCTCGATGGTCCAGCCGAGCCTCGCCGCCGGGTTGACCTCCGGCCTGTCGTTCCTGTCGTTGATGCTCGAACACCTGCCCGCGCAGCTGGTTCGCCAGCAAAGCCTGGCCGAAATCGTCCTGTCGGAAGACGATCACAACCCGCGCCGCGCCTTCACTTATTTCACCTACTGGATGATCGTCCACGGTGTGGCCTGTTGGCTGGCGGGGCGGCGAATCCCGATCCTGGCCATCGAGCTGCGTTGCCCTGAACCGGATTTTTGCGATGATTATCAGGTGATGTTCTCCGAAAACCTGCGCTTCGACCGGCCACGCACGCGGATGATTTTCTCGGCGGATTGCCTGGACTTGCCGATCAAGCGCAGCCCTGAAGAGCTCAAGCGATTCCTGGCCCATGCGCCCGCGAATATTCTGGTGAAGTACCGCGACCCTGAAAGCCTGGCCAGTCGCATCAAACACGATTTGCGGCAACTGCCCGCCGAAACATGGCCGGAAACCGAGCCCTTGGCGCAACAACTGTGCATGTCGGCCTCGACCTTGCGTCGACGCCTGGCTGAAGAGGGGCAGACCTACCAAGGCCTCAAGGACAGCGTGCGCAAGGAGTTGGCCATCGTCTGGCTGGCTGAACCGAGTATTAGCTTCGCCGACATTGCCACGCGCCTGGGGTTTGCCGATGCCAGTTCGTTCTACAAGGCGTTTCGCAAATGGTCGGGTTCGAACCCGGGGCATTACCGCAGCCTGATTCTCAATGAAGCCGACTGAACGGGCAGGGCACGAGCGCGGCCACTGAGGCAGCATTGATCACGCTACCAGTCCCCCGGGCTGAAAAACCGGCCGCCAGAGCATCCGCCAGCCGAGCGGGGGCGATCACGCCGAGGGCCATCAGCGTACGGCTATCGAGCCCGGCAGGTTCTCCGTCGATATGGTTGACCAGCAGCGTGATGCTCGCATCCCGGCGCAGGATCGCTTCCACGCGAGTCAATTCGTCGGCCAGCGCCAGGTTGGCGGCCAACACTTCCACTGAGCGCCCGCTCTGATCGGTGATGCGCGCCGCGATCACCAGCAAATGTTGGCGGTCGCGGGCAATCAACGTCAGGTCATAGCCCTGATGCGCCAGACGCTCGGCACAGGCGATCCCGACGTTCGATGCGGCGCCCGTGATCACGGCGGTACCTCTTGAAATGAACATGCCGCGACCGCCACTGAAAGATTGATGCCTGCAGGTTAGAGAACGGGCGTGCGCCAGGTAAAGGTCGAAAAACCGACAAATCAGGCCTCCCACGAATGGCCCGATTTGTCGGTTTTTCGACGTATGCGCGGTGGGTCAGGCTCCTAAGATTGGGCTCCAACAGGCAATCACTCACGACCCACACTGGAGCTCTCATGAAACTGACCAACAATACGATTTTCATCACTGGCGGCGGTTCCGGCATCGGCCGAGCCCTGGCTGAAGCCCTTCATCAGCGCGGCAACAAAGTCATCATCGCCGGCCGTCGCGCCGGGCATCTGGATACCGTGACGGCGGCCAACCCCGGCATGGAGTCGGTGGTGCTGGACGTCAGCGATCCCAAGGACATCGCACGGGTAACCGCCGAGCTGATCCAGCGTTTCCCCGACCTGAATGTGCTGATCAACAATGCCGGCATCATGCAGTTTGATAACGCAGCGTCGAGCGTCGACGGAACGATGTTGATCGACACCATCTCCACCAACCTCTACGGCCCGATCCGCGTCACCTCGGGGCTGATCGAACACCTCAAGACCCGGCCCGATGCCGTGATCATCAATGTCTCGTCAGTGCTGGGTTTCGTGCCCATGGCCGTAACAGCGGTGTATTGCGCCACCAAAGCGGCGATTCACTCCTACACACTGTCGCAGCGCTACACCCTGCGCGATACCTCGGTGCGGGTGCTGGAACTCGCGCCACCTTGGGTGCAGACCGAACTGCTCGACAGCAGCGAAGAACCCCGCGCCATGCCGCTGGCTGAATTCATCGAAGAAACCATGGCAGTGCTGGCCACCGACGCCGATGAGATTCTGGTCGAGCGCGCCAAGCCGCTGCGGGCCGTTCCCGGGCCGGACGAGTTTGCCTTCGTCACCCAGTTCAACGATGCCTTGAACGCCGGCTAAACGGCACCGCGCGATGAACACCGTGAGCCTATACTCGCTGATCTTCAACACCTTCAGGGAGCCTGTATGCAGACCGTAGCATTGGTGGTCCGGCCGGATTTCCAGGTGATGAGCCTGGCGGCACTGTCTGCCTTTGAGTTCGCCAATAAGGCCGCTGGCGAGACGCTGTACGACATCAAGGTGTACTCCGAGCACGGCGGGCTGGTGCCCAGCTCGTTGTACACCTCGATCGACACGCAGCAATTCAAGGACACCGACTTCGACACGGTGCTGATCAGCGGCGCCATGGACCGCTCCTCGGCCTCGGCCGGGGTGCAGGCGTTTCTGGTCGAGGCCGCCGCCCGTTGTCGGCGGGTGGGCGCGCTGTGTGTCGGGGCGTTTGCCCTGGCTGATGCGGGTTTGCTCGATGGGCGTCGGGCCACCGTGCATTGGGCCCGAGCCCAGGAAATGCGCGACAAGTACCCGGCGATCAAGGTCGAGGAGGATCGCATTTTCATCATCGACGGCAAAATCTGGACGTCCGCCGGCATGACCGCCGCGCTGGATTTGACCATAGGCATGGTCGAAAAGGATTTCGGTACCAAACTGGCGCGCAGCGTGGCCCAGAGCCTGGTGCTGTATCACCGTCGCGCCGGCGGCCAGTCGCAACATTCGGCGATGTTGGAAATGAGCCCGACCTCGGACCGCATTCAACTCGCGCTGGAATTTGCCCGACGCAATCTGCACCGTGACCTCTCGGTTGAGGACCTGGCGGACGCGGCGTTCCTGAGCCCCCGGCAATTCAGCCGAAGCTTTCGCGCCGAAACCGGCAGTTCACCGGCCAAAGGCCTGGAAAACCTGCGCCTGGAAGCGGCGCGGTTGATGATGGAACAGGGCCGGCATTCGCTGGAGTCCATCGCCGCCGAAACCGGTTTTGGCGACCGTGAACGCATGCGTCGCGCGTTTTTGCGGGTGTTCGGCCAGTCACCGCAATCCATGCGTCGTGCGTTCGGGGATTCGCCAGCGCTCTGAACCTTGGCCAAACCAGTCAAGCAACTTGATAACTTTGACCATTGCTCCGATCCCCGCGCGGAGCGAGTATTTCCCTGGTTTTTACGGTTCCCCCAACCTAATAAAAATACAGAGGGATTCTGGCAATGCGCGATTATTTGTCTGCCACATCACAGTTCAATTATCAGCACACCGTCGACGCCGCACTCGCGGGCGATCTGACTGCCCTCAATGCCTGTGTCGAGTGTTGTGACCGGCATGCGTTGCCCGGTCGCATCGCGTTGTTCTGGGAAGGCCGCGACGGTGCCAGCGCGACGTACACCTTCACCGACCTGCAAGACAAAGCCGCGCGTTTCGCCAATTTCCTGCTCGCCCAAGGCGTGCGCAAGGGCGACAAGGTTGCCGGTCTGCTGCCACGTAATATCGAATTGCTGATCACCGTGTTCGCCACCTGGCGCATCGGCGCAGTGTATCAACCGCTGTTCACCGCGTTCGGCCCGAAAGCCATCGAACACCGGCTCAACTGCTCGGGCGCCAAAGTGGTGGTGACCGACGCGATCAACCGCCCGAAACTCGCCGAGGTGGCCGACTGCCCGACCCTCGTCACCGTCGGTGGCGCCAAGGGCCAAGGCATCGTGCGCGGCGATTTCAGTTTCTGGGCCGAGCTGGCCAACTACTCTGCTGAGTGTGAGCCGGTACTGCTGACCGGCGAAGATCCGTTCCTGCTGATGTTCACCTCGGGCACCACCGGCCCGTCGAAAGCGCTGTCGGTGCCGCTCAAGGCCATCGTCGCGTTCCAGAGCTACACCCGCGACGCCGTTGACCTGCGCCCGGAAGATGCGTTCTGGAACGTCGCCGATCCGGGCTGGGCCTATGGCATTTATTTCGGCGTCACCGGGCCGATGTCGATGGGGCATCCGATCACGTTTTACGACGGCCCGTTCACCCTCGAAAGCACCTGCCGGGTGATCAACAAATACGGAATCACCAACCTGACCGGTTCGCCGACGGCCTACCGTTTGCTGATTGCCGGTGGCGATGAATTCGCCCGCTCGATCAAAGGCAAGCTGCGCATCGTCAGCAGCGCCGGCGAGCCGCTCAACCCTGAAGTGATCCGCTGGTTTGCCGATAACCTCGGCGTGGTGATTCACGACCATTACGGCCAGACCGAGCTCGGCATGGTCCTGTGTAACCACCACGGCCTGCAGCATCCGATCCACATGGGCGCCGCCGGTTTTGCCTCGCCGGGCCACCGCATCGTGGTGCTGGACGAGGACAACAAGGAACTTGGCGTCGGCCAGCCGGGCATCCTCGCCATCGACCGTACCCAGTCGCCGATGTGCTGGTTTGGCGGCTATGAAGGCGCGCCGACCAAGGCTTTCGTCGGCGACTATTACCTGAGCGGCGACACCGTCGAATGGAATCCGGATGGCAGCATCAGCTTCGTCGGTCGCAGTGACGATGTGATCACTACCTCCGGCTACCGCGTCGGCCCGTTCGACGTTGAAAGCGCGTTGATCGAGCACCCTGCGGTGGTTGAAGCGGCGGTGGTCGGCAAGCCCGATCCGGAGCGCACCGAGTTGGTCAAAGCCTTCGTGGTGCTCAGCCCGCAATACCGCGCCGCGCCGGAATTGGCCGAAGAGTTGCGCCAACATGTGCGCAAGCGTCTGGCCGCCCATTCTTACCCCCGTGAAATTGAATTTGTCAGCGAGTTGCCGAAAACCCCAAGCGGCAAATTGCAGCGCTTTATCTTGCGCAACCAGGAAATCGCCAAGGCTCAAGAGGCCGCCGCGAAGAACGTTTCAGCTTGAATCCAAGGAAACAATGATGCAGATCGAAAACAAGGTTTTTCTCGTTACCGGCGGTGCGTCCGGGCTCGGCGCGGCCACGGCTGAAATGCTGGTCGCGGCCGGCGCCAAAGTGATGCTGGTGGACATGAACGCCGAAGCCGTTGCGGCGCAGGCCGAACGCCTGGGTGCGCAAAGCGTTGTGGCCGATATCAGCAACGAAGCGGCGGCCGAGGCGGCGGTGCAGGCGACAGTCAAAGCGTTCGGAGGCCTCAACGGCCTGGTCAACTGCGCCGGCATCGTCCGTGGCGAGAAAATCCTCGGCAAGAACGGTCCGCACGCCCTGGCCAGTTTCAGCCAGGTGATCAACGTCAACCTGATCGGCAGCTTCAACATGCTGCGCCTCGCTTCAGCAGAGATTGCCAATGCCGAGCCGGATGCCGATGGCGAGCGCGGGTTGATCATCAACACCGCCTCCGCGGCGGCCTATGACGGACAGATCGGCCAGGCCGCGTATGCCGCGTCCAAGGGCGCGATTGTCAGCCTGACCTTGCCCGCCGCCCGCGAACTGGCGCGCTTTGGCATCCGCGTGATGACCATCGCTCCCGGCATTTTCGAAACGCCGATGATGGCCGGCATGACCCAGGAAGTGCGCGACTCCCTGGCCGCTGGCGTCCCGTTCCCGGCACGCCTGGGCAAGCCGGCGGAGTATGCTCGTCTGGTGCGGCATATCATTGAAAACAGCATGCTCAATGGCGAGGTGATCCGTCTCGACGGTGCCTTGCGCATGGCGGCCAAATAAGGAGGATTTGTCATGACTATTTCCAACGATCCCATCGTTATCGTCAGCGCCGTCCGCACCCCGATGGGTGGCTTCCAGGGCGAGCTGAAAAGCCTGAGCGCGCCGCAACTCGGTGCCGCGGCCATCCGTGCCGCCGTCGAGCGCGCCGGCATCAAGCCTGAATCCGTGGAAGAAGTGCTGTTCGGCTGCGTGCTGTCCGCAGGCCTCGGTCAGGCGCCGGCACGGCAGGCCGCATTGGGCGCCGGCCTGGATAAATCGACCCGTTGCACCACGCTGAACAAGATGTGCGGCTCGGGCATGGAAGCGGCGATCCTGGCCCACGACATGCTGGTCGCCGGCAGCGCCGAGGTGGTGGTCGCGGGCGGCATGGAAAGCATGTCCAACGCGCCGTACCTGCTGGACCGCGCCCGCAGCGGTTACCGCATGGGCCATGGCCGTGTGCTCGATCACATGTTCCTCGACGGCCTGGAAGACGCTTACGACAAGGGCCGTCTGATGGGCACCTTTGCCGAAGATTGCGCCGAAACCAACAGCTTCACCCGCGAAGCCCAGGACGCGTTTGCCATCGCCTCTACGACCCGCGCGCAGCAGGCGATCAAGGATGGCAGCTTCAAGGACGAGATCGTGCCGCTGACGGTGACCGTCGGCAAAGAACAGGTACTGATAAGCAATGACGAGCAGCCGCCAAAAGCCAAGCTGGACAAGATTGCCTCGCTGAAACCGGCGTTCCGCGAAGGCGGCACGGTGACGGCGGCCAACTCCAGTTCGATCTCCGACGGCGCGGCAGCCTTGGTGTTGATGCGTCGCTCCGAGGCGGAAAAACAAGGCTTGAAACCGTTGGCGATGATCCACGGCCATGCGGCGTTTGCCGATACCCCCGGGCTGTTCCCGGTGGCACCGGTGGGCGCGATCAAAAAACTGATGAAGAAAACCGGCTGGTCGCTGGACGACGTCGATCTGGTCGAAGTCAACGAAGCGTTCGCCGTCGTCAGCCTCGTGACCATGACCAAGCTGGAAATCCCCCACGAGAAGATCAACGTCCACGGCGGCGCGTGCGCCTTGGGCCACCCGATTGGTGCGTCCGGCGCGCGGATCCTCGTGACCTTGCTCTCGGCCCTGCGCCAGAAAGGCCTGAAGCGCGGCGTTGCCGCCATCTGCATCGGCGGCGGTGAAGCGACGGCCATGGCCGTGGAATGCCTCTACTAGGCCAACCTTGCCCCTGTGGGAGCCAGCAGCCTGCTGGCGATGACGGTGTGTCATAAAAGTAGACATTGACTGACACGACGCCATCGCCAGCAGACTGGCTCCCACGAAGTCTGTGTCGTACCCCGGATTTTAAGGATTTGCCATGATTCCCAATGACGAACAACTGCAGATCAGCGAAGCGGCCCGGCAGTTTGCCCAGGAACGGCTGAAACCGTTCGCCGCCGAGTGGGACCGCGAGCACCGCTTTCCCAAGGAAGCCATCGGAGAGATGGCTGAGCTGGGCTTTTTCGGCATGCTGGTGCCGGAACAATGGGGCGGCTGCGACACCGGTTACCTGGCCTACGCCATGGCCCTCGAAGAAATCGCTGCCGGCGACGGCGCGTGCTCGACCATCATGAGCGTGCACAACTCGGTGGGTTGCGTGCCGATCCTCAATTACGGCAACGACGATCAAAAGGAGCGCTTCCTCAAGCCCCTGGCCAGTGGCGCGATGCTCGGCGCTTTTGCCCTGACCGAGCCGCAGGCCGGCTCCGATGCCAGCGGCCTGAAAACCCGGGCGCGCCTGGAAGGCGATCACTACGTGCTCAATGGCTGCAAACAGTTCATCACCTCCGGAAAGAACGCCGGGGTGGTGATTGTGTTTGCGGTGACGGACCCGAGCGCTGGCAAACGCGGGATCACCGCGCTGATCGTGCCGACCGATTCCCCGGGCTACACCGTCGCCCGCGTCGAAGACAAGCTCGGCCAGCACGCCTCGGACACCTGCCAGATTCTGTTCGAGGACGTGAAGGTCCCGGTGGCCAACCGTTTGGGCGAGGAGGGTGACGGTTACCGGATCGCCCTGGCCAACCTCGAAGGCGGGCGTGTCGGCATCGCCTCGCAATCGGTGGGCATGGCCCGCGCCGCCTTCGAGGCCGCCCGCGATTACGCCCGTGAACGGGAAAGCTTCGGCAAACCGATCATCGAACACCAGGCCGTGGCGTTCCGCCTGGCCGACATGGCGACCCAGATCGCCGTGGCCCGGCAGATGGTGCATTACGCGGCCGCGCTGCGTGACAGCGGCAAACCGGCCTTGGTCGAAGCTTCGATGGCCAAGCTTTTTGCCTCGGAAATGGCCGAGAAAGTCTGCTCGTCGGCGTTGCAAACCCTCGGCGGATACGGTTACCTGAACGACTTTCCGCTGGAGCGGATCTACCGCGATGTGCGGGTCTGCCAGATCTACGAAGGCACCAGTGATATTCAGCGCATGGTCATTTCGCGCAATCTTTGAAAAGGAGACTGTTTGTGAGTTACGAAACGATTTTGTTGGAAACCCACGGTCGTGTGGGCCTGATCACCCTCAACCGCCCGCAGGCCCTGAACGCGTTGAACGCGCAGATCGTCAGCGAACTGAACCACGCCCTCGATGGCCTGGAAGCCGATTCGAACATCGGCTGCATCGTGCTGACCGGCTCGAAAAAAGCCTTCGCCGCCGGCGCGGACATCAAGGAAATGGCCGAGCTGACCTACCCGCAAATCTACATCGATGACCTGTTCAGCGACAGCGATCGCGTGGCCAACCGCCGTAAGCCGATCATCGCCGCGGTCAACGGTTTCGCCTTGGGCGGTGGTTGTGAGCTGGCGCTGATGTGCGACTTCATCCTGGCCGGCGACAACGCCAAATTCGGTCAGCCGGAAATCAACCTCGGCGTGTTGCCAGGCATGGGCGGCACCCAGCGCCTGACGCGTGCGGTGGGCAAGGCCAAAGCCATGGAAATGTGCCTGAGCGGGCGTTTGATCGATGCGGTGGAAGCGGAGCGTTGCGGGATTGTCGCGCGGATCGTGCCAGCAGATGAACTGCTGGAAGAAGCGCTGAAAGTGGCCTCGCTGATTGCGAAGAAGTCATTGCCGATTGCAATGATGGTCAAGGAAAGCGTTAACCGTGCGTTTGAAGTGAGCCTGTCCGAAGGCGTGCGCTTTGAGCGCCGGGTGTTCCATGCCGCGTTCGCGACGCAGGACCAGAAGGAAGGGATGGCGGCGTTTATTGCCAAGCGTGAGGCGCAGTTCCAAGGGAAGTGATGTAGCACTTCTGAGGACGCTTTCGCGGGCAAGCCCCACATTCGGTTTGTGGCCGATCACCCCTGTGGGAGCCAGCCTGCTGGCGATGGCGGTGCAACAGTCAGCGAAGATGTTGAATGTGATGCCCTCATCGCCAGCAGGCTGGCTCCCACACAGGGTTTTGTGGCCGATCACAACTGCCCGGTTCAACCCGATCCCCTGTGGGAGCCAGCCAGCCTGCTGGCGATGGCGGTGCAACAGTCAGCGAAGATGTTGCATGTGATGCCCCCATCGCCAGCAGGCTGGCTCCCACATCGGGTTTTGTGGCCGATCACAACTGCCCGGTTCAACCCGATCCCCTGTGGGAGCCAGCCTGCTGGCGATAGCGGTGCAACAGTCAGCGAAGATGTTGAATGTGATGCCCCCATCGCCAGCAGGCTGGCTCCCACATTGGGTTTTGTGGACGATCATTAATACCCGGTTCAACCGAATACCCTGTGGGAGCGGGCTTGCCCGCGATGCTTTTGCCCTTCAATGCGTTCTACCCCAAATACCGCACGACGACCGCTTTATAGTTTCCGTCCAGCGAGTACCCGGCGACAACGATCTTGCCATCGGCCTGCACGGCCAATGACGTCGCGGTATCGAGGCTGCGGCCGAGACGGGTGCGCACCCAGCCTTTTCCCAGGCTTTCGTCCAGCAACCCGTCAGGCCGATATCGGCCCAAAATGAAATCCGCTTCAACGCCACCAATCGTTGCTCCGACCGCCAGCAGGCTGCCGTCCGCCAGGGCATGAGCGGCCGTCCACTGAGAACCACTGTGGCCGATTTCCAGCAATTGAGGCTGACCGCCGTTGCAATGCATGTCCGGACGGCCGTTGCTGTGGACTTTCAGCACCATGCAATGCATCGGGTCGCGGCTGCTGCCCACGCAGTGCACATCTCCGTTTTCGTGCTGCACGATCTGGCTGACCTGCACGCTGCGTCCCTGTGCATTGAAGGTCATGAAACCATCCACGGCAAAACTGTCGTCGAGCTGACCGTCAGGTTGATAGCGAGCCAGCAGGCCTTCTTCAGGAAAGTTGATCGACCCGCCCACCAGGATCCGGCCATCCCGTTGTACCTTCAGGCTGCTGAGCCAGGTGTTCATCAGCAAGTGCCTGACCACGACGAAACCGCGACCGTTGAAGGCATTGTCCAGAGAACCGTCGCCATTGAGCCGGATGAGAATGCCAGCGTGATCGGCAAGTTCGAAGTGATGGTTGGCCAGGAGCAGGATGCGACCATCGGCCTGTACGGACATCTCGCACGTCTCGGCGCCCGGTACGCCGGGTGGCAGCCAGGCATCGCGCAAACCCTGGGACAGGTTGCCCGGCAGGCGTACCACGCAGCGCCCGTGAGTGCCAAACCATTGGGCCGGGCGGCCCGCTTGATCGAACACAGCCAGGGCCGGAAGGGTGCGGTGCGCATTTTCGTAATGCAGGCCGGCCACCAGAATGTGGCCGTCGGGCAGTAACTGGACATTGCCCGCCATCGCCTCGAAGCCGCGTTCGAACTGCCCGATCACGCTGCCCTGATTACCAAATGACAGGTCTGCAGAGCCATCTTCCAACAGCCGGGCCAGGCCAAAGTGGCTGCCACCGGACATGCCGACCTTGGCGGCGACCAACAGCCGGCCGTGCGCATCAATCGTGGTCCCACAGGCCATGCTCGAGGTGCTGCCGGCGAAATACACCTGGGTTTTGCCATGGGCGGCGAACGTCGAATCGAGTTCGCCGGCGTCGGTCCGTGTGGGAGGTAAGGCAAAATCGGTCTGGATTGACATGCACGCAGCTCCTTGCGAGTCGTCCTGATCCAGTAGTGGCGTGGCGACTGTATAAGGACATCATTCAATCCTTGAATGATTTGATGCACAACTGTCACAACTAACAGGCGGAGGGTCGCGTTGTGCCAGAACAGTGTCTTTTCGAACCAATGGCAAGCGTGCCAAGTAGTTGGGATTATAAAGTTTGAATAAACGGCAGTCGTAAGTGCTGGCGGCGATAAAGAACCGTCAACTTACGACGTGGGGGAGGGTGCGGATTACTGCGCAGTAATCCGCCATATGATCAGTGTGGCATCGACCACGACTGGAGCGTGTAGCCTTCCTGACTCAACTCGGCGCGGACCTGATTGAGCAGGCTTTCGAGCTGATCCGGATCGGTATAGGCGCTGCTTGGAATGAGCTTGCGGCCTATACTGGTATTGGTCCGGTCGATCACGGTCAGGCTGAGTTCACCGTTACCATCCTGTGGTGCCCAGGCCACACACTGGAAAGGCTTGAAGGCGCAGTCGGCAATCAAAAGAGCTTCGTTGATGCGCAGCGGAGCGTTCATTGGGTTGTTCTCTCTGTATGCCCAATCAAGTGATGTTGCCGACGGTTGGGCGTACCGATCGGCTGGTTACTTGTACTGATGCCCGCAACCGGGGTCCGGGTCACACACAATCAAAAGAAATTTCAACTTTCTTTCATATACCCAAGTAAGAGCCCGCGTTTGAAAGCTGAATGAAAGGTTGACGCTCGATAGCCAACTAACGAACTTGCGCCTTATAACGCTTTGCGCAATAGCGCTATAGTCAATCGATACAAGCCGGCGTCAAATTCTTGCTAACGTTACAGCCAGATCCGCCAAATCACTGTTTTTAATAATATTTCATAGAATTTGGCGTCAAGGAACAGTCATGAACGAAGCGCCTGCCTTACGCCGTCTATTAGTGGTTGATCCGTGCGATGACTGCCATCGTCTGTTGCCGGGATTACGCTCCGTGGGTTGGGACGTTGACAGCTGCGCGCTGGAAAACGCCGGTGATCGAACGTGTGATGTCGGGCTGTTGCGATTGCAGCCTTTTCACCTGGAACGGCCGGATGCGGTCAAAGAGCTGATCAGCCGCAGCGGCACCGAGTGGATCGCCGTGCTAAACCAGGAAGTCCTGCGTTTGCAGAATGTCGGCGATTTTGTCTGCGAATGGTTTTTCGATTTCCACACCTTGCCGTTCGACGTCTCCCGCGTCCAAGTCACGCTGGGCCGTGCGTTCGGCATGGCCCGGCTGCGTGGCCAGGGCACCGTTCACATTGATCAGCCCGAGCACGAACTGTTGGGCGACAGTAAGCCCATTCGTGAGCTGCGCAAATTGCTGAGCAAACTGGCCCCCACCGAATCTCCGGTGTTGATTCGGGGTGAGAGCGGCACCGGTAAAGAGCTGGTGGCGCGGACCCTGCATCGGCAATCCCAGCGTCACAGCAAACCGTTTGTCGCGATCAATTGCGGGGCGATTCCCGAGCACTTGATCCAGTCCGAATTGTTCGGCCATGAGAAGGGTGCCTTTACCGGTGCCCATCAACGCAAGGTCGGGCGCATCGAAGCGGCCAATGGCGGCACGCTGTTCCTCGACGAGATCGGCGACCTGCCTCTGGAACTGCAAGCCAATCTGCTGCGCTTTCTGCAAGAAAAGCACATCGAGCGCGTGGGCGGCAGCCAGCCGATTCCGGTGGACGTGCGGGTACTGGCGGCCACCCACGTCGATCTTGAAGCCGCCATCGAGAAAAAGCGTTTTCGCGAGGATTTGTATTATCGCTTGAACGTGCTTCAAGTCGTGACTGCGCCCCTGCGGGAGCGCCATGGCGACTTGTCCATGCTCGCCAACCATTTTTCTCATTTCTATAGCCACGAAACCGGACGTCGCCCCCGCAGTTTCAGCGAAGATGCGCTCATCGCCATGGGCAAGCACGACTGGCCGGGTAATGTCCGTGAACTGGCCAACCGGGTGCGTCGCGGCCTGGTGCTGGCCGAAGGCCGGCAGATCGAGGCGCGGGACCTGGGGCTGATCAGTCAGCACTCCATCACTGCGCCGATGGGCACGCTCGAGGACTACAAAATCCGCGCAGAACGCCAGGCCTTGTGCGATGTGCTGAATCGCCATAGCGACAACCTGAGCGTCGCCGCCCGCGTCCTGGGGGTCTCCCGCCCGACCTTTTACCGCTTGCTGCACAAACACCAGATACGCTGACAAAACCTTCAACAAAAAACCCGCCAAAATGGCGGGTTTTTTGTGGGTCGCAGATTAGAAGTAGTACGGGAATTTCAGGCTGAAGGAAAAGTCTGGCGCGTCGTCGGTCAGGCCGATGGCCAGGTTGGGAACGATCGTCAGGTTGTCCGTAGCCGCGAAGGTCAAGCCGATGTTGAAGTTGGCTGCGTTGTAATCGCTGTTGGAAATCGATTGCCAATCGCCGCCGTCGGGCTTGATCTTGCTCTTGCGGGCGAACTGATCGGTGAACGAGAACGACATACTCATCTTCTCGTTCAAGGCAAATGCGATACCGGCGCCAGCCTGCCAGGAATCGCCCAGTTTCACGTCGCCCTTGACCTTGGAGCCGACCTGAGGGCTGATGTCGCTGAAAGAGTCCTCCATGTTGTAGGTGTAGGCCAGGGTGCCGAACAGCACCGCCGGGTCGAAGGTCTTGACCAGAGAGATGCCCGGGGTGAACGACCAGACACCGTTGCCGGTCGGCAAGTCCTCGGGAACCGCGAGGTTATCGTTGGTCGGGTCAGTGACCAGTTTGATGCCGTAAGGGTCCTTGCCGGTCGGTGCCTTCACGCGAAATGTAACGACCGCGTCGGGCAGGTTGGCCGACTCATCCAGAAACTTGTATGCAACGCCGACGTTCACGTCGCCGATGGTCGGGTCGCGGGTAACGGTCTCGTCCGACGTCACTGGCCCTGCGCCACCTGCGCCACCGGAGGAGTACGTCGACTCGCGATAAACAACCGGGACGTTAATGTCGAACTGCCAGCGCTGCGCCACGTTGTAGCGGGCGGTCAGGTCCAGGGTCCAGTTGTCGGCCTTGATGCGGTCGAGGTTGATGTTACCCAGAAAAATCGAATCCAGTGCGAGGAAGCCGTTCAGCGTCAAGGCTCGGGTATCGTAGTGGGTGTAGGTCAGGCCGGTTTCGACGCTGAACTTGCCGCCACCGAAAAAGCCGCTGGCTTCGTCATACAGGTTGGAAACGCTTTGCGCAGGCTCCGAATCATCCTTGAGCGATTGTCCGTACGAACTGCCTGTGGTGCCCGGCGCACCGGTGGCCACCGACTGACCCTTGACCGGTTCGGCAGGGGATTTGGTCAGGCGTTTGGGAGGCGGTGCCGCCGGTGTTTCTTCGACTTGCTTAACGCGCTGCTCAAGTACCATCAGCGCGTTCTGCTGTGCTTCGTAACGCTGTTTCAACTCCATGAGTTCTTGTTTTAGTGCTTCTACCTGGGGGTCCGGTGCTGCGTAGAGCAATGAGGCCGGGGCCAGGCTACTCAGACAAACGATAAATCTGAACGGTATAGATCGATGCATGGGTTAGCCGTCCCTTCTGACTTGATCTGATGAGACTGAGCGTAGATCAGAATCCGAGAGCGCGAAGCCCTTTGAGTTGATCCAGGTTGCCGCTCAGCGCTCCGGCTGCCGGCCCGTCACGCAGCACGACATTGAGCGACGTGAGATTGCTGACCTGATTGCCTCCTCCTAACAAAGTCGTGTTCTGCATCAGCCCACCCTGGGCCAGGCGTTGCATGGTGCTGCCCTGGTTGTTGTTGGCCACGATGTTGAGTTGCACACCCGTACCGTTCGTGGAAACACTCAGCGAGCCCGCGCCATTGGCGCCGACCAGTGTCGAGCCTGAGTCCAGTGCCTGGCCTTCCTGTTGCATCACCGGCGCCTGGTTAGCCTTGGCGACGTTGATATCGACGTTGTTGTTGGCCGCGTTATTGTCGCCGGCAGCACGTACCACCTGAGTCACACCTGAAGTGGTGTTGAGGCCGTTGCCGCCAGTGACGGTGCCGGTGCCTTGCTTGATGGTGGAGCTATTGCCTGTTTTGTCGATCAAGGACACATAGAACTGTGGCTTGATGGTCGTTTGCTGGACTTGCATCGAGGACGTCGCGCCGATCACGTCACCGTTGGCGTTTTGCCAAGTGCTGGTCATCACAACGCCAAAACTGATGATGCGTCCCGGCATCACATAGCGGCCTCGCAGGGCTGCCAGCTCCTGATCTTTCAATTCGATGGGTTTGAAAATTTCTGCCTGGGTGGGCAGGCTGGCGGCCAGGCAAAGCACAGCCAGCCAGAGTGGAGTCTTCATGGGATGCTCCCGGAGCGTCGTGCTCCCTTGTTATTAGAAGAAGTCGCTTCGGATAAATCCGAAATCCATCAACTCTGCGTCTTGCACCGGTTTGAAATTGTCGACGCGGTTCTTGGCAGTCAGTGGCAGGGGAGGGTCGATCAACGCGTTGGATTTGTCGTAGCCCTGGCCGATGACGGCAAAGATGATGCCGTTCCAGCCTTTGACGAAATCTTCGACTTTGTAGCGTTTATGACCGAGCACCGGGTCTCCGATATAGACCCAGCCTTTCCACACTTTTTGCATGACTACAAAATGCTTGTAGCCACGGATGTCCATGAGAACCACCACCGGAATCTTGATGTCGCTCAGCGTTTCCGTCGCCACCCGGTAGCCGCGGGCCCGCATTCCGATGCTTTCCACGTAACGCTTCATGTCGAGCATGGAGAAGCCTTGAGTCCGAACCAGATCCTGGTCGGAGTGTTGCAGCATGCCTTCGATGATCTGTTCTTCATTCACGTCCAGCCAATAGGCCTGACGCAAGATGGTTGCCAGCGCAGCGGCGCCGCAACTGAAGTCGGTTTTCTGTTGCACCAGGTCGGAAAATTTACGTTCGCGTACGCTCTGGATCGGCTTGTACACCAACCCTCCGCCCGGGAGGACCGATAGCGGCATTTGTGCAGCCTCGATCACACTGGCCACGCAAAGCAACAATGCCAAGACGATAATGCGCATGGTGGGATGCCCTCTGGTGGTGCTGAAAAAGGCCCCCATTCAGGGGGCCTCCAGAGACAGCAATCAGAACGATTGGTTGGAAATGGCCAACGAGTTGCTTTGTTGGTTGCCCACACCAGCCGCCACGTTCACGCCCAGGTTGCCACTGCCACCGTTCACCGAACCGCTCAGGGTTGCAGTGTTGGTCACAGGGTTGGCCCAGCCAGTTGGAGTCAGCACTTGATAGGAGACGGTGTTGCTCAAATCAAACGAGCTGCTTTCACTGTAGCTTTTCGTCACGTCTTTCGACGATTGCGACGCTTTCTCGCCAGATTTGTCATACGAAGAGTCGAACGATTTCGTGAATGACGAGTCGTGCGATTTATCATACGAAGAGCTGGTGGAGTTTGTGTTCGACGTGTCGAGAGAAGCATCGACCGAAGCACTGAGCGAAGCGTCTAGCGAAGCATCCGAAGAACTGCTGCGGGTGCGATCGCCATTGCCGTTGTTGAAGGTGACGGATCTGGCAGCAGAAGCCGCTGCGGTCAAAGTAGCATCCAGGGAAGCGCTCAGAGTAGCACTGCTAGTAGCGCTCGAATCGGAGCTTGCGGAGCCGCTGGCAGCCGAGCTTTTTGATCCACTGACATCAAAGCTGTTGGATCCACTGGCAGACCAGCTGCTGGATTTGCTCTTATCAACACTCAGACTGGAGTCTTTGTTGTAAGAAGCACTGCCGCTTTTGGTTGTAGTGAACGACAGCGTATCCAGGCTGTAGGTCCGATCAGCGAGGTTATTCACTGTCAGGCCAGGACCGCTTTGATCGGCAGAGGCGGTGGCGGATGCATTACCGAGTGGTGCATTGGTATTGGCAATCGCCATAGTGTTTTTCTGTTGGTTGAGGTCGCCGCCAGCAATGTTGATACCCATGTTGCCGCTGGCGCCACTGCCCGACCCGCTCATCGTAGCCGAGTTGGTGGTGGAGAAATTGTCGACCCGGTTGTTGTTGCTGAACTGAGTGACTTTGGAAGTAGCGCTGGCAGTGCCAAACACGAAGCTGTTATCGATAGAGGCATTGTCAGAGGCAGCGTTCGCGATGGCGGCCGCGTTGTCTTGTTGGTTGCCGGAACCGCCAGCCACGTTGATGCCGACGTTGCCGCTGGAGCCTCCACCAGAACTACTCATCTCGGCAGAGTTTGTAGTCCCTTGGTTGTAGATTTTGTTGCCGGTGCTGCTTTGCTTGTCATTAGCATTGGCAGTGGCACTGATAGGGATCATTTTTGGGGGAGGGGTTTGATTACCGCCATTGTGATGATGGTGATCATTCCGATCGTTTGCTTGTACAGCAACAGCCATGACCGCAGCAATTGCGAAAACCAGAGGCTTTAATGCCATCGAAGGTTTCATGGTGATTCTCCGTACTTATTTTAGGTTAAGTGTTGTTATTACCTGTTTGGGTCAATCCGCGACCCGTATGCTCAGGGTGTTGGCCATTCGGTTTCCCACCCCTGCACTCTGATTCAACTGAATCACCCCACGACTACCGGTGAATGCCTGGTCACTGGTAGAGACCTGGCGATAGCCGGGTGCAGAGACAGTTGGATCGGAGTTGTTGAGCAGCGCCACGTTCTGTTGCATGAGGACGCTGTCGTCGATACTTTGCGGCTGGTCACTGACGCTGATGCGCAGTGCATTGGCTTGCTGATTGCTGGCACCCGTGCTCTGGTTCACACCCAGAACGCCGTTGCCGTGACTGAAGGAGTTGCCCTGGATACTGGACCGGGCGTCGAGCGCGGGGTCGACAACGGAGCGCAACCTTTGGCGAATCTGCGTGGTCGCGGTGGCGCCATGGCCAACGGCGATGGCGCGGGCGTTAGCTTGCTGCTGTAGATCGCCGGCGGCCTGGTTGACCCCGACGTTGCCCTGGTACTGCGAACCCGAATTGTCGATAACGGCGTTATCGATGACCGGAACGTCACTGATGACGGGAGGTTGGGCAAAGGTCGAAGCACTGCAAAACATGGCAATAATCAGCAGTGAACGATTCATCTTAACGGTCTCCCGTTATGATTTTCAGAGCACCCAGGCCTTGCTGGACGCTTGAATTGACCATGTTGGCAATGCCGTTACCGCCATTACCCGTACGCCCACCCGGGAGGTTGGACAGTTGTTGCTGGTTGTTGATATTGCCGCCCAGGTTGTTGGTGTTTTGAGTGACCAAGCGCGAGATGCCTGCACCACTGGCGACGTTGGCAAAGTCGCCGTCGCTCAACTCATTCGTTTGACTGAGGATTTGTTTGGACGGGTTGGCGTTGGCGGTGGTCGGATTCGGGTCGGGAGCCACCGGCGCTTGCACGGCGTTTCGCACTTGAACATCACGTTTGATGACAATGATGCCGTTGTCCGCCTGAACAGGCAGAGAGACAGTTGAGCCCAGTGCGCATCCGACCAGCAGGAGGCTATAGATGCTTTTATTGAGTTTCCCCACGGCGGCAATTCCTTCTGTAAGTGGCACGCTGGCCCTTCAGCGATGCGATGTAGAGAGCGAAAGCTGTGCCGTTTTTTGAATTCCTTTGTGATTCAGTGGGTTGCAGATTTTGTCCGGGAGCCTTGTGTCGGCGCTGTTTCATGCGTGAGACAGGCGTTGACGATTTCAACCAATAAAACCGGTTGCAGTGCTCTAGATCGAGGGTTTGAGCCGAGTTGTATCAGCGTCGTAACAACTGGAGGGAAAGTGCGAGGGGAGCGTTGAAACGGCGCGTTTGCGTCGGTAGGGATGTTTCAGGAATGGACACTTTTACCCCGAGAGAGGGGAAAAAGCTGGGGAAAAGTCCCCAGAAAACGGGTCAGGCGGTCAGTAGCAGCGACACAAGGTGGACGGCCAGAGCACGCCGTTCGGCCCAATCTCCCTGCAAAACCTGGAAGGGTTTTTGATGCGTTTCCAGCCAGGTTTTCGTTGCGTCGAAGAATGCCAGGCGCTCGCTCAAGTCGGGTTGGCAGCGCTGCCCATCGTCGGCCCACTCGACGTTTTCGGGCGACAGCAGCAAGTGTAAATCGTAATGCCGGGCCAGCAGCGCCTGTTCGATCCAGGCCGGGCAATCGCCGAACAACGTCTGACTCCAGAGGATATTGCTCAGCAAGTGTGTGTCCAGAATCAGCAACTGCGGCTGCCGGGCGCGAGCTTCGTCCTCCCATTGCAACTGACCCGAGGCGATGTGCGCAACATCCGCCAGGCAGGTGTCTCGTGGGTTCTGCTCAATGAACCAACGCACGTATTCGTCTACGCGCACTCCACCGAACTGTGTCTGCAACTCGGATGCCAACCAACTTTTGCCGCTGGACTCGGGTCCGGTCAGTACCAGGACTTTCATGCGCGCAACGCCGGATCGCCACGCCATTCACGCCAGCCTTGTACGGCAATCACGGTAAACAGCCCATAGAGCCCAGCGGTCAGGTACATCCCTTTATAGATGAAGAGCCCGACGAAGATCACGTCCAGCGTGATCCACAGCGGCCAGCATTGAACGCGCTTTTGCGCCATCCACACCTGCGCCACCAGGCTGAAGCCGGTCAGCGCTGCATCGAGCCAGGGCTGGGCAGCATCGGTCCAGTGCGCCATGGCCGCACCGAGCAACAGACTGCCGAGCCCACCGATGGCAAGGCCGAGCGCGATCGATTTGCCCTTGAGCTGGCTGACCTGTCGACCTTGGCGCTCTGCACCCGCGCGCGTCCACTGCCACCAGCCGTAGAGCTGCAAGGCGGCATAGATCACCTGCAGCAGCATGTCCGAATACAGCTTCACTTCAAAAAAGACCCAACTGTAAAGCGACACCATGACCAGCCCGATAGGCCAGCACCAGGGATTCTGTTTGACCGTCAGCCAGACGGCGATGACACCGAGGGCGGCGGCAAACAGTTCAAGCCCGGACATGGAGGTTCCTTGGTAGAAATCGGAGAGGGGGCGGATTGTAACGGCAGGCGCGGCCGAGTAGTACCGCTCAACCGTGGTATGTAGCAGCTGCCGAGCTTGCGAGGCTGCGTTCGGCTGCGTAGCAGTCGTCAGAGATGTCCCGCCGTGTATCAGCAGGAATGTGGTTGCCGGATTTACGACTGCTGCGCAGCCGAAC
>NZ_RWIN01000018.1 GCF_009761815.1 Pseudomonas sp. PB120
CACCCACACGAATTGCTTGATTCAGTTGTTAAAGAGCGGTTGGTTAAGATCTTTCGTCTCAACCGAGGCGCGCATTCTACAGCAGCCTCTGTTGCTGTCAAGCGGTTATTTTCCGAAGTTTTCAAAGCTTCCTTTGCAACTTCAACCACTTGCGCCTTCGATCTCTCGTCAGCGGGAGGCGAATACTACAGCGTTACACGCTGCTGTCAACACCTCTTTTTCAACTCCCTTTCGGCTTCGATGACCTGAAGCAACTCACTGTCGAAAACTGCGTAACTCGTTGTTTACCAAGGAGTTTTCCGTTTCGACTGCGCCGGAAGTGGGGCGAATTATAGACATCTGGAATCTGCCGTCAAGCACTGATTTAGATTTTCTATCGAGACAGCAAAAACGCTGCTTATATATAGACGCGGGAGCCATGAATGCGCAGTATATTGCTCAACACACCCCGCAACACTCTGCACGGACGATGCCACGCAATGAATGACCAGCCTCGCAGCCTATCCTCGACCCTGTTTTCGGTGGGCCTGCTATTAATAGCCATGGCGTCGATCCAGTCCGGCGCCTCCCTGGCCAAAAGCATGTTCCCTATTATTGGCGCACAAGGAACGACAACTCTGCGCCTGGTTTTTGCCAGCGTGATCATGATGCTGATACTGCGCCCCTGGCGCGCGAAGCTCACGGCCAAGTCCCTGCGCACCGTCATCGTCTACGGCATGGCGCTGGGCGGCATGAACTTCCTCTTCTATATGTCTTTGCGCACAGTCCCGCTCGGCATCGCCGTCGCGTTGGAATTCACCGGCCCACTGGCTGTCGCAATCTACGCATCACGCCGCGCGATTGATTTTTTGTGGATCGCGCTGGCCGCAGCAGGCCTGCTGCTGTTAATTCCGATTGGCGCAACGGCATCGGGGATAGACCTGACAGGTGCCGCTTATGCATTGGGTGCCGGCGCCTGCTGGGCCCTATACATTCTGTTCGGGCAAAAGGCGGGCGCCGACAACGGTGTGCAGACAGCCGCACTGGGGGTGATCATCGCAGCGCTGTTCGTAGCCCCCATTGGCATTGTCCATGCTGGTGCTGCTTTATTGTCCCTATCGTTGCTCCCGGTGGCCCTGGGTGTCGCCCTGCTCTCCACCGCCGTGCCCTATACGCTGGAAATGATCGCCCTGACCAGAATGCCAGCCCGCACGTTCGGCACCCTGATGAGTATTGAACCCGCGATCGGCGCGCTGTCCGGGCTGATTTTTCTTCAAGAATACCTCTCGTTTTCTCAGTGGATGGCTATCGCGTGCATCATTCTCGCCTCCGTTGGCGCGACCATGACCATGGGGAGCTCCGCCAAGCCTGCAATCGCGGCGGATTGAGACGGGATTTGACTCGGGTCTGGTATTTAACGCTCAATTAGGCCATGTTTAGCCCGCAACCCAGCGCCATGCATGGAATTTTCAGGACAGGGATATCCGAATGCTTCGAGCAAGTGCGAAAGCAGCCTGACCCGGGCGCAAGATCCGGGGACGCTATAAGGACAGTAATGAAACGAATTTTGATACTGATCGCCGTACTTGCAGTTGCAGGCTGCGCGGCGACATCAGAGACGCACACGAAGCGCGGCAAGAAAGGGCTTCATATCAACTGTTCCGGACTTTCTTCATCCTGGGACAAGTGTTACACCAGCGCGGCCAACTCCTGTGCGCCCAAGGGCTACAAGGTTATCGCCAAGTCGGGCGACGCCGTGGAAGAACCCGGTGATTATCCATTCGGGCTCAACCCTGCCGGCTATACCAGCCGCAGCATGATCGTCATCTGCAAATAGGCTGCCTGCTCAGGTTCGTGGACCTGCGATCTGGCGGCCAATCTCATCGTAACTGGACTCCAGCACCTTGCGCTGGATGTCTGGAGTGGCCAGCATTCTCGCCACGACCAACGCACCGATGCATTGCGACAGAATGGCCCATGCCAGGCTGTCACTCTCCAGCACCCGCGCCCAACTCTCCTGAAGCCGGCAGATCCAGGTCTCCGCTTGCTGGCGAATCATTATGTCGGCGCGAGCAATTTCGGCGCCCAATGCCGGTAAGGCGCAACCGGATTCCGGATGCTCGACATGAGCCATGGTCAGGTAGTGCTTGAGGCAACGTTCGAGTTTGCTGCGATCCTGATCTGCCCCCAACCGCGCCAGGCTCTGGCCCAGTTCACGCTCGACAATAGTCGCGAACAATTCGTCCTTCGATGAAAAATGGCTGTAGAAAGCCCCGCCACTCAGGCCTATCGCCTTCATCAGCCCGTCGACCCCTACTGTTGAAAATCCGGACTTCTTGGCCGACACCGCACTGCTTTCCAGCAACTTCTCTTTGGTTTCCAGCTTGTGACTGGCCGAGTATCGCATTGCCTTTCCCTCAGAATTGTTCGCCTTGACGGTTACCAAATCGTAGCATAACGTTCGTTCAGTTAACGATCGTTTAGCAAAGGGATCTAACCATGAATAACAAGAAAGTCGTACTGGTTGTCGGCGCGGGCGATGCCACAGGTGGTGCCATTGCCAAACGTTTTGCTCAGGAAGGATTTGTCGCGTGTGTCACGCGCCGCAGCGCGGACAAACTTCAGCCACTGGTGGATGCCATCAAGGCGGATGGCGGTGAAGCCCATGGCTTTGCCTGCGATGCACGCAAGGAAGAAGACGTGATCGCGCTGGTCGAGCAGATTGAAAGCGAGATCGGCCCCATCGAAGCGTTCGTCTTCAATATCGGCGCCAATGTCCCGTGCAGCATTCTCGAAGAAACCGCCCGCAAGTATTTCAAAATCTGGGAAATGGCCTGTTTTTCAGGTTTTCTCAATGCCCGTGAAGTGGCCAAGCGCATGGCCAAGCGTCAACGCGGCACCATCCTGTTCACCGGCGCCACGGCCGGCATGCGTGGTGCGGCAGGGTTTGCCGCATTCGCGGGTGCCAAGCACGGGATTCGTGCGTTAGCCCAAAGCATGGCCCGGGAACTGGGTCCAATGAATATCCACGTCGCCCACGTCGTCGTCGACGGAGCGATCGATACCGATTTTATTCGCAACAGTTTCCCCGAGAAGTACGCGACCAAGGATCAGGACGGCATTCTCAACCCCGAGCACATCGCCGAGAATTACTGGTACCTGCACAGCCAGCCCCGCGACGCCTGGACCTTCGAGCTGGACCTGCGCCCCTGGAGCGAACGCTGGTAAGCCCTACCCCACAACAATAAAAGAGCACATAGACCATGAGCAAAACCGTGGAGTTTTACTTCGACCTGGGCAGCCCGGCCACCTACCTGGCTTACACCCAATTGCCAAAGATCTGCGAACAGGCCGACGCCCAGCTGATCTACATCCCGATATTGCTGGGCGGGGTCTTCAAAGCCACCGGGAACGCGTCCCCGGCAACCGTCCCGGCCAAGGGTCTTTATATGTTTCAGGACCTCGACCGCTACGCCAAACGCTATGGCGTGCCGCTCAAGTTCAATCCGCACTTTCCGATCAACACCCTGATGCTGATGCGCGCCGTGACCGGCATTCAACTGCGTCATCCGCAACGCTTCCAGGCGTTTATCGATTGCCTGTTTCACGCTATTTGGGTTGAAGGTCGCAGTCTTGATGATCCGGCGACCGTCGCTGCCGTGCTGGCCCAGCACGGCTTCGATCCCAACGAGGTGCTCGCCCTGACGGCTGATGAGGAAGTCAAAGCCGTCCTCAAGGACAACACCGAGAAAGCAGTGAAACGAGGCGTGTTCGGTGCACCGAGCATGTTTGTCGATGATCAGCTGTACTTCGGCCAGGATCGACTGGACTTCGTTAGGGAGGCCCTGCGTTAAATCTCGACGACCATCCGCCCTTGCGCAGCTCCGGACTCGAGCAGCTCAAGGGCGGCCTCGGCGGTGTGCAGCGTGAACTGCCGAGGGTCGAGCAAAGGTTTCAGCTTGCCCGCCTCAATCAACTGCCCCGCTTTGCGAAGAATCTGTCCGTGATGGTCGCCGCCCTTGCCCGTCAACAACGGCAGCAAGGTAAACACACCGGAATAGCTTGCCCCGCGAAACGAAAGCGGCGCCAGGCTGTGCTGTCCCCAACCGAGGCAGCTCACCACATGACCGTGATAAACCCGTGCAGCCTTGAACGACGCATCCAGCGTTGCACCGCCTACCGTGTCATACACGATATCGAAGCCCTCCCCGCCGGTGTGCTCGGCCACATAGTCCTCAACCAACGCATTACGGTCGATAAAGGTCGCCCCAAACCCTTCAATGAGTGCTTGATGACGAGCCGAACCGATAGCAAACACTTCTGCCCCCAACGCACGGGCCAGTTGCACCGCGACATGCCCGACTCCACCCGCGCCCCCATGAATCAACACTTTCTGCCCCGCCCGCACCCGAGCCCGGTCCACCAAGCCTTCCCACGCCGTAATCAACACCAACGGTAACCCGGCCGCTTCACGCAGGCTCAAATTGCGCGGCTTGGGTGCCAACAACCGCGCATCGACCACCGCGTACTCGGCCAGCGAACCCTGGGCACCGCCGATTCCGGTAGCCATGGCGTAGACCTCATCGCCCGGCACCCATCCGCTGACACCCTCCCCTAACGCGTCAACAACGCCCGCCAGATCAATACCCAATACCGCCGGCAACGGCTGTTTTGCATGAGCGGCCTGGCCGGCCCGGATCTTTCCATCCAGAGGATTGAGCCCGCTGGCTTTGATCCGGACCAACACCTGCCCCGCCGCTGGCTCGGGCCGCTGCATTGAGGTCAAGCGTAACGGGCCATTGGCCGAGTCAACAATCAGCGCGCGCATTTCAAGTGAGTCAGTCATTTCGCAAATTCCCGTCAGAGGTGTCTGTGGGATTAATCTTGCGCCCCGTCACTCATGCCGATAAGACACCATATCGCTATAGTAAGCATGCCCATTTGGCATCAATGAGACTCCCATGGACAAACTCAATGCAATGGCGGTCTTCGTCCGCGTGGTCGAGCGTGGAAGTTTTTCGGCAGTCGCCCGCGAGTTGCAGACCAGCCAGCCGACCATCAGCAAAGTCTTAAGGGCACTGGAAACGGAACTGGGCGGGAAATTGATCGCTCGCAGTACCCGGCAGCTTTCCCTGACCGACGAAGGCCAGCGGTACTACAGCGAGTGTCGACAAATCCTCGCGGCCGTGGACGCCGCCGAGCACAGCTTCCAATCAGGCCGAGAAACCGTTGCGGGCAACCTGAGAATAGGCTCATCAGTGAGCTTTGGGCGTTTGCAAATTGCGACCCGCCTCCCCGGCTTTCTCAACACCTACCCACAGGTGCAGATCGATCTGCAACTGAGTGATCAAAACCAGGACCTGGTCGGTGAAGGGCTGGACGTCACGTTCAGGATCGGCGAGTTGAATGACAGTGGCCTGATTGCACGGCGCATCGGCGAGACTCACCGAATAACCGTCGCAGCCCCGAGTTATCTCGAACAACACGGCCAGCCGTACTCGCCGGCAGAACTCAGCGGGCACAACTGCCTGCAATTCAACCTGCTGAACAGTCAAAACCTATGGGCATACGAGAAAGACGGTCAACGTCATGAAGTGCGGATCAAGGGCAATGCGCAGAGCAACAACTCCGAGGCGATCCGCGAGATGGTGCTGGGGGGATTGGGGATTTCGCTGTCGCCGGTGTGGCTGTTCAGCGAGGATGTGAGGGTTGGCCGAGTGATCCCGATCTTGCAGGATTACACTGCGCAGTCGCTGCCGATTCATGCGGTGTCCCCGGCCAATCGTCGCCAATCCGCCAGGGTCAAAGCCTTTGTCGACTACATGAGTCAGGCGCTGGAAACAGCGCCTGAACTCAAGCCGATCAGATAGCCGCGGTACGGGTGTTCAGCCACTCAAGGGCGGCACCGTCAAGCAGCGGGCTCAAGCGCTCGCGCACTTCGGCGTGGTAGGCGTTGAACCACTGCTTCTCTTCCAGCGTCAGCAGCGACGGCTCCAGGCAACGGGTGTCGATCGGGCACAGGGTCAAGGTTTCGAACTTCAGGAATTCACCGAATTCACTGCTGCCGGCCTCGCGGTTCAACACCAGGTTTTCGATCCGCACACCCCAGCGGCCCGGACGGTAAGTGCCCGGCTCGATGGAGGTGATCATGCCCGGTTGCATCGCAGTTTGCGGTGCTGTAGCGGCCTGATAGGCGATAACCTGCGGACCTTCGTGCACATTCAGGAAGTAACCCACGCCGTGGCCGGTGCCGTGGCCGTAGTCGACGCTTTCAGCCCAGATCGGTGCCCGAGCGATTGAATCCAGCAACGGCGACAGAATGCCCCGAGGAAATTGCGCACGGGACAAGGCGATCACGCCTTTGAGCACTCGGGTGCAATCGCGTTTCTGTTCATCCGTCGGCGTGCCGACCGGCACCATCCGGGTGATGTCAGTCGTGCCGCCCAGGTACTGGCCGCCGGAGTCGATCAGCAACAGGCCGTCGCCTTCGATCACCGCGTGCGCTTCTTCGGTGGCGTGGTAATGCGGCATCGCGCCATTGGCGTTGAACGCGGCAATGGTGTTGAAACTCAGCGACACATAACCTGGGCGCCGGGTCCGCGCTGCCGTCAGGTGTTCGTCGATGGTCAGTTCGGTAATGCGCTCGCTGCCCAGCGCGGTATCCAGCCAGGTGAAGAACTCGCACAGCGCCGCACCGTCTTGCTCCATGGCCTGACGAATGTGCTCGGCATCGGCCAGGCTCTTCTGCGATTTGGCCAGGGTGGTCGGGTTCAGGCCTTCGACCAGTTTGACGCCGCTGTCCAGGTTATCCAGCAAACCGGCGGTGACCCGTGCCGGGTCGACTTGCAAGCTCGCCCCGCTCGGCACTTCGCGCAACGCGGCAGCCACTTCGCTGTAATCGCGAAGGGTCACACCGTCTTGTTCGAGGACCGCACGCAGGTTGGCGTCGACCTTGCTCAGCGCCACGAACAGCGTTGCCTGTTGCTGGCTGATCAAGGCAAAGGATACAAAAACCGGGTTGAACGACACGTCGCCGCCGCGCAGGTTGAACAACCAGGCGATGTCGTCCAGCGTCGCGATAAAGTGCCAGTCGGCACCCCGCGCCTGCAGCGACTCACGCAGCTTGGCGAGTTTCTCGCCCCGGCTGACCGTGGCCTGAGGCGGCAAGTGCTGATAGATCGGCTCGTTCGGCAACGTCGGGCGGTCGCTCCACACGTCGTTCAACAAGTCGATGTCGGTACGCAGGCGAGCGCCGCGTTCTTCGAGTTTGCCGCCCAATGTACGCGCGGAGGCCACCGCCATCACAGCACCGTCCACCGCGACGACACCACCTTCAGGGGTTTGCTCGGCCAGCCAGTCCAGCGGGCCGGGTTGGCCCGGTTGCAGTTTGACCAGCTCGATGCCGCTGCCGTTGAGTTCCTTGGTGGCCTGCTCCCAGTAACGACTGTCAGCCCAGACGCCGGCGAAATCCGGCGTGACGATCAAGGTGCCGACCGAGCCATGGAAGCCCGACAGCCATTGCCGACCTTGCCAGTAGCCCGGCAGGTATTCAGAGAGGTGCGGGTCGGCCGACGGCACCAGCAAGGCGTAAATGCCCTCCCGGCTCATCAGCTCGCGGGTTTGCGCCAGGCGCTGGGGCACCGATCCATTGATCGAAGGCTGCGTATTCATTGTGTCTCCTGCTAACCACTTCATCATTATTGTTGAGTGCCGATGCGGGCCGGCACTTTAAGGCGCTACTGCCAGAATGCCGGAGCACTGGCGCAGGCCGCTTTGATCAGTTGTGCCGCCTGGTCGATATCCTGCTCGGTGGTGAAACGCCCGAGGCTCAAGCGAATGGTGCGACCCGCCGCGCGGGCGTCATGCCCCAATGCCAGCAGGACATGGGACGGCGCGTTGCTGGCGGAGTTACACGCCGACGTCGCGGAAAACGCAATCGAGGTGCTCAACGCCGCGGAATTGAACTCACCGTCGTTGAAGGTCAGGCTCAAGGTGTGAGGAATGCGCTGGGTCGGGCTGCCATTAAGTTGAACGCCGGGAATGCTCAGCAGCTGCTCAAGCAAGCGCTCGCGCAAACGCACGATCGTGGCTTTCTCTTCATCGAATGCGGCGGCCGCCAACGCGAAGGCGATGCCCATGGCGGCAATCTGATGGGTCGCCAAGGTGCCGGAACGCAGTCCACCTTCGTGGCCACCGCCGTGAATCTGCGCCTGCAATCGCTGCCGGGCACGAGGGCCGACATACAACGCGCCGATGCCTTTGGGGCCATAAATCTTGTGCGCCGAAAACGACATCAGGTCCACCGGCCACTGGGCCAGGTCGATCACCACTTTCCCCGCGCCCTGGGCCGCGTCGACGTGGAACAACGCATCGCGATCACGCACCACCTGGCCGATGGCCGGGATGTCGTTGACGGTGCCCAGTTCATTGTTGACCAGCATCAATGAGACCAGGAAGGTGTCCTCGCGCATCGCCTCACTGACGGCTTGAGGGGTTATCAACCCCTCGGCGTCAGGCACCAGATAGGTCACGGCAACCCCGGCGTCCTGCAACTGCTTTGCGGTATCGAGAATGGCCTTGTGTTCGATCTGGCTGGTGATGATGTGCCCACCGGCCACGCCGCGGGCCTGGGCGACGCCCTTCAGGGCGAGGTTGTTCGATTCCGTGGCACCGGACGTCCAGACAATTTGCTCGGCCTGGGCGCCGACCAGTTCGGCCACCTGGCGCCGCGCTTGCTCGACCGTTTGTCGGGCCTGCTGGCCAAACGCGTGGGAGCTGGACGCGGGATTGCCGAAGTTGCCGGCAAAACCCAGGCACTCGACCATGACATGGATGACCCGCTCATCAACCGGTGTGGTGGCGGCGTAGTCGAAATACAGCGGACGTTCATTCATAAAAAAGGCTCGCAGAGCTTGTTCCGGGATCAGGCGCCCAGCAATACCTGATCGGATGCGTTAAAGAAGTACGACTTCATTTAAAAGTGCGTAGGAACGCTCCTGAAGTCGAGCTTAACAGGCATCGGGCAACCGGTTGAAGCAATGCGTCAGCTAAAGCTTTCGATCAATAACGGATACAGCGAAGCGACCAGCAGAAACGCCATGCCCCAGTTGAACAGGCGCAGCCAGCGGCGATCTTTCAACACATTGCGCAACAACGTGCCGCAACCCGCCCAGACGCTGACACTCGGCAAGTTGATCAGGGCGAAGACGGCAGCGATCACGATCACGTTGGTGAAGTAGCCCTGCATCGGGGTGTAGGTGCTGATGGCGCCGATGGCCATGATCCAGGCTTTGGGATTGACCCACTGAAACGCAGCGGCGCCGAGGTAACTGATGGGTTTGCCCGCACCGTTTTCGCTTTCGGACACCGGCCCTGAATGAGCAATTTTCCACGCCAGGTACAGCAAATAGGCCGCCCCGACGTAACGCAGCACGGTGTAAAGCACCGGGTAGGTTTTAAACACTGCGCCCAGACCGAAACCCACTGCCACGACCAGCACAAAGAACCCGCAAGTAATGCCGAGCATGTGGGGGATGGTGCGGTTAAAGCCGAAGTTCACGCCCGATGCCAGCAACATGGTGTTGTTGGGGCCCGGCGTGATCGAGGTGACGAGGGCGAACAGGGCAAAGCCCAGCAGCAGATCGAATGAGAGGGTCATGAGCGGCAGTCCATCAAGGTCAGTCAGGTACTGACCCTATCGCACGCCTTGAGGGAAACCCACGGACAGTTGGGTAAAACTTCGAGCAGTACAGTCTCAGCTTGGGCGGCCGTGGAGCTTCACTGTGCGCTCGGCGTTCATCTCACCGTGCTTGTCAAAACTGAACGATTTTTGCGGCTGGCCGAGCAATTCGGCTTTTTTCGCGTGGTATTCGTCGAAGGACAAACCGCGACGATTCAAATCCTCCAGCGCCAGTTCCCGGGTTTCTTCAGCGGTGTAAGGCCGCAATTCCGGGGAAACATGGCTCGCACATCCGGCGAGAACGGAGACTGCGAGCATCATCAAGGTGGCGATTAGAGGTTTCATGTCGGGCGTCCTGGCATCTGGGTTCGGGGCAATGAACACAGGCTACGCCGGGCCCTGGATCAGCAGAAATCAACGCTCTCGATAGTGGCTATCGACTTTTTCTACCCCCCTGAAGCCGCAGATCATATATCTCTAAACGATCTATAAATATTAATTAACAATCTTTTGAGGAATAACAAACAGCCGTTATAACAGGCCCATCGCTGAACGCACTGTTGCTGAGGCAACTGTTTGCCACGCAACAGTCAATCAACAAACACTCCTGCAAATCGAACAGCGCTCGTTGACCGATAAGCTGAAAGCCACGGATTACGGGGCTCCGAAGGATTGGTACAGCTCTTGCTCAACCCAGTGACTACTCACTGCTCCCTGAGCAACTGTTTAAAAAGGAACTGATCATGTCGCGTCCGTTGAAAGTCGTCGCCCTCTCCGGCGGCACCTGGCGCCCGTCTCGCACCTTGGTGCTGACTCAGGCGCTGTTGGCCCAACTGGCCGAGCAATTGCCCATCGAGAGCAAGCTGATTGAACTGGGTGACATCGCCCGGCCCTTGGGCTCGGCGCTGTCCCGGCAGGAAGTGAGCGCCGAGATCGAAGCCGAACTGCAGGCCATCGAAAACGCCGACCTGCTGATCGTTGCCGCGCCGGTGTATCGCGGTTCCTACCCTGGCCTGCTCAAGCATTTGTTCGACCTGATCGACCTGAACGCGCTGATCGACACCCCGGTGTTGCTGGCCGCCACGGGTGGCAGCGAGCGGCATGCGCTGGTCCTCGATCATCAGTTGCGTCCGCTGTTCAGTTTCTTCCAGGCCCTGACGCTGCCCATCGGTGTCTACGCCACCGAAGCCGACTTCTCCAATTACCAAATAACCAGTGAGCCCTTGAAGGCCCGCATTCGTCTTGCTGCAGAACGCGCCGCGCCGCTGTTCGGCGTGCGTTCCCACACTCTGCTGAAAATCGCTTAAGGATTTCTTCATGGATGTTTTCTGGTTCCTGCCGACTCACGGCGACGGCCATTTCCTCGGCACCACCCAGGGCGCACGCCCGGTGACGCTCAACTACCTGAAACAAGTCGCCCAGGCCGCCGACAGCCTCGGCTACCACGGCGTGCTAATTCCCACCGGACGTTCCTGCGAGGATTCGTGGGTGATCGCCTCGGCGCTGGTGCCATTGACTGAACGCCTGCGTTATCTGGTGGCGATCCGGCCGGGGATCATCTCGCCCACGGTGTCGGCGCGCATGGCCGCGACGCTGGATCGTTTGTCCAATGGCCGCCTGCTGATCAACGTGGTGACCGGCGGCGACCCGGATGAAAACCGTGGCGACGGCATTTTCCTCGATCACAGCGAACGCTACGAAGTGACCGACGAGTTCCTGCAGATCTGGCGCCGGGTGCTGCAAGGCGAATCGGTGGATTTCGAAGGCAAACACCTGCAGGTGCAAAACGCCAAGGCGTTGTATCCGCCGGTGCAGAAACCCTATCCGCCGTTGTACTTCGGCGGCTCTTCTGAAGCAGCCCATGAACTGGCTGCCGAGCAGGTCGATGTGTACCTGACCTGGGGCGAGCCACCGGCCGCCGTCGCGGAAAAACTCGCGGACGTTCGTGAGCGGGCCGCGCGCAACGGGCGCACGGTGAAGTTCGGAATTCGCTTGCACGTGATCGTGCGCGAGACCGCCGAAGAGGCCTGGAAAGCCGCCGACAAACTGATCGAGCACATCAGCGACGAGACCATTGCTGCCGCGCAAAAATCGTTCTCGCGCTTCGACTCTGAAGGTCAGCGCCGCATGGCCGCGTTACACGACGGTCGCCGGGACAATCTGGAAATCGCCCCCAACCTGTGGGCCGGTGTCGGCTTGGTGCGTGGCGGTGCGGGCACGGCGCTGGTCGGCGATCCGCAGCAGGTAGCGGCGCGGATCAAGGAATACGCGGACCTGGGAATCGAGAGCTTCATTTTCTCCGGTTATCCACACCTTGAAGAGGCGTATCGCTTTGCCGAGCTGGTATTCCCGTTGCTGCCCGAGCCGTATGCCAGCCTGGCCGGGCGCGGCGTTACCAACCTCACCGGGCCGTTCGGCGAGATGATCGCCAATGACGTGCTGCCCGCCAAAGCCACTGCCTGAAACGAATCTCATATGGCCTGCGAATAATGTGGCGAGGGAGCTTGCTCCCGCTGGACTGCGCAGCCGTCCCAAAACAGGCGACATGGTTTCTCTGAAGGACCGCGTCAGCTTGGTTACGACTGCTGCGCAGCCGAGCGGGAGCAAGCTCCCTCGCCACAAAAGCTGCTCCCAAGAGACCTGCGTCGATTTTCATGAGGACCCCCCGCGTGACTGCCAAACCGCGAAGCGCCCTGTTATCACCCCTGCACACCGCTCGCCAGTTGGCGGCCGAGTTTGCCTTGACGGCCGTCGAGCGCGACGAGCGCGGCGGTACGCCCAAAGCCGAACGTGACGCCCTGCGCCACAGTGGTCTGCTCGCGCTGAGTATTCCCACCCAGTACGGCGGCCTCGGGGCCAGCTGGAGTGAAACCCTGACCGTGGTGCGCGAGTTCGCCAAGGTCGACAGTTCGATTGCCCATGTCTTCGGTTTTCATCACCTGATGCTCGCCACCGTGCGCCTGTTCGCTAGGCCCGAGCAGTGGCAGCCGTGGTACGAACAGACCGCGCGCAAGAACTGGTTCTGGGGCAATGCCCTCAACCCGCTGGACACCCGCACCGTGGTAAAAAAACTCGGTGGCTGGCGTGAGTTTTCCGGCAAGAAAAGCTTCTGCTCCGGTGCCAGCGATTCAGAAATGCTGATCGCCTCGGCGGTCGACGAAAGCGCCGGCGGCAAGTTGCTGATCGCCGCGATTCCCAGCGGCCGCAGCGGCATCACCTTGCACAATGACTGGAACAACATCGGCCAGCGCCAGACCGACAGCGGCAGCGCCACCTTCGAACGGGTGCGGGTCGAAGAGTCGGAACTGCTGCTCGATCCCGGTCCGCTGAGCACGCCATTCGCCTGCCTGCGGCCATTGATCGCGCAGCTGACATTCACGCATATGTTCCTCGGGATTGCCGAAGGCGCCTTCGAGGAAGCGCGGCAATACACGCTGACCGAGACCCGTTCTTGGCACAAATCCATCACCCAGGATGTGCGCCAGGACCCTTATGTGCTCGCCCATTACGGCGAGTTCTGGGTCGCGCTCGAGGGCGTGCGATTGCTGGTCGAACGTGCCGCCGAATTACTCGACAAGGCCTGGGCCAAAGGCCCGAACCTGAGCGCCGAAGAGCGCGGACACCTGGCCACCGCCATCGCCACGGCGAAGGTCGCGGCAACACGTAACGGGCTGGAACTGTGTAGCCGCCTGTTTGAAGTGACCGGCGCTCGCTCCACTCACGCCTCACTGCGGCTGGACCGCCACTGGCGCAACTTGCGCACGCAATCCCTGCACGACCCGGTGGATTACAAACTCCATGAACTGGGCGACTGGGCGCTGAACCAGTCCCTGCCGATCCCGACTTTCTATTCATAGCCTTCTCATGGAGCCTGCCCCATGCAACTGCTGACCTTACCGCCCTCACCCGCCCTGGCCACCTCGATCCGCGCCACGGCCCAGGTGTTCGAAGATCCGAAATCCCAGGCCTTGCTCGCGCACTTGCAGCAGGTCGCGCCGAGTGAAGCCAGCGTGCTGATCATCGGCGAAACCGGCACCGGCAAAGAACTTGTGGCGCGGCATATCCACAACCTCAGCGCCCGCCGCAACCGGCCGTTCGTGGCCGTGAACTGCGGTGCGTTCTCCGAATCCCTGGTGGAAGCCGAATTGTTCGGTCACGAAAAAGGCGCGTTCACCGGCGCGCTGAGCGCCAAGGCCGGCTGGTTCGAAGAGGCCGACGGCGGCACGTTGTTCCTTGATGAAATCGGCGATCTGCCGATGGCGATCCAGGTCAAGTTGCTGCGGGTGTTGCAGGAGCGCGAAGTGGTGCGACTCGGTTCGCGCAAGAGCATTCCCATCAACGTGCGTGTGCTCGCGGCGACCAACGTGCAACTGGAAAAAGCCATCAACGCCGGGCATTTTCGCGAGGATTTGTATTACCGCCTCGACGTGGTCAGCCTGGAGCTGAGCCCGCTGCGTGATCGCCCCGGCGACATCCTGCCGCTGACCCGGCACTTCGTCGAAGCCTACAGTCAGCGCCTGGGATACGGCACCGTTACCATCAGCAAAGAGGCCGAACTGAAACTGCGCAGTTACAGCTGGCCGGGCAACATCCGCGAACTGGAAAACGTCATTCACCACACGCTGTTGATTTGCCGCAACGGCGTGATCGAGCGCGACGATTTGCGCCTGTCGAACATGCGCATCGAGCGTCAGGACGATCACCAGGCCCACGTCGACGACTCGGCCCAGGCCTTGCTCGACCGCGCCTTTCAAAAGCTGTTCGAGGAACAGGCCGGTGCGCTGCACGAGAAAGTCGAAGACGCCCTGCTCCGCGCGGCCTATCGCTTCAGCCATTACAACCAGGTGCACACCGCCGCGCTGCTGGGACTGAGCCGCAACGTGACCCGTACGCGCTTGATCAAGATTGGTGAGTTGGCGGTCAACAAGCGCCGACCCACCGAAAATGTGCAGGGCGAACGGCTGATGCAGTTGTCGATTTAAGCCCACCGGGCAAACGCTGTCGGGGGGCAACTACCGGAGTCGGGGGTTGATCCTGAATAGCGGCGCGGCCATCGCGAGCAGGCTCACTCCCACATTTGGAATGCATTCCCCTGTGGGAGCGAGCCTGCTCGCGATGGCGTCCTAAAAGCCGACCGAGAATTAGAACCCCGGCGCAATCTGTCCTTTGTAGCGGGTCAGGATGAACTGGCGCACTTCATCGGAATTCAGTGCCTTGGCCAGTTTCTGCAGGCCTGGGTCATTGATGTTGTCCGGCCGCGCGACCAGAAACTCGATGTACAGGCTCTTGCCCTTCTCGACAATCAACGCGCTGTTGGTGTCGATCCCCGCTTCCAGTGCGTAGTTGGCGAACACGAACGCCAGGTCTACCTGGCTGACCGAACGCGCCAGCAACGCACCTTCCAGCTCACGAATTTTCAGGTGTTTCGGGTTTTCGAGGATGTCGCGCTGAGTCGCCAGGGTGTTGCTCGGGTCCTTGAGTTTGATCAGCCCGGCTTCGTGCAGCAAAACCAGCGCGCGACCGGTGTTCACCGGGTCATTGGGGATTGAAACGGTGGCGCCATCCTTGAGCTCGGCGATGTTTTTGATTTTGGTCGAGTACGCCCCGAACGGTTCGATGTGCACGCCGACCACCGGCACCAGGTCGGTATGGCGGGTTTTGTTGTAGTCATCGAGAAACGGCCGGTACTGGTAATAGTTGGCGTCGAGGTTCTTCAGCGCCAGTTGCTGGTTGGGCTGGATGAAGTCAGTGAAGACCTTGATGTCCAGGTCCACGCCTTCTTTTGCCAGGGTGGGTTTGACGAATTCGAGGATCTCCGCGTGCGGCACCGGCGTGGCACCGACGACGAGTTTTTCGTTGGCGTGAACGCTCAACGACACGATGGCAGCCAGAATGGCCAGGGTCTTTTTCATGGTGTGCTCCTAGGCAGATTGAGTGGCCGTCGTGGGGTGGACGTGAGGCCCGGTTGTGTTGTTTTAGGTGAAGAAAAATCGAATCGTTATCGTCGGCTGTAGCGCGCCACCAGTCGGTCGCCAGTCATCTGCAGGGCCTGGACCAGAATTAGCAGCAGCACCACGGTGACCACCATCACGTCCGTCTGAAATCGCTGGTAGCCGTAGCGAATCGCCAGGTCGCCCAGGCCCCCGCCGCCAATCACCCCGGCCATCGCCGTGTAATCCACCAGCACGATGGCGGTGACGGTGACCGCTGCCAGCAACCCGCCCCGCGCTTCGGGCAACAGGGTGTGGCGGATGATTTGCCAGGTGGTGCCGCCCATGGCCTGGGTTGCTTCCACCACCCCGCGATCGACTTCGCGCAACGCGGTTTCCACCAGCCGCGCGAAGAACGGCGTGCAACCGACCACCAGCGGCGGAATGGTCCCCGGCACGCCCAGCGAAGTGCCGACCAGCAAGGTGGTCAGGGGAATCAGCACGATCAGCAAAATGATGAACGGCAGCGAACGCAGCATGTTCACGATCACCGACAACACCCGGTACACGCCGACCGCTTCGTGCAACTGGCGCTTGCCGGTCAGGAACAGCACCACGCCCAGCGGCAATCCCAGCAGCACGGTAAAACCGAGGGCTGCGCCGAGCATGCTCAGGGTGTCGAGGCAGGCCTGGGCGATGTCGGCCCAGTAAATGTTTTTCAGCAGCTCGGCCATGATCAGGACCAGTCGTGGCGCGGCGGCTTGACGCCGTTGAGCAGCCAGTTGCCGACCACGTGGTACTTCCAGCGCACCGGATCATGCAGCGTGTGCACCCGAGCGTTGCGCCAGTGGCGGTCGAAGTTGTGCTTCTTCAACGTCGAGCGGGTACCGCCCAGTTCGAAGAGTTTGTTGCTGGCCTCGATGGCGATTTCCGTGGTCAACACTTTGGCCTTGGCCACCGCGAGGGACGCGTGGGCGACGTTGTCTTCATCGGGTGCCGAACGCGCCGCATCCAGTGCTTTGCCGGCGCGTTCGAGCAAGGCTTCGGCCGCTTCCAGACGAATCTCCAGACCGCCGACCTGAATGATGGTCAACGGGTCTTCGCTGGCTTTTTCGACACCGGCATCAATCCACGGCCGGGCAAATTGCTGAACGAACGCGATGGTGTCGCGCAGGGCTGCACGGGCAATGCCGGCATCGATGGCGGCGGTGGTCAATTGCGCGAAGGGGCCGGCCAGGGTCGGGCTTTCATACGAGCGATAGGTCGGGAACAGGTTGAACGCCGGGACGTGCAAGTCCTCGGCGAGCACGGTGCCGCTGGACGTGGTGCGCTGACCGATGCTGTCCCAGTCGTCGACAATCACCAGCCCTTGGGTCCCGCGCTCGACAAACGCCAATTGCCCCTTCTGCTCTTCATCCAGCGCGAGCACCGCCAGCCAATGGGCGTACAGCGAACCGGTGCAATAGCCCTTGCGCCCATTGATCACATGGCCATCGCCATAACGGCGAATGGTCGCCTGAATGTCCTGCACATTCTTCCCGCCGGTTTCCGACAAGGCGTTGGCAAAGCGATGGCCTTGCAGCGCCAGTGCGAAGAAATGCGCTTGCTGCTCCGGAGTGCCTTGCAGGCGAATGTCTTCCAGCAGGCAGTAGTGGTTTTGCGGGATCTGCCCCAAGGACGGATCGGCCGCCGAGATGATGGCGATAACCTGCGCCAACACCGCGTAAGACACCTGCGCGCCACCGAATTCCTTCGGCACGCTGATGCCCCACAAACCGCTGTTGGAATACAAGTCGACGATCTCGGCGGGCACCTGGCGGCTGCGGTCACGCTCGGCGTCTTGCTGCAATAGCACCGCTGCGACGCGCTCAGCCACGCGCAAGGCTTCGGCTTCATCGGCGATCCGATGGGCGGCCGGTGGATTGATCGGGTAAACGGCAGATTCAGGCATACAAGTCTCTCGGTACACAGTGTTTACCGGAGGACATTGCAGCTTCTGTGCCTGACTGCCGCAGCCAGTGTTTTCGGGCGTTTCAGGGGGGTTTAGAGGGCTTTTCGAGAACAAACCAGCGCAATCTGTTGCTTCGCTGTTGATGGCTGAACAGTAGCGTTGCTGCTCGTCGGGCACTCGGCTGGGTCAAAAAGGGCTGACCTATATTTAATCGGCCGGGAATCGGCGAAGGATTACCGTCCACCCAAAACAATAGTCAGGGAGATCCATCATGAGCGTCAAACCCATTCCAGAGGGGTATCACAGCATCACCCCGTACCTGGGCATCAAGAAAGCGGCCGAAGCCATCGACTTCTACAAAAAAGCCTTCGGCGCCATCGAAGTCATGCGCCTGTCCATGCCCGACGGCGGCATCGGCCATGCCGAACTGCGCATCGGCGACTGCCCGATCATGCTCGGCACACCGTGCGATCAGGGACCGCTGAGCAACCCGGACAACTCACCGTCCGTGGGCCTGCATCTGTACGTGACGGATGTGGATAAGTCCTATCAGCAGGCGATTGCTGCCGGCGGCACGGTGGTGTCCGAGGTCAAGGATCAGTTTTATGGCGACCGTTCGGGCACCTTGAAAGATCCGTATGGGCATTTGTGGTTCCTGGCCACGCGCAAGGAAGATTTGACCCAGGCGCAGATCGAGCAGCGGGCGAAGGAGATGTTTCAGCAGGGTTGAGATCCAGGGTGCCTGATCGGGCCTCATCGCGAGCAGGCTCGCTGCCACAGGGTATGGTGTACGCAGTTCCATTGTGGGAGTGAGCCTGCTCCGGGCGGCGTTCCGACGATGAGGCCGTCAGCGACAACACCCATCCCTTGAACACACTTCATGAACAATCGCACCACGCGTTGCGCCTTGCCCTAACCTCGCAACACTTTCAGGATGCAGGCAATTACAACAAGGAGACCTCCATGTTTGCCGGATTCCTGAAAGACCAGCGCCACGTCAACGGCGTGGACATCGCCTACCGCATCGGCGGCAGCGGGCCGGGCCTGTTGCTGCTGCACGGTCACCCGCAGACCCACGTCATCTGGCACAAGGTCGCCGAACAACTGGCCGCGCATTTCACCGTGGTCGCTGCCGACTTGCGCGGTTATGGCGACAGCAGCAAACCGCTGGCGGACGATCACCACGCACACTATTCCAAACGGGAAATGGCCAAGGACGGCGTCGAGCTGATGAAGTCCCTGGGCTTCGAGCAGTTCTCGGTGCTGGCCCATGACCGTGGCGCCCGCGTGGCCCATCGCCTGGCGCTGGACCATCCGCATGCCGTGCAACGCATGGTGCTGCTGGACATCGCGCCAACGCTGTCGATGTACGCACAAACCAACGAAGCCTTTGCCCGCGCCTATTGGCACTGGTTCTTCCTGATCCGCCCGGCGCCGCTGCCGGAAACCCTGATCGAAGCCGACCCCGAGTCCTATCTGCGCAGTGTGATGGGCAGTCGCAGCGCCGGGCTGAAACCGTTCACGCCCGAGGCCTTTGGCGAATACCTGCGCTGCCTGACACTGCCGGGCACCGCTCGCGGGATCTGCGAGGACTACCGCGCGAGCGCGAGTATCGATCTTGAACATGACCGCGCGGATATCGACGCAGGGCATCATTTGAACCTGCCATTGCTGGTGCTGTGGGGCGCCGAAGGCACGGTCGGGCGCTGCTTCGAGCCGCTTAAGGAATGGCAACTCGTGGCCACCGATGTGCGTGGCAAAGCGTTGCCTGCGGGGCATTACATCGCTGAAGAAGCGCCCGAGCTGTTGCTTGCAGAGGTGCTGGAGTTTTTGCGCTTAGCCAGGAGGTAAACACAGATCCTTTGTGGAAACCGGGCTTTGTGGCGAGGGGATTTATCCCCGTTCGGCTGCGCAGCAGTCGCAAATACGGTGAATGCGGTTCATCCGAAATACCGTGGTCGATTCAGGGCCGCTTCGCGCCCCAACGGGGATAAATCCCCTCGCCACAAGGGTAACCTCCCGCAAGGGAACTACGTCCACTGAAACGCGAAACATTTTCTTTCATATCCCGCTTCGGGATTCTCGATGCTCATTCGTCTTATAGAGATGCAGCCAGGCCGCGTAGGCAAAAGCCACGCCTGGCTTTCAGTGACCTCAGCGCTACGAAGCCCGTAGCAGAGGCCTCTCATCGATACAAGACTGTGAATCATGTCGAAGAAATCCCGTTCCAAACTCTGGTTCCTGGTCCATAGCTGGCTGGCCTTGCCGATCTGGTTTTTTGTTTTGATCGTCTGCGTCACTGGCACCCTGGCGGTGGTCAGTCAGGAAATCGTCTGGCTGGCCAACCCGCAAATGCGCGCCAGCCAGCCTTCGGACGATGCGCCGCTGCTCAGCTATGACCAGATCATCGCCGCCATCAAGAAAGCCGAGCCCAACACCCTGGTCGAAAGCATCAGCCGGCCCGACGAATCGCATTTCGCACTCGACGTCAGCGTCAGCTATCCCGATGGCCGTTCGGTCAGCGTCTACGTCAACCCGTACAGCGGCGTCATCCAGGGCACCGCCCCGCCCTTCAATTTCCAGGCATTCACGCGCGCCCTGCATGGCTGGTGGCTGGTGCCGTTCACCAATGGCTACAGCTGGGGCTGGTACCTGGTGTCGTTTTTGAGCCTGCCGTTGCTGGCGTCACTGGTCACCGGGCTGGTGGTCTACAAGCGTTTCTGGAAGGGCTTCTTGCGACCGACGTTGCGCATTCGCCACGGCGCACGGATTTTCTGGGGCGACTTTCATCGGCTCAGCGGCATCTGGTCGATCTGGTTCATCGCGGTGATTTCCATCACCAGCACCTGGTTCCTGATTGAAGCCTTCATGTTCGATAATCAGATCTCGATTTCCACCGCACCGGTGGCGGCCGTGGTCCCCCGCGAAAGCGTGCCGCTGACCGCCGATGGCGCGCGGGCGCCGATGATCAGCCTGGAAACAGCCATTCGCGAGGTCAAGGCGCGCATCCCCGGCCTGGACGAAAGCTTTGTCAGCCTGCCGGCCAATGCTTACAGCTACCTGTCGGTAGGCGGGCGCAGCTGGTACCCGCTGATGTACCAGACGGCCGACATCAACCCGTACACCGGCGAAATCGCCGCCACCCGTTTGCTGTCGGACCGCTCGGGGCTGGAGTTCGTGACCGAGTCCATGCGCCCGCTGCACACCGGCGATTTCGGCGGTCTCTGGATCAAACTGATCTGGTTCTTCTTCGGCCTGATCCTGAGCATGATGGTCCTCAGCGGCCTGTTGATCTGGACCAAGCGCACGGCCCTGGCCACGGCCAATGCGCTGAAGCGAAAAGACAAGCGCCCGCGTGCCACCGCAGTTCTCCCCGGCGAAACTTCGGAGGCCAGCCAATGAGCCTGCTCGTCAGTGACAAGCCGACCTCGACGCTAAGCCGTTTCTGGCATAAATGGCGCTTCCACCTCAACGTTCTGCTGTTGCTGGTGCCGCTGGGGTTCATGCCCAAGTACTTCGCCGATGCCGCCCTGTTTCGCGGCGATACCGGATTGGGTGAGCGTGAAATCGGCGAGGTTCAAGTCGGGCCGTGGAGCCTGCGCCTGGCCGAGTTGCGCAACGAAGAACCAAGGCTCGATGGCCCGGCCGGCTACATGAAAAGCTTCAACGCAGCGCTGTGCGACAGCTGTCGCGACCAGGTCAAAGCCACTTACCTGCGCATCGGCAAACCGCGCAGCCTGCGCGCCGCCGGGGTGATTTTCTTCGGTACGCCGTACCGCATGAGCGCGATGGTGCCGATCCCGGAAAAAACCAAAGCCGACGCCGAGCTGTGGATCACCCTGGAAGGCTGGGACGGCGCCGTGCATCAAGCGTCCATTCCCCTGAGCCAGGCATCCCCGGCCACCGTCGCGTGGCTGAACAAACAAGGAGGCAAACCATGACCTTTCGACCTCAGAGCGCCGTGTTGCTGATGCTGTGCACCGGTTTCAGCGCCAGTGCCCTGGCTCACAACCCGATGTGCGAATGCAAAGCCCTCGACGCCGAACAGATCCAGTGCACCGGCGGTTTCTCCGACGGCAGCGGCGCGCCAGGGGTGACCCTGGATGTGATCGGCTACGACGAAACCATTCTGGTGCCGGGCAAGCTCGGTGCCGATTCGAAGCTGACCTTCAAAAAACCCGGCGCCGAGTTCTACGTGCTGTTCGACGCGGGCCCCGGCCACGTGGTCGAGATCGACCAAGCGGACATCGAAGCCCCATGAGTACACCGACCACGCAAGTCGTGCGCCCGGCCGGTGCCGGCCATGAAACCCTGTACGTGTTGCTGTTGTGCGTGATGATCCTCGCCGTCGCGGCCTCGGTGGTCGCCTGGCGCCATGAATCCCAGGAAACCAGCCACATCAGCAGCCATCAACTGGATGCACGCCGCGACCTGAGCGCTTCCGAGCAAGGCATCTACGCCGACCTGCGGGTGACGCTGGACGAGGTTCACCTGTTGCGCCAGGAACACAACACCCTGCCGACACCTGAAGCCCTGGCCGATGAAGGTTTTGCGCCGTTCGCCCAGGACGCCAGCTCCGTCAGCCGTGGCGGACATGCCTGGCACTTGCTCAACGCCCAGGCGTATTTCGGCCAGAGCCAGTCGCCTGCCGTGGCCGGTTCTTTTCTGATGCGCCTGACCGCTGACGACGAGGCGCCAGACATTTGGCTCAACCGCGCCGTCGACCTCAAAGCCCCGACCGACCTCGCCGACGCCGCGCTCGAAAGCGCCGGCTGGCAGCAGATCGTCGCGCAATTCGATGCCGGCGTGACCCGCCAGCACCGGCATTGAACCCTCGCCTTCACCCGAGAGAAGACCGCTTTCCCATGCCCATTCCATCTCAACGTCCATTCCTGCGCCTGCTGCTGGTCAGCCTGCTCGCCTGCCTGCTGACGCCACTGGCGAACGCCGACGAGGCCAAGCGCCTGCGCATCGGCATCACCCTGCACCCTTATTACAGCTACGTGGCAAACATCGTCGGCGACAAGGCCGACGTGGTGCCGCTGATTCCGGCCGGCTTCAATCCGCATGCCTACGAGCCCCGCGCCGAAGACATCAAGCGCATCAGCGGGCTCGATGTGATCGTGCTCAACGGCGTCGGGCATGACGACTTCGCCGACCGCATGATCGCTGCCAGCGAAACCCCGAACATTCCAGTGATCGAAGCCAACGAAAACGTGCCGCTGCTGGCCGCCACCGGGGTCGCCGCGCGCGGTGCCGGCAAAGTCGTCAACCCGCACACGTTCCTGTCGATCAGCGCCTCCATCGCCCAGGTCAACAACATCGCCCGCGAGCTCGGCAAACTGGACCCGGCCAACGCCAAGACCTACACCCAGAACGCCCGCGCCTACGGTAAACGGCTGCGGCAGATGCGCGCCGATGCCCTGGCGAAACTGACCCAGGCACCGAACGCCGAACTGCGCATAGCCACGGTGCACGCGGCGTACGACTACCTGCTGCGTGAATTCGGCCTGGAAGTGACGGCGGTGGTCGAACCGGCCCACGGCATCGAGCCAAGTCCGAGCCAGTTGAAGAAGACCATCGATCAACTGCGGGAACTGGACGTGAAAGTGATCTTCTCGGAGATGGATTTCCCGTCCACTTACGTCGAGACCATTCAACGTGAGTCCGGGGTGAAGCTGTACCCGCTGTCGCACATTTCCTACGGCGAATACACCGCCGACAAGTACGAAAAGGAAATGACCGGCAACCTCAACACCGTGGTGCGGGCGATTCAGGAGTCCGGGGCATGACAGCCAAAGAAATCATCGATACCCCTGATTCCCCCAATCCCCCTGTGGGAGCGAGCCTGCGCGCGATGGCGGTGGGTCAGTCAACATCATCGTCGAATGACACACAGCCATCGCGAGCAGGCTCGCTCCCACAGGTCGCAGGCATTGAGTCAGTGACATCAGCGGGGCCGACGCTGGATTTTGCGCAGGTCAGTTTGACGCTGGGCCGCACGACCATCCTCGACAACGTGACCTTCCAGGTCCAACCCGGCAGCGTGCACGCACTGGTCGGCCCCAACGGTGGCGGCAAGAGTTCGCTGATCAAGACCCTGCTCGGGCAGATGCCCCATCAGGGCCGCTTGAGCCTGCAATGGCCTGGCGCACCCGGCACCATCGGCTACGTACCGCAAGCCCTGGAGTTTGATCGCGGCTTGCCGATGACCGTCGACGATTTCATGGCGGCCATGAGTCAGCGCCGTCCAGCGTTCCTTGGTTTGAGCAAACACTACGCGGCGGCGATTGGCGAAGCGCTGGAACGGGTCGGCATGCAGGACAAGCGCAAACGCCGCATGGGCGCCCTGTCTGGTGGCGAGCGTCAGCGTGTGTTGCTCGCCCAAGGGCTGATCCCGGCGCCGCAATTGCTGGTGCTCGACGAACCGATGTCGGCCCTCGATGAGGCCGGCATCCAGGTGTTCGAACGGCTGCTCGGTGACTGGCGCCAGAGCGGCATCACGGTGCTGTGGATCGAGCATGACCTGGAAGCGGTCGGACGTTTGGCGGATCGGGTCACCGGGCTCAATCGCCGGGTGCTGTTCGATGCCACGCCGAAACAGGCGCTGACGCCGGAACGCCTGCTGACCCTGTTCTCGACCCACCCACGGAGCGCTGCCTGATGAGTTATGAAGCCTTTCGCTTGATGGTTCAGGGCTGGGCGTCTTCGGGTTATCTGCCTGAGGCGCTGGCCTACGGATTTGTAGTCAACGCGCTGCTCGCCGGTCTGCTGATCGGCCCGGTGCTGGGCGGTTTGGGCACGCTGGTGGTGGTCAAGCGTTTCGCGTTTTTCTCTGAAGCCGTGGGGCATGCGGCGCTGACCGGTGTGGCCATCGGCATTCTGCTCGGCGAACCGTACACCGGGCCTTTTGGCAGCCTGTTCGGCTACTGCCTGCTGTTCGGCATTTTGCTCAACTACCTGCGCAACCGCACGGGCCTGGCGCCGGACACGCTGATCGGCGTGTTCCTGTCGGTGTCGTTGGCATTGGGCGCGAGTTTGCTGCTGATTCTGGCGGGCAAGATCAACGTGCACATCCTGGAAAACGTGCTGTTTGGTTCCGTGCTGACCGTCAATGGCAATGACCTGCTGGTGCTGGCCATCGTCGGTTCACTGGTCATGGCGTTGGCCTTGCCGTTGTACAACCGCATCATGCTCGCCAGTTTCAACCCGCAACTGGCGGCGGTGCGCGGCGTGGCCGTGAAGACCCTGGATTACCTGTTCGTGATTCTGGTGACGCTGATCACCGTGGCGGCGGTGAAAGTCATCGGCGCGATTCTGGTCGGTGCCTTGCTGGTGATTCCGGCAGCGGCGGCGCGTTTGTTGAGCCAGTCGCTGAAGGGGTTTTTCGGGTGCTCGGTGCTGATTGCCACCGTCAGCACGTTGTGCGGGATTCTCGCGCCGATCGTGTTTGACCTGCCTGTCCCGTCCGGCGCCGCGATCATTCTGGTGGCCGGTATCGCCTTCGCCCTCGCCGCCATTGCGCGCGGCGTCGTCCCCAGCCTGAAAGGGAACCTCGGATAAATGTCATTTTCTCTGCGTCAACTGACCCTGGCCGTCGCCCTGTGCGGGCTGGTGAATACGGCCCTAGCAGCGGACAGCGCCAAACCGTTGCACGTGCTGGCGTCCCTGCCGATCACGTTCGGTTTGGGCGAAGTGTTGCTCAAGGGCACGAACGTCACCCTTGAACACGCGGCTCCGGCGAACCTGCCCGGCAGCCGGCAGACTGCTTTCTTCACCGGCCGTGGCGCCCCGGCACTGGCCAGACTGGCGACCGACGCCGATGCGGTGATCGGGCTGCGCTCGCTGTGGGCGGATGATCCGCTGTACCCGATGTCCCGGCGCAGCAATATTCGTATCGTCGAAGTCGATGCCGCGCGCCCGGTGGACGGTGCCCTGCCCGGTATCGCGGTGCAGCCGGGCAACAAGGTCGATGGGTTGAACAGTCAGCCGTGGTTGTCCAGCAACAACATGGGGCGCATGGCGGACGTGATAGCGGCGGACCTGGTGCGCCTGGCACCGGCTGCGAAGCCGGTGATCGAGGCCAACCTGGCGGCTCTGAAACAACGTTTGCTCAAGCTCAGCGCCGACAGCGAGGCGCGGCTGGCCAGTGCTGACAACCTGAGCGTTATGAGCCTGAGCGATCACTTTGGTTACCTGATTGGTGGGCTCAATCTGGAACTGATCGGCCTTGATGCGCGGCCGGATGCCGAGTGGACGCCTGAGGCTTTGAAGCAATTGGGTTCCACGCTCAAGGACAATGCCGTGGCGGTGGTGTTGCATCATCGGCAGCCTTCGGAGGCGGTGAAAGCGGTGATTGCTGGAGCTGGCAGCCGGTTGGTGGTGTTGAACGTGGATGGGGCGGATCCGGTGGGTGAGCTGGAAGGGAATTTGGATTTGGTGATCAAGGGGTTGGGTGGGGCTTGATTTTGGTTGGACATATCCATTTTTGCGGTAACGGCTGCTAATGGTTTCGCTCTTACGGCGAGTCACTTTTCCAAGAGCCGGAGTGCCGGCCCAGCGAAAAGTAAGCAAATGGCACTTTCCCCACCACTTGGTGCCTCGATCAAAAGCAAAGCAAGGCGGCCTGAAAGCCGACCTGATTCTGCTGATGCGCGCACCTCCCTGTGGGAGCCAGCCTGCTGGCGATGGACGTCAACGATAACGCGCCCTGTCTGGATGATCGCGGTGTCTATGCGTCCATCGCCAGCAGGCTGGCTCCCACATTTGATTGGGGTGCAGCGGCGAGAGATCAGTTGACTGTCAGGCCGCCATCGCGAGCAGGCTCACTCCCACAGGGGATCGGCGGCGTACCTGACAGGCGCAAAAAAGCCCGCTGACCTTCACGGGTCCAGCGGGCTTCTTCAAGCGCGAAAGCTTAGTGAGCCACCGCCGCCTGCTCTTCCATCTTCTTGCGCAAACTCAATGGACGCATATCCGTCCAGGTTTCTTCAATGTACGCCAGGCACTCCTTCTTCAGCCCGCTTTTGCCCACGGTACGCCAACCCTCAGGCACGGCTTTGTAGTCGGGCCAGATCGAGTATTGCTCTTCGTGGTTGACCACGACCTGAAAGAGGATGTCCTCGCGGTCGAATACTGACGTCATGGTGTCTCTCCATCGCTGTAGGGTGGGCTGCACGCCGTGCGCAGCCGGTATGTAGAAGGAACGTTCGGGATGCCGGAAAATTTAGAGGCTGGCAGTGGCAGCGGCCATCGCCCGGCCGAAAATCTCGGCCACCCGGTCGATTTCACCGGCAGTGATCACCAACGGCGGCAGGAAGCGCACCACGCCACCGTGCCGACCGCCCAACTCCAGAATCAGCCCACGCTTGAGGCATTCACGCTGCACCAGCGGCGCCAGTCGAGCGAAGATCGGTGGATGCCCTTGGGCATCCGGCGCGCCGGACGGATCAACCAGTTCTACGCCAAGCATCAAGCCGCGACCGCGAATATCACCGAGTTGCGGGAAATCTCGCTGCAGGATGCACAGGTGTTCGCTCAAGCGTTCGCCCATGGCGGTGGCGTGCTCACAGACTTTATGTTCGACCAGATAACGCATCACCGCCGAGCCCGCGGCCATCGCCATCTGATTGCCACGGAAGGTCCCGGCATGGGCTCCCGGCAACCAGGTGTCGAGCCATTCGCGGTAAACCACCACCGCCAGCGGCAGGCTGCCGCCGATGGCTTTGGACATCACCACCACGTCCGGAATGATCCCCGCGTGTTCGAAGGCAAACATCTTGCCGGTGCGGGCAAACCCGCTCTGGATCTCGTCGACGATCAGCGCCACGCCCGCCTTTTCGGTGATACGTCGTACACCGCGCAGCCAGTCGAGATCCGCCGGGATCACCCCGCCCTCGCCCTGCACCGCTTCAACAATCACCGCCGCCGGCAACTGCACGCCGGCCTCGGGATCGTTGAGCAGGTTTTCCAGGTAACTCAGGTTGACCTGCACCCCTTGCGCGCCACCGAGGCCGAACGGGCAACGGTAATCGTACGGATAGGGCATGAACTGCACGCCACTGCTGAGCAAGGCACCCAAGGGTTTTTTCGGCCCCAGACTGCCCATCAGGCTTAGGGCGCCCTGGCTCATGCCGTGATAACCGCCCTGGAACGACAACACGGTGCTGCGCCCGGTGGCGGTGCGCACCAGTTTCAGTGCGGCTTCCACGGCGTCGGTGCCCGTCGGGCCACAGAACTGGACCTTCGCTTCAGCGGCCAGGGCCGGCGGCAGCAGACCGAACAGGTCCTGGACGAACTGATCCTTGACCGGCGTGGTCAGGTCGAGGGTGTGCAGCGGCAGTTCATCGGTCAGCACTTGCTGGATCGCGGCGATCACCACCGGATGGTTATGCCCCAACGCCAACGTCCCGGCGCCCGCCAGGCAATCGATGAAACGGCGGCCTTCGACGTCTTCAACATAAATACCCTTGGCGCGTTTGAGTGCCAGGGGTATGCGGCGCGGGTAGCTGCGGGCATTGGATTCCTGCTGGCTCTGGCGCGCCAGCAATGGCGATTCGTTGAATTGATAAAGCGTTTCGGCCGGCGCCGGCGTAATCCGGGCCGACTGATCTTCCATAAGGCTGGTAGCGACTGACATCTCTCGACCCCTCAAAAAGGTTTTCCTGTTGTGGAAACGCATCAGCACGCCGAGGATTTAGACCCGTGATCAGCTTTCATGAAGGGGGCGACAGGCCTTTGTGCATGGGAATGGCCTGAAGCCCGGCGACCGTGAAGGTTTCAGCGCAAGGCTGGTAACCCAAGTGCCGGTAAAACGCTTCGCTGGTGCGGGTGCTGTTGAGCAGTGCCTGGCGCAGGCCCCGATTGATCAACCAGCCTTCGAGGTCGCGCACCAGCGCTTGCCCGGCGCCACGCCGGAACCATTCCGGCTGCACGTAACAGAACGCGACCTTGCCGCTGATGGCCGCCATCGCGACGCCGACCGGTTTGTCCTGCAACAGAGCGATGTTCAGGTACAGCCGTTGGTCGGTCAGCCAGGCACTGATGTGTTCGGTGGTTTTGGTGTGAGTCCAGGCGGCGACGATTTTTGCGTCGTTGCGGTGGTCGAGCGCGCAGCCGACGCGGATGGAACGCTCGACGATCCGGCTGATGATGCCGGCGTCGGCGGGGGTTGCAGGGCTGATGTGAATCGATGCATTCATGGCGCTGTGACCTCAATCCATTGAGAAAAAGCTGCCGGGGACGATAGCGCCGGTGCAGGCCGGATGGCCAATGGAGAGACGTTACATTTGATGAACGTCCCAGCCCCCTGTAGGAGCGAGCCTGCTCGCGATAGCGTCCGTACAGTCAACATCAGCATTGAATGTCAGGACGCCATCGCG
>NZ_RWIN01000019.1 GCF_009761815.1 Pseudomonas sp. PB120
AGCCTGCTGGCGATGGACGTCAACGATAACGCGCCCTGTCTGGATGATCGCGGTGTCTGGGCATTCATCGCCAGCAGGCTGGCTCCCACATTTGATTGGGGTGTGGCAGAGAGAGATCAGTTGACTACAAAGCCTCATCGCCAGCAGGCTGGCTCCCACAGGGGGAATGCGTGCGCCAGAAGAATCAGGTCGGCTTTCAGGCCGCCTCGCCTCGCTTTTGATTTGGCTTTTGATTTTCTTGCCCCCTCGAGAGGCCGAGTGGAGGTTCTGCGCAGTGGGCAACCCGGCATGGATGCCGGGTTAGCCGCCCCCGGCCATGGATGGCCGATGGCGGCGGGCCCACGGAGCAGGACCGGAGCGAGGGCATGCCGAGCCTTGGCGAGGCACCGAACGAAAGGGGCAAGAGCCCTTGGTTACTTGGGGCTTTTCCAAGTGACTCGCTGTAAAAGCGAAACCGCCAGTCGCCGTTACCAAAAAAACGGATATACACCCAATCCCACTGCCATCGCTCAAAAAAATCCAACCCCACCCCTAGTCCGCTTTGACGATGAATGATTCCCCGCCCAATCCGATGATCCATCACAACTCGCGCACTGGCGCAGTGAGATCGGGAGAATTGAGTGATGCACAGCATGCGAGAAAAGACCCAGGACGAACGTGATCTGCTGGAACGTGCACGCCGCCTCGTGCCGGCGCTCAAGGCACGCACCGCACAGGCCGACCGGGACCTGAAGGTGCCGGAAGAAAGCGTGGCCGAGTTGCAGTCCGCCGGTTTGCTGCGGGCCTTGCAGCCGCGGGCATTCGGTGGTTATGAAGTGGACCCGCGCACCTTCTTTGAAATCCAGACCATCCTCGCCGAGGGCTGCATGTCCACGGCCTGGATCTACGGCGTGATGGGGGTTCACCCTTGGCAACTGGCGCGCTATCCGATCGAAGCCCAGCGCGATGTCTGGGCCGATGACCACAGCACGCTGATCTGCTCGACCTACATGCCGGCGGCCAAAGTCACGGTGGTGGAGGGCGGTTACCGCATCAGCGGGCGCTGGGGTTTCTCCAGCGGCAGCGAGCACTGCCAATGGATTTTCCTCGGCGGCATCCTGCCACCGGATGGCGACCTCGCCGCCGAGCACGGCACCTTCCTGCTGCCGCGCAGCGACTACCAGATCGAGCGTAACTGGGACGTGCTGGGCCTGCGCGGCACCGGCAGTCATGACATCGTGGTCGAGGATGTGTTTGTCCCGGCCCATCGCGTGCAGCGCACCAATAACTGGACCCTCGAAGCAACGCCCGGACGCCTGGTCAACACCAACCCGATCTACGCGATCCCGTTCGCCCAAGTGTTCTCCCGTGCGGTCTCGACCTCGGCCATCGGCGCCCTGCAAGGCGCGATCAACGAGTTCCGCGACAACGCCGCCAAGCACATTGGCAAGCATGGCGCCCGGACCGCTGACGATCCGGTGGCTCAAACCGCCGTGGCCGAAGCGATGATCACCGTCGACGGCCTGCGCCTGGTGCTGGAACGCAATTACGAACACCTCATGACCCTGGCCCGTGCCGGCGAATACCCGGACACCGAGACGCGCCTGCTGTATCGCTACCAGTCGGCCTACGTGACCAACATCTGTGCCGAACGCGCCAACGACCTGCTGCGCAGCATGGCTGCCTCGGGGTTGTACAACACCAACCCGGTGGCGCGCCTGTTCCGCGACCTGCACCAGGCACGTGGCCACATCGCCAACAACTACATGGCGTACGGGCGCAGTTACGGCGCGGTGATGCTGGGCCTGCCCAACCCGGACCCGTACGTCTGAGGCAATTGCCCCGTTTCGATACCCCTGGGTTTCCGCCTGTCCGCGTACTGCGGGCAGGTGGTCATGAGTACCTGACCTATGAACAATTATCTTGCCCTGCGCGTGGCACAAGTGATCGAGGAAACCGCCGATGCGCGGTCCCTGGTGTTCGACGTGCCCGAGCATCTGGGCGAACTCTTTCGCTACAAGCCCGGCCAGTTCCTGACGCTGCGCGTGCCCTTCGAGGACGGCTGGCTGCCCCGTTGCTACTCATTGTCCAGCACGCCGTTGCTGGATGAACCGTTGCGGGTAACGGTCAAGCGCGTCAATCAAGGGCGCGCGTCGAACTGGCTGTGCGGTGAGTTGCAGGCTGGCCAGACCCTGGAAGTGTTGCCACCGGCCGGGGTGTTTGTGCCACGCAACCTGGACAGCGACTTGCTGCTGTTCGGCGGCGGCAGTGGCGTCACCCCGGTGCTGTCGATTTTGCGTTCGGCATTGCTCGCGGGCAGCGGGCGAATCCTGCTGATCTACGCCAACCGCGATGAAGCCTCGGTGATTTTCAAGGATGAGCTCAAAGCGTTGGCCAGCGCTCATCCGCGTCGCCTGCAAATCGTCCATTGGCTCGACTCGGTGCAGGGCGTCCCGAGCGTCGGCCAACTGGCCGAACTGGCGCGGCCGTTCATCGATGCCCACGCGTTCATTTGTGGACCGGGCCCGTTCATGGACGCGGTCGTCAGCGCCCTCGGCGATCTGGGCATGCCCAACGGTCGGGTGCACGTCGAGCGTTTCGTCTCGCTGCCCGGCGAAGGCGAGCTGCCGTTGGCGTCCAGCAGCGAAGCCGCCGTGGCTGCTCAGTTGGCGGTGCACCTGGATGGCGTCGATTACCAACTGGCCTGCGACAGCGGCGAAACCGTGCTAACCGCGATGGAGCGTGCAGGTCTGAACCCGCCTGCGTCCTGCCGTGTCGGTGGCTGCGCCTCGTGCATGTGCAAGCTGGAAAGCGGCGATGTCGAGCTGCTGCACAACGATGCACTGGATGCGGACGATCTGGCTGAAGGCTGGATTCTGGCCTGCCAGGCCGTGCCCACCACAGCGCAATTGAACATCCGCTTTCCCGAATGACGTCCCCGAATGATGCCGAGCCAGAGCCTACGATGAATCAGAGCCTGAACCTTGCCACGCCCTTGAGCGCCGCCCCTGTCACCCTGGCCCAGTTGGTCTTCAGCAGTGCCGAACGCTTCGCCGGGCGCACCGCCATCGAGGAAAACGGCCAGCTCATCGACTATGCCCAATTGCCCGAACGCGTCATGGCTTTCGCCCGGGGCCTGATGGCCCTGGGCATCCAGGCCGGTGACCGGGTCGGCGTCTGGGCGCCGAACAGCGGTGAATGGATCCTCGCGGCGCTGGGCATTCAATGCGCCGGCGCGGTGCTGGTGCCAATCAACACACGCATGAAAGGCCTTGAGGCCGCCGATGTGCTGGAGCGCAGCGGCTGCCGGTTGCTGTTTGTCCAGCAGCGTTTTCTCGAGGTGGACTACCCGGCGCTGCTCGCACCCCATCGGCCGGCGAGCCTCGAACACCTGGTGATAATTGACGGCGACACGCCTGGTCAATCTTCGGACCTGACGCTTGAACAGTTCCTGCTCGGCGCGGCGACCATCGAAGCCGAGAGTGCCAAACGCCGTGCGCTGGCGGTCGGCCCCGAAGCCATGTGCGATCTGTTGTTCACCTCGGGCACCACCGGCAAACCCAAAGGCGTGATGAGTGGCCATGGCCAGAATCTGCGGGCGTTCACCGAATACGTCAAAATCCTCGGCCTCGTGCCGGGCGACCGCTACCTGATCGTCAACCCGTTTTTCCACGCCTTTGGCTACAAGGCCGGCTGGCTGACGTGCCTGATTGGCGGCGCGACCATCCTGCCCCACGCGGTGTTTGATGCCGAAGCGGTGTTCCAGCGCATCGCCCGCGAGCGCATCAGCGTACTGCCCGGCGCGCCGACGTTGTACCTGTCGCTGTTGGCCCATCCGCAACTCAAGCACACCGACCTGTCGAGCCTGCGCATCGCGGTGACCGGCTCGGCGAGCATTCCGCCGAGCCTGATCGAGCGCATGCGCAACGAGCTGGGATTTGCCGTGGTCACCACCGCCTACGGCCTGACCGAGTGCGGCGGCCTGGCGACCATCTGCGATCCGCAGGATTCGGCGCAAGTGATCGCTGGCACCAGCGGCCGGCCGATTGCCGGCACCGAAGTGAGCATCCGCGACCCGCAGAACGTGGCGCTGCACGCAGGGCAAACCGGCGAGATCTGCCTGCGCGGGTTTCACGTCATGCAGGGCTATTTCGAGAATCCCGAAGCGACCCGCGAAGCCATCGATGCCGAAGGCTGGCTGCACACCGGCGATGTCGGACGCCTGGATGAGGCGGGCAACCTGATCATCACGGATCGCCTGAAGGACATGTTCATCGTCGGCGGTTTCAACTGTTACCCGGCGGAAATTGAAGCGGCGCTGATCCGGCACCCGGCGATTGCCCAGGTGGCGGTGATCGGTATTGCCGATGAGCGCATGGGTGAAGTCGGGTGTGCCTGCGTGGTGCTGCGCGAGGGCGAAGCACTCGACGAGTCGCAACTGATCGCCTGGAGTCGCGAGCAAATGGCCAATTACAAGGTGCCGCGCCAGGTGCGTTTCTTCAACGCGTTGCCACTCAACCCGTCGAGCAAGGTCGCAAAAAACGAACTGCGCGCATTGGTCAGCAACGTTCGGGCGTGAGGCGCGCTCTTCTCACCAAATGGACGATGTGCGCCGCAGCGGTTGTTTTCATGCTGCGGTGGCACAAGCAAAAAACAACAACAAAAAGGAGAGGAGCATGTTTACTCAAAACACGGTTGCGCGCCATTCAGGACACAGGGTGGGCGGGCGCTGCCTGTTGGCAACGGCCATCAGCGTTGGCAGTGCCACGGCCTATGCGGCACCGACGATTGAGCTGGGGGAAAACACCACGCTGGACTCGTCGCTGACGGTCAACTACACGGCTTCGATGCGCACCGCCAAGCAGGCCAATCAATACCTAAACGATCCGAATAACGACGACGGCACGCGCAACTTCAAGCGCGGGTCCTTGATCAACAACCGTCTGAGCCTGTTTGGTGAACTGCAACTCAAGCACGAAAACCTCGGTGCGGTGGTGCGCGGCAGTGATTTCTATGACGACGCCTATCACCAGGACAATGCCAACGACTCACCGGACACGGTGAACAAACTGGGCCGCCACGATGACTTCAGTGACAAAGCTCGCCAGTTGAGTGGCGGCACGGCGCGGCTGCTCGATGCCTACGTGTATGGCAACTTTGATGTCGGCGACACCCAGTACTTGTCGCTCAAGGCCGGGCGGCACCTGGTGGCCTGGGGCGAGAGCCTGTTCTGGCCCAACATCAGCCAGGGTCAGGCCCCGGTCGATGCCACCAAGTTCAACGTGCCCGGCACCGAGGCCAAGGATTCGTACCTGCCAGTGGGGCAGGTGTCCGGTTCGTGGTCGCTGAATGAAAACCTGGCGCTGTTGGGTTACTACCAATACAAGTGGGAGAAGACCCAGCTCAACCCGGTGGGCGACTACTTCGGCAGCGACACCTTCGGTCCCGGTGCCGAGTTCTTTCGCCTGGGCAGCGGTGTGGTTGACAGCTTGCCCAACGGTGCGGCGGTCACCTATGCCGGTGAGAAAGACGCCAGCGACAGCGGCCAGTGGGGCCTGGGCATGCGTTATCGGTTGACCGAGAACACCGAGGTCGGGCTGTTCCATTACCGCTACAACGAGCACATCGGCTCGCTGTTCTTCGACTTCACCGGCAACACCCAATATTCCTCGCTCAACAGCATTGGCCATAAAGGCAATGCGATGACCTATCGCCTGGGTTACTTCGAGGGCGTCGAGCTTACCGGGGTCAGCTTCAGTTCCAAGGTCGGCGATTCGGTGCAGTACGCTGGCGACCTGAGCTACCGCGACGGTGCCTCGGTCTACCTGAGCAACGGCGCGCCGACCACCGGGCAGATCTGGCAGGGCAACCTCAACGCCATGTACATCCTGGGCCCAAGTTTCCTGGCGCACCAGACCACGTTCATGGGCGAAGTGGTGCACCAACACATTGCCAGCGTCGACAGCCTGACGATCACCGGCGGTGGCGCCGGCGTGGACGGCACGTTCGACCAGTTCGAATCGAAGACCCAGACCCGCGGCTCGACCCTGCTCGGCGTTGGCGCGTACATGGACTATCCGTCCATTGCCACCGGCCTGGACCTGAGCACCAAAGTGGTATGGACGCAGAACGTCGACGGCAGCGCCTATCAGGGCCTGGGCCGTGACGAGAAGCGCCTGACTGTGGGCGGCGACTTCAAGTACCTGGGCAACTTCCAGATCGGCATGACTTACGTCGCCTACCTGAGCTCGCCGGATGTCGCCCAGGGCCGCCTGCTGGCTGACCGCGATTACCTGTCGCTCAACGCCAAATACACCTTCTGATGATCATGGCTGCGTCGCGCCAAGGCGGCGCAGCCTTCGTTTGTAGCCTGATAACAACAAAGAGAGGCACCCCATGAACCCTCGTCCGACCCCGTCACCGTTCAGCCCGTTTACGATTGGTCCGTTGACCCTGAAAAACCGCTTCATCAAGTCCGCCACCAACGAAGGCATGAGTGTTCAGGGCGTGCCTTCCCGGCAACTGGTCAAGCTGCACTCGGACCTGGTCGCCGGTGGCATCGCCCTGACCACCGTGGCCTACTGCGCGGTGAGCCTCGATGGCCGCACCTTGCCCAACCAATTGACCCTGACCCAGGCCAGCCTGCCGCACTTCAAGGCCCTGACCGATGGGGTGCACGCGTCCGGTGGCCTGGCCAGCGCGCAGATTACCCATGGCGGCTGCTTTACGTTTATCCGTGAGCGCTCGACCAAGCGTCCGCTGTCGGCCAGCGGCGGCTTCAACAAGATCGGCCTCATGAGCGGCATGTTGCTCAAGCAGGCGATGAACGAAGGTGACATGCAGCAAGTGGTGCGCGACTTCGCCCAAGGCGCGCGCCTGGCACGCCAGGCCGGTTTCGATGCCGTGGAAATCCACATGGGCCACGGCTACTTGCTCAGCCAGTTCATTTCGCCGATGTACAACAAACGCCGCGACCAGTACGGCGGCAGTCTGGAAAACCGCCTGCGTTTCCCGCGCCGGGTGTTGCGTGCGGTGCTGGATGCGGTTGGCCAGGACATGGCGGTGATCTGCAAGTACAGCGTCACCGAAGGCGTGCGCGCCGGTAACAGCGCCGAAGACGGGGCGCAGATCGCCCGCATGCTGGAAGACGAGGGCGCGCATTTGCTGGTGCTCAGCGCGGGGATGAACGCCGAGTCGATCACCACCATGTTCGGCTCCTCGTTCCCCAAGGAAAACCGCGTACAGCAGAAGAACAAGATCATTGCCCTGGCGATGGCCATCCAGCGCCGCAAAGAACCGACCGTGGAATTCCGTGAGCTGTATTTGCTGGAACATGCGCGCAAGGTGCGTGCGGCGGTGAAGATGCCACTGGCGTATCTGGGCGGAGCGAAGAGTCTGGCGAGCATCGAGACACTCATGGCCGAGGGTTTTGACCTGGTTGCCATGGGGCGGGTGTTGTTGGCTGAGAATGATTACGTCAACAAGCTTGAAACGGGTGTTAGCCGTGATTCGATTTGTACGGCGTGTAATCGGTGTGTGGCGATGATGTATACGCCGGGGGGGACTTCATGTGTGTTGGGTAAGCCTGGGGATGCGGAGATGAATAGTCAGCCTGCTGGGGGGCGCTGATTCCATTGGGTGTATATCCATTTCTGCGGTAACGGCGGCTATTGGTTTCGCTTTTACAGCGAGTCACTTTGGAAAAGCCTGCGCGGCCCGGCACAAAGTAACCAAAGGGCTCTTGCCCCTTTCGTTCGGTGCCTCGCTATGGCTCGGCATGCCCTCGCTCCGGTCCTGCTCCGTGGGCCCGCCGCCATCGGCCATCCATGGCCGGGGGCGGCTAACCCGGCATCCATGCCGGGTTGCCCACTGCGCAGAACCTCCACTCGGCGTGAGGGGGCAAGAAAATCAAAGCCAAATCAAAAGCGAGGCGAGGCGGCCTGACAGCCGACCTGATTCTTCTGGCGCACACTTTCCCCCCTGTGGGAGCCAGCCTGCTGGCGATGAATGCACAGACACCGCGATCATCCAGACAGGGCGCGTCATCGTTGACGTCCATCGCCAGCAGGCTGGCTCC
>NZ_RWIN01000020.1 GCF_009761815.1 Pseudomonas sp. PB120
CAGGCCAGCTCCCACAGGTCTTGTGGGAGCTGGCCTGCCGGCGATGAGGTCCTCAAGGCAACAGAACAGTCGAGCCGGTCGTACGCCGCGCTGACAACTCGGTCTGCGCCTTCGCCGCGTCAGCCAGTGAATACTTCTGGCTGATCTCCACCTTCAACTTCCCGCTGATGATCATCTCAAACAACTCATCCGCCATCCGCTGCAGGTTTTCAGCGTTATTGGCGTAGGTCGCCAGTGTCGGCCGGGTCACGTACAACGATCCCTTCGCCGACAAAATCCCCAGGTTCACCCCATCCACCGCGCCGGACGCGTTGCCAAAACTCACCACCAGGCCTCGCGGCGCTGTGCTGTCCAGCGAGGTCAGCCAGGTGTCCTTGCCTACGCCGTCGTACACCACCGGGACCTTTTTACCGTCAGTCAATTCCAGTACGCGTTGTGCGACGTTTTCATGGCTGTAGTCGATGGTCGCCCAAGCGCCATTGGCCTTGGCCAGTGCGGCTTTTTCCGGCGAGCTGACGGTGCCGATCAACTTCACGCCCAACGCCTTGGCCCATTGGCAGGCCAGCGAGCCGACGCCGCCAGCAGCGGCATGAAACAGAACGGTTTCGCCGCCCTTCAGTTCATAGGTCTGACGCAACAGGTATTGCACGGTCAGGCCCTTGAGCATCACGCCGGCGGCCTGTTCGAAGCTGATCGCGTCGGGCAGGTGCACCAGATTCGCTTCCGGCAACACATGCACTTCGCTGTAGGCGCCCAACGGGCCGCTGCCATACGCCACGCGATCGCCGATCTTGAAGCGGGTGACTTCACTGCCCACCGCCTCGACCACGCCCGCGCCTTCCGAGCCGAGACCCGACGGCAAGGCTGGCGGAGGATAGAGACCGCTACGGTAATAGGTATCGATGAAGTTCAGGCCGATGGCCTTGTTGGTGACGCGAACCTGTTGCGGGCCGGGCTCGGCGGGTTGGAAATCCACATACTCGAGCACTTCGGGGCCGCCATGGGCGCGGAACTGGATTCGCTTTGCCATTTGCCTACTCCTTGGGTCTTGGCTACTGGGGTTGTAGCGCGAAGCCCCCTATCGAACTCCCAACCTTGATCTTCGTCAACTGCGACGGGTGCATCGGCGATGTTATGCTACGCGCCCATTTGCGCCGGCCTCGCTCTCAGGGCGCGCCGCGTAGCTTTGCCCGATTCAAGGTGATGACATGACGACCCGCACCGAGGCCGTAAAAGCCTACCTGCTCGACCTGCAAGATCGCATCTGCGCTGCCCTGGAAGCTGAAGACGGCGGCACGCACTTTGTCGAAGACGCCTGGACCCGGCCTGCCGGCGGTGGCGGTCGTACGCGCGTGATCGAAAACGGTGCGCTCATCGAAAAGGGCGGCGTCAACTTTTCCCACGTCTTCGGTAGCGGTCTCCCACCGTCCGCCAGCGCGCATCGGCCGGAACTGGCGGGCCGTGGCTTCGAAGCCCTCGGCGTATCGCTGGTGATCCACCCGCACAACCCGCATGTGCCGACTTCCCACGCCAACGTGCGCTTTTTCATCGCTGAAAAAGAAGGTGAAGAACCGGTCTGGTGGTTCGGCGGCGGTTTTGACTTGACCCCGTATTACGGCAACGAAGAAGACTGCATCCACTGGCACCGTGTCGCCGAACAGGCCTGTGCGCCGTTTGGGCCGGACGTTTATTCCCGCTACAAATCGTGGTGCGACAGTTATTTCCACATCAAGCATCGCCACGAACCGCGCGGCATCGGTGGATTGTTCTTCGATGACTTGAACGAATGGGACTTCGACACCAGTTTCGCTTTCATGCGCGCCATTGGCGACGCGTACATCGACGCCTACCTGCCGATTGTGCAACGCCGCAAAAATGATGCGTTCACAGCCAAACAGCGTGAATTCCAGGAGTTCCGCCGTGGCCGCTACGTCGAATTCAACCTGGTTTACGACCGTGGCACCCTGTTCGGCCTGCAATCGGGCGGACGCACCGAGTCGATCCTGATGTCGCTGCCGCCGCAAGTCCGCTGGGGCTACGACTGGAAAGCCGAGCCCGGGAGCGAAGAAGCGCGCCTGACCGAATACTTCCTGCAAGACCGTGATTGGCTGGCCGAGGCCTGAGTGAGGGATGTTGATGGATCGTTACGTCGTATTCGGTAACCCGATTGGCCACAGCAAGTCACCGCTGATCCATCGTTTGTTCGCCGAGCAAACCGCCCAGCAACTGGACTACAGCACTTCGCTGGCGCCGCTCGACGACTTTTCCGACTTTGCCCGGATGTTTTTCCTCGAAGGTCGCGGCGCGAATGTGACCGTGCCCTTCAAGGAAGACGCCTATCGCCTGGCCGACAGCCTGACGGAACGGGCGCAGCGCGCTGGCGCGGTCAACACCCTGAGCAAGCTCGCCGATGGCACCTTGCTGGGCGACAACACCGATGGCGCCGGGCTGGTGCGGGACCTGACGGTCAACGCCGGGTTCAGCCTCACCGGTAAACGTATCTTGCTGCTGGGCGCGGGCGGCGCGGTGCGTGGCGCGTTGGAACCGTTGCTGGCCGAGCAACCGTCCTCGGTGATCATCGCCAATCGCACCGTGGAAAAAGCCGAGCTGCTGGCGGAATTGTTCTCGGACCTGGGGCCGGTGTCGGCCAGCGGTTTTGACTGGTTGCAGGAGCCGGTCGACCTGATCATCAATGCGACGTCGGCGAGTTTGTCCGGCGACGTCCCGCCGATTGCCAGCAGCCTGATCGAGCCGGGCAAGACGGTGTGCTACGACATGATGTACGGCAAGGAACCGACGTCGTTCTGCCGCTGGGCCACGGAACATGGCGCCGCCGTGTCGATGGACGGGTTGGGGATGCTCGCGGAGCAAGCGGCGGAAGCCTTCTTCCTGTGGCGCGGAGTGCGTCCGGATACGGCGCCGGTGCTGGCCGAGCTTCGCCGCCAACTCGCGTTGTAATGGTAGGAGCGAGCTTGCTCGCGAAAGTCGTGAACGGTAACGCTTGAAGCCTGACACCCAGCGGGGCCTATGCGTTTTTCGCGAGCAAGCTCGCTCCTACAGGGTCAGTCTTCAAAGCGGATCGGGCATTTCTCCGCGCCTTCGAGCTTGCGCAACTCCTCCACCACCGGCGGCCTCGCCCCGCGCAACGTCAGGCTGCGGTCCTGCTTGAGCAGTCGCCGCGCTTCCTGGTGCAGCATTTCCACACCCGAATAATCGATGAAGTTGATCTGCTGCGCCTCGATCACCACCCGAGCCCCGTGCATGCGTTGCAAGCGCACTTGCAGGTAATGACTGGCGCCGAAGAAGATCGAACCGCCCACTCGCAGAATGTCCTCATTGCCTTCGCGCCAATGCTGAACACGCGGCTGTGAGGTGCGCTTGAGGTAAAAAAACAACGACGCGAGCACGCCGGCATAGATCGCCGTCTGCAATTCCAGCAGCAGCGTGGCGACGCAGGTCAGCGCCATGACCACGAACTCGGCCCGACTCACCCGCAATAACGCACGGATGCCGCGATGGTCGATCAAGCCCCAGGCGATCAACAGGATGCTGCCGGCCATGGCCGGAATCGGAATGTGCGCGATCAACCCCGCGCCGAAAATCGCAAACAGTGCTACCCACAAAGCTGAAAACACGCCGGCCATGGGCGAGCACGCGCCCGCTTCGTAGCTCAAACCCGAGCGAGTGAAGGAACCGGCTGACAACGAGCCGGAAAAAAACGCACCGACCATGTTCGACAAGCCCTGGGCGCGGACCTCCTGATTCGCATCGAGCAACTGTTGCGAACGGGCGGACAGCGAGCGAGCAATCGACAGGCTGGTCACCAGACCCAGCATCCCCACCGCGACAGCGCTGGGCAGCAGGCGCAGGATCAGCTCCAGGTCCAGCGGCAGCGGGCTGAAGGGTGGCAGTTGCCCGACAAATGCGCTGACCAACTTCACATGGCCAAACATCGATGGCCACAACCAGACCAGCAGCCCGCTCAGCACCAAAGTGATCAACAGCGTCGGCCAGCGTCGCAACAGCAGTTTCAACACGATGCCCACGACCACCGTCACCAGGCCCAGCGCCAGTGAAGGTTTATCCACCTCGCCGAGGTGACTGAAAAGCTTGATCAGGCTGTTCAATGCCGTGGCCTGGCTGGGCAAGTCCAGGCCCAGCAGGTTGGGCAGCTGTCCGATGGCGATCACCACCGCTGCGCCCAGGGTGAAACCCAGCACCACCGAATGCGAAACGAAATTGACCAAGGCACCGAAACGCAGCATCCCGAGCAGCCATTGGAAAATGCCGGCGAGGAGTGTCAGCAACAGGATCAACGTGATGTAGTCCTGTGACGCGGGAACGGCCAGAGGACTGACGCTGGCGAACAGGACAATGGAGATCGCCGCCGTAGGACCGCAGATCAGATGCCACGACGAACCCCACAGGCAAGCGATCAGCACCGGGATAATGGCAGCGTACAAGCCGTATTCCGGTGGGAGACCGGCGATCAAGGCGTAGGCAATGGATTGCGGCAACGCGAGAATCGCGCCGCTGAGGCCGACAATCAGGTCTCGCCCAACGCTGGCGCGGGTCTGCCGGGGCAACCAACTGAGAAAGGGAAAGAGAGAGTAGCGGCTGGGGAAGGCCATGGGTCCTCTGGAGTGGGGTTTTGCGCAAGGGTAGCAGGACAACACGATCATTGTGGTGAGGGAGCTTGTCGGAACGCCGCACCGTCCCGCTTGATCATTGTGGCGAGGGAGCTTGCTCCCGCTCGGCCGCGTAGCGGCCGCTTATTCGTACAAATCGGTGAGACTCGCAAGCCGAATTGACGTATTGGGAGCGCTGCGCACTCCAGCGGGAGCAAGCTCCCTCGCCACAGATTTCCCTCGCCACAGTGGTTACTTACAACTTGGCTTTTACGGCGGGCAACGCGTCCTTGCCGTCCGCAGTCTTCACGCCATCCAGCCACTTATCCAGCACCGCCGGGTTGGCCTTGATCCACGCCTTGGCCGCGTCCGCATTGCTGACCTTTTTGTTCACCACTTCGGCCATGATGCTGTTCTCCATCTCCTGGGTGAAACTCAGGTTGGTGAGCAGTTTGCCGACGTTCGGGCAGGCTTCGGCGTAACCTTTGCGGGTCAGTGTGTGGACGCTGCCAGTGTCACCGAAGTATTTCTCGCCGCCCTTGAGGTAATGCATTTTCAGCTGCACGTTCATTGGGTGCGGGGTCCAGCCGAGGAAGGTCACGAATTTCTGCTTTTTCACGGCGCGGGACACTTCGGCCAGCATCGCCTGCTCGCTGGATTCGACCAGTTTCCACTGACCCATGTCGAAGTCGTTCTTCTTGATGATCTCTTGCAGGGAGATGTTTGCCGGCGCACCGGAGCCGATGCCGTAAATTTTCTTGTCGAACTTGTCCGCGTATTTGTTCAGGTCGGCAAAGTTATGCACACCCGCGTCCCACACGTAATCCGGGACGGCCAAGGTAAATTCAGTGCCGTCGAGGTTCTTCGCCAGTTGCGTGACGTCGCCGGTGGCCACGAACTTGTCGTAGAAACCCTGCTGCGCCGGCATCCAGTTGCCCAGGAACACGTCGACCTGGCCATCCTTCAACCCACCAAAGGTAATCGGCACCGCGAGGGTATCGACTTTGGCCTTGTAGCCCATGCCGTCCAACAGAAATCCGGTGATGGCATTAGTCGCGGCGATGTCGCTCCAGCCAGGGTCGGCCATTTTCACCGTCTCGCAGCTCTGGTCGGCATAGGCCGACACACTGCCCAGAGCCAGCAGGCCGACTGTCAGTACTGTGGATAACTTTTGCATGGACTTCCCCTTAACATTATTGGTTTTGGCAGGGTTGTGGATAACGTGCTTTACGCTCCAGATCGTCGAGGTCGATGTGATTGCGCATGTATTGCTGACTGGCGTCCACCAGCGGCTGGTGATCCCAGCTCTTCAGCTTGCCGATGGTCAGTGCGTCGGCGACGAAGCGCCGGCGGCGTTGACTCGCGAGCACCTGCTGGTGAATCGCCGGAATGTCCCATTTGGCCCGTGCTTCGGCGAGAAACTCCTCGAATAGCGCGCGATGTTGCGGCGATTGGCTGAGTTCTTCCTGTTCACGCGGGTCGTTGTGTACGTCGAAGAGTAGGCAAGGGTCGTCTTCGCTGTAGATAAATTTATAGGCGCCCCGGCGAATCATCATCAGCGGGCTGATGGTGCCTTCGGCCATGTATTCACCAAAGACTTCGTCGTGACCGCCCTGCCCTTGCAGGTGCGAAACCAGCGAACGACCGTCCAGCGGCAGACCCGGCTCCAGCGAACCGCCGGCCAGTTCGACAAAGGTTGGCAGGAGGTCGGCAGTGGATACCGCGGCACTCACGCGGCCTGCCCCAAACTGCCCCGGCGCACTTATCAACAGGGGAACGCGCGCGGCCATTTCATACCAGTGCATTTTGTACCAGAGACCACGCTCGCCGAGCATGTCGCCGTGGTCGCCGGAGAACACAATGATGGTGTCATCGATGATCCCGGTTTCTTCGAGTGTTTGCAGGAGTTTGCCGACGTTACTGTCGATATAGCTACAAGCGCCGAAATACGCACGGCGCGCATCGCGAATCTTATCCACAGGCAACGGCTTCTCCCACAGGTCGTAGACCTTCAACAACCGCTGGGCGTGTGGATCGAGTTCGTTCTGTGCCGGCGTTTCGGGTAACGGGATGTCGGCATCCTCATACATGTCCCAAAAGGCCTTGGGAATGGTGTACGGGTCGTGTGGGTGGGTCATTGAGACGGTCAGGCAGAACGGCTGATCGCCGTCCTCACGGATGTGATCGAACAGATACTGCTGAGCCTTGAATACCACCTCTTCATCGAAATCCAGCTGATTGGTGCGCACGCACGGCCCGGCCTGCAACACCGACGACATGTTGTGATACCAGCTCGGGCGCACGTCCGGTTCGTCCCAGTTCACCGCCCAACCGTAATCGGCCGGGTAAATGTCGCTGGTCAGGCGTTCTTCATAACCGTGCAGCTGATCCGGGCCGCAGAAATGCATTTTCCCGGACAGCGCGGTGCGATAACCGAGGCGACGCAGGTAATGGGCATAAGTCGGCACATCGGCCGGGAAATCGGCCGCGTTGTCATAGGCGCCGATCTTGCTCGGCAATTGACCGCTGACCAAGGTAAAACGCGACGGTGCGCAGAGCGGGCTGTTGCAATAAGCGGCGTCGAACACCACGCCTTGGGCGGCGAGGCGGCTGAGATGGGGTAATTTGATCGGCGAAGGGCCGTAGAACGGCAACATTGGCGCGGCCATCTGATCGGCCATGATGAAAAGAATATTCTTGCGCTTCATGTGATCGCGGCATTCCATAGTGGATATTTATGCGAAAGTGCTTCGATTGAGCATGGATTCCCTGTTCTCTCTGGTAAAGCCCGCCTCAGGCAATGACTAGGATAAGCACAGCTTATGTATGACGCCCTTGGTGACTTGTCTTTGGACCTGCTTCGAGCGTTCGAAGCGGCCGCCCGCCAGCGCAGCTTCACCGCCGCTGCGGTGGAGCTCGGCACCACGCAACCGGCGATCAGCCAACAGATCAAGCGCTTGGAGGAACAACTCGCCACGCGCCTGTTCGACCGCATCTATCGCGGTATCGAATTGACCGAGGCCGGAAATATTCTGTTTGAGCAGGTTCAGCTCGGCTTGCAGAATATCGACGCAGGATTAAGCGCAATCAGCGCACAGCACCAGCATGAGGTTTTGCAGGTCGCGACCGATTTCGCTTTCGCGGCGTATTGGCTGATGCCGCGTTTGCATCGCTTCCATGCGGCCAATCCGCACGTCGACGTCAGCCTGGTCACCAGCGAACGCAGTCTCAACATGCTGCGTACCGATATCGATGTGGCCGTGCTGTTCGGTGATGGGCGGTTTAAACAAGGGGAAAGCCATTGGCTGTTCAGCGAGGAAGTGTTTCCGGTATGCAGTCCATTGTTGTTGAAGGACCGCCCCCTACCCTTGCCGGCTCAGTCGCTGCTGGAGTTCCCGTTGCTGCACCTGCGGGGTGAGAACAGCAGCAACTGGTTCGATTGGAGCGGTGTATTTCGCGAATTGGGCATTACGTCCGCGCCCGTGCCGGGGCAATTGCGCTTCGACAATTACACCTTGTTGATCCAAGCGGCGATTGGCGGCCAGGGTGTGGCGATCGGTTGGCGGCACCTTGTGGATAACTTGCTGGCGCAAGGTTTGTTGTATCGGCCGATTGCCGAGACGGTGATGTCCCGGCTCGGGTATTACGTGGTGCTGCCCCAGCGCAAACGGCGCGGAGCCTTGATTCAACAGTTTGTGGACTGGTTGATGGAGGAACAGGCCAGTAGCGCGCAATCGTTGAACGGACTGCCGTTGCCCTCTATCGCTGTTTAGTGCCCGCCGCGACAAAATTCACGTGCTGGCCCACGTGCAAATTCAGGTGCAGTTCATCGGCGATCCCTATTGCCACGCGATGCAACCGTTCGAGCGGTTCGGCCAGCCCCGGTTCAAGGCTGTTGCTGATGTGGCTAAAATGCTCAATCGTCAGCCCAGGCACCCCGCGTGGCGCATTCACCAACGTCCAGTGCAAGGGGCTGCTTTGCAATGCTTCGCGAATTTCCTCGGCGGCATGGCGTTGCAGTTGATCCTCTATTTCCGGATCGTCCAGCACCTCAAAATCGCCCACCAAAAAAAGCCGGGCGATACCCGCTGCCTGCATGCCGTCGATCAACGCGTCCACCGCCAGCACCTGTTCCACCGGGCCTGGCACGATGGTTTTTTCCACATATTCACTGTTGAACGGCAAACCAGGTGCGTCTAATAGACAGATGACGGCGGAACAACCCGCCACGCTTTGCTTCACGCGTTCGGCATCAAACAGGTCGCCCGGCTTGGTCCGCAGGCCGGGGCGTGGCGCCAGCGCGGTCAAATCGTCAAGAATGGCGATTACTTCATGCTGGCGACGCAGCATTTCAGCCATCAGCGCACTGCCCAGGCTACTCATGGCACCATAAAGCACCACTTTTACTGCGGGGGTTTCGGCATTTTTCATGGCTGAGATTCCTTGTTTCCTACGTATATGGCGTGTGACCTGTGGGAAACGGTGAGGGTTCGACCGGGTTTTAGAGGGATTCAGATGCAGCAGATCAAGGGGTATCACGCCCATGTTTATTTTGACGCCGACACTCTTCCCCAGGCGCGAGCCTTGTGTGAGCAGGCTGCGCAGTTGTTTGCGTTGAAGATGGGCCGCGTCCACGAACGCCCGGTCGGCCCGCACCCCGACTGGAGCTGCCAACTGGCTTTCGAGCCGGATCAGATTGGTCAGGTGCTGCCGTGGCTGGCGCTCAACCGCAAGGGATTGGTGGTGTTCCTGCACCCGGACACGGGTGACGACCTGCTCGACCACACCGAGCATGCGATCTGGATGGGCGCGATCCGGCCGCTGGATTTATCTATTTTTTGATCAAAGGCTTTCTTCCGCTTCGCCGGGCAAATGCTCGTCCAGATGCAGCCAGGGCAAACGGTTGTCCATCCAGATGTGTCGCTCGGCTGGCGCCAGCTCCGGGTGGTCGAGGGTTGCGACAGTGACGTCGATGCTCTCGGGGCTGAGGCGTGTGATCAGCGCCAGTTGCGCCCCACAGGTCGGGCAGAAATATCGCACGCAGCTGGATGAGGATTCGTATTCGGCAGGTTTGCCTTTGACCCATTCGAAGGCGGATGCGGGAAGGGTGATCCAGGTGGTCACTGTTCCGCCGCTGACTCGGCGGCAAATCGAGCAATGGCAGTGGGCGATGTCGCGCAGCGGCCCGCTGAATTGATAGCGCAAATTTCCGCAGTGGCAACCGCCGGTGTGAATGCTGTTCATGACATGACCTCCTGCTGTGTATGTGCCGGCGCCATCGCGAGCAGGCTCGCTCCCACATTGGTTGTGCGTAATCCCTGTAGGCGCGAGCCTGCTCGCGAATGGCTCAACGCGGTCTGTCGCCCTGCCCCGGCCCGACGACCGGTCGCACATCCGGTCAATGCTTTCATCGGCGAAAGCTGGCTGAAAGCTTCCCCGATTAGGATCGCCCCACTGCCGGCAACAGACCGGTTGGCTAAAGCGAGTGTTTGATGGCTCGCACAGCCCATTTAACAACAACAATGGTGACCCTGATGTCCTTTGCTACCCGCCGCTTCGCTGTAACTCCGCCCGTACGCCTCGCGCTTCCCGTTCTGCGCTGACCCCACCCGGTTCGCCCATTCCCTAGCCGCGCTATGCCTGGAGTATTCCCATGCTGACTTTCCTTGGCTTTGCCATGGTCATCACGTTCATGTTCCTGATCATGACCAAGCGCCTGTCCGCGCTGATCGCCCTGATCATCATTCCAATCATTTTCGCCCTGTTCGGTGGTTTTGCACCGAAGATCGGTCCGATGATGCTCGAAGGCATCACCAAGCTTGCGCCGACCGGCGTGATGCTGATGTTCGCCATTCTGTATTTCGCCCTGATGATCGACTCCGGCCTGTTTGACCCGGCCGTGCGCAAGATCCTCAAACTGGTCAAGGGCGACCCGCTGAAAGTTTCGGTCGGCACCGCCGTACTGGCGCTCGTCGTCTCCCTCGATGGTGACGGCGCGACCACTTATATGATCTGCGTGGCTGCCATGCTGCCGCTGTACAGCCGCATTGGCATGAGCCCGCGGATCATGGCCGGCCTGATCATCCTCGCCGGTGGCGTGATGAATATGACCCCATGGGGCGGCCCGACCGCGCGTGCGGCCAGTGCCCTGCATGTGGACCCATCGGCCATTTTCGTACCGATGATTCCGGCGATGCTGGCCGGTGTCGTGGCAATCCTGGCGATTGCCTACTTCTACGGTAAGCGCGAGCGGGCGCGTCTGGGGGAATTGCACCTGGTGGGCGACGAAATCGACCACAGCGAAATCAGCGTTTCGCAGTTCCCGGATGCCCGCCGTCCGAAGCTGATCTGGTTCAACGGCGCGCTGACCCTGGCGCTGATGTGCACCCTGATCGCGGGCCTGTTGCCGCTGCCGGTGCTGTTCATGGTGGCGTTCAGTATCGCGATGATCGTCAACTATCCTTGCCTGCAACAGCAGAAGGATCGCGTGGCGGCTCACGCCGGTAGCGTGCTGGCGGTGGTCGGTCTGATTTTTGCGGCGGGTATCTTCACCGGTATTCTGTCGGGCACTGGCATGGTCGACGCGATGTCGAAAAGCCTGCTGGCGGTCATCCCGGATTTCCTCGGCCCGTACCTGGCCGTGATCACCGCGCTGGTAAGCATGCCGTTCACGTTTTTCATGTCGAACGACGCATTTTATTACGGCGTGTTACCAGTACTTGCCGACGCCGCCAGTCACTACGGTATAACCGCGGTTGAAATGGCACGTGCCTCGATCGTCGGTCAGCCCGTCCACTTGCTGAGCCCGCTGGTACCATCGACTTATTTGTTGGTGGCCCTGGCCGGTATCGATTTTGGTGACCATCAGCGCTTTACCCTGAAATGGGCAGTGCTGGTGTGTATGTGCATACTGGTTGCAGCGTTGCTGATGGGGATTTTCCCGCTGTTCAGCACGCTATAAGCCCAAGACTCACCACCGAGGGTCCAGGCTTTGCTGTTTGAAGCCCGGACCTTTTGTGGTTTAACACTCGCTCAAAGGAATACACATGGAATGGCTGACCAACCCTGAAATCTGGGTTGCCTTCTTTACCCTGACCGCCCTGGAAATCGTCCTGGGTATCGATAACATCATCATGATTTCGATCCTGGTCAGCCGCATGCCCAAGCACATGCAGGCGCGCACCCGGATTTTCGGGTTGGCGCTGGCGATGGTCACGCGGATTCTGTTGCTGCTGTCGATCACCTGGGTCATGCGCCTCACGGCCGACCTGTTCGTGGTGTTCGGCCAGGGTATTTCCGGGCGCGACCTGATCCTGTTCTTCGGTGGCCTGTTCCTGCTGTGGAAAAGCTCGCAAGAGATGTACCACGCGCTGGAAGGCGAAGACGAGTCCAATGAAGAGCCGGGTGGCAAGGGCGGCAACTTCCTCTACACCATCATTCAGATCGCGATCATCGACATCGTGTTCTCGCTGGACTCGGTCATTACCGCCGTCGGCATGGTGTCCCACGTGCCGGTCATGGTCGCGGCAATCGTCGTTGCGGTGCTGGTGATGATGTGGGCGTCCGGCACCATCAGCGAGTTCATCGACAAGCACCCGTCGCTGAAAATGCTGGCGCTGGCGTTCCTGTTGATCGTCGGTACCGTGCTGATTGCCGAATCCTTCGACGTGCACGTGCCAAAAGGCTACGTCTACTTCGCCATGGCGTTCTCGCTGGCGGTTGAAGCGATCAACATCAAGATGCGCACCGCGATAGCGAAAAGAAAGAAACAGCAGGACCCGGTGAAACTGCGCAAGGACATTCCTGGCCAGTAACCGCGAAAGCTCTATGGCAAATGAGCTTTTTGTGGCGAGGGAGCTTGCTCCCGCTCGGCTGCGCAGCAGTCGTAACACCGGTGAATGCGGCTTATCTGATAAACCGCATCGCCGCTTTTAGGGCCACTTCGCGCCCCAGCGGGAGCAAGCTCCCTCGCCACGTGAATCCCGGTATGCACATTCATGATCAAGGGGCCTTAGGGCCCCTTTTTCACATCTGCATCAAGCTGTTTTCATGACAGTTTTGTTTCAATCGCTACTTTAGCTGTGCGATGCTGGCGCGCAGACCGTTAGCCAACTACAGCTTAAGTACAGAACGTAGAAAAAGCGCGGCACCGTCAACTTGCTCCTTTGGGGCGCTACCACCACAGGGGGCCTGTATGCTCACCCTGCTCAATTTATTATCTGCCGTGGCCTTGCTGATCTGGGGCACGCACATCGTCCGAACCGGCATCCTGCGGGTCTTCGGCTCCAACCTGCGCCATGTGATCGGCCAGAACATGTCCAAGCGCTGGCTGGCATTTGTCGCGGGGATCGTCGTGACCGCAATGGTCCAGAGCAGTAACGCCACCGCCATGCTCGTGACGTCGTTTGTCGGTCAGGGCTTGATGGCATTGATGCCGGCCCTGGCGACCATGCTTGGCGCGGATGTCGGTACCGCACTGATGGCGCGGGTGCTGACCTTCGACCTGTCGTGGCTATCGCCGTTGCTGATTTTTCTCGGAGTGATTTTTTTCCTGTCCCGCAAGCAGACGCGGCTGGGCCAGATGGGCCGGGTGAGCATCGGCCTGGGGCTGATCATTCTGGCGCTGCAATTGATCGTCGAGTCCGCCGCGCCCATTACCCATGCCCAGGGCGTGAAAGTGATTTTCGCCTCGCTGACCGGCGACATCCTGCTCGATGCTCTGGTCGGTGCGCTGTTCGCGATGATTTCCTATTCCAGCCTGGCCGCTGTCCTGCTGACTGCGACTTTGGCCGGTGCCGGTGTAATCAGCCTGCCCGTAGCCATCGGCCTGGTGATCGGCGCCAATATCGGCAGCGGGGTCCTGGCCTTCCTCAGCACCAGCATGCAGAACGCGGCCGGCCGGCAGGTGGCGCTCGGCAGCCTGCTGTACAAGCTGATCGGCCTGCTGCTGATCATTCCGGTGCTCGACCCGTTAGTGCACTGGATCGACAGCCTCGACTTCAGCCCTCAGGAAATGGTCATCGGCTTCCATCTGCTCTACAACACGGCGCGCTGCCTGATCCTGCTGCCAAGTGTCGGGCTGATGGCCAGGCTGTGTGCCTGGTTGCTGCCGCAGCGCCCGGAAATCAATGGGATGGCCAAGCCCCGGCATCTTGATCCGACTGCACTGGTCACGCCCAGCCTGGCGCTGGCCAATGCCGCACGAGAAACCCTGCGCATGGGCGACCTGATCGACAACATGCTCGAAGCCATGCTCGACGTGCTGCACGGCAAGCAGACGGCCGTCACCCAGGAGATGCGCCGCCTGACCGATGATGTCGAGGCGCTCTACAGCGCGATCAAACTGTATCTGGCGCAAATGCCCCGGGAAGACCTCAGCGATCAGGACAGCCGGCGCTGGGCGGAAATCATCGAGCTGTCGATCAATCTCAAACTCGCCAGCGACTTGATCGAACGGATGCTGCGCAAGGTTCAGCAGCAGAAAACGTCGCAGCGCCGGTCTTTCTCCGAGGTCGGGCTTGAAGAGTTGGCGGGGCTGCATAGCCAGCTGATTTCCAACCTGCGCCTCGGGTTGTCGGTGTTCCTCAGTGCCGACAAGGAAAGCGCCCGCCAATTGCTGCGGGAGAAACGTCGCTTTCGCGCACAGGAGCGCCGCCTGGCCCATGCCCATGTCAGCCGATTGCAACGTAAGATTGTGCAGAGCATCGAGACCAGTTCGCTGCACCTGGAATTGATTGCCGACATGAAGCGTCTGAATTCGCTGTTCTGCAGCAGTGCCTATGTGGTGCTGGAAACGTCCGACACCGGTGCGCTGGCTGCCGACGATTTGGCTGACATCACGCATTCGCCTTGAACGTCTGGCAGAGTGGTCAGTCAGTAACAATGGTTCAGCCTCAAGACCGCTATCGCGGGCAAGCCCGCTCCCACAGGTGATCTGGGTCGTACACAATTGCAACTTCACCAAAGATCACTGTGGGAGCGGGCTTGCCCGCGATAGCGGCCTGACTGACGACACGGATCTCCGATTGATTGCCTGGAAGCTCGTTATGCGTTGTCTGTTGTTCGCTTGTCTGCTGCTCGGTTCGCTCCCCTCGTTTGCCCTGGATCGCTTCCAGGTCGAAGGCTACACGCTGCCCAATGGCCTGCAATTGCTGCTCAAGCCCGGCACCGAGCGTGGGCACGTGGCGATTCGACTGGTGGTGGGCGTCGGCCTGGACGATTTCAGCTGTCCCGACAAGGAACTGCCACATCTGCTCGAACACTTGCTCTTCAGTGGCATCGACGCGAGCGGTGAAGGCGGCCTGGAAGAACGGATGCAGGCCCTGGGCGGTGAGTGGAACGCTTACACCAGCAACGCCGACACCACGTTCGTCATCGAAGCGCCGGCCAAAAACCAGCGGCAGGTGCTTGATCTGCTGCTGGCACTGTTGACCCAGACCCGAATCGACGACAACGCAATCAACGCCGCCAAGCAAGTGGTCGAGCGTGAGGACGGCGGTCATTATTCGCACCTGCAACGCTGGCTGGATCGCCAGGACCTGGGGCACACGGCCAGTAATCAACTGGCGGTGGAGCTGGGCCTCAAATGCCCCGAGCGCGCGGAAGTCGATTACCTGACTCGCGAGCAATTGGAGAAGGTGCGCAAAGACTGGTACGCCCCCAACAACATGACGCTGATCGTGGTCGGCGATCTTGAGCGACTGCTGCCGGCCTATCTGGAACGGACCTATGGCGCGCTGGTCGCGATCGACCCGACCGATCACCCGCCTCTTCCGGAGATCAAGGCCACCGCTGCCCATGAACGAAGCCTGATTCACGGTTTTGTCGGCGCGGGTGCCAAGTTGCACTGGCTGGTCCCGGAGCCGGTCGTTGAAGACCAGCATGACGAAACCTACGACCTGCTCAAGGATTATCTGGACTGGGCGCTCTATCGCCAGTTGCGGTTGGCGCACGGTTTGTCCTACGGCCCGTGGGCGGAGCGCGAGGTCTTTGGTGGTGTGGGCTTCATGAGCCTGAACGCCGACCTTGAGCGCGATGACGTGCCTGAGGCTGAGCGGGTGCTGGATGAGTTGAAGGCTGACCTGCTCAAGAACGGCTTGCATGCCGAAACGTTCAACCGCCTCAAACAGGCTGCCATTTCCCGTCAGGCGTGGGCCGTGCAGGGCAACAGCGCGCTCGCCGATTACTACTGGAGCGCCCTCGGGGACTACGAAGACGGCCGCTTCGCCAACCCGACCAAGGAGCTGCAAGGCGTGACGCTGGAGGAAGCGAACAAGGCCGTACGCGAGTTGCTCCTGCAACCGGGATACCTGCGGATCGAGAAGCCCCTGATGAGTTATGACCAGTTGTTGTGGTGTGTCGGTGGGGTGCTGGGGATCCTCGTATTGGTGCTGTTGGGCTGGCACCTGCACCACAGAACGCCGCGAACCAAGTAGCAGCTGGCGCAGCCTGCGTTCGGCGGCGTAGCCGTCGCCAATTCGCTATGCCGTAAACATCTGGCGGACCGCGTTGGATGGTTTACGACTGCTGCGCAGCCGAACGCAGGCTGCGCCAGCTGCTACAAGGTTGTCGGGGATCGCTCGCCACGCAGCCCCGCCAGCGGTAACCTGTCGAGGATTTTTCCTATGACTATTGCGAACCGCCGAATGCCGACTCTGACCCTTTTCGTACAGCGCATCCTCGAATTGATGAAGCGCTATCCCGGGGTCATTGCGCTCGGTGGTTTTGTCTCCGGGGTCGGCAGCTTCATTCTGGTGGATCGCCAACAAGGGCTGGCGACCTGGATCACCATCATCATGGTGCTCAGCTGGATCTGGCTGATGCTGGAAAACAGCCTCACAAAGCTGTTCGCCCGGGTCTTCAAGCGCGAAATTCCCCAGCCGCTGCTGCGTTACGCGACGCAAATGATTCACCAGGAAAGCCTGTTCTTCGTCCTCCCTTTCTTCTTCATCACCACGACCTGGAACAGCGGCCAGTTGTTCTTCACCGGATTGTTGGGCATCGCCGCGCTGATTTCCATCACCGACCCGCTCTACTACAAATGGCTGGCGCCCCGGCGCTGGGCGTTTCTGGCGCTGCACACGCTGACGCTGTTCGCGGCCCTGCTGACCGCCCTGCCCGTCATCCTGCACCTGACCACCTCCCAGAGTTTCAAACTCGCGCTTGGCACGGCCGTCGTCCTGTCGTTCCCGAGCCTCGCATCGATCTTCCCGATCCGGACCGTGCGCAACGCCTTGGCGATCCTCAGCATTACGGTGGGCATTGGCGGCGTTGGCTGGGTGCTGCGTTCGTGGGTGCCGCCGGCGACGCTGTGGATGACTGACGTGGCAATCAGCACGCAAATGCAGGACCGCAGCCCCGGTGACAGCCTCGATGAAGTCAGCGCCGAGCAAATCCGTGGCGGCGGGCTTTATGCCTACACGGCCATCAACGCTCCGCGCGGCCTGGACGAGCGGATTTATCACGTGTGGCAGTTCAACGGTAAGGAAGTCGACCGCATCCCGCTGGACATCCACGGCGGGCGCAAGGAAGGCTACCGGGCCTGGACCCACAAGCAGAATTTCCCCGGCAATCCGGCGGGCAACTGGCAGGTTCGGGTGCTGACGGAAGACGGCCAGGTCATTGGCGTATTGCGTTTCAAAATCACGGACAGCACACCGATCAAAGAAAAGTGATCCGGTTCGTGCTATTACGTAGCTCTGCCTAACAGCCGAACAAGCACGGAGCTTATGACCAGCAGCACAATGGCCGGCAATGCCCAATTGGACGCTTCTCACTCCCCCGCGCAACTGCGGGTCACGGGTGACTGGACGCTTGCCCATTACGCTGATCTCAAGCAGCTGAGCGAAAAGCTTCGCGGTCAATACAACGACACTACCCACATCGACCTCAACGGCCTCGGCGCGCTCGACACCGCCGGCGCGTCGCTGCTGGTTGAATTGCTGGGTTCCGAACGCCTGGGCCGATCCGCCGAGCATCCTGATTGCACCCTGTCCACTGCCGACCGCGCCTTGTTGCAGACGGTCTACCAGTCGATGACGGACTTCTGCGTGCCGATCAAGGAGCCGGAAATCAGCGTCGGCATTCAACTGCTGACCCGCATCGGCCGCGCCGTCGACACCGTCTGGCAGGACACCCTGCAACTGCTCGGCTTCGTTGGCCTGATCCTGGAAACCATCGCCCGGGGTTTGTTCCGACCCAAGCGCTGGCGCCTCACGCCGATGGTCGCGCACATCGAACAGACCGGCCTCGATGCCGCACCCATCGTGGCCCTGCTGACCTTTCTGGTGGGCGCGGTGGTGGCGTTTCTAGGGGCGACGGTGTTGGCGAGTTTCGGGGCGAGTATTTTCACCGTGGACCTCGTGGCGTTTTCCTTTCTGCGTGAATTCGGCGTGTTGCTGACCGCAATCCTGATGGCCGGGCGCACCGCGAGTGCGTTCACCGCGCAGATCGGCTCGATGAAGGCCAACGAAGAAATCGACGCCATCCGCACCCTGGGCCTCGACCCGGTGGAATTGCTGGTGGTACCGCGAGTGCTGGCCCTGCTGGTCGCGCTGCCGATGCTGACGTTTTTGGCGATGCTGTCGGGGATCATCGGCGGTGGCGTGGTGTGCGCGGTGTCGCTGGATATTTCGCCGGCGATGTTCCTGTCGCTGCTGCAAACCGACATTGGCGTTCAGCATTTTCTGGTGGGGATCGTCAAAGCGCCGGTCTTCGCGTTCCTGATCGCCTCGATCGGCTGCCTTGAAGGCTTCAAGGTCAGTGGCAGCGCCGAGTCTGTGGGCGCCCACACCACATCGAGTGTGGTGCAGTCCATTTTCGTGGTGATCGTGCTCGATGCCGTGGCCGCGCTGTTTTTCATGGAGATGGGCTGGTGAAACGTCTACCCCGCGCGCCCTCCGAGGCGGTGATCGAAGTCCGTGGCCTGTGCAATCGCTTTGGCAGCCAGAGCGTGCATGAAAACCTCGATCTGGATTTGTACAAGGGTGAAATTCTGGCCGTGGTCGGTGGATCCGGCAGCGGCAAATCGGTGCTGTTGCGCAGCATCGTCGGTTTGCGCCAGCCCAGCGAAGGGGTGGTGAAGGTGTTTGGCCAGAACCTGCCGACGCTGCCTGAGCATGAGCGCTCAATGGTTGAACGCCGCTTTGGCGTGCTGTTCCAGAAAGGCGCCCTGTTCTCTTCGCTGACCGTGACCGAGAACGTCGCCCTGCCCCTCATCGAGCACACCGGCTTGAGCCGCAACGATGCCGAGCACCTGGCAGCGGTGAAACTGGCCCTGGCCGGGCTGCCGCTGTCGGCGGCGGACAAGTACCCCGCTTCGCTGTCCGGCGGCATGATCAAGCGCGCGGCACTGGCCCGGGCCTTGGCGCTGGACCCGGACATCCTGTTTCTCGACGAGCCCACGGCCGGGCTCGACCCGATTGGCGCGGCAGCCTTCGACCAATTGATCCTGACCCTGCGCGACGCCTTGGGTCTGAGTGTTTTTCTGGTCACTCACGATCTCGACACGCTCTACACCATCACCGACCGGGTGGCGGTGCTGGCGCAGAAAAAAGTACTGGTGGCAGACGCCATCGACAAAGTCTCGGAAACCAACGATGCGTGGATTCACGAATACTTCCATGGCCCTCGCGGCCGCGCGGCGCTGACCGCCGCTCAACAGTTGAACGAGGTCTGACATGGAAACCCGAGCCCATCATGTGCTGATTGGCCTGTTCACCGTCATTGTGGTGGCGGCCGCCCTGCTCTTCGGCTTGTGGCTGGCCAAGTCCAGCGTCGATACCGAGTTCAAGGATTACGAGATTGTCTTCAACGAGGCGGTCAGCGGCTTGTCCAAGGGCAGCGCCGTGCAGTACAGCGGGATCAAGGTCGGTGACGTGGTGACATTGCGCCTGGACCCGAATGACCCGCGCCGGGTACTGGCGCGGATTCGTCTGGGCGGCGACACGCCGATCAAGGAAGACACCCAGGCCAAGCTGGCGCTGACCGGGATCACCGGCACCTCGATCATCCAGCTCAGCGGCGGCACACCCCAGAGCCCGAAACTCAGAGGCAAGGACGGCAATCTGCCGACCATTGTGGCGTCGCCCTCGCCCATTGCCCGTTTGCTGAACGACAGTAACGACCTGATGGCCGGCGTGAATACGCTGATGCAAAACGCCAACCTGATGTTTTCCACGGAGAACGTCGAGCGCATCAGCAAAACCCTGGAACACCTTGAGCTAACCACCGGGACCATTGCCGACCAGCGCGGCGACATCCGCCAGGCCATGCAGCAACTGGCATCAGTCGGCAAACAGGCCGGCACCATGCTCGAGCAGACGTCTGCGCTGATGCGCAACGCCAATGGCTTGCTCAACGATAACGGCAAGCAGATGTTCGGCAGTGCCGAGCAGGCGATGAAGTCACTGGAACAAAGCAGTGCGACCATCAACAAATTGCTCAGCAGCAATCAGGATTCGCTCAACAGCGGCATGCAAGGCCTCAATGGCCTGGCGCCGGCGGTGCGTGAACTGCGCGACACCCTGACCTCGTTGCGCGCGATATCCCAACGCCTGGAAGCCAACCCCAGCGGCTACTTGCTGGGCAATGACAAGAACAAGGAGTTCACGCCATGAAGCTTGCGCACCTCGCCCTTATCGCCAGCTTCACGTGGCTCAGCGCGTGCTCGATCCTGCCCAAGGCCGAGCCGTCTGATGTCTACCGACTGCCATCGGCCCAGAACAGCAGCCCCGCCAGCCACGCATCGCCGCAGCGCTGGTCGTTGCGACTGTCCAAGCCGCAGGCCAGCGAGGCGTTGAACAGCCCGAAAATCGCGGTCATCCCTCAGGGAGATTTGATCAGCAGCTACAAGGCCTCGCGCTGGAGCGACCCGGCGCCGGTGCTGCTGCGCAATCGTCTGCTCGATGGTTTCCAGCGTGACGGTCGAGTGCCGCTGTTGAGCACCGACGACAGCAATTTCCAGGCGGATCTGGAGCTGGGTGGGAGTCTGCAAGCGTTCCAGACCGAATACCAAGGCACGAATGCGAGCGTGGTCGTGCGGCTGGATGCCTTGTTGGTGCGCGGTTATGACCAGCGAATCCTCGCCAGTCGGCGCTTTGAAGTCCGCCAGCCGCTCAGCGATGTGCAGGTGCCTTCGGTGGTCGCCGGGTTTGGGCAGGTGAGCGATCAGTTGACGGCGCAGGTGGTGAATTGGGCGGTTGAGCAAGGGCAAAAAGTCGCGCCGCCTCCTCGCCCTTAAATCCAACGAAGATCCCTGTGGGAGCGGGCTTGCCCGCGATGGTGGCAGGCTCACCGCATACATACAGAATGTACGCGTCATCGTTGACGTCCATCGCGAGCAGGCTCGCTCCTACAGGGGCTTTGTGGTTAGCCGAAGAACCAGTAGCAAACGCCAATGGCGCCCAGCACGCCGGCCAGTTCCGCCAACAACGCACACCCCACCGCATGCCGTGCCCGCTGGATCCCCACCGCGCCGAAATACACGGCCAGCACGTAGAACGTCGTTTCCGTACTGCCCTGGATCGTCGCCGCCACCAGGGCCGGGAAGCTGTCTACGCCGGACGTCTTCATGGTTTCGATCAGCATCGCCCGAGCGGCGCTGCCGGAGAACGGCTTGACCATCGCCGTCGGCAACGCATCGACGAAGCGCGTGTCCCAACCGGCCCATGCCACCAGGTGCCGAATCCCGTCCAGACCAAAGTCCAATGCACCGGACGCACGCAGCACGCCGACCGCGCACAGCATCGCCACCAGGTACGGCAGCAGGTTCTTGGCCACGTCGAAGCCTTCTTTGGCGCCTTCGACAAACGCTTCGTAGACTTTCACTTTTCGCAGCGCGCCGATCACCAGGAACAGCATGATCAGCCCGAACAGCGTCAGGTTGCCGAGGATCGAGGACAGACCTGCCAGCGCGGTCGCCGAGAGCGTCGCCAGCAGTGCCATGAAGCCACCGAGGATCAGGGCACCGGGAATCAGGTAGGCCAGCACCACGGGGTCCCAGACGCGCAGGCGTTGCATGAACGCGACCGACAGGAAGCCGACGATGGTCGAGCAACTGGTGGCCAGCAGAATCGGCAGGAACACCAGGGTCGGATCGGGCGCACCTTGCTGGGCGCGGTACATGAAGATGGTCACCGGCAGCAGCGTCAACGACGACGCGTTAAGCACAAGGAAAAGGATTTGAGCGTTACTGGCGATTGTGGCACTGGGATTGAGCTCTTGCAGCGCCTTCATGGCTTTGAGGCCGATAGGCGTGGCCGCATTGTCCAGGCCGAGGGCGTTGGCCGAGAAGTTGAGGGTGATCAGGCCGATGGCCGGGTGGCCGGCCGGGACCTCCGGCATCAGGCGCAGAAACAGCGGCCCCAGCGCTTTGGCCAGCCAATCGACGATCCCGGCCTTTTCGGCGATCCGCAGAAAGCCCAGCCAGAGGGTGAGGGTGCCGAACAGCAGGACCATCACTTCGACTGACAATTTAGCCATGGCGAAAATGCTTTCCACCATCGCCGCGAAGATCCCGGCGTTGCCGCCGATCAGCCATTGCGCCAGTGCCGAAACGGCAGCCACGATGAAGAAGCCAAGCCACAGGCCATTAAGCATCAGTCAAATCCCCCGGAAGATGCGGCGAATGATAGCGGGGTAGCCAGAAACGACAAACCCCGGATTTCTCCGGGGTTCATTAGCTAGGCTGACGCTGATCACTGTGGGAGCCAGCCTGCTGGCGATGAGGCCGACACATTCAACATCTCTGTTGTTGGGTATGCCGCTATCGCCAGCAGGCTGGCTCCTACAGAACAGCCACCAAGGGATCAGCCATCAGTTACGGGAAATCTCGCCAGCCGGCAGCTTTTCCTTGCTGCGCCAGTGCGGCAGGGAGTTCCAGTAGCGCTGGCCTTTGGCATCGTCGTACATGCCTTCCCAACGAGCGATAACCAGTACAGCCAGGGCGTTGCCGATCACGTTCAGTGCGGTACGCGCCATGTCCATGATGCGGTCGACACCGGCGATGAACGCCAGGCCTTCCAGAGGAATTCCCACGCTGCCCAGCGTCGCCAGCAGCACCACGAACGACACGCCCGGTACGCCGGCGATGCCTTTGGAGGTGACCATCAAGGTCAGCACTAGCAGCAATTGCTGGCTGATGGACAGGTCGATGCCGTACAGCTGGGCAATGAAGATCGCCGCGATGCTCTGGTACAGGGTCGAACCGTCGAGGTTGAACGAGTAACCGGTCGGCACCACGAAGCTGCAGATGGCCTTCGGCGCGCCGTAGGCTTCCATCTTCTCGATGACGCGTGGCAACACGGTTTCGGAGCTGGCGGTGGAGTAGGCCAGCACCAGCTCATCCTTGAAGATGCGCATCAGCTTGAGCACCGAGAAGCCGAACAGGCGAGCGATCAGACCCAGCACCACGAAAGCGAAGAAGGCGATGGCGACGTAAACCAGGATGACCAGTTTGGCCAGCGGGATCAGGGAGGCGAAACCGAAGTTGGCCACGGTGACCGCGATCAAGGCAAACACGCCAATCGGGGCGTAGTTCATGATCATGTGGGTGACCTTGAACATGCTTTCCGACACGCCCTGGAACATCTTCACCAGCGGCTCACGCAGGTCCGCTTGCAGGCTCGACAGACCGAGACCGAACAATACGGAGAAGAAGATGATCGGCAGCATTTCGCCGCGCGCCATGGCGGCAAAGATGTTCGACGGGATCAGGTTGAGGATGGTTTCGATGAACGCGTGTTCATGCTGAACCTCGGCGGCCGTGGCCTGGTACTTGGAAATATCCACGGTACCCAGGGTGCTCATGTCGATGCCGGTGCCCGGGTGGAACACGTTGGCCAGCAACAGGCCGACCACGATGGCAATGGTAGTGACGATCTCGAAGTAAATGATGGTCTTCAGGCCGATACGCCCGAGTTTCTTCGCATCGCCGACGCCGGCAATGCCGACGATCAGTGAGGAGATCACGATCGGGATCACGATCATCTTGATCAGACGGATAAAGATATCGCCTGCCGGTTGCAGGACGTTACTGATCCACCAGGCTTTTTCGGCACTGAAATGGTTGAGCAGCGCACCGATTGCAATCCCCAATACCAGACCGATGAGGATCTGCCAGGCGAGGCTAAGCTTTGCCTTCTTCATATCTTTACCCTTACTTGCGTTTGACTCAGGCAGATGCAAGAACTGAATCGCTTGTGGCGAAAAGTCTTGTGCACCTGCCCCGTATAAGGTGCCCTGGAGCGCGTGTTTGCGGCTCTCTGGCAGGCGAAAAAAGGCGCAACTATTCCGATGCAAGGAAGCAACGTCTAATGCCGTAAACGCCTACCCTATGCCGAATCGGCATGAGCTTTTTTTGTTGAAACGTCCGTCCCAACCGGTTCGGATACGACATATCGGCAGGCATAAGTGCCGTGAACCGGCCATCACAGGGTGGGTTGAGTGTTTTTTGATCAGGCGTCAGAAGGGTTTTTTTCAGGAAAAATCGGCGAGGAATGACGAAAAATAGAAGCAAACGTTTTGCTGTTTTTCTCGATGTACGGTTGCGAGTGACGCGCAAAGAAAAACATTTCTCAAGGAAATCAAAGGGAATTGAAAAAAGAAGCAGCGAATCCGAGTGGATCGCTGTGTTTCAACGCATTGCGCGAAGAAGCTCTCCGCAAGTTCGTCGAGTCATAGATGATCGGCGAACCTGCGTCGCAGCTTTTACCTGACCCGGCCCTTTCGCAGGTACTCCCTGTACCCGTAGGTCACTCCGCCCCTGACACAGGCAGAACATCCCGACCCCTTGGTCATGCGTCTACCGTCCTCGGGTAGCGCAATGGAAAGAAGCCATGCTGCTTCTTTCATGTGACGAATTCAGTACCGCACCGAAAATTTATAAGTCGCTCCATTCGCCCTGGCACTTCCGCCCAAGAGCAGGGCGGCTGCCAGTGTCTGTAGCGAAGGGGCTCATATTCAGCCTCGGCCGCGGCGGCCAAAGAAGAACGAAGCGATAAACATCACCAGGAACACGACAAAGAGAATCTTGGCGATACCCGTGGCGGTGCCCGCGATACCACCGAAGCCTAGAACGGCCGCGACGATGGCAATGATCAAGAATGTAATTGCCCAGCTCAACATGGTGATTCTCCTTACGCTTCTATTTAGAGGTCGTACTTATGGTGCTTTTCCCGGCGCAAGGGACGCGCCAAGTTCAGTTGCTTAAAAGATCCAACGTTCCTGACGCGGCATGTCATCCACAGGCTGTGCCTGGTCGACGTCCATCATTCGCATCGGGGCGCTGTCAGCCGGATTTGCGCTGGCGGCGCTGAAATGAGTTTGGGTCGGGTGTTGAATCGATACTCGAACCGCGTCTTGCTGCTGACTCTGCTCCCAGCGCTGAAACTGCTGGCCGCCAATCAGAGTGATCAAAAGCGCCAGAACGGCAAACAGGCCCTGCTGGATATGCAGTGGCGAGATACGCAACTGGGCGGCACGTTGGCGACTCATCCTGAAGCTCCTCCCACACTGGGGTGATCTGGTTTAGGGCGTTGTTTATTGCCCTGGGTTATTCAGATCATTGCAGCCCGCATGCCAGTTTTTTGGTGGAAAAATATCTATGCAAATCAACAAGTTACGCATGATGTCCAAATTGCCTCGGACGCATCCTGCACGATGACCTGTCTGAGGTCGTGCGAAATGCACGATAAGTTCGTAGGAGGGTTTGAATAATTTTGAATTGAGAGGAGGGCGCAGATGTCACACAGGGACGTAGGCAATGGCCTGAAAAATGGTTTTTTGATGAAAAACCAACAAAATCAGTCCATTAGCCGTAGGGTGCAGAGAAGGCTACCCTGCCACGGCCAGAATCGACCAGAATCAACCATGCAACTTGCCCGATTTTTCCGGGACTAACCCAAGATCATTCTTTAAGGAGCGTAGGAAAATGGAATCAGCCACTGAGCATCAAGGCCGCATTCTGCTGGTGGACGACGAATCCGCCATCCTGCGAACTTTTCGTTATTGCCTCGAAGACGAAGGCTACAGCGTCGCCACCGCCAACAGCGCGGCCCAGGCTGACGCCTTATTGCAACGCCAGGTGTTCGACTTGTGCTTCCTTGATTTACGCCTGGGCGAAGACAATGGTCTCGATGTCCTGGCGCAAATGCGCATTCAAGCGCCTTGGATGCGGGTGGTGATCGTCACCGCTCACTCGGCCGTCGACACTGCGGTGGATGCGATACAGGCCGGCGCTGCCGACTATCTGGTCAAACCTTGCAGCCCCGATCAACTGCGCCTCGCCACCGCCAAGCAGCTGGAAGTACGCCAACTGTCGGCCCGTCTGGAAGCCCTGGAAGGCGAAGTCCGCAAGCCGAAGGACGGGCTGGATTCCCACAGCCCGGCGATGAAAGTGGTCCTTGAAACCGCGCGCCAGGTCGCCAGCACTGATGCCAACATTTTGATTCTTGGTGAGTCCGGCACTGGTAAAGGTGAACTGTCCCAAGCCATTCACGGCTGGAGCAAGCGTGCGAAAAAATCCTGCGTCACCATCAACTGCCCGTCCCTGACCGCCGAGCTGATGGAAAGCGAGCTCTTCGGCCACAGCCGTGGCGCGTTTACCGGCGCCAGCGAAAGCACGCTCGGGCGAGTCAATCAGGCGGATGGCGGCACGCTGTTTCTCGACGAGATCGGCGATTTTCCGTTGACGTTGCAGCCAAAGTTGCTGCGTTTCATCCAGGACAAAGAATACGAGCGAGTCGGAGACCCGGTCACCCGCCGCGCCGACGTACGAATCCTCGCGGCCACCAACCTCAATCTGGAAGACATGGTGCGCGATGGTCGTTTCCGTGAAGACCTGCTTTATCGACTGAACGTCATCACCTTGCACTTGCCACCGTTGCGTGAGCGCCGGGAAGACATCCTGAACCTGGCGGATCGCTTCCTGGCCCGCTTCGTCAAGGAATATGCGCGTCCGGCGCGGGGATTCAGCGATGAGGCGCGGGAAGCCCTGCTGGGTTACCGCTGGCCCGGGAACATTCGTGAACTGCGCAACGTGGTGGAACGGGCGAGCATTATCTGCCCGCAGGAACGGGTAGAGATCAGCCACCTCGGCATGGCCGAAACCCCGATCAATAACGCGCCCCGCATCGGCGCGGCGCTGAGTCTGGATGAGTTGGAAAAGGCCCACATCGGCGCTGTGCTCGCCACCGCCGATACCCTCGACCAGGCGGCCAAAACGCTGGGCATCGACGCCTCGACGCTCTACCGCAAACGCAAGCAGTACAATTTGTGAGTTGCTTGCGATGAAACTGGCGATGAAGTTGCGGACCCGGCTTTTTCTGAGTATTTCCGCACTGATCACCGTGGCGCTGCTCGGGCTGTTGCTCGGGTTGGTCAGCGTGATGCAGATGGCGGGGAGTCAGGAGGCACTGGTCCGCAATAACTTCGTCACCCTGGACCTGGGGCTCAAGCTGCGTCAGACATTGGGCGATCAGTTGATCCTGATGCTCAATAACAAACCTGACTCGGAGGCGTTCGAAGCGTCGAAGCAGCATTATTTCCAGTTGCTCGATGAAGGGATCGCCCATGAACGGGGCGGTGAGGGCGGCGCGTACGGGTTTTCCCGCGCCAAGGATGATTACCAGGTTTTTCTGCAGGCGCTGGACCAGTCGGCCGACACCACCCACGTGCTCACGGGCAACGAGGCGCTGACCGAGAAATTCAACGCGCTGCGCAGCGGCTTGATTGCCGAGCACAAGCGAGCGCTGGACAGCATCAATGAAACGCAACGCCAGGCACGGGATCGGGCACTGCTGATTGCCGGGTTGCTGGGGTTGGTCGGGCTGGCCGTGCTGATCATCGGCTTCGTCACCGCCCATGCGATCGCTCGACGCTTCGGCGCACCGATCGAAGCCTTGGCGCAGGCTGCGGACAACATCGGTCAGGGCAATTTCGAAGTGACCTTGCCGATTTCCTCGGCGGTTGAAATGAACCAGCTCACCAAACGTTTCGGCATCATGGCCGAAGCGTTGCGTGAGCATCAGGCGACCAATATCGATGAGCTCCTGGCCGGCCAGCAGCGATTGCAGGCGGTGCTCGACAGCATCGACGACGGTTTGCTGATGATCGACCGTGAAGGCAACCTGGAGCACCTCAACCCGGTTGCGCAGCGACAGTTGGGTTGGGACGACGATCGCCTGGGGCAGGGCTTGGGCAGCGCCCTCGAGCGCCCTGAACTCGATGCGCAGCTGCAACTGGTATTGCGCGGCGGCACCCTGGAACGTGCGCCGGAGGACTTGAGCATTGAGGTTGATGGTGAGTCGCGTTTGCTGACCTACAGCCTTACGCCCGTCAGCCATACGCAGGGCCATATTCTCGGCGCCGTGATGGTGCTTCATGACGTTACCGAACAACGAGCCTTTGAGCGGGTTCGCAGTGAATTTGTACTGCGCGCTTCGCATGAGCTGCGAACGCCGGTTACGGGCATGCACATGGCGTTCGGTCTGTTCCGCGAGCGTGCACATTTTGCCGCGGACTCGCGTGAAGCCGACCTGCTGGATACCGTTAATGAAGAAATGCAGCGCCTGATGCAGTTGATCAACGACTTGCTGAACTTCTCGCGTTACCAGAACGGTTTGCAGAAACTCACGCTGGCACCCTGTGCGATTGATGAGTTGTTGGAGCAGGCTCAGGCGCGTTTCGCCGACTCCGCCGCGCAGAAGGGCATCGAGTTGCTGGTAGAAGTGCAAGGGCCACTACCGTGGTTGCAGGCGGACAAAGCGCAGTTGGACAGGGTGCTCGATAACCTGATCGATAACGCGCTGCGTCATACCGCTTCCGAAGGGCAGATACGCCTGCAGGCGCGGCGCCATGGCGAGCGGGTGATCATCAGCGTCGAGGACAATGGCGAAGGTATTGCCTACGGTCAGCAGGGACGGATATTCGAGCCCTTTGTACAGGTTGGCCGTAAGAAGGGTGGCGCTGGGCTTGGTTTGGCGCTGTGCAAGGAAATCGTGCAGTTGCATGGCGGCCGGATGGGCGTTTATTCGCGACCGGGGCAGGGCACTCAGTTTTACATGGCACTGGCGGTTTAAGGCGCGCTCACGCTTCATCGTCCAGGCGACGGGCAGCCAATCGGCGGCCACGGGTAATCAGTTCGATAAATTGTACCGCGCTCAGCGCACGAGCAAACAACCAGCCCTGACCGAACTTCACGCCTTCGCTGCTGAGAAACGCCACTTGGGCTTCATGTTCGATGCCCTCGGCAATCACTTTAAGGTGCATTGACTGGGCCATGTGGATGATATGCGGCGCCACACCGCTGCTCGCGGCGTCATGCCCCAGCGCGTCGATAAAGGCCTTGTCGATTTTCAGGCAATCCACTGGCAGGGTTTGCAGGTAGGCGAGGCTGCAATAGCCGGTGCCGAAATCATCGATCAGCACTTGATGTCCGACATCGCGCAAGGCTTGCAGGTTTTCCCGGGCGATTTCCACATCAATCAATCCCCGCTCGGTCACCTCAAAGGCAATTTGCCTGGCCGCCACCCGGTGCAGGATCAGCAGGCGTGCCATCACTTGGCCGATGCGCGGCACCATGACATCGCACGCCGCCAGGTTGACCGAGATGTATAACTGCGGATTGGCCCGCAGCAACTGCCCCAACTGCTCAAGCAATCGTTGCAGGACGAAGTCGGTCATCTGGCGGATCTGGCCGGTGTTCTCCGCCATCGGAATGAACAGGTCGGGACTGGTCAGGGTGCCGTCCGGCCTTCGCCAGCGCAGCAACGCTTCTGCACCGACACAGTTGCGGCTGTCGAGGTCGAAGATCGGCTGATATAACACCTGCAATTCGCCTCGCCGGATGGCGCCAGTGAGTTCGGCGTCCAACGACTGGCGTTGACGCGCCAGCAGAAACACCACAAAACCTACACAGGTGCCCAACGCCAGGCTGGCCGGAAGCAACCACCACCAAACGGCAGGAATTTGCATGCCGGTGCGCGGGCTGATCAGCACCAGTTGATATTCCGGGTTGTTGGTCGGCATGCGATAGATCAAGCGCGATTGAGTGACTTGCAGGGCATCGCGGCTTTTCGGTTCCCAGTGCTCGATCGGCGGCCAGACTTGCGGCGCGCCGAGTACCGGAATCGCGCGAGTACCGCGGTCGAGCACCACCAGCAGGCTGCTTCCCGGTGACAGGTCGACCATGTCGGTCAAATGCCCGCGAGAGGTGGCGACACGAAAGTTGCCGCGCCCGAGCATCAGCGCGGCACGGTTTTCATCCGGTTCGGTGGTGGTGTTCAACCAGTAGCTGTAGGTCGGACCTTTGATGTCCGGTTTGCGTGTCAGCGACAGCCCTTCCTGGCGTGGCCGGTTGGAGCAGATTCGCGAAGCGTCCATGTAAGCGGCTTCGTAGACGAAACGGTAATTGAAACTGACCTGCTGCAAGGTCGCGATCATTTCGTCGTCGCAGCCCCTGAGCGGCTGAGCTTCCAGGTCGTCGAGGCTTTCGCGCAGTTGCCAGAAGAGTTGCTCCAGGCGCGCAAGAAATCGCTCACCTTGAGCGTTCATTTCCTGGCTTTCGTTTTGCTCGACCTGATGCATTGCGATGAAAAAGCTGCCGGCCATCAACAACGTCGTGCTGAAGACAGCCGCCATCATCGCCAAAAACCAGGGACGATAGAACCAGCTTCGCAATGTCTCTCGAGCAGCAGTCATACGTAATATCCGAAGAATTACCAATGAGTTATAGCTGTTACTTGAGAAAAAGCCCTTACCGTCGGGCGGTCGTCATTATTTTGTCTGATTAAGTACCTGAAGGAGCGCAGCCGTTTGCGCGTCCGGGGTGCCATCGAAATGTGAGGGTCGGAAATGCATCTGAAACGCGGCGATCACATGGCGGGTCGCGACATCCAGTTCGCCGGTTTGCGGCGTGGCATAACCCAAGTGCGCCAGCTGGGCCTGGTACCAGCTAATGCTGGGTAGTTGGGTCTCGAACTGAGCTTGCTGGCGCGCCACGACTTGTTCGTTCGGCCAGATCCCGATGCCTTCGGCAGCCAGTCGTTTCCAAGGGAACAGTGGGCCCGGATCAAGCTTGCGCAACGGTGCGATGTCGCTGTGGCCGATGATGTTGTTGGGGTTGATCGCGTAACGCTTGTTGATGTCCTTGAGCAGTACGATCAACGACTGGACCTGGGCTTCGCTGTACGGATACCAAAGGCGTCCGGTCGGCGTGTCCTTGAAGCCCGGATTGACGATTTCGATACCGATGGAGCTGGAGTTCAACCAGGTCCGGCCTTGCCACTCGCTCTCGCCGGCATGCCAGGCCCGCAGGTTTTCATCCACCAGTTTGAAGATCGTGGCGTTCTTGTCGTCGCCGATCAGGTAGTGGCTGCTGACTTCGCCATGGGTCAGCAATTGCAGCGAGCGCTCCATCGACGCGGAGGTGTAGTGGACCACCACGAACTGGACTCTGCTGTCGTGGTTGGCCGAAGGATGACTTATGTCGTACCGGGGGCCGGTGGCGCAACCCGCCAGCAAAACCAGCGACACGATAATGGCAAGAAATTTCATGGCAGAGGCAATACACGCAAGACAATAATGCAACAGTGTAACGTACTGCCTTGCACTCGCACGGCCAACTCGATGCTTTAAACAAAATGGAACACTTAAGCGTCAGCCCAGTTCCACCCGGTTACGGCCGGCGTGTTTCGCGCGATACAGCGCCTGATCGGCTCTTTTAAGCACAAGATCGCTATTTTCGCCGGGTTTGAACGCGGTCAGGCCCATGGAGATCGTGATGGTGACGGGCTCACCCTTGAAGTGAAAAGGGCACGCCTCGATCGCTGCGCGCAGGTTTTCCAGCAGTTTCACGCCGGCCGCCGGAATCGTCCCCGGCATTAGCAGGACAAACTCTTCACCACCAAACCGGGCGATGAAGTCGGTCCCGCGCAGGCGTTTGCGTAGTACGGTGGCGATTATTTTCAGCACCTTATCGCCTGCCAGGTGGCCATAGTTGTCGTTGATGCGTTTGAAATGGTCGAGGTCGAGCATTGCCAGTAACAGGGTATTGCCGTGTCGCTGCCACTCGCCGATTTCCTGTTCCAGCCGTTCGCTCCAGGCCGCTCGGTTGGGGAGGCCGGTCAGTGGGTCGATCAAGGCTTTCTGGCGTTGTTCTTCCAGATGCTCGCGGTAACCCAGGGCTTCCTGCTCCATGTGGGCAACCCGTTCGGCCAGACTTTGTAAGCGGTTCGCCACTTCGTGTTCGCGCTCATCGCGTTGCTTCTGGTAGTGATCCATCGTGCCGAGCAGGCCTTCGAGATGGTTTTCCAGGACGTGCTTGAGATCGTCCAGATCGGCCGCGTCGTGCATGCTGCTTTGCAGGCCGTCGACCTGCTCACGAATCTGCGTGTCCATGGCGCGCGCGGCCGAACGACTGTCTGCATGGCCATCGCTGGCGGCTTGCAGGTTGTTCTGGAAAGACTCCAACCGTTCGTTGAGCTGTTGCAGGTAGGCTTCGAACTCGTGCTGACCGCTGTCGTTGATTGCCAGCATCAAGGTGGCGAGATCATCGAGAATGGGCAGTAATTCGTACCAGTTCAAACCGTTTTGCAGGCGATCGCGCATGGCTTCGGCTTGCGGTCGATGACGTTCGGGTAGCGTCAGGTCGTCCAGCAGCCCCAACAGCGTGTCTTCGATGTGCTTGGCCACCGAGCTGTAGGACGGCTCGGGCGAATCGGGGAGGGCGTAGTGAATATCGTCTTCGGTGTGTTCCGGATCGAGGGGCGCCGTTGCTTCCGGCAGGGCGACGGCGGGTGGTGGGCTATCAGGGTGGGTCGTCGGGGTCAGCTCGTCTGGGTTGCTTTCTAAATGAGGCGGCGCTGGTGCGATTGCAGGCTCTTCAGAGATTTCTACGTCGACCGGCGCCTGTGTCTCCTTGGCGTGTATTTCGCGGTGCTCGGGCTCAATGACCTGAGGGACGAAGGCTACGACGGTCGGGGAGGCTGCTGGTTCGGATCGCATTTCGAGAGCTGGCGCTACTGGTTCGGCAACGTGTTCAGCGGGCACCACAGGTTGCGGATCGTCAGCAGTGTGCGCGAGATCGACGGTTGCCTCCGGGGTCGTTGCTGCCGCCGCGTGCTGGGGCGGGGGCGGCTGCACCGCGATGGCATCAGATTGAGGGGCCAATTCATCGGCTTCGCGGTGACCGAACAACCGCTGCAGGAAGCCTGGGCGATCGGGCTCCGCAGGGGTTTCCAGCTGGCTCAGGGCCTTGCCCTGCAGCCCGCTCAGCTCACTCAGCAGCAATGGCATTTCGCGCACCTGGCTGACGCGAGCGTCCAGGGTTTTGGCGAAATTCTTGAGAGGCCGGCTCACTTCCCGGGGCAGCGGCAGGGTTTGCAGCTGAGTGACCAGCGCGGTCAGTGCGGCGCTGGTCTGGTTGACCCGGGTTTCCCGGCGCTGTTCGGAGTCGAGCACGGCTTTTTCCAGCCGTGGAATCAGCGCGGCCAGCCCGGCGTCCATGTCGTCGGTGCGCACAACCTCGCGCATTTCCTTCATGCACTGGTCAACGGCGCGGTCGGTGCCTTCCGCCGCCAGGGTGCTGCGTACCAGCCCGCGACGCAGCAGGTCGAGCCGGGCGTCCCAGCGACGTTCGAGCTTTTCCTGTTGTTCGATGCTTTTGAGGTACTTCTCTTTCCAGCGCTGTGTTTCGTCGCTCATTCATGGGATCCGCGAGGGGCAGGACTCAACGCGGGCAATGCATCAGCCGTGAGCGAACCCGGCAGACGAATCTCAACCGCGACCGGCAGGTGATCGGAAATGGGTTGAGCCAGCACCTGGACCTTTTCAAGGGTCAAGGTCGGGCTGAGCAGAATATGGTCCAGGCAGCGTTGCGGGCGCCAGCTGGGGAAGGTCGCTTCCAGTTGCGGCGCGAGCAGGCCGAGGTCACGCAACGGGGAGTTTTGCAGCAGATCGCTGGCATGGGTGTTCATGTCGCCCATCAACACCTGGTGTTTGTAGCCGCCGATCATTTCGCGGATGTACGCCAGTTGCATGCTGCGGGTACGCGCGCCCAGCGCCAAGTGCATCATGACCACCACCAGCGCCTCCGGACCTTCGCCGAAGCGTACCAGGATCGCCCCGCGGCCCTTGGGTCCCGGCAGCGGATGATCTTCAATCGCCCATGGGCGCAGGCGGCTGAGCACGCCATTGCTGTGCTGGCCGAGGCGACCGAGGTTGCGATTGAGTTGTTGATACCAGTAGGGGAAGGCGCCGAGCTGGGCCAGGTGTTCGACTTGATTGATGTAGCCTGATCGCAGGCTACCGCCATCGGCTTCCTGCAAGGCGACCAGGTCGAAGTCGCCGAGCAGATTGCCGATCTTTTGCAGATTGTCGGCACGCCCGGTGTGCGGCAGCAGGTGCTGCCAGCCGCGGGTCAGGTAGTGCCGATACCGCTCGGTGCTGATGCCGACCTGGATATTGAAGCTGAGTAGCCGCAGACGACTGTCTGCGGGCAGCCCCGTGGATTCCAGGTGGTGTTCATTGACCTGCGGATCATGCAGTCCAACGATGCGTTCAGTTCCCCAGCGGCGCATGGCGGGCCCCGCGCTTAGTTGGCGGCAGCCTTGTTAGCCGCTCGCTCTTTGTCGACCAGTTTGTCGGCCAGTTGCAGTGCTTGTTCGGCACCGCCGGCAGAGCCCACGTCAAAGCGATATTTGCCGTTGACAATCATGGTTGGGACGCCGGAAATTTCGTACTTCTTGGCCAGATCGCGGGCCTGAACGATCTTGCCCTTGATGGCGAAGGAATCGAAGGTGGCCAGGAACTTGTCCTTGTCTACGCCTTGGGTGGCCAGGAAGTCAGCCATTTCGTTCTTGTCGACCAGCTTCTTGTGTTCCTTCTGGATCGCATTGAACACCGCCGCATGAACTTTGCTTTCTACGCCCATGGCTTCAAGGGTCAGGAACATCTGGCCGTGTGCGTCCCATGGGCCGCCAAACATGGCCGGAATGCGCACGAAGTTCACGTCGGACGGCAGTTTTTCAACCCACGGATTGATCACCGGCTCGAACGCGTAGCAATGCGGGCAGCCGTACCAGAACAGCTCCACGACTTCGATCTTGCCAGGCACTGCGACCGGGACCGGATTGCTCAGTTCGACGTAGGGTGCGGCGGGTGCTTCGGCGGCTTGGGCAGTCATGCCGAACAGGCTGGCAGCGACGAGTGCGGCGCTGATGATCAGATTACGCATGCTTTACTCCTGGACAATTTTGGTCGCCTCGCGCGACCTGTTTTCAGACAGGTCATGGCGGGCTTGAGTTCTGTAGTGTAACGGCAGCGGCCACAAAAAAGGGCGGCCTGAGCCACCCTTTTTATACTTGCTGCGACGGATTAATAGAGCGTTAACGTTGCAGGAGATGTATGTCCCGCGCGGCGCCCGATTCGCCGGTCTTAGTGCAGGCCCTGAATGTAGCTGGACACCGCTGCGATGTCTTCGTCGCTCAGGCGTTTGGCGATGGTCTGCATGGTTTTGGTGTCGCCATCGTTGTTGCGACCGCCTTCTTCCTTGCGGAAATCGGTCAGTTGCTTGGCGACGTATTGAGCGTGCTGGCCACCGAGGTGCGGGAAGCCGGCCGCCGCGTTGCCTGCGCCATTTGGTGAGTGGCAACCGGTGCAGGCTGGCAGGCCCTTGGCCAGGTCGCCGCCACGGAACAAGGCTTCACCGCGAGCCACGACTTTCGGGTCGGCGGCGCCAACGCTGCCTTTCTGGCTGGCGAAGTAGGCGGCGATATCGGCCAGGTCCTGATCGCTCAGGTTGGTCAGCAGGCCGGTCATTTCAAGTACCGTGCGCTTGCCGGACTTGATGTCGTGCAACTGCTTGTTCAGATAACGCTCGCCCTGACCTGCCAGTTTCGGAAAGTTTGGCGCCATGCTGTTGCCATCCGGGCCATGACAGGCGCCACATACTGCGGCTTTCGCCTGACCAGCAGTCGCATCACCTGCAGCATGGGCAATGCCGGAGATCCCCACGGTTAACAGCAGACTCACGATCAATTTGTTCATCAGCTAATCCAACTACGGCTAAGGGTTAAAGAGTTATGGACCGGGATCACTCGCTCATCCAGTGGATGATGGCCTGGTAATCCTCGGCACTGCAGTCCATGCACAAACCACGCGGCGGCATCGCCTTGAAACCCTGGGTCACGTGTTGCACCAGCGTCTCCATACCTTTCGCCAACCTCGGCGTCCAAGCTTCCTGATCGCCCTTTTGAGGCGCCATGGGTAGTTGGCCGGAATGACAGGCACCACAAACACGGTTGTACACAGCTTCCGGATCCTGTGTAGCCTGAGCGCTGTAAAGCGGTATCAAGACACCGGCAGCTAGCAGCCATTTCGTCATAAAACGACCTTTTCAGGGTTGAGAGCTTTCTGCGTTCTAATGCGCAATCAAGGTCAAACGCTCTCGTGAACTTCATCCTACGCTGGGACAAAGCGCACACAAAATCTGCGGCATTATATACTGGCGTCACTGAAACGGAAACGACACCGCTTGCCGCGTCCATTCCCGGCGCCGCCCACATCGGAAATCCCATGCAACTCAAGAATCCCATCCTCGGCCTGTGCCAACAGTCCACCTTCATGCTTAGCGCTGCCAAAGTCGATCAATGCCCCGACGACGAAGGCTTCGAAGTGGCCTTCGCCGGGCGTTCCAACGCCGGTAAATCCAGCGCGTTGAACACCCTGACGCATGCCAGCCTGGCGCGGACCTCGAAAACTCCGGGTCGCACGCAACTCTTGAACTTCTTCAAGCTAGACGATGATCGTCGTCTGGTCGACCTGCCGGGGTACGGTTACGCAAAAGTACCTATTCCGTTGAAGCTGCACTGGCAGCGTCACCTGGAAGCTTATCTGGGTGGTCGCGAGAGTTTGAAAGGTCTGATTTTGATGATGGACATCCGTCATCCAATGACAGATTTCGACCTGCTGATGCTGGATTGGGCTGTCGCCAGCGGCATGCCGATGCACATTCTGCTGACCAAAGCGGACAAGCTGACCTACGGCGCGGCGAAAAACGTCCTGCTCAAGGTTCAGTCGGATATCCGCAAAGGTTGGGGCGATGCCATCAGCATTCAGCTGTTTTCGGCGCCAAAACGCCTGGGCCTGGAAGAGGCCTATACTGTTCTGGCGGGCTGGATGGCGTTGGCGGACAAAGGCGCAGAGATTGCTCAGCCTGGCGTGGAAGGCTAAACGCCGGGCAAAAAAAACCCCGGACTTCTTATGGGGAGGGGGAAGTTCCGGGGTTCAAGTTCTAGACCGCTAGGGCGGGGTCCAGATATCTGCCAACACTTAACACAACATTAGGAGCATCGAAGGGCTTCACCAGCCTTTCAGTAACTCTGAGTAGCCGATTGCAAAATTAGTTCAGATTATTTTCGAATGCGTTTGGAATAACCCCAATCGCCTTCCGAACTAAGCACTCTTCAACGGTTAGCGCCGCGGCATTGTGCCGCAGCGCAAGCGTCCTTTCAGGCGGCTCAGTGAGCCTCGTCCCAGTTATTGCCTACTCCCACTTCGACCAGCAGCGGCACGTCCAGTTTCACGGCGTCGCTCATGTGCACCCGAATTTCTTCCCGCACCTGATCGACCAGGTCTTCGCGCACCTCAAGCACCAGTTCATCGTGCACTTGCAGGATAACTTTGGCATCCAGGCCAGAAGCGGTCAGCCAGTTGTCCACAGCCACCATGGCTTTCTTGATGATGTCTGCCGCGGTGCCTTGCATCGGGGCGTTGATCGCGGTGCGTTCAGCGCCTTTGCGCAAGGCCGGGTTTTTCGCGTTAATTTCCGGCAGGTACAGGCGACGACCAAAAATGGTTTCGACGAAACCCTGCTCGGCAGCCTGCGCACGGGTGCGCTCCATGTACGCCAACACGCCAGGATAACGGGCGAAATAACGGTCGATGTAAGCCTGGGATTGCTTGCGATCAACGCCAATCTGTTTGGCCAGGCCAAACGCGCTCATACCGTAGATCAAACCGAAGTTGATCGCCTTGGCGCTGCGCCGCTGGTCAGTGGTGACCTGCGCCAGTTCAACCCCGAAGACTTCAGCGGCCGTGGCTTTGTGCACGTCCAGGTCATTGCGGAAGGCGTGCAGCAGGCCTTCGTCCTTGGCCAGGTGCGCCATGATCCGCAGTTCGATCTGCGAGTAGTCCGCAGCCAACAGCTTGTAGCCTTTGGGTGCAACGAACGCCTGACGAATCCGACGGCCTTCGGCGGTGCGGATAGGAATGTTCTGCAGGTTTGGATCGCTGGAGGACAAACGCCCGGTCGCCGCGACAGCCTGATGGTAGGACGTATGGATCCGCCCCGTGCGCGGGTTGATCTGCTCCGGCAAGCGGTCGGTGTATGTGCTCTTGAGCTTGCTCATCGAGCGGTACTGCATCAGCACTTTGGGAAGCGGGAAATCCTGTTCGGCCAGCTCCGCCAGCACGGCTTCGGCGGTCGAAGCCTGGCCCTTGGCGGTTTTGCTGAGAATCGGCAAACCGAGTTTTTCGTACAGGATCACACCCAATTGCTTCGGCGAACCCAAGTTGAACTCTTCCCCGGCGATGGCAAACGCCTCACGCTCGAGGGCGACCATTTTTTCGCCCAGCTCAACGCTCTGGATGCCCAGGAGGTTGGCGTCTACCAGCGCGCCCTGGCGCTCGATCCGCGCCAGCACCGGCACCAGCGGCATTTCGATTTCGCTCAATACCCGGCTCAGGCTTGGAATGGCGTTGAGCTTTTCCTGCAAGGTTTGATGCAGGCGCAGCGTCACGTCGGCATCTTCGGCGGCATAAGGCCCGGCCAGCTCCAGCGAGATCTGATCGAAGGTCAACTGCTTGGCGCCCTTGCCGGCGATGTCCTGGAAGCTGGTAGTGGTGTGATTCAGGTACTTGAGCGCCAGGCTGTCCATGTCGTGGCGAGTCGCGGTGGAATCCAGCACGTAGGACTCGAGCATGGTGTCGAAGGCGATGCCTTGCACCGTGATACCGCAGCTCTGATCACCGCCGATGGCGCAGTTAGCCAAAATGTTCATGTCGAACTTGGCGTGCTGGCCGACTTTGAGTTTGTTCGGGTCTTCCAGAATCGGTTTCAGCGCGCGCAACACCGTGTCGCGATCCAGTTGATCCGGCACGCCCATGTAGGAATGGGTCAGCGGGATGTAGGCCGCTTCGTTGGCTTGTACAGCGAACGACAAGCCGACCAGTTGCGCCTGCTGCGCATCGATGCCAGTGGTCTCGGTATCGAAGGCGATGAGCTTGGCGTCGTTGAGCTTCTTCAGCCACAGGTCGAAATCGGGCTGGGTGAGGATGGTCGTGTATTTGAGTTCGGTGTCGACGACAGCTTCTTCGGCCACCGGTGCCGCCACTTCCTGACCCGAGCGCTTGGCATCGCGCTGATTCTCGTCGAACCAGCTCTTGAACTCGAGCAGTGTGTAGAGCTCGGCCAGCTTGTCGTGATCGGGCTTGCCCATTTGCAGGTCATCGAGGCCGATGTCCAGTGGCACATCGATCTTGATGGTCGCCAACTGATAGGAGAGGAAGGCCATCTCCTTGTGCTCTTCGAGCTTGGCCGGCAAGGTTTTTGCGCCGCGAATCGGCAGGGTCGGGACGATGTCGAGCTGCGCGTAAAGCTCTTTCAAACCGCCGTTTACGCCCACCAGCAGGCCGGACGCTGTCTTCGGGCCGATGCCCGGAACGCCCGGAATGTTGTCGGACGAATCGCCCATCAGCGCCAGATAATCGATGATCTGCTCGGGAGCGACACCGAATTTCTCCTTCACGCCCTCCACGTCCATGCTGCTACCGGTCATGGTGTTGACCAAGGTAATGTGGCCGTCGACCAACTGCGCCATGTCCTTGTCGCCGGTGGAAATGATAACCGGGCGATCTGCGGCGGCGCTGCTGCGGGCCAAGGTACCGATCACGTCGTCGGCTTCGACACCTTCGACGCACAGCAGAGGGAAGCCCAGGGCTTTTACGCTCTGGTGCAGCGGCTCGATTTGCACGCGCATGTCGTCGGGCATGCTCGGACGGTTGGCCTTGTATTCGGCGTACATGTCATCGCGAAAAGTCCCACCCTTGGCGTCGAACACCACGGCGAACGGACTGTCCGGGTACTGCTTGCGCAGACTCTTGAGCATGTTCAGCACGCCCTTGACCGCACCCGTCGGCAGACCTTTGGAAGTGGTCAGCGGTGGCAGGGCGTGAAAGGCGCGGTACAGATAAGAAGAACCGTCCACCAGGACGAGGGGGGCTTGGCTCATGAGCAGGATCAACCTTTTCGGCGGGTCCGGCGCTAGAATAGCGGGACCGTTGACGACAAAGGGACAAGGTTATCATGCGCACACTAAATCGCCTGTTGCTGGCTGGCATGTTTGCAATCACTCCACTGGCCGTCATGGCGGCGGACGATGCACCGACGCCCGAGCCGGAAGTCACGATCCGCACGGAGGGCGACAAGGTCATTCAGGAGTACCGCCAAAACGGGTTCCTGTATGCGATCAAGGTCACGCCAAAAGGCGCACCCCCGTATTTTCTGGTGCGGGCGGACGGTACCGATGCAAACTTCATCCGCTCGGATCAGCCGGATATGCTGATTCCGTCGTGGAAAATATTTGAGTGGAAGTAGTTTCTTAATTTAAATCGGCGCTGGCTCAGCAGCAGCGCCCGTACTGGCAGTTAAAACATGTCTGTGTTCACCCCGCTGGCTCGGCCCGAGCTGGAAACCTTTCTCGCCCCTTACGGGCTCGGCCGCCTGCTTGATTTCCAGGGAATTGCCGCCGGTAGCGAAAACACCAATTTCTTTATCAGCCTGGAACAGGGCGAATTTGTCCTGACCCTGGTCGAGCGCGGTCCGGTGCAGGAAATGCCTTTCTTCATCGAACTGCTCGACGTCCTGCATGAAGCCGATCTGCCAGTACCCTATGCGCTGCGCACCACCGATGGCGTCGCCTTGCGCGAACTGGCGGGCAAGCCGGCACTGTTGCAGCCACGCCTGGCGGGCAAACACATCAAGGAAGCCAACGCGCAGCATTGCGCCCAGGTGGGCGAACTGCTCGGTCATCTGCACCTGGCGACCCAGGCCAACATGATCAAGCGCAAAACCGATCGCGGCCTGGACTGGATGCTGGAAGAGGGCACGCAGTTTCTGTCGCACCTGAATGCCGAGCAAAGCGATCTGCTCAAGCGGGCCCTGGACGAAATCACACAGCAGAAGACGAAAATTCTGGCGTTGCCGCGTGCCAACATCCACGCCGATCTGTTCCGCGATAACGCGATGTTCGAAGGCACGCACCTGACCGGGTTGATCGACTTCTACAACGCCTGCTCGGGGCCGATGCTCTACGACGTGGCGATTGCCTTGAACGATTGGTGCTCGGACGAGGAGGGGCTGATCGATGGGCCCCGGGCGCGGGCATTGCTCGGGGCTTATGCGGCGCTACGACCGTTCACGGCGGCCGAGGCTGAGTTGTGGCCGACGATGCTGCGGGTAGCGTGCGTGCGTTTCTGGCTGTCGCGGTTGATCGCGGCGGAATCGTTCGCGGGGCAGGATGTGTTGATTCACGATCCGATGGAGTTTCAGTTGCGCTTGGCGCAGCGGCAGAAGATCAACACACCGTTACCGTTTGCCCTCTGAATTGTGGCGAGGGAGCTTGCTCCCGTTGGGTCGCGAAGCGGCCCCACTCTCTGCCTAAAAAGAGTGGGGACTGCTGCGCAGTCCAGCGGGAGCAAGCTCCCTCGCCACAGGGTAATTAGAGCGACTCCAGACACCCGGCCAAATCATTCCCCAACTTCTCCAGTACCTGCTCGTACCCCTGAGCAGTCGCCGGCGTGTACCCGCCCAGCGCATCCAGCTCGGCCAGTTTCACCGGCAAACCCGCCACTAACGTTTCTGCCAGGCGCGGCCGCAGCGGCGGTTCGCTGAAGACGCAAGTCTTGCCGACTTCCTGCAAGCGGGCTCGCATCGCCGCTACGTGCTGGGCACCAGGCTGGACTTCTGCAGCGACACTGAACACGCCGGTGTGCTTGAGGCCGTAGGCATCTTCGAAATAGTCGAAGGCTTCATGGAAAACAAAGTACGGCTTGCCTGCAATGCCAGCCAGACGGGCCTTCAAACGCAGGTCCAGCGCGTCGAGACGCTGATCGAATGCTTTCAGGTTGCTTTGATACCGCGCGGCATTCTCTGGATCGGCCGCGCTCAGGTCGGCGGCCATTTTCTCGGCAATCACCCGAGCGTTGACCGGCGACAGCCACAAATGCGCGTCCAGGCTGCCGGGACGGTGATCGTGGTCATGCTCGTCAGCTTCTTCTGCGTGGGAGTGGCTGTCTTCGGCAAAACGCCGCAATTTCAGGCCTGGCAAATCCTGTACGGCGACGCTGGGCAGCGTACGACCATTCAGCACGCGAGGCAGGAAACCTTCCATGTCAGGGCCAATCCAGTAGACCAGATCCACAGACTGCACCTTCCGTACGTCGGATGGGCGCAAGGCATAGTTATGCGGCGATGCACCCGGCGGCAGCAACACTTCCGGAATCGCGACGCCGTCCTGCACCGCAGCGGCAATCAACTGTAGCGGCTTGATGCTGGTAAGGACTTTGACCTCGGCTTGCGCCGAGCCAATCAGCAGGAAACCAGTGAAAAATGCGATAAAAATAGAAAAAAGTCGGGACACGATGACCACTCGAAGAGGCGAGAACGGGTAACATAATAACGTCTCTCACAAAACTCGTCGCCGCTCATGCCTAAAACACCGATTGCCAGCCGCCCCCACGACCACTCTCATTGCGTCCATAGCGCTTTGACTGAGGCCGATGCCTTGTGCGCCGGTCAAGGTTTGCGCCTGACAGCCTTGCGCCGACGGGTGCTGGAATTGGTCTGGCAGAGCCACAAACCGCTGGGGGCCTACGACATCCTGGCGGTGCTCAGCGAACAGGATGGCCGCCGCGCCGCGCCGCCGACCGTGTACCGGGCGCTGGATTTCCTGTTGGAAAACGGCTTCGTGCACCGTATCTCCTCACTCAACGCCTTCGTTGGTTGCAATCACCCAGGGCACGCGCATCAGGGCCAGTTCCTGATCTGCCGCGAATGCCACGCAGCCATCGAGCTCGAACAAAAATCCATCAGCGACGCGATCGTCGGCAGCGCCAAGGATGTCGGCTTTATCGTCGAGGGCCAGACCGTTGAAGTGGTCGGTCTCTGTTCGGGTTGCCAGGGGGCTTGATGAGTAATGCGCTGATCCGCCTTGAGCAGGTTGCCGTCACCTTTGCCGGGCAAAACGTGCTGGATAACATCGAGCTGAGTGTCGAGCCCGGGCAGATCGTTACTCTGATCGGCCCCAACGGTGCCGGCAAGACCACGCTGGTGCGCGCCGTGCTCGGTCTGTTGAAACCGGACAGCGGCAGCGTCTGGCGCAAGCCGAAACTGCGGGTCGGTTACATGCCGCAAAAACTTCACGTCGATCCGACCCTGCCGTTGTCAGTGCTGCGCTTCCTGCGCCTGGTACCCGGCGTGGACCGTGCTCGCGCCTTGGCGGCACTCAAGGAAGTCGGGGCCGAGCAAGTGATCGACAGCCCGGTGCAAAGTGTGTCGGGCGGTGAAATGCAGCGGGTGCTGCTGGCCCGGGCATTGCTGCGCGAGCCGGAGTTGCTGGTACTGGATGAGCCGGTACAAGGCGTCGATGTCGCGGGTCAGGCCGAGTTGTACAGCCTGATCACGCGGTTGCGCGACCGTCACGGTTGCGGCGTGCTAATGGTTTCCCACGACCTGCACCTGGTGATGAGCACCACCGACCAGGTCGTTTGCCTGAATCGGCATGTGTGCTGTTCCGGGCATCCGGAACAAGTCAGCGGTGATCCGGCTTTCGTTGAGCTGTTTGGCAAGAACGCACAGAGCCTGGCGATTTATCACCACCATCATGATCACGCCCATGACCTGCATGGCTCGGTGGTCACCGCGGCCCCGACGGGCCAACCTCACGTTCATGGAGATAGCTGCAAGCATGGCTGATTTTCTGCTTTACGCCCTGCTTGCAGGCCTGGCCCTGGCGCTGGTTGCGGGCCCATTGGGGTCTTTCGTCGTCTGGCGGCGCATGGCGTATTTTGGCGACACGCTGTCACACGCGGCCTTGCTCGGCGTGGCGTTGGGCTTTTTGCTGGATGTCAGCCCGACCGTGGCCGTCACCGTAGGCTGTTTGCTTCTGGCGGTGTTGCTGGTGACCTTGCAACAGCGTCAACCGCTGGCGTCCGACACGCTTTTGGGAATTCTCGCACCGAGCACGCTCTCTTTGGGCCTGGTCGTACTAAGCTTCATGCACGAAGTGCGGATCGACCTGATGGCGTACCTGTTCGGCGATTTGCTGGCGATCAGTCCGACCGATCTGGCCTGGATACTGGGTGGCAGCGCGGCGGTTCTGGCCTTGCTGGTCACGTTGTGGCGGCCATTGCTGGCGATCACGGTGCATGAAGAACTGGCCAGGGTAGAAGGTTTGCCCGTGCCGGCGTTGCGCCTGACCTTGATGTTGCTGATTGCCATCGTGATCGCTGTGGCGATGAAAATCGTCGGCGTGTTGCTGATTACTTCGTTGTTGATCATTCCGGCGGCTGCGGCACAACGTCACGCCCGTTCGCCGGAGCAGATGGCACTGGGCGCAAGCCTGCTGGGTATGCTCGCGGTGTGTGGCGGACTGGCGCTGTCCTGGTTCAAGGACACCCCGGCAGGCCCATCGATTGTTGTGACGGCCGCCGCACTGTTTTTGCTGAGTTTTGTCCTGCCCCGTCGAGGGGTGTAGACTTGCTCGTTTTTTGCGCAAATAGAGAGTCGCAGGAATGAAGCTGTTCGCCTCCCGTTATCTGCTCCTTGTCGCATTTTCGCTGCTACTGGGCGCATGCCAAAGCACGCCGCCGGCGGCCAGAGAGGCTTCCAATGCGCGGGCCGCGGCTATCACGCAACTGGAACAAAGCCTGGCCAGCAACGAGCTGGCCACCGCGGAAGATCAATTGGCTGCCTTGCAAGCCGAGTCGCCGAACGATCAATCGCTTTTGCAATATCAGCGGCAATTGGCCGAAGCCTATCTGCTGCGCAGCCAGATCGTGCTGCAGAAAGGTGATGTGAATGCCGCCGCAACGGCCTTGAGCCGCGCCCGTGCGTTGATGCCCAAGGCGCCGGCGCTCACGGGTGGGGTCAACAACGCCATCGTCAATGCGCGCAAGGCTGAACTGGATAAAGCCGAAGCGGCCTTGATGGCGGCTGAAGCCAAGCCACAGGCGAAGGTGATTGATCCGACGGCTGAAAGCACCACCGTGGCATTGAACCTCACCGATATGGGCAAACTTCGCCGGCAGCTGGATGCGATCGCTGCCGATGTGGTGAATTATCAGTGTGACGTGAGCATTCAGGCGCCGCGTACCCAGGATTACCCTTGGTTGGCGACATTGCTGACCAAGCGGGTGAAGAAACTCGATTCGGATTTCGACCTGAAACTGGAAAAGCAGATCTTGCGCAACATTCCGGCGCAGATGGTGTTGAGTCCGCGTAAACCGTAAAAGCATCGCGAGCAGGCTCGCTCCCACATTGGCTCTCCAGTGAACACAGATTCTGTGATCGACCGAGATCAAATGTGGGAGCGAGCCTGCTCGCGATAGCGTCCTACCTATTGATACAAATCCTTAAGCGGGAATCGCCTTGGCCTTCGGCTCCCGATCCCAAACCCGATGCTGCCCGATCGCCGCAATAAACGCTTTGCTCACCTTCGCATCCGCCCCCACGATCAACCCCGCATCAGCCTCCAGCTTCAACACATCCAACAACTGCTTCGCCTCGCCCTGCAATGCAATCGCCTTCAAATGCTTGTACGCCTCCAGCAGGTAATGCAACGCCACGCCATCACCGCTCAACGCCTTGATCGATGCCGCGCCACCAGGCACGAACACAGCGTCGAACGCGACTGAAGGCAGGCCTTCCATCGACGCATCCACGGGCAGCGTTTTGCCGTCCGCCGTTGTCACGGGCGCCGACGTCGGCCCCAGCAATTTGGCGTGGGCACCCTCCGCTTGCAATGCCTTCTTCATCGCATCAATTGCTGCGCCGTCGACACCATTAGCTGCCAGAATCGCCACCTTGCGGGTTTTGATGTCGCCGGGCAGCAAGTTCGCCTGGCTCAGGGCTGGCGAGCGGTCCAAGGACGTTTTCCGCACCTCGACAGTCCCGGCTTTCGGCGCTGGCAAACCGAGGTTGGCGGCCACACGCTTGGCCAGTTCCAGGTCGATGTTGGCGAGGATTTCATTCACTTCGCGCGCGCGGATGAAGTCCCGTTCAACCTTGCCCAGCTCAAAGCTATAGGCCGCGATGATGTGCTCCTGCTCGTGCTTGCTCATGCTGTGGAAAAACAGGCGCGCCTGGGAGAAGTGATCGCTGAACGACTCGCTGCGCTGGCGAATCTTGTTGGCGTCAATGCGCTCCGGATAACTCTCGAAGCCACCATCCTGAGCCGCCGGCGCTGTTTCCTTCGGCCAGCCACCGTCGATGGAGTTTGGCTCGTAAGATGCTCGACCCTTGTCGATGGTGGTGCGATGCAATGCATCCCGCTGGCCATTGTGGAACGGCGCCACCGGACGGTTGATCGGGATCTCGTGAAAGTTCGGCCCACCGAGTCGGCTGATTTGCGTATCGGTGTAGGAAAACAAACGGCCTTGCAGCAGCGGGTCGTTGGAAAAATCGATCCCCGGCACGATATGCCCCGGGCAGAAAGCGACCTGCTCGGTTTCGGCGAAGAAGTTGTCCGGGTTGCGGTTGAGCACCATTTTGCCCAGCGGCGTAATCGGCACCAGCTCTTCGGGAATCAGTTTGGTCGGGTCGAGGATGTCGAAGTCAAACGAGTGCTCGTTTTCCTCTTCGATGACTTGAACGCCCAGTTCCCACTCGGGATAGTCGCCCATCTCGATGGCTTCCCAGAGATCGCGTCGGTGGAAGTCAGCGTCTTTACCGGCGAGCTTTTGCGCTTCATCCCAGACCAGCGAACAGGTGCCGGCGGTGGGGCGCCAGTGGAATTTGACGAAGCGCGATTTACCTTCGGCGTTAATCAGCCGGAAGGTATGTACGCCAAAGCCCTGCATGCTGCGCAGGCTTTTCGGGATCGCCCGGTCGGACATGGCCCAGATCACCATGTGCGCCGATTCCGGCACCAGCGAGACAAAATCCCAAAAGGTGTCGTGCGCCGAGCCTCCGGTAGGCATCTCGTTGTGGGGCTCGGGTTTCACCGCATGCACGAAGTCAGGAAACTTGATCGCGTCCTGAATGAAAAACACCGGCATGTTGTTGCCCACCAGATCGAAGTTGCCTTCGTCGGTGAAAAATTTCACGGCGAAACCTCGTACGTCCCGCACCGTATCGCCTGACCCGCGAGGGCCTTGCACCGTTGAAAAACGCGTAAAGACCGGGGTTTTCTTGCCCGGGTCCTGTAGGAAGCCGGCTTTTGTCAGGACAGAGTGGTTCTCATAAGTCTGGAAGTAACCATGGGCGCCGGTGCCGCGCGCGTGCACGATGCGCTCCGGAATTCGCTCATGGTCAAAGTGCGTGATCTTTTCACGCATGATGAAGTCTTCCAGCAGCGAGGGCCCTCGGGCACCGGCCTTCAAGGTGTTCTGGTTGTCCGACACCTTCACGCCCTGATTGGTGCGCAAGGCCTGTTCGGTGGCGTCGGAGCGGAATTTTTCCAGGCTATCGAGCTTGGTATTCGTGTTGTTGCGGTCCAGGTTATCGGTCCCGGCCAGTGCGCTTTTAGGGGCGGCAGGCTTCTTGGTGCTCATCAGTCTAAACTCCTCGTTGCGATTCCCGTGGTAACCAGGACGCTTGGAAATGTCCCTGGCACGGCACCTGGGACGTTATCGAGTTGCCTAATTAGTGACTGATGACACTTTTAGCCGTTCCTTTTTTCTTACCTTTGATCGCGTTATTGCCAAATCGAAGGTTGAATGCGGAATAAATGCTAATAACCTCTATACGGACAGGCTAAAATGCGCGCCCGGCTAACCGCTGATCCCTTTCTAACGCGCCCCACAAGGTTCGCTACGTGATCGAGTTTCAAAACGTCCATAAAACTTACCGCGTCGCCGGTAAAGACATTCCCGCCCTGCACCCGACCAGTCTGACGATTGAGAACGGTCAGGTCTTCGGCCTGATCGGCCATTCCGGTGCGGGAAAAAGTACCCTGCTGCGTCTGATCAATCGCCTGGAGAACTCCAGCGGCGGCAAGATCTTTGTCGACGGCGAGGAAGTCACCGCGCTCGACGCCAACAGCTTGCGACGCTTCCGTCAGCAGGTCGGGATGATCTTCCAGCACTTCAACCTGCTGGCCTCCAAGACTGTGGCTGACAACGTTGCGCTGCCGTTGACCCTGGCCGGTGAATTGTCTGCCAGTGAAATCGACCTGCGGGTAGCGGAACTGCTGGCGCGGGTCGGCCTGTCCGATCACGCCAAAAAGTACCCGGCGCAGTTGTCCGGTGGCCAGAAGCAGCGTGTCGGCATCGCCCGCGCCCTGGCGACCAAGCCAAAAATCCTGCTGTGCGACGAAGCCACCAGCGCCCTGGACCCACAGACCACCGCGTCGGTCCTGCAACTGCTGGCCGAGATCAATCGCGAGCTGAAGCTGACCATCGTCCTGATCACCCACGAGATGGACGTGATCCGTCGGGTCTGCGACCAGGTGGCGGTGATGGACGCGGGTGTGATCGTCGAGCAAGGTTCGGTGGCGCAGGTGTTCCTGCATCCCAAGCACCCGACCACCAAGCGTTTCGTGCAGGAAGACGAGCAGATCGACGAAAGCGAACAGCGTGACGACTTTGCTCACGTGCCGGGGCGTATCGTGCGTCTGACCTTCCAGGGCGAAGCGACCTACGCGCCGTTGCTGGGTACAGTCGCTCGGGAAACGGGTGTGGACTACAGCATCCTGGCCGGTCGTATTGATCGCATCAAAGACATTCCCTACGGGCAACTGACCCTGGCCGTCACCGGTGGCGACATGGACGCAGCGTTCGCCCGCTTCACCGCAGCGGACGTCCACATGGAGGTGCTGCGCTGATGGAAGCCCTGACGAGTTTCTTCGCCAATATCGACTGGTTCGAAATCTGGCTGGCCACCGGCGACACGATGCTGATGCTCGGCGGTTCGCTGTTGTTCACCGTGCTGCTCGGTTTGCCGCTGGGCGTGCTGTTGTTTTTGTGCAGCCCGCGCCAGTTGCTGGAAGCCAAAGGCGTTTATGCAATGTTGTCGCTGGTGGTGAACATTTTGCGTTCGCTGCCGTTCATCATTTTGCTGATCGTGATGATTCCGTTCACGGTGTTGATCACCGGCACTTCCCTCGGTGTCGCTGGCGCGATTCCACCGCTGGTAGTGGGCGCGACGCCGTTCTTCGCGCGACTGGTGGAGACGGCCCTGCGTGAAGTGGATCGCGGCATCATCGAAGCGACCCAGGCCATGGGCGCGACAACCCGGCAGATCATCACCAACGCCTTGCTGCCGGAAGCCCGCCCGGGCATCTTCGCGGCGATTACGGTGACAGCGATTACACTGGTTTCCTACACGGCAATGGCTGGTGTGGTGGGCGCCGGTGGTTTGGGCGACCTGGCGATCCGTTTCGGTTACCAGCGTTTCCAGACCGATGTCATGATCGTTACCGTGGTGTTGCTGCTGATCCTGGTTCAAGTGTTGCAAACCGTTGGCGATAAGCTGGTCGTGCACTTCTCGCGCAAATAATTTAGAGCAGGTCATTCGCTGGCAGGCGCCGCAAAGAGGCGCCGCTGGCGGATATTCACAAGGAGTTAGCTGAATGAAAAAACTACTCGTCGCGTTCGCTGCCGTTGCAGCCTTTTCCGCCCACGCCGACACCCTGACCGTCGCGGCCACCCCGGTCCCGCACGCAGAAATCCTCGAATTCGTGAAACCGGCCCTGGCCAAAGAAGGCGTGGACCTGAAGGTCAAAGTCTTCACCGACTACATCCAGCCGAACGTGCAGGTATCGGAAAAGCGCCTGGACGCCAACTTCTTCCAGCACCAGCCGTACCTCGATGAGTTCAACAAGGCCAAGGGCACTAACCTGGTTTCCGTTGCCGGCGTGCACCTTGAGCCGCTGGGCGCTTACTCCAGCAAGTACAAAACCCTGGCCGAGCTGCCAGGTGGCGCCAACGTGGTGATCCCGAACGACGCCACCAACGGCGGTCGTGCACTGTTACTGCTAGCCAAGGCCGGCCTGATCAAGTTGAAGGATTCGAACAACATCCTGTCGACCGTCAAGGACATCACCGAAAACACCAAGGACCTGAAAATCCGCGAACTGGAAGCCGCGACCATCCCGCGCGTGCTGACCCAGGTCGACCTGGCGCTGATCAACACCAACTACGCGCTGGAAGCCAAGCTTGACCCGGCCAAAGATGCACTGGTCATCGAAGGCAGCGACTCGCCGTACGTGAACATCCTCGTTGCCCGCCCGGACAACAAGGACAGCGAAGACATGAAGAAACTGGTCGCCGCGCTGCACAGCCCGGAAGTGAAAGCCTTCATCCTCGAGAAGTACAAAGGCGCGGTCGTGCCGGCGTTCTGATCTGAAGCTGAAACAAAAATGGGGCGCATTGAATGCGCCCCATTTTTTTGCCCGAAACACCGCCCCTTGTAGGAGCGAGCTTGCTCGCGAAAAACTCTGGACAACACGTTCATTCAGGCGACACGCGTTATCGTTGACGTCCATTGCGAGCAAGCTCGCTCCTACAGGGAGGGAGGATGGTGCTTATTTACGTTTCAGCATCACCGGCAACTGCGCCACCAACTTTACGTTGTTCAACGGCGCCCGAATAAACCCGCGCTGTGTCCCGTCCGGCCCGATCACCGCCAGGTTGCCGCTGTGATCCACCGTGTAATTCGGCTTGCTGGTATCCGCCGGAATAAACGGAATGCTCACCGCATTCGCCAGCTTCTGAATGTCGTCCACCGAGGATGCGGTCAGGCCTCGGAACTGCGGGTCAAAATAGCCCAGGTACTGTTTGAGCTGTTTCGGCGTATCGCGATTCGGGTCGACGCTGACCAGGATGATCTGCAATTTATCCACAGCCTCCGGCGGCAGTTCACTCTTGATCTGGCGCAGTTGGGCGAGGGTGGTCGGGCAGATGTCCGGGCAGAAGGTGTAGCCGAAGAACAGCAAACTCCACTTGTCCTTCAATTCGTTGACGGCCACCGGCTTGCCGTCCTGATCGGTCATCGTCACGTCCGGCAGGTTACGGCTTTGCGGCAGCAGGATGATCCCGGCGTCGATCAACGCGGTCGGGTCGCCCTGGCCTTTGCCGGACAACACTTTGTTGATGGTCAGGCCCAGAACCAGTGCGATCAGGGCAACGAGGATGAAGACGGTTTTCTGGGTTCGAGTCATAGGTTCAACAGTAAGTAGTGGTCTACGAGCAGGGCGATAAACAGCAGGAACAAGTAGTAGATAGAGTACTTGAACGTGTTGATCGCCGCGTGCGGCCGAGTGCCACGGTACAGCACCACCGCCCAATGCAGAAACCTCGCGCCCAGGCCGAGGGCGCAAATCAGGTAGAGCATGCCGCTCATGTGGATCACGTAGGGCATCAGGCTCACGGCCAGCAGCGCGAAGGTATAAAGCAGGATGTGGACCTTGGTGTAATGCTCGCCGTGGGTAACCGGCAGCATCGGAATGTCGGCCTTGGCGTATTCCTCTTTACGGTGGATCGCCAGTGCCCAGAAGTGTGGCGGGGTCCAGGCGAAGATGATTAGCACCAGCAGCAGTGGTTCGGCGCTGACGTGGCCGGTGGCCGCGACCCAACCGAGCAGTGGCGGAGCCGCACCGGCCAGGCCGCCGATGACGATGTTTTGCGGCGTCGCGCGTTTCAGGAATCCGGTGTAGACCACCGCGTAACCAAGCAGCGAAGCGAGGGTCAGCCAGGCCGTCAGCGGGTTGGTGAAGGCCAGCAGCAGCGCCTGGCCCAGCAGTGCCAGCACCATGGCAAACGTCAGCGCGGCGGCCGGTGAAACCCGACCTTCGGCCAAGGGCCGTTTGTGGGTTCGAGCCATGACCGCATCGATGCGCCGGTCCACCACGTGATTGACCGCCGCCGCGCCGCCAGCACACAAGGCGATCCCCAGATTGCCGAACACCAGCACCGTCCACGGCACCCCCGCGCGGGTCGCGAGGAACATGCCCACCAGCGAGGTGATGAGCATCAGCACCACCACTTTCGGTTTGGTCAGCTCGAGGTAGTCGCGCCAGATCGCCTGACTGGGACGTTCGCCGATCAGAATCGCCATGGCATTTCTCCTTTTATTGTTATAGGCCCGGCTGAGTGTTTACGCGGGCTGAAACGCCAGCGTGTCGGCTGCTTGACCCGGACCAGACTCGTCCGGGCGTGGTAATTGACCAGCACCATCGTCAACAGCAGTGCCGCGCCGCCGGCGTTGTGGGCGACGGCCACCGGCAGCGGCAAGTGGAACAACACGTTGCTGATACCGAGGGTGATTTGTGCGCCGAGGGCGATGAGCACCAGCCCGGCCAGTCGCGTCATGCCGACCGCTTTCAGTTGCCATGCCAGGCCGAGCAACACCAGCGTCACCAGCAGCGCACCGATTCGGTGAGTCAGGTGAATGGCGGTGCGGGCATCGCTGTCCAGTTGCCCGCCGAGGTAATTGGGACCGATGTGTTGGGTCAGGTGAAAGCCGTTGGCGAAATCAGCCGCTGGCAGCCATTGCCCGTGGCAGGTCGGGAAATCGATACACGCCACGGCGGCGTAGTTGGAGCTGACCCAGCCACCGAGGGCGATTTGCAGGATCACCAGCAGCAACCCGGCCGTCGCCCAGTATTGCAAACGTTTTGGAACGGTCAGCGCGGGCAGCACGCCAGACAGGCGCAGCGTCAGCAGAAACAACAGGCTCAAGGTCGCAAAACCGCCCAACAAGTGTCCGGTCACCACCTGCGGCCAGAGCTTGAGCGTCACCGTCCACATGCCGAACGCTGCTTGGGCGAACACCACGGCCAGCATGAACAGCGGCAGCTTCAGCGGTTGCCCGGGATGACGACGATTCACCCACGCGCGCCCGGCCAGCACCGAAATCAACAACCCCAGCGTGCCGGCGAAATAACGGTGGATCATCTCGTTCCAGCCTTTGTGGGCTTCGACGGGGGCGTCGGGAAAATGCAGTTCGGCATGGGCCAGCTGGGCTTCGCTTTTCGGCACGCTGATAAAGCCATAGCAGCCGGGCCAGTCCGGACAGCCGAGGCCGGCGTGAGTCAGGCGAGTGTAGGCGCCGAGCAACACCACAATCAGTGCCAGCAAGGTGGCAAACAGCGCGAGGCGAAATCCAGGTTTGGCCATGACGATGCCCTTATCCGATGTTCGACAGTTTCAACAGGTGACGCAGGTCGTTGAGCAGGTCCTTACCCTTCACCGTCGGGTCGTAGCGCAGCACCAGATTGCCGTGAGGATCGATGATCCACAGCTGCGGCACCGTCTTGTCGCCGGTCGTCTTGCTGAAGGTCGTCAGGTCCATGGGATAGCGTTGCAATTGCGGGTATTCGCGGGTCAGTTTTGCTTCGTAGTCCGCTGATAGCGGTTGCGCGGCGGCCAACGCATGGCTGGCGCGAGACGCATCGCGACCGAGGCCGATCTGGATTTGCCGAGCCAGGTACACCAGTTGCTGACAATCCACCGAGCAATCCTTCGGCGCGGTCACCAGCATCTGCCAACGGTCCTCCTGCGCCTGCACGCCAAGGTCGGCGCGGGTCTGGCCGTTGCCGATCAGTTCACCGTGATAGCTGCGACCTTCCGGCACCCAGAACTGCAATTTGTACATGCCGGTGGCGAGGATCATCGGACCGATCACCCCAAGCAAAATCAACAGCAACTGCAAGCGACCCTTGCGCCGGTTTGCCGGCGTCTTCGCCTCAGACATGCTGGGTGGATTCATGGCCGCTCCCATGGTGTTTCTCCTTTGCGTTGTGCCAGCCGAGGTAGATAAAAAGGCCGAGCAGGGCGATCGCCATGGCGAACCACTGCACGGCATAAGCGATGTGTTTTTCCGGTCCCATGGCCACCACCGGCCAGTCGGCCTGGTAGGACGCGGGGCCGGCTTCTTCACGTAATTCGTAGGCAAACCCTTCGCGATCCAGCGCCGTCCACAGCTTGGCCGGCTCAACCGCTGTCACTAACTCAGGCCAGGTCGTGGCGGCAGGATCGGCGTGCAATTGAAAGGTCGCGCCGGGGGACACGTAGACCCAGGCATCGAGACTCAAAGGCTGGGTCGGTGTGGTGAATTGCGGCGAGGTGCGCCGGTCTGGCCATGGCAGCCAGCCGCGATTGACCAGCAGCCAGAGCCCGGTCGCCTGATCCTGGAACGGTTGCAGCAGCTCGACGCCAACCTTGCCGTCGCGCTGGCGGTTGTCCAGCAACAGGCTATGGGCGGCATCGAACTGGCCGTGCAGGCGAACGCGGCGGAAGGCAGGGTCTTGGGTGTGTTGCAACTCAGTGCTGGCCATCGGTTCAGCGGCGCGGCGCTCGGCATAGCTGTGCAGCAAGGCACTTTTCTCGGCACCCCGGCTCAGTTGCCAGAACCCTAGCGACACCAGCAGCGGCAGCAAGAGTGCAACCACCAGTGTCGGCACGATGCCCGGCCGGAAGCCCTTCATGGCATCGCCAGAAAGTCGGTCATCGCGATAGCTATACTCAAGTGCATCGCCTTACCCCCGGAGTTTCACCATGCTCAAAGCAGCCATCGTCCTGATGCTGATTGCCACGGTTGTCAGCCTGTTCAGCGGCCTGTTTTTTCTGGTCAAGGACGACAGCAGCTCGCACCGCCTCGTCATTGCCTTGAGTGTTCGTGTGGCCCTGGCCGCCATCACCGTCGGCTTGATCGCCTGGGGTTTTTTCAGCGGCCAGTTAGTCTCTACTGCGCCTTGGTAACTGTAGGAGCGAGCTTGCTCCTACAGTACGTAGACGAAAACGAACAACCCGATCCACACCACGTCCACGAAGTGCCAATACCAACTCGCCGCCTCGAAACCGAACTGGTGGTCGGCGTCGAAGTGCCCGCGCATGATCCGCATCAGCATCACAAACAAAATGATGGTGCCGATGGTCACGTGGGCACCGTGGAAACCGGTGAGCATGAAGAACGTCGCGCCGTAGATGCCCGAACCCAGGGTCAGGCCCAGTTCGTGATAGGCGTGCATGTACTCTTCGGCCTGGAAGCCGAGAAACCCGCAGCCCAGCAATACCGTGATGGCCAGCCAGATTTTCAGCGCGCCGCGATGGCCTTTTTTCAAGGCGTGGTGGGCGATGGTCACGGTGACGCTCGAGCTCACCAGCAACACGGTGTTGAGCAGCGGCAGGCCCCAGGGGCTGATGACTTCTTTAGGGGGCGGGAACAGTTTCGGGTCCGGCGTGTGCAGCAATGGCCAGGCAAACTGGAAGTTCGGCCAGAGCATGTGCGCGATGCCTTTCGGGCCTTCGCCACCGAGTGCCGGCCCCGAGATATGCCGCACATAAAACAGCGCGCCGAAGAAGGCGATGAAGAACATCACTTCTGAGAATATGAACCAGCTCATGCCCCAGCGAAACGAGCGATCCATCTGCGCGCTGTACAACCCGGCGCGGCCTTCCTTGACCACCGTACCGAACCAGCCGAACAGCATGTACGCCAGCAACAGGCCGCCGACGAAAAAGATCAGCGGGCCGTGGGATTCAGGTCGCGCGGCCTTCAGGTCGTTGAACCAGGTGGCCAGGCCGAACACAGTGGTGAGCATGCCGAGCGTGGCGATGATCGGCCATTTGCTCTGGGCCGGAACGTAATAATGTTCATGAGTTGCCATTTATTGTTCTCCTTATCGGGCACGCTCAGCCGCCAGTGTTTACAGCAACCGGTGGATGTCGGGCGGTGATATCGAACAGCGTGTAGGACAGCGTCAGGTGCTTCACATCCTTGGGCATGTCACGGTCAACGATGAAACGTACCGGCATCTCGATCCGTTGACCGGGCTGCAGCACTTGCTGGGTAAAGCAGAAACATTCGGTCTTGTGGAAATACGCCGCGGCCGTGCTCGGTGCGATGCTCGGCACGGCCTGCGCACTCATCGGGCGATCGGTCGGGTTGTGCGCGATGAAAATCATCTCGTTGACCGCCCCCGGGTTGGCCGTGAGTTCTTCGCTCTTGGGGTAGAAATCCCAAGGCATGTCGGCAGTGTTCGTTGACAGGAATTGCACGCGAACTTGTCGCGACGTGTCGACGGTTTGCTCGCCTTCGTACTGCCCGGCGGTTTTGCCATTGATGCCAAAGGCCTTGCACATCACGTCGTAGATCGGCACCAGGGCAAACCCGAACACAAACATCGCCACCACCACTATTAACAGGCGCGTGACCAGCTTCTTCATCGAAATCGAGTCAGCCATGGCTACGAATCCCTGTAGGAGCGAGCACGCTCGCGAAAAACCTGAGACCACCGCGGGGTGCCAGGCTTCCAGCGTTATCGTTGACGACCATCGCGAGCGAGCTCGCTCCTACAGGGGGCCGGGTATTCATTTCACTTCCGGAGGCGTCGTGAACGTGTGATACGGCGCCGGCGACGGGATGCTCCACTCCAGGCCTTCGGCCCCATCCCACGGTTTGGCCGGTGCTGGCGGGCCGCCGCGGATGGTTTTGATCACGATGAACAGGAAGAAGATCTGCGTGGCGCCGAACATGAACGCGCCGATCGACGACACCATGTTGAAGTCGGCGAATTGCAGGTTGTAGTCCGGAATCCGCCGCGGCATGCCCGCCAGCCCTACGAAGTGCATCGGGAAGAACGCCATGTTCATGCCGATGAACGAGAGCCAGAAGTGCAGCTTGCCGAGGGTTTCGTCATACATGTGGCCGGTCCATTTCGGCATCCAGTAGTAGGCAGAGGCGAAGATCCCGAAGATCGCCCCCGGTACCAATACATAGTGGAAATGCGCGACCACAAAGTAAGTGTCCTGGTACTGGAAGTCCGCCGGGGCGATAGCCAGCATCAGCCCCGAGAAGCCGCCGATGGAGAACAGGATCACGAACGCCACGGCAAACAACATCGGCGTCTCGAAGGTCAGCGAGCCTTGCCACATGGTGCTCGCCCAGTTGAACACTTTCACCCCGGTGGGCACCGCGATCAGCAGCGTGGCGTACATGAAGAACAACTCGCCCACCAGCGGAATGCCGACCACGAACATGTGGTGCGCCCAGACGATGAACGACAGGAACGCGATGCTCGCCGTGGCGTAAACCATCGAGGTGTAGCCGAACAGCGGTTTGCGCGAGAAGGTCGGGATGATCGAGCTGACGGCACCGAAGGCCGGCAGGATCATGATGTACACCTCAGGGTGACCGAAGAACCAGAACACATGCTGGAACAACACCGGGTCACCGCCACCGGCGGCACTGAAAAAGCTGGTGCCGAAGTGGATGTCCATCAGCATCATCGTCACGCATCCGGCCAGTACCGGCATCACGGCAATCAGCAGGAACGCGGTGATCAGCCAGGTCCAGACGAACAGCGGCATTTTCATCAACGTCATGCCGGGGGCGCGCAGGTTGAGGATGGTGGCGATCACGTTGATCGCACCCATGATCGAGCTGATCCCCATCAAGTGGATGGCGAAGATGAAGAAGGTCACGCTTTCCGGCGCATAAGTCGTCGACAGCGGGGCGTAGAACGTCCAGCCGAAGTTCGGTCCGCCGCCCGGGGTAAACAGGGTCGACACCAGCAGGATGAACGCCGCTGGCAGCAGCCAGAAGCTGAAGTTGTTCATCCGTGGCAGGGCCATGTCCGGCGCGCCGATCATCAACGGGATCATCCAGTTGGCGAGGCCGACGAAGGCCGGCATCACCGCACCGAACACCATCACCAGACCGTGCATGGTGGTCATCTGGTTGAAGAACGCCGGCTCGACGATTTGCAGCCCTGGCTGGAACAGTTCGGCGCGAATCACCATCGCGAACGAACCGCCGAGCAGGAACATCGTAAACGCGAACCACAGGTACAGCGTGCCGATGTCCTTGTGGTTAGTGGTCAGCACCCAACGCATCAGGCCTTTGGCGGGACCGTGGGCGTGGTCGGCATGACCATGGTCATCGATGACGGCGCTCATGGCGTGTCTCCTGCAAACAGATGGGCTGGGCAGGCCGGGGCGCGCAGCCCCGACCGGTTCCTTACGTGCGCAATAGACCGGGTCATTTGCTTTCCGCCTGTTTCAGCTCCAGCACTTCTTTAGGAGTGACCATGTCGCCTTTGTTGTTGCCCCAGGCGTTACGTTCGTAGGTCACGACCGCCGCAATATCGACTTCCGAGAGCTGCTTGCCGAACGCCGCCATGGCGGTGCCGGGCTTGCCGAAGTACACGCGATGCAGGTGGTCTGCTTTCGGCCCGGTCGCAATCGGCGAGCCTTTGAGCGCCGGGAACATCGGCGGCAGGCCCTGGCCTTCAGCCTGGTGACAGGCCACGCAAGTGGTGTGATAGACCTTGTCGCCGCGCTCTTTGAGCTCGTCGAGGGTCCATTCCTTGCTGGTCAATTCCTTGAGTTGCGCGGCTTCAGCCTTGCGCTCGCCAAGCCATTTTTCGTAATCGGCCTTTTCCTTGACCTCGACCACGATCGGCATGAAGCCGTGATCCTTGCCGCACAACTCGGCGCACTGGCCACGGTAGATGCCGGGCTTGTCGATGCGGGTCCAGGCTTCGTTGACGAATCCCGGGATCGCATCGCGCTTGACCGCGAACGCCGGCACCCACCAGGAGTGGATCACGTCGGCGGACGTCACGAGGAAGCGCACCTTGGCGCCAATCGGCAGCACCAGAGGCTTGTCGACCTCGAGCAAATAGTGTTCGCCCTTGGCTTCCTTGTTATGGATCTGTTCGGCGGGCGTGGCCAGGTTGCTGAAGAACTCGACGTCCTGGCCCAGGTATTTGTAATGCCACTTCCACTGATAGCCGGTGACCTGGATATCGATATCCGGCTCACTGGCGTCGTACATCTTGATCAGGGTTGCCGTCGCGGGAACCGCCATGGCCACCAGGATCAGGAAGGGCACGATGGTCCAGAGAATTTCGACGGTGGTGCTTTCATGAAATTTTGCGGCCACCTGCCCGGTCGAGCGACGGTGGAGAATCATCGACCAGAACATGGCGCCGAAGACGATGATGCCGATCACTACACAGATCCAGAAAATGGTCATGTGCAGGTCAAATACTGCGTGACTGATTTCAGTCGCTCCCGGCGCCATATTCACAGTCCAGGCCGCTTGTGCCTGACTGAAAATCGACCACAACAGGAGGCCCATCCAGACGTGTGGATGTCGCATCATTGCGGGTTCCCCTTATCGTTCTTGTTATCCCGCCGGCTTTCACCTGCGGCAAGGGAGCGGCTTTTTCAGACTACGAACTTGAATCGCCGGGCCTTGCTGCGTGTGCAGTCGGGCGTCATCAGCTAACTCCATTCCAACCCGAGTATAGACAGCGACTGCGACCTCGCAATGTGACGGCGTAAATGATCTGAAACAGGTGGGACTTGCGTTCAAGGTCACGAATGGAGAAGGATGCAGACGAGTGGTGGCAAATGGATATAACCCTGCGCTCTCAAGGATGAAATAATTATGACAAATGCGTCTTAGCCTTTTTCGTAAGCCAGCTAAGTTATGTCTTCCCTATTTCATTGCCTTTGTTTCCTGGAGTTTTCATGAACACCGCCGCATTGCGCGAGCAGATCCAAAAAGCCCAACAACATGAAGCCGAGACCGGCCTGCTGACGCGTCAGCTGGAAAGCAAACTGCCTCATCTCCACCCGTCGATCCAATTGCCGGAAGCGGATGCCAACGGCGTGCTGACGCGTTTTGTCGCCGCCTACATCGACGAAGTTCCAGATCTGCTGGATGCAGCCAATGAAGTGGCCAGGGAAGCGGGTATCGAATCCCAGATCAAACCGGTACTGAAAATAGCCGAACAGTACTTCCTCCAGCCGCCATCGATCATGGCGGGGCACGTCGGGCTCGACGGCCTGCTGGACGAAGCCTACCTGGCGCACAGGTTTGTCGAAGAGGTCAACGACCTGTACATCAAGCATTTTGGCCAGCCACTGATCCCATTGGACATGACTGTTGCCAACCTGATTGCCCACCAGTTGATCGGTGAGGCGTTTGCCAACCAGTTGGATGAAGTGGTGCACCACGCGGTGGACAGCATGCTCGACGACGACAGCTTTGCGCTGGAGTCGGTGGAAGCCTACCGCGACAAGCTCAGCAGCCCGGACACCGGCACTGCGTGGAAGCGCTGGCCGTGCATGTCGCGCCGACTGGGGGTAGGCCTGGAGCTGGAGGCCTGATTAACCTCGGTCTTCCACTGTAGGAGCGAGCCTGCTCGCGATGGTCGATAACGATTACGCGGGCATCCTGACACCCCGCGGTGCTCTGTTGCCCATCGCGAGCAAGCTCGCTCCTACAGGTGGTTTTTCAGCCAGCCGCTCCGATACCGGTGTTTGTCCGCACCCGCCCTTCAAGCCTGCGCTTCAACCCCCGCGACTCGATCAACAATTTTGACCCCTTCGCCGCATTCGCCCGGCCCCACTCCTCAAGCAACTCCAGGCACGAATGATCGATGTAGCTCAGGTTATTGAGCGGCACATGCACGGTCGCGCCCGGGGGAATAGTGCCCAGCACTTGAGTCAGCGCCGGGACTTTCAGGAATGTCGCCGCGCCCATCAACCGCAACTCCATTTCCCCGTCAGCCGGCAGGTCGATCAGGCTGATCTTGAGCCGCGAAGCTTTCCACGCCAGTTTGGCCAGGGTCAGGCCAAAACCGATCAGCACCCCGGTCAGCAAATCCGTGAAGATGATTGCCAGCGCCGTCGCCGCGTAGGTGAACATCGGCATCCGGCCATAACGACCCAGACCGCGAAATGCCTTGAGGTCGACCAGTTTGAAACCGGTGTAGACCAAAACCCCCGCCAGGCTCGCTACAGGAATGCTTTGCAGCACGCTCGATAACAGCAGCACGAACCCCAGCAGCCATAACCCATGGAAAATCGTCGAGTAGCGGGTGGTCGCACCGGCCTGGACGTTCGCTGAACTGCGAACGATCACCCCGGTCATCGGCAGCGCACCCAGCAAGCCGCAGAGCATGTTGCCCACGCCTTGGGCCGATAACTCCCGGTCGAAGTCGGAGCGCTGGCCACTGTGCATGCGGTCCACCGCAGCGGCTGACAGCAGGGTTTCGGCGCTGGCGATGAAGGCCACGGCGAAGGCGGCGATCAACAGCGTCGGGTCGGCGAGGTTGAGCAGGTCGGCGGGCTTCAGCCAGTCGATGGCTTCTGCGAGGTTGGCCGGTACTTCTACGCGCTTGACCTGCAAGGCGAGCATCAGGCTGGCGACCGTCGCCAACCCGACGCCCAGCAACGCGCCGGGAATAAATCGCAGGGAATGCGGGCGCAATTTTTCCCACAGGTGCATCACGGCAATCGTTGCCAGCCCGAGCAAACCGGCTTGCCAGCCGAAGGAGGGCAACGCTTGAGCAACCGCCGCCGGGAAAGCGGCGAGGTTATCCAGCCCCGAGGGTTTGGGCACGGCATCGAGCATTACATGCACCTGTGACAGCACGATCAATACGCCAATTCCGGCGAGCATTCCGTACACCACGGCCGGTGCCGTCACCCGAAACCAGCAGCCGAGCTTCAAGCGCCCGGCCACTAGCTGTAGAAAGCCCGCCAGCAACAGAATGGGACCGAGCATGGCGATGCCGTGCTGGCGCACCAGTTCAAATACCAGCACCGCCAGTCCCGCCGCCGGGCCACTGACTTGCAGCGGCGACCCCGCGAGCCAGCCAACGACCAAGCCACCAATGATCCCGGTGATCAGCCCTTTGGCAGGGGGCAGTCCCGAAGCGATGGCGATACCCATGCACAACGGCAGGGCGACCAGAAATACAACCACGGAGGCCAGCAGCTCCCGTGGCAGAACAGCTTTGAGTTGAGCTGCACGCATGGTGATTCTCCCGACATTTTCTTCAGGCATGGCAAGGCCGGACCGCTGAAACAGCGGTCGGCGTCAAACCACAAAAATTCTTAGGAGGATTTAGAAGCGCGCTTTGGGCGTCGCCACCGGGATCGGTTGGCTGCCGTTGAGCGGCAGGAAACAACCCTTGTCCGCGTCGTAAGCTTTGATTGCGCTGGTTTCGATGTCGTAGACCCAGCCATGTATGAACAGATGACCGTTCGCCATGCGCGAGGCTACCGAAGGGTGGGTGCGCAAGTGCTGCAATTGGGCGATGACGTTTTCCTCGGTGAGGACGTGCATACGCTCGTTCTCGTCGGCGCAGTTGCAGTTTTCATGCACCATGGTTTTCGCGACTTCCGCATGCCGCAACCAGGCTTTGACCGTAGGCATTTTTTCCAGGCTGTCGGGGTTGAGCACCGCACGCATCGCGCCGCAATCGGAGTGGCCGCAGATGATGATGTGCTGCACGCCCAGCGCCAGCACTGCGTACTCGATGGCGGTGGAAACGCCGCCGTTCATTTGCCCGTAAGGCGGCACGACGTTGCCGACGTTGCGGGTCACGAACAGATCGCCAGGGGCGCTGTGGGTGATCAATTCAGGAACGATGCGTGAATCGGCACACGCGATGAACATGGCGCGCGGCCGTTGGGCGGTGGCGAGTTTCTTGAAGAGCTCTTCCTGCTGCGGGAAGACCTCATGGTGAAAATGCAAAAAGCCGTCAACGATATGCTTCAACGCTGCATCGGCGCTTTCCGCCTCGGGCTGGGTGGAAGCCGATGCAGCCAGCGGCTGTTTATCCTTGTCACTCATGAATTCATCCTCATTGTCGGAGTCTGGGGATTTTCCCGTTTAGTCCGGTGTGAAGCCAGTGGCTGTTTAAAAAACATCCAGGTCGCAAAGCATGACCTATCAGTCACTCGATGAACAAGGTAACGGCCGAAACTTAACTCAAACTGAATGAAACGCTCTAGATCGTGTGTTCCAGGTCACACAAAACGTGACCAGCCTAAAAGTCCGGTGTGTTTCGTACCCCTCAACCATAGGCCAATTGTCTTCAAATCAAGGACATTTGGCGACCTGGCGGACAGAAGGCCTCGCAGTCCAGATTAAAGCCTTCCCGGCGATTGAGCCCCAGGCGCTTGATGGTTTTGGCAAAGCGCTGGGCCAACAGGTCGGCGAACGGGCCTTCGCCGCGCATCCGGGCACCAAACCGGCTGTCATACAATTCGCCGCCGCGGCTCTGGCGGATCAGGCTCAACACATGCGCAGCGCGCTGCGGGTAGTGGGCGGCCAACCATTCTTCGAACAAGGGCGCCACTTCCAGCGGCAGGCGCAGCATCATATAAGCGGCACTCTGCGCGCCGGCTGCGTGGGCCTCGGTGAGCAGGCTTTCGAGTTCGCTGTCGTTGATCATTGGAATCATCGGCGAACACAGCACGCCCACCGGGATCCCCGCTTCGCGCATCACCCGGATTGCCCGTAGGCGGGCCTTGGGTGCAGCGGCGCGGGGTTCGAGGATGCGTTTGAGTTCATCGTCCAGGGTGGTCAGGCTGATCATCACTGCCACCAGCCTTTGCCGGGCCAGTTCGGCCAACAGGTCAAGATCGCGCAGAATCAGCGAGCCCTTGGTGATGATGGTCACCGGATGACGGTATCGCAGCAGCACTTCCAGGGTTTTGCGGGTGATTTTGTGCTCGCGCTCGATGGGCTGATACGGATCGGTGTTAGAGCCCAGGTTGATCGGCGCGCATTGATAACCGCGTTTGGACAGCTGTTCTTCCAGCACATCGGCCGCGTTGGTCTTGGCGATCAATTTGGTTTCGAAGTCCAGCCCCGGTGACATGTCCCAATAAGCGTGGCTGGGCCGTGCGTAGCAATAGATGCAACCGTGCTCGCAGCCGCGATAGGGGTTGATCGAGCGATCAAAGGGCAGGTCCGGCGAGTTGTTGCGGGTGATGATGGTTTTCGCCGTCTCGATGCGCACTTCAGTGCCTTGGGTCGTCGGCACTTCCTGATACCAGCCGTCGTCCTCGGCCACCGAGCGGTTCGGCGCGAATCGATTGTGCGGGTTGGTCGCGGTACCGCGGCCGCGTGGAGGCAAGGGAGTGCTCATCGATCAATACTCGTTTGCTGTATGTACATACAGTATCGAAGGTTTGACGAGCTGGCCAGTGCCGTTCGACGCTAATTTCTATATATGACGATTTTGTTTATCAACTAGTGCAAGTTGTCGCAACGCTGAGAAACATATAACGAATAGTCGGTTGATAAAATTTTTCAGTAGTATCCGCTGCACACGAAGTTTTCGTGAACTACTTATTAAAAGGAATTAATTAATGTCGTTTTTTAATCAGCGCGGTATATTTTTGCAACTCATGAGCCCCACTATTGTCAATCCACGGGAAGCGCAGGTTTCGATGCAGCTTGCGCGTATGGAAATGCTGTGGGACCCCGTCAACGAGTTGCATACCGAGGCCTTGGTGGATTCCGTCTACGTGAAGGCGATCTCCGATGACGGTGGCCGTTCCTTCAATATCAATGTAATCGGCAGCGATGTTGATGGTGACGGCGATATCGACAATGATGACAAGGCAAAGCTGTTGGCCTTGGCAAAAGCCTATGCAAGTATCGTTAATCCATAACAAGGTTTGGCAACTAAGCCTGCATGAATAACCTTGCAGGTTTAGTTGCAAGCCGGCTGCTGAAAACCACCGTGGTGGAAAACTCGGGTGCACGACGAGCGCGGATATAAATACTCTGATTCACGATTCTTTGACAGACGGCTCACAGGTCTTTGACCGTCCAGCACTCAATGTGGAACCCGCATCCCGCCTTTTCCAATATGGTCGCCAAGCATGTCTACGCGCCTTATCCCTGCGATGTGCCTGTCGCTGGTCGCATTTTTCAACCTGACGCTCGTCCACGCGGACGACGCCGTTGTCCCCCGGCCTGCAGAGTGGGCCCAATCGGTAGAGGTGCAATACAACCTCTTCCAGATGTCCCCGACGCTCTACCGCAGTGCATTGCCCGACCAGGGTGCGGTGCCTTTGCTGAAAAAACTCAAGGTCGGCACCGTGATCAATTTCCTGCCTGAGTCGGATTCGAGCTGGTTGTCCACGCCGGGTATCGCCCAAGTGCAGCTGCCTTATCGCACCAACCATGTGGATGACGCGGATGTGCTCAAGGCCCTGCGTGCCATACAGACCGCTGAAACCAAAGGCCCGGTGTTGATGCACTGTAAGCATGGTTCGGACCGGACCGGCCTGATGGCGGCGATGTACCGGGTGGTGGTGCAAGGCTGGAGCAAGGAAGACGCGCTGAACGAAATGACCCAGGGCGGTTTTGGCGACAGCAGTCACTTCAAGGATGGCATTCGCTACATGATGCAGGCCGATGTCGACAAACTTCGCACTGCGCTGGCTAATGGCGATTGCAGCACCAGCCCGTTTGCCAGCTGCTCGATGAAGAACTGGTTCAAGTCCGCCAACGTCCAGTAATCAGCACCTCCCACGGCGTTGCGCAGTGGGAGGCGGTTTCTGACTCAGTGCTGCTCGTCCGGCTTTTTCTTCAACTTCGGGTTCGGGAAAAACTGCACGGCCTGAACCTTGACGTCCGGCGCCTTCAACGCCGACGTATTGACCCGGGTGCCCAGTTCCTTGGGCACTGACAGACCCTGTTCATTGAGCGTGTCGGAATAACCGCAGCCCACGCACTCACGGTGCGGCACGTCGTCTTCGCTCCACATCATCAGCTTGTCCGGCTCGCTGCAGGCCGGGCAAACCGCCCCGGCGATAAAGCGTTTTTTGGTAATCACAGGCCCCTCACTCATGCTGCCGCGTCCTCACTCAGACCGCTGTGGCGCAAGAGTGCGTCAATCGATGGCTCACGGCCACGGAAATCGACGAACAGCACCATCGGCTCCTGAGAACCGCCGCGCGCGAGAATCGCTTCACGGAACGCGCGACCGGTGTCGGCATTGAGCACGCCGTCTTCTTCGAACTTCGAAAAGGCATCGGCCGACAGGACTTCAGCCCATTTGTAGCTGTAGTAACCCGCTGCATAACCGCCCGCGAAGATGTGCGCGAAGCTGTTCGGGAAGCGGTTGTAGGCCGGTGGACGCATGACCGAAACCTCGTCGCGCACGCCTTCGAGCAATTGCAGCACGCTGCGGCCGTCGCCGTGGGTGGCGTGCAGTTCGAAGTCGAACAGCGAGAATTCCAGTTGGCGGACCATCATCAGGCCGGACTGGAAATTCTTCGCCGCGAGCATTTTGCCCAGCAGGTCTTGCGGCAGCGGTTCGCCGGTTTCGTAGTGACCGGAGATCAGCGCCAGGCCTTCCGGCTCCCAGCACCAGTTTTCCATGAACTGGCTTGGCAGTTCGACCGCATCCCAGGCCACGCCGTTGATACCGGACACGCCCGCGTGTTCGACGCGGGTCAGCAAGTGATGCAGACCGTGACCGAATTCGTGGAACAGGGTGGTCACTTCATCGTGGGTCAGCAGCGCAGGCTTGCCGCTGTCGGCCGGTGTGAAGTTGCACACCAGATTGGCCACCGGGCTTTGCAAGACGCCTTCAGCGGTGCGGCGACGATCGCGTGCGCCGTCCATCCAGGCACCGCCGCGCTTGTTGGCGCGGGCGTAGAGGTCGAAGAAGAAGCGGCCGACGTGCTGGCCGTTTTCCTTGATTTCGAACAGGCGGACATCCGGGTGCCAGGTGTCGAAGCCTTTCTGCTCGGCGATTTCGATGCCGTACAGACGCTGAACGATGGCGAACAATCCGCTCAGCACTTTGTCGATCGGGAAGTAGGCGCGCAGGGCTTCTTGCGCAACGCTGTAACGTTGCTCGCGGAGTTTTTCACCGTAGAAACCGCTGTCCCAGCTTTGCAGGTCCGGGCAGCCTTGTTCGGCGGCGTAGGCTTTGAGCTGTTCCAGATCCTGTGCGGCAAACGGTTTGCTGCGCTTGGCCAGGTCGCGGAGGAAGCTCAGCACTTGATCGCTGGATTCAGCCATCTTGGTGGCCAGGCTCAGTTCGGAAAAACTGGTGAAGCCGAGCAGTCTGGCCAGTTCCTGACGCAGGTCGAGGATTTCTTCCATGACCGGGCCGTTGTCGTTCTGGCCAGCATTTGGCCCTTGGTCCGACGCACGGGTGCAGTAGGCCGCGTAGACTTCCTCGCGCAATGCGCGATCCTGGGCGTAGGTCATCACCGCGTAGTAACTCGGGAATTCCAGGGTGATCAGGAAACCGTCCAGGCCTTTAGCCTGGGCTGCCGCCGCCATTTGCGCCTTGGCCGAATCGGTCAGGCCGGCGAGGGCGGCTTCGTCGGTGACGTGCTTGGTCCAGGCTTGGGTCGCGTCGAGCAGTTGGTTGGAGAAGCGGCTGCCCAGTTCCGACAGCTTGCTTTGCACTTCGGCATAGCGTTTCTGTTCGGCTTCCGGCAGGTCGATACCCGACAGTCGGAAATCACGCAGCGAGTGTTCCAGGATGGTTTTTTGCGCCACGTCGAAACCGGCGGCTTCAGGGCTGCTGGCCAAGGATTCGAAGGCCTCGAACAGTTCGCGATTCTGGCCCAGCTCGGTCGAGTAGGCACTCAGCGCGGGCAGGCAGGACTCGTAGGCTTCGCGCAGTTCAGCGCTGTTGCACACGGCATTCAGGTGACTGACCGGGCTCCAGGCGGCACCGAGACGATCGTTGAGTTCGTCCATTGCCAGCACCAGGCCGGCCCAGGTCGGCTGTTTGCCCTGGGTTTTGAGGATCTCGATAATGGCGGCGCGGTTGTCAGCCAGGATCTGTTCAATGGCCGGTCGCACGTGCTCGGCACGGATCGCCGAGAACGGCGGCAGGTCGTAGGACTGCAAAAGAGGGTTGTTCACGCTCACGGTTGGCACCTTGGCTGGAATAATCATGCATGAAGAAACATGGCACCATCTTAATTACAATCGACACCGACCGCAGCTATCAGCGACAGAGAGAGAACCTATCGTGTCCCTTCGCAAGTATCAGAACCACACGCCGCTGCTCGGCAACGGCGCTTTTGTCGACTGTTCGGCGGTGGTGATCGGCGACGTTGAAATCGGCGAAGACAGCTCTGTCTGGCCGCTGACGGTGATCCGCGGCGACATGCACCGCATCCGCATCGGTGCGCGCACCAGTGTCCAGGACGGCTGCGTGTTGCACATCACCCACGCCGGGCCATTCAACCCTGACGGCTTCCCGCTGCTGATTGGCGACGATGTGACCATCGCGCATAAAGTCATGCTGCACGGTTGCAGCGTAGGCAGCCGGGTGCTGATCGGCATGGGCAGCATCGTCATGGACGGCGCGATGGTCGACGACGATGTAATCATCGGTGCCGGCAGCCTGGTGCCGCCGGGGAAGCGCCTGGAAAGCGGCTTCCTTTATGTGGGCAGCCCGGTGAAACAGATTCGCCCGCTGACGGACAAGGAAAAAGCCTTTTTCACTTACAGCGCGGCGAACTACGTGAAGCTCAAGGACCTGCATCTGGCCGAAGGCTACGACCAACGCTGACCCCGGCATTCTTATTCAGGATTCAACATGCATTACCAAACCGTTTTGTTCGACCTCGATGGCACCCTGACCGACCCGCGCGAGGGCATCACCCGTTCCATCCAGTTCGCCCTGGGCAAACTGGGCATCGACGAGCCCGACCTGACCAAACTCGAACACTTTATCGGCCCGCCGCTGTTGCAGGCGTTCATGCAGTTCTACGAGTTCGATGAGGCCAAAGCCTGGGAGGCGGTCAACTTCTACCGTGAGCGTTTCAAGGTGACGGGGCTGTACGAAAACCGCGTGTTCGACGGTGTCACGCCGCTGCTGGAAACCCTGAGCGAGCAAGGTCGGCAGCTGTACATCGCGACCTCCAAGCCATGGGTGTTCGCCCGGGAAATCGCTCGGCACTTCGATTTTGCCAAACACTTCAAAGTGATTTATGGCAGCGAACTGGATGGCACGCGGACCAATAAAGTCGAGCTGATCGCCCACCTGATGAAAGAAGAAGGCCTGGACCCGGCCAACACCCTGATGATCGGCGACCGCAAACACGACCTGATCGGCGCACGCAGCAATGGACTGGACGCGGCGGCGGTAGGGTACGGGTTTGGTAGCCGGGAAGAATTGAGCGCAGAAGCGCCGGCGTATCACTTCGAAACACTGGACGAGATGCATCAGGCGTTTTTGCGGCGCTAGTCAATACGCCTTCGTCGGAATGCCGCCCAGACCAAGCCTCGCTCCTACAGAAGATTTGTGATCGACACTAATCGTGTAGGAGCGAGGCTTGCCCGCGAAGAGGCCCGTTCAACCAGCGGATATTTTCGATTCCGCCAACGTTTTCAATGCCGCTTTGCGCTTATCCCCCGGCAATTCGCCAAGCTTCTCCACTTCGGCATAAAACACCACCCAATCCCCACCCGTTTGCCGGAACAACGCCGCGAACGCCGGCACCCACTGGTCGTACAGACCAAATGGCAACAACCGGGCATTGTTCATCGGCGCGTTGATCCACGCGTCGTAGCGTTTGTCCCCGGCCCATTGGCTGTCGCGCATTTTTCGGTACTCGCTGCGCAATCGTTCGAACTCCGCCGCTTTGCGCTGGCGCATTTGGTCATGGGGCAACGGCAAGGCGTACAGCTGCTCGAGCCGGGTGCGTGTATTCAGAATCAGCTGAGTGAACTGGTCTCGATGCTGTGCCTGTGCATCGTTGTCCGGCGGCAACCCACGATAGGCGCGCCATTGCCGAGTGCCTTCCTGTTCCACAAAGGTCGCGAATGACTCGTTGAATTCGGTGTCGTCCTTCACATAAAAGCGCTGGTGCGCCAATTCGTGAAAAATCAGCGTGGCCAAGCGCTCGTCACCCCAACCCATCATCGAACTGATGATCGGATCGTTGAACCAGCCAAGCGTCGAATACGCCTCAACTCCGCCGGTCGACACGTCCATGCCCTGCAATCGCAGCAACGCCGCCTCGCCGCGGGCGGCGCTTTGGCTGTAGTAGCCGCGATAGGCCACGCAACCGGCGATCGGAAAACAATGGCTTTGCGGTGTCAGGGAAAATTCCTGCGTGGCGAACACGTTCCAGACTACGAACGGTCGGCCAATGTCAGCGTACAAACGGTAACTCTGGTTATCCGGCAGATGCAGCTGCTGGCTGGCAAACGCCCGGGCCTTTTGCGATTGGGCCAGGTGCGCACGCAATTTCTGATCGCGAGACGGATCGGCAATCACCTCGGCGACCGGCTCCCGGGCGCGCAGCAATTGCAGTTGGCCGCTGGCCAATTGACCGTAATAGCTGACGCTGGCACAACCGTTGAGTAACAAAAACAACGCACCCGGAAACAAAACGCGCAAAACGCGATCAAGTAACCCAAGGCTTGGACGCGGCCTGATCAAAATAAAATCATCCATGGAGAGTCTGCCCGCAAGACTATCCCGCCTGACTGGAGCTCCGCTATGCGCAAGATGATGCTGACGGGAGGCCTGTTGATGTTGACAGGCTGTGCTGGTTTCGGATTACCCCATCACGATCCGTCTCAAGCGTGGATCGACCTGGAATCGAAGCAGGAAGATACGGCCCTGCAAGCGCTGGAGGTCGATAACAAAGTCGCCGACGACAAACGTTTTTTTGAAGTACAGCCCGGCAGCCATGAGCTGACGGTGCGCTACCAGTTCGCAGTCCAACCCACCAACATCGGTCCCGATGCCGAGCCGATATGGCGTGATTGCCAGCTGAATGTGAAATTCAAGGATTTCAACGCCGGTGAGCGGTATGAGCTGCAAGCGGGGAATATCGGCTTTCGGCCGTGGGCAAAGCTCTATGACCAACAACGAAAAATGGTGGGTCGAGGCACACCGGCAGGCTGTCAACGCACCTGATCGGCGTTATGCTGAATGACCAATCCTCGGGACATTCATCATGCGCAGGTTGATGCTGTTGCTCGCTGCAAGTGTTGTGGCCGGCTGCCAGAGCCCGTTGCCGGCGGCTAATCCGCAGATGGCCTGGGTCGACTTTTCTACACCCTTTCCCAACGATAAGTTGTTGATGGCCGAACGCCTGGACAAGCAGCGATTACGCGACGGGCGTTTTTTCGAAGTCGCACCCGGTAGCCATGAACTGATTGTTCGATTCGACTTTGAAGTGCCCGGTGGCGGGGGGTTGATGATGGACGGACCTACGGAACGGCTGTGCTACCTGACCATCCAATACGATCATTTCGAAGCCGGCCAGCGCTACGTGCTGGTTGGCCAATCGATAGCGTTTACCCCGGGCGCCCGGCTATACAACGCGAAGCGGGAGATCGTCGCCGAAGATCGGGAATCCTACTGCCTCATGTGAGGAACATCAGCGATCGTTTTTCTGGTAGATGATCTTCTTGGTGCCATTTTCGCACGAGCCAACGACCATGTTCTGATCGTGCACTTCGTCATTGGTGACAATCTCCAGGGTATAGGAAGTGACCCCTTGGGCCTGGATCTTGGCTTCGATCTCGGCCTTGAGTTCTTCACAGGGTTTCGGTGCTGCGAGTGCCGATGTGGCCAGTGCGCAACCGATAACCGCCAAGGCAAAACGTTTCATGGTTGAAGCTCCCTTGAGGCAGCGCGCAGGGTCCTGCGCTTTTTCGCTGCTGTCATTTATTCGACCACAGTTTTGCCAGGCGAGTTCTGATTTCGCTCACCTGCAGGATCCGTTTTGTCGTTTATAAAGTTGCTATCGCGAGCAGGCTCACTCCCACATGGGATTTGCGTTCGACACAGATCCAATGTGGGAGCGAGCCTGCTCGCGATGGCGTCGTCACATTCACCGCCAGATCAAACCTTAACGAAAATCAACTGACCAGCGTCGCATCCAGGCTGATTTTCGCATTCAGTACCTTGGACACCGGGCAGCCTTCCTTCGCCTTGTTACTCAAGTCCTCGAATTGCGCCTGGGTCGCCCCGGGAATTTTCGCCTTGAGGATCAATTTCACCGCCGTAATCGCAAAACCGCCGTCCACTTGATCCAGGGTGACTTCAGCCTGGGTGTCGATGCTCTCTGCCTTGAGGCCGGCATCGCCGAGAATCATTGAAAACGCCATGGAGAAGCAGCCTGCATGGGCTGCGCCGATCAGTTCTTCCGGATTGGTGCCTTTGCCGCCCTCAAAGCGCGCCTTGAAACCGTAGGGGGCTTCTCTGAGTACCCCTGTCTCGGTGGAAATCGAGCCGATGCCGGTTTTCAGATCACCAGCCCAATGAGCCGATGCTTTCTTGGTAATAGCCATGCCTGCCTCCTCAAGATCCGGCGCGAGGGTCGCGCCTTTGTGGTTTTCGGTTGCTAGGGTTCTGAGGATAGACGGTGGCGCAAAGTTCACCCGATCTGAATTGTCCTACCAATTTCGTAGGAAATTTCACCTCGGCTATTGAAACTCGGGTATATGCCCTCATTGCATGAACACGCTCATGGATTCGGCAGGTTTTCGTTCGCAAGAAAAAACCTGCTCACTCAATTGGAGAAGCAGGTTTATGAAACAACTGTCCGATATCAAGTTTTCGACCCTCGATCTGGTGCCCGTGCGGGCGAATGGAAGCGCGGCCCAGTCGCTGCGCAACTCGCTGGACCTGGCGCAGCACGTCGAAAAATTCGGCTATAACCGCTTCTGGGTGGCCGAACACCACAACATGGACGGCATCGCCAGTTCCGCGACCTCGGTCTTGCTTGGTTACCTGGCCGGCGGCACCTCGACCATACGCGTCGGTTCTGGTGGGGTGATGTTGCCCAACCACGCGCCGCTGGTGATCGCCGAGCAGTTCGGCACGCTTGAAAGCCTCTACCCCGGCCGGATCGACCTAGGTCTGGGCCGCGCCCCCGGCTCTGATCAGATGACCGCCCGCGCCTTGCGTCGTGAACGCTCCGGCAGCGCCGATGATTTCCCTGAAGACGTGGCCGAACTGGTGCGCTACCTCGGCCCGCGCACGCCGGATCAACGCATCATCGCGATGCCGGGTACGGGCACCAATGTCCCGATCTGGCTGCTGGGCTCCAGTCTGTTCAGTGCACAGCTGGCCGGCGAGCGAGGTTTGCCCTACGCCTTCGCATCACATTTCGCCCCGCGCTTCATGCATGAGGCGATTCGCGTCTACCGCAATCACTTCAAGCCGTCGGCAATACTGGATAAGCCCTATGTGATGCTCGGTGTGCCGTTGGTCGCCGCCGACACCGACGAGCAGGCTGACTACCTGGCGACCTCGGTCTATCAGCGCATCCTCGCATTGATGCGTGGCCAGAGCCTGGTGCAACGTCCGCCGGTCAAAACCATGGACGGCCTGTGGTTGCCGCATGAAAAAGAAGCGGTGGGCGATTTCCTGGGATTGGCGATGGTGGGTAGCCCGCAGAAAATCCGGGCCAAACTGGAGGTGTTGATCGAGCAGACCCAGGCCGATGAGCTGATTTTTACCTGCGACCTGTATGAACACGCCGATCGCGTGCATTCCTACGAACTGCTGGCGCAGGTCATGAAGGGCTGACGCTCAAAACAGCGCCCACAAAAACAGCCGACGCTTTCGTGTCGGCTTTTTTATGTGTGCGAAAGAATCAACCTACTTCTTGTAGACAATTGCCTTGGTGCCCTTTTCACATTTTCCGACGATTTTCCCGCCGGCCGCTGCGCCTTTGTCGACGATTTCCAGTGAATAACCAGAAACGCCTTTGGCATCCAGTTTCGCGGCAATTTCAGCTTTCAGCTCTTCGCACGACTTGCCTTCGGCAAAGGCAGTCCCCGCAAGGCTCAATAAACCTACCGCCAAAATAAACTTCTTCATCGGTCGCATTACCTGGTCGGATCAAAGGGAGCATCCCGCCATTGGCCGGATGTTAATCATGTAGCGCTTTGCCATTCCCTATGGCATTCGGCCAGCGCGCAAGTTCAGAAGAGTAGCCCAAACTCAGCTGCTGGCAATTCGGAACCCGACCTTGAGCGTCACCTGAAAGTGGGCCGCCTTGCCGTCCTTGATGTGCCCACGGGTTTCGGTCACCTCAAACCATTCCAGATGCTTGATGCTTTTGCTGGCCTCGGCCAATGCGTTGTTGATGGCATCTTCAATGCTGGTGGTGGACGAGCCGACCAGCTCGACTTTTTTGTAGGTGTGATGGTCAGTCATGGCGTTCTCCTTGGGGTGTGAAATACAGACTAGCAGTGATTTTCCGTATTACTTCTGTCGGCCAATCCCACAGGGAAGTTCATATTTACTGCACTTTCTCGAACCCCTGAAGTCCCAACCAACACACGCAACTCAATCAATGCAGGAGAGCCACCATGGCCAACACCTCTTTACGTAAAGCCTCATTGCAAAGCATGGAAGCCGAGATCGAGAGTCTGCTGAAGTCGCTGGAAAACCTGAAAGACGATGCTTCGGACGAGTCGCGCAAAACCTTGAAGGCGTTGAAAAGCAACGCCGAGAACGCGCTGAAGCATTCCCGCCATCTGCTCAGCGATGCGTATGAAGAAGTCAAAGTCAAAACCCGCGAAACCGGGATCGCCACTCGGGACTACGCGCAGGAACACCCTTGGACGACAGCCGGGGTCGCAGTGGGTGCGTTGGGTCTGCTCGCCGCTTACCTGCTGTGCAAGCGCGAGCACTAATCCGCTTGGCACAGCTCGTTTTTGAGCCAATGCGCCAGTTGTAGAGCGCGCCCATCCGCAGCTCGCTTGGGTAGCCACAACGCCAGTTGCGCCGGGGTTTCACTGAAACCCCATGGCGCAACCAGGCGACCGGCCTTCAAGTCCTCGGCCACCAAGGGTTCAGGCGCAATCGCAACCCCCAACCCGGCTACGGCTGCTTCCAGCAAATAATACAAATGCTCAAACCCCTGACCGTACTTCAACGCCTTGGCGTCGAGGCCGCTTTGCTGTGCCCAGCTCGGCCAGGCTTGGGGTCGCGAGGTCGTGTGCAGCAACGGTTCGGTGAGCAATGCGCTGGCCGGTGCATTTTCGAATCGCGGGTAAGCGACAAAGCGCGGGCTCATCACCGGGCCGATCCGTTCGCTGGCCAGGGTGTAAACCTGCATGTCTGCCGGCCAGGGTGGCTCGGCAAACACGAGCAACGCGTCCAGCCCGGGCTTGCGCGGGTCGAGATCACCTTCACCGGCCGACAAGTGCAGACGCAAGTCCGGCAGATCCGCATTCAACCGCCCCAATCGTGGAATAAACCAGCGCGCCAACAAGCTTCCCGAGCAGCCGAGCACGAACGGGGCGTCGGCGGTGCTTTGGGTCAGCTCGGCACACACGGTGCGCAGACGTTCGAAAGCTTCGCCACTGGCATCGCGCAAACGCACGCCGGCATCTGTGAGTTTAAGGCCGCGCCCGTCCTTGATAAAAAGGCTCACGCCAAGGTGTTCTTCCAATACTTTCAGCTGCCGGCTGACGGCACCGTGGGTCACGTGCAGCTGTTCGGCAGCCCGACTGACGCTGTTCAGGCGTGCAGTGGCTTCAAAGGCACGAAGGGCATTTAGCGGAGGAAGGTCATGGCTCATTTGATCTGTGAGTTTTCCTGACATATTGTGGCGATCTTATCGGTTTTCAGCCTGTGACGTCAGGGGTAGAGTAGGCCCCATTGTCATCTCAAGCATTCAACTGGAGCGACCCATGACCCAGACTAATCTGCGCACCGGCCCCGACACCAACGGCATGTTCGGTTCGTTCGGCGGCCGTTATGTCGCCGAAACCCTGATGCCGTTGGTCCTGGACCTGGCCCGGGAATACGACCTGGCCAAGGAAGATCCGGCCTTCAAAGAGGAATTGGCCTACTTCCAGCGCGACTACGTCGGTCGTCCAAGCCCTCTGTATTACGCCGAGCGTCTGACCGAGTTCTGCGGCGGCGCCAAGATCTACCTCAAGCGTGAAGAGCTGAACCACACCGGCGCGCACAAGATCAACAACTGCATCGGCCAGATCCTGCTGGCGCGTCGCATGGGCAAGAAACGCATCATCGCCGAGACTGGCGCCGGCATGCACGGCGTGGCGACGGCCACCGTGGCGGCACGTTTCGGTCTCGACTGTGTGATCTACATGGGCACCACTGATATCGAGCGTCAGCAAGCCAACGTATTTCGCATGAAGCTGCTGGGCGCCGAAGTGATCCCGGTCGTGGCCGGCACCGGCACCTTGAAAGACGCGATGAACGAAGCCCTGCGTGACTGGGTAACCAACGTCGACAATACCTTCTACCTGATCGGTACCGTTGCCGGCCCGCACCCTTACCCGGCGATGGTCCGCGACTTCCAGGCGGTGATCGGCAAGGAAACCCGCGATCAGTTGCAAGCCCAGGAAGGCCGTCTGCCCGACAGCCTGGTGGCGTGCATCGGTGGCGGCTCCAACGCCATGGGCCTGTTCCATCCGTTCCTCGACGACAAAAATGTCGAGATCATCGGCGTTGAAGCGGCGGGTTACGGCATCGAAACCGGCAAGCACGCGGCAAGCCTGAATGGCGGCGTGCCTGGCGTGCTGCACGGCAACCGCACCTTCCTGCTGCAAGACGACGATGGCCAGATCATCGACGCCCACTCGATTTCCGCCGGCCTCGACTACCCAGGCATTGGCCCGGAACACGCTTGGTTGCACGACATCGGTCGCGTTCAGTACACCTCGGTGACTGACGACGAAGCCCTCGACGCATTCCACAAATGCTGCCGCCTGGAAGGGATTATTCCTGCACTGGAAAGCGCCCACGCCTTGGCCGAAGTGTTTAAACGTGCACCGACCCTGCCGAAGGATCACCTGATGGTGGTCAACCTGTCCGGCCGTGGCGACAAAGACATGCAAACCGTGATGCATCACATGGAAAACGCCCAATCCCAGCAGGAGAAACACTGATGAGCCGCCTGCAAACCCGCTTTGCCGAACTCAAGGAACAGAACCGCGCCGCCCTGGTGACCTTCGTGACCGCTGGCGACCCGAGTTACGACACATCCTTGGCGATCCTCAAAGGCTTGCCTGCTGCTGGCGCCGATGTGATCGAACTCGGCATGCCGTTCACCGACCCGATGGCTGATGGTCCGGCGATTCAGCTGGCCAACATCCGCGCCCTGGGTGCCAAACAGAACCTGGTGAAAACCCTGCAAATGGTTCGCGAGTTCCGTGAAGGCAATACCGAGACCCCGTTGGTGCTGATGGGCTACTTCAACCCGATTCACATGTACGGCGTGCCGCGCTTCATTGCCGACGCGAAAGAAGCGGGTGTGGATGGCTTGATCGTGGTCGACATGCCGCCGGAACATAACGCTGAGCTGTGCGACCCGGCTCAAGCCGCTGGCCTGGACTTCATCCGCCTGACCACTCCAACCACCGACGACGTGCGCCTGCCCACCGTGTTGAACGGCAGCTCCGGTTTCGTTTACTACGTGTCCGTAGCCGGTGTGACCGGTGCCGGTGCGGCAACGCTGGAACATGTGGAAGAAGCGGTGGCGCGTTTGCGTCGCCACACCGAACTGCCGATCAGCATCGGCTTCGGCATTCGTACACCGGAGCAAGCGGCGTCCATCGCACGCCTGGCCGATGGTGTGGTGGTGGGTTCGGCGCTGATCGATCACATCGCCAATGCCTCGACGCCGGAGCAGGCGATCGATGGCGTACTGGGCTTGTGCTCGGCGCTGGCAGAAGGCGTGCGTAAGGCGCGGGTCAGCTGAAGGTAAAGTTTCTGATACAGAGGAATTAGCGCCTCACGGTACAGACTAACCAGCAAGACCGAGGGCTTCAGGACTACGTTCTGAAGCCCTTTTTGCTGTATGTGCAGTGAGGAAAGACCTGATGAAAATGCCGAAACGTCTGATTGCCAGCCTGGGTGTGCTGATGTTGAGTGCGACCCCGTTGCTGCACGCCAGCGCCGATCAACGCGACGATCACGACCACGGCGGCCCGCAGCAGGGCCAATACGATAATCATGGCAACAACAACCATGGTGATGATCACCGTGGCCCGCAGGACAACCATCGCGGTGGCCCGCCGCCACGTGATTTTGGCCCGGTGCGCCAGAGCATTCACGACAATCACGGTTACTTCGTACGCGGTGCTCCACCACCCCCGGGCATACATCTGGTCCGTGGCCGGCCGTTGCCTCATGGCTATTATGGCGAGCGCCTGGATAACCGCGCGCTGTCGCATCTGCCGTATTACCAAGGCTACGAATGGCGCCGTGCGGGAGGCGACATTGTGCTGATCGCCGTAGGCACCGGGATTGTTTATGAAATCCTCGAGGGCGTGCTCTAAATCTTCGCAACCTGATTCGCCCTGTGTAGCAGCTGCCGAGGAACGAGGCTGCGTTGCGTGTCCGCAGGACCGCCCTTCGGGGCCGCTGCGCAGCCCAACGCAGCCTTGTTCCTCGGCAGCTGCTACACCGGCGACCGGTGAACTCAGGGTAATTCCAATCCCCCCGACGCCTTGTGCAACTTCCGTAAATGCTCGCCAACCAGCTTCAGGTTGGCCTCATTGGCTGCCATTTCGGCCGCTCGGCCGGGTTCAAGCAACGCTCTTACTTCCTTGTCCAGATCGCCGGTCAGCGCTTGAAGTTGCTTTTGTCGCAGGCTGCTTTCCGATTCCAGATTTTGCCATTCGTTTGGCTGTGGCAATCCGTATCCGCCGGTACCGAGCAACTCGGCCGGACGGCTGAGGAAACCACTGTTGGCAAGAATTTCCTTTAAGGTCGCGTTGGCCTTGTCCATCCCGCCGTTCTTCAATTCCCGGGCGCCCAAATAGCGCTGTTTGACTTCGTCCTGGGCCAGCAGCAATTGTTGACGGAAACTCGCTTGCTCCAATAGCAGCAATGCCGCACTGGTGCGCAGGTCAGCCTGATCGAACCACTGGCGGCGTTCTTCAGATTTCAATGCCATCCAGTCTTCCACGGTTTCCTGTTTGATCGGCAAGTGCTTCTTCAGCACCTCGAACATCGCTTGATAGCGATCACGGAAGGAGTCAAAGCGATATCCCAGGCGCAGTGCTTCACGCGGGTTGTCCAGTACGCTGGTGTCCGCCAGCCCTCGGCCTTTGAGCACTTCCAGCAAGCCATTGGGCATGATGTTGTCCAGGCCGACCAGTCGCGCATTGTTGGTGCCGCTGCGTAGTAATTTCAGCTCTTCCACAGCGCAATTGTTGGACAGGAAGAAATAGTTGCCGTCGTAACTCCAGTGCATCTCGGCAGCATGTTCGACAACGCCTTCGATTTCGGTACGCGACAGGTTCAACGGTACCGAGGCCAGGCTACGCAGTTCGGTCTTGGTGTACTCGTCGATCACCTGGGACAGGGGCAGTACAAACAGGCGTGACGGATATTTTCCCACCAGTCCGTCCCAACTCGACAGTTGAACGTCACCGACGAAGGCGCGGTAGGACAACACCAGGTGCTGATCCAGATCGAGACGGCAGTCCGGGCCACGAGGTCGGCCCGGTGCACAGATCACCAGCCGCAGCATGCTATGGCCCCAGCGGCTGACCCAGTTCTGGTTCGCTTCGGCCAGCAGATAATCGACGGCGTAAACCCGCTCCGGATCGACCTCGCCAAGGGGTTGTTTGGCGAAATCGTTGCCAGCGTTGAGGAACGCGAAGGATTTGGCGCACGTGGTTTTGGCGGCGGGGGCCCAGCCGAAATGTTCCTTGTAGTAGCGGTACAGCGCAGGACGGCGGCAGTCGTAGCTCGGGTCGAGGAGGAAATACTCCATGTTGACCGCGACGAACTCCTTGGGGCTGGTGGTTTCGTAGATGTCCGGGCTGCGGGCGATTTGCCGATTGTGCTGTTCGCGTTCACCCCGACGGCCGACATATTGCTGCCAGCCGGCCAGATCAAGCAGGCGCGGGTCGTCGCTCAATGTGAAGCGACGATCGGCCTGGCCGCGACATTGGTCGGGAATACCTATCAGCCCTGCACTGCTGGTGCGTCGGGTACAGCTTTGAATGAGCTTGCGTTCTGCGTCCGGCCACAGGCGTGCGCGGTCGTAAATGTGTGTGAGTTCGTGCAGCACCGTGGCGAGCATTTCCTGGCGTACGGTGCCGTGGGGACGATACGTCTTCTTGGTGGCGGCGCTGCCATCGGTGAGGCTGGCGAGCAGCTTGCGATTCAGGTCGAGTTCGGACACCAGAGATGCCTCGCCATAGGCATTGCTTGGCATGTCATCGGTCCAGCCGACGTCGATGCGTCGGTCCAGTTGCTCGATGAACCGCGGCGGCAACGCCTGCATGGCTTCATCGAGCAGCGCCTGGCTGGCCTGTTGTTGCGCGGGGCTCAAACCGTCGGTCTTGAGGTGCAGCTGCAAGCCGGCCTGGGCCGGGTTGCCTAGCAGCAACAAGACCCCGGCCAGCAGCCAGGCAGCTGAGAACTTCACAGTGCGAGGATGGCTTCGGCGAGCACCTGGTCGCTGGCATCGCGAGCTTCCGGCACGCGGGTCCGCAACGTATTGAAGGCGGCCTCCAGGTGCGCACCCCGAATATCGCCGTCGCTGGCGACGAAGCTGGCCGCATCGTCGTGGGCTTCACGAACGATCTTCGAGTCACGGATGGACGTCGTGGTATCGGAGGTGAAATCGAGGGTCCGTCGGGTAGCGTTGATGAGGATGTTACTGGTGGCTACCAGGGTGTGCGCCTGGGCCACGTCGGCCAACAACAGCAGGCCAAGCGAGGCAGCAATCAGTGGATTACGCATGGAACGACTCCGGAGAAACAAAGGATAACTATTGGACGAGAATTGCTTGCGCCAGTTCAAGGTCGCTTGCATGAAGTTTTGGCTGGGTCCGACGCAGATAAACAAGGGCGGATTCCAGTTGTGCTCCTCTCAGTTGGCCGTCAGTGGCAATGAACGTTGCCGCGTCATCCTGAGCGGCGAGCAGCAGTTTATGGTCGAAGGGGGCGGAGGTCACCATGCTTGAGGCGTAACCCGTGGCGACGATGCCTTGCGTCGAGAGATTGAAGGCGTCGTAGGCACGAGCCGAGCTCGCCCAGCAGGCTGTGGCGAATACGGGGATGATCAACAGATTTGGAAGAAAACGCATGGGACTCGATAGCTGAGAGCGAGTCCCAAGGCTAGCGTAACGCCCGGTTTAGAGCCAGCGCCGAAACATCGGGACACGGCAGGCGTGTCCCCTGTCTGGTCGACCGCTTAGATCGTCAGGATCGCTTGTGCGAGTTGTGCATCCGTCGCCTTCAGCTGCGGAGCCTGGTGGCGAATGTGGTCGAGGGCGCTTTCCAGTTTCACGCCACGAATGCTGCCTTCACTGGCGACGAAACTGGCCGCGTCATCACGAGCGGCAAGAACAATCTTGTCGTCATGAAAGGAGGACGTGACATCGGACGTTGCGTCGGAACTGGATTTGAGGGCGCCAACGACCGCGTCGGTGGTCACGATAAAGCTGGTGGCGTGGGAATTGGCAGCCACGGCAAGCAGGGCTGCAGCGCTGAGCAGACGAAGACGGGACATGGTGTAACTCCTTTTGATAAGCCGAGTGAGAGGTGGCGCGGTAACTATTGGATCAGACGCCTATAGCGCAGGGTTCGCCACGTTCCGGTTCGATATTAGGCCTGCGGGCAGCGATTCGAACAGTCCCGTCTGTACCAGTAGCGCGTTAGCGCCAGAAGGGTTTATCCAATTCGTTGGCTCGATCCGCATGGCTAATGCCCAAATCCGAAAGCTCTCGCTCATTGAGCTGCCCCAGCAATCGTCGGGTCCTGGCTGTTTCCAGGCTGTGGGCGAGCGCCTTCAATACGGCGTGAAGCCAGCGCAAACGGGATTTTGTCTTTGGGGAGGGAATGGATACGTCCTGTATTACGTGATTCATGGTGCAGTCCTTTGGCAGAGCGGTCGGTGATTCATGGTGACCTTGGCCGAATGCCCGCAACAGACACACCAACAGAAAATTGTACTGGTTCAGTTTTGGTTTATATAAAACTGTACTTGTTGCTCGTCTATCCAATTGTATTGGCGTTTCCAGCGGCCAAAACGACAAAACCCGCCGTGGTTTCCCACGACGGGTCTTGTTTGTCCAATTCGGGTTGCTGGCGGTGGACCTGCAGGTCAGAGCCAGCGACGCTAAGTTAGCGCCAGAACGGCTTGCTCAGCTCTTCGTAGCGTTGTGCTTCGCTAATCCCGGCGTCAGCCAGCAGACGCGAATCCAAGCGGGCCAATTGGTGGCGGCTGGACATGCGGCGCTGCCACAACATCAGGTTGGCGATAACGCGAAGAGGCATGGAAGCCTGGGATTTTGCAGCGGTGTCTTCGAAGAACAGTTCGGAACTGAGTGTACGTTCCATGGTTTTCATCCTTCCGCTTGTGGCGGGATTAGGTAGTGGTTTAACTGGTGCCCATGATCCTCTCGTTTGCCTAGTCTCTGTAGATACAGTTCATCTGTATTGTGAGAGCTCAGTTAACTGTTTGAAGGGGGTGTACTGGTCTAAATTGAGGCAACTGTACTTGTCGGCACCTTAATGGTGCATTTTGGCGGATTTGGTAAAAGGGAGTAGGCAGATTCGGTAGGAAATGACCGGTACAGCAGTACAGTTTTAAACAGAAAATCCAAAAACAATCGTCAGCTGGCGAAACTGTGTTTGCACCAGCTGATATCTGTACCAATTACCCCAGTAACATCCGGCCCTTTTCTTCCAGGTTGATGTGCCAGCTCAGGGCATCACGAAGGATGTGAGGCGTGTGACCGCCCACCGCACATGCGGCTGTGAAGTAATCATTCAGGGCCTGGCGATAGTCCGGGTGCACACAATTGTCGATGATCACCCGAGCGCGTTCCCGGGGGGCCAGGCCGCGCAAGTCCGCCAGGCCTATTTCGGTGACGAGGATGTCGACGTCATGTTCCGTGTGGTCAACGTGGCTGACCATCGGCACTACGCTGGAGATCGCGCCGCCCTTGGCGATCGATTTGGTGACGAAAATAGCCAGATGCGCATTGCGCGCAAAGTCGCCCGAGCCACCGATGCCATTCATCATCCGCGTGCCGCACACGTGGGTGGAGTTGACGTTGCCGTACAGATCGAACTCCAGCGCCGTATTGATGCCGATGATGCCGAGCCGGCGTACCACTTCCGGGTGGTTGGAAATTTCCTGTGGGCGCAGGATCAGCTTGTCTTTGTAGCGCTCCAGATTGCCGAAAACGTCGGTGTTGCGCCGGGCCGACAGGGTAATCGAGCTGCCCGACGCAAAGCTCAGCTTGCCGGCGTCAATCAGGTCGAAGGTCGAATCCTGAAGCACCTCGGAGTACATCGTCAGGTCTTCGAACGGCGAATCGATCAGGCCGCACATGACCGAGTTAGCGATGGTGCCGATACCGGCCTGCAACGGACCCAGCTTGTTGGTCATGCGCCCGGCAGCCACTTCCTGCTTGAAGAAGTCGATCAAGTGATCGGCGATGGCCTGAGTGTCAACGTCCGGCGGCAGCACGGTCGATGGCGAGTCGGGCTGGTTGGTGATCACGATCGCGACGATTTTTTCCGGCGGAATCGGAATGGCGGTGCTGCCAATGCGATCGTCGACTTTCACCAGAGGGATGGGCGTGCGCGTTGGGCGATAGGTCGGGATATAGATGTCGTGCAGACCTTCGAGGTTTGCGTTATGCGCCAGGTTGATCTCGACGATCACGTGTTTGGCGAAAATCGCGAAGCTGGCCGAGTTGCCCACCGACGTGGTGGGCACGATATGGCCTTGCTCGGTAATGGCCACCGCCTCAATGACCGCGATGTCCGGCAGTTTGAGCTGCTGATTGCGCAGTTGCTCTACGGTTTCCGAGAGGTGCTGGTCGATGAACATCACTTCGCCGGCGTTGATCGCCTTGCGCAAGGTGCTGTCGACCTGGAAGGGCATGCGTCGGGAAAGAACGCCGGCTTCGGTGAGCTGCTTATCGAGGTCGTTGCCCAGGCTCGCGCCGGTCATCAACGTGATTTTCAGCGGGGTGATCTTGGCGCGCTCGGCCAATGCATGAGGCACGGCTTTGGCTTCGCCGGCGCGAGTGAAACCACTCATGCCGACGGTCATGCCGTCCTCAATCAGAGCGGCAGCGTCAGCGGCGCTCATCACCTTATCCAACAACGAAGGCAAGCGAATACGATCACGGTACATGGATTGTTATCTCGGGTAACGAAAGCAAGGTTCGCAGTCTAGTGAATTTGCCGGGTGCCCGTCCCGCTACCAAGGTCGCATTAGAGCCCTCTATTCAGGGGTTTTCGGACAAAACACCTTTACCGGATCCGTAACAGACGCAAACAAAAACGCCCCGACGAGTCGGGGCGTTCAGGTAACCGAGGTCAATTACTCGACAGCTTTAACCATGTCTTCGATGACTTTCTTGGCATCGCCAAAAACCATCATGGTTTTGTCGAGGTAGAACAGTTCGTTGTCCAGACCGGCATAGCCGCTGGCCATCGAGCGCTTGTTGACGATGATGGTCTTGGCTTTGAAGGCCTCGAGAATCGGCATGCCGGCAATCGGCGATTTCGGATCGTTCTTCGCGGCCGGGTTGACCACGTCGTTCGCGCCGAGCACCAACACCACATCGGCCTGGCCGAACTCGGAGTTGATGTCTTCCATCTCGAACACCTGGTCATAAGGCACTTCGGCCTCGGCCAGCAAGACGTTCATGTGGCCAGGCATACGACCGGCGACCGGGTGGATCGCGTACTTCACGGTCACGCCACGGTGGGTCAGCTTCTCGGTCAACTCCTTCAGCGCGTGCTGCGCCCGTGCTACTGCCAGGCCGTAGCCCGGAACGATGATCACGGTGTCGGCGTTGGTCAGCAGGAAGGTCGCGTCGTCAGCCGAACCGGATTTCACCGGGCGGGCTTCCTTGGCGCCAGCAGGACCGGCATCGACTGTGTTGCCGAAACCACCGAGCAGCACATTAAAGAAGGAGCGGTTCATCGCCTTGCACATGATGTACGAGAGGATCGCACCGGACGAGCCGACCAGCGAGCCCGCAATGATCAGCATCGAGTTGTTCAGCGAAAAGCCGATACCCGCAGCTGCCCAGCCGGAATAGCTGTTGAGCATCGATACCACGACCGGCATGTCGGCGCCGCCAATCGGGATGATGATCAGCACGCCGAGCACGAAAGCCAGGGCCAGCATTACGGTGAAAGCGGTGTAGTCGCCGGTGAGCATGAACGTCACGCCCAATGCCAGCGTGGCGAGGCCAATCAGCAGGTTCAGCTTGTGCTGGCCCGTGAACTGTACCGGCGCACCCTGGAACAGGCGGAACTTGTACTTGCCCGAGAGCTTGCCGAACGCGATCACCGATCCGGAGAAGGTGATTGCACCAATGGCGGCACCGAGGAACAGCTCCAGGCGGTTACCGGCCGGGATCGCGTCACCGAGTTGCTGGACGATGCCCAGCGACTGCGGCTCGACCACGGCAGCCACGGCGATGAACACGGCTGCCAGGCCGATCATGCTGTGCATGAAAGCGACCAGCTCCGGCATTTTGGTCATTTCAACGCGTTTGGCCATGATCGAGCCGACAGTGCCGCCGATCAACAGGCCGACGATCACGTAGACGATGCCGTCATGGGCCAGCTCGGCACCGAGTTTGTAGATCAGGCCGACCGTGGTGAGGATCGCCAGGCCCATGCCGAGCATGCCGAACAGGTTGCCGCGACGCGATGTAGTGGGGTGCGAGAGACCCTTGAGCGCCTGGATGAAGCAGACCGAGGCGATCAAATACAGGGACGTAACCAGGTTCATGCTCATGCTTGCTGCACCTCAGCCTTGACTGCTTCGGCCTTGGCTGCCGGAGCTTTCGCCGCTTTCTTCTTGAACATTTCCAGCATGCGGCGGGTTACCAGGAAGCCACCGAACACGTTGACCGCGGCCAGTGCCACGGCCAGGGTGCCCATGGTTTTGCCCAGCGGGGTCACGGTGAGGGCGGCGGCGAGCATGGCACCGACGATCACGATGGCCGAGATGGCGTTAGTGACCGCCATCAATGGGGTGTGCAGTGCAGGAGTCACGTTCCAGACCACGTGGTAGCCAACATAGATGGCCAGCACGAAGATGATCAGGTTGTAGATACCGTGAGAGATCAGCATGTCTTCCATTGTTTTTATCCTCAGCCGTTCTTGCGCACGATCTGGCCGTCGCGGCACATCAGGCACGCAGCGACGATATCGTCTTCAAGGTTGATCACCAGTTGTCCTTCTTTATCGAACAACAGTTTCATGAAGTCCAGCAGGTTGCGGGCGTACAGCGCCGAAGCGTCCGCCGCGACTGCGCCGGCCAGGTTGGTCGGGCCGCAAATGGTCACGCCATTCTCGACCACCACCTGATCCGCCACGGTCAGCGGGCAGTTGCCGCCTTGGGCTGCCGCGAGGTCGATGACCACCGAGCCAGGCTTCATTTGCGCCACGGTTTCGGCGCTCAGCAGCGTCGGCGCCTTGCGACCCGGGATCAGTGCGGTGGTGATGACAATGTCAGCCTGCTTGGCGCGCTCGTGCACAGCCAGTGCCTGACGCTGCATCCAGCTGGCCGGCATCGGGCGTGCGTAACCGCCGACACCGACGGCGCATTCACGCTCTTCATCGGTCTCGTAAGGCACGTCGACGAACTTGGCGCCGAGGGATTCGATCTGCTCTTTTACCGCAGGACGTACGTCAGACGCTTCGATCACTGCACCCAGGCGTTTTGCCGTGGCAATCGCCTGCAAGCCAGCCACACCGGCGCCCAGAATCAGCACGCGCGCCGCTTTCACGGTGCCCGCGGCTGTCATCAGCATCGGCATGAAGCGCGGATAGTGGTGAGCGGCCAGCAACACGGCTTTATAGCCCGCAATGTTCGCCTGGGACGACAGCACATCCAGGCTCTGGGCGCGGGAGGTACGAGGTGCCGCTTCCAGCGCGAAGGCGGTAATGCCGCATTCGGCCAGCTTGGCGATGGTTTCATTGCTGAACGGGTTGAGCATGCCCACCACAACGGTGCCGCTCTTTATCAGCGCCAGCTCGCTGTCGCTGGGGGCGACCACCTTGAGAATCAGCTCGGCACCAAACGCATCGTTGGCGCTGCCAATCGTTGCGCCTGCCGCTTCATAGGCACTGTCGACAACACTGGCATTGATGCCGGCGCCGCTTTGCACAGTGACCTTATGACCCTGGCCGATCAGCTTCTTGATGGTTTCCGGGGTTGCAGCAACCCGTGTTTCACCCGTCTGGGTTTCGAGAGGAACACCAATGTGCACGTCAAATCTCCTGCGTGATCTTATTGAGTAAACCCAGGCACTACGGATGGTGCGGCTGGGGCGGCCGATCAGCACGATCCCACCAAATCAAGGCGGGGCGCGGCATTTTGCAGGCGAACTTTACGCCCTTCAAGGGATTATGACGGGTGACGGAAAATTAACTACAAGTCACCCCGTGACCGAATGTCGCAAGTATTCGGCTCAAGCCCTTTCAGTACGGGGTGTGTAGGGGTTTTTTCCTGATTTTCATAAATTACAAATCGTTACCGTGAATGAAGCGTCATTTCGCTGAATTAGAGGCTCAAAGCCACGTCTTCAGGCGCTTCTGGGAAGTTTGTGCACCGTCTTGATACAGTCTGCGAATATGCGACATATAGTTATATCTGTAGGGCTTTTATTTTTCTGACTACGAAGTCAATTAAAAGCTGAACCCTTTAACCTTCTGGGTTGTAGCTGTGTGCCTGATGGATCAGCCAGTCCCGAAATGCCTTCAATGAGGCTGATTCGACCTTTCTCTCGGGAATCATCAGGTAATACGCCTTGATGCTGGAGAGTGCCTGGGGGTTGGCGATCACCAGGCGCTTCTCCGCCAGTTCCCGTTGAATCAGAAACGGCGGAATCAACGCGATCCCCATGTCGTGCATCGCGGCTTGGGACAGCATTGAGAATAGCTCGTAGCGCGGCCCTGTCATGTCGCGGGGGATGTTCAGGAGTTGAGCGTTGAACCATTGACGCCAGGCGTAGGGGCGCGTGGTTTGTTGAAGCAGCGGGAGCTCAGCGATTTCACTGGCGCTGAGGTGTGTCTTATTCCCAAGCACGTTGGGGCTGCACACCGGCATCGGATTTTCACCCATCAGCCTGTGGGATTCGGTACCCGACCAATCCGCGTCGCCGAAGTAGATGGCGGCGTCGAAATCGGTATCGGCAAACAGAAAAGGTCGCGTGCGGTTTGTGAGGTTGACCGTCACCTCCGGGTGTTTTTTCTGGAAGTCCTTGAGCCGTGGCAACAGCCATTGAGTGCCGAAAGTCGGCACGACCGCCAATTCGATCACGTTGGCGCCCTGTTGGCCCATCACGGACAAGGTGTCCCGTTCGACGGCGTCGAGTTGGGTGGCGACCCGCCGGCTGTAGGAAAGCCCGGCTTCCGTCAGCTTAACGCCCCGTCGCGAGCGTCGGAACAGTTCCACGCTGAGGAATTCTTCAAGGCTGGCGATTTGCCGGCAAATTGCACCTTGGGTCAGCGAAAGCTCCTGGGCGGCCTTGGTAAAGCTCTCGTGGCGCGCGGCGGCTTCAAAGCTGATCAGGGCGGTGGTGCTGGGTATTTTCCTGCGCATGTACGTCAACCTCACTAATACATCGCATAAACGGCATTTCACGATGTTTCGGAGTGAGAAATTAGCACAACAGTATGCGAAATCCTCGTTTGCCGTGACGCCGAACCCGGCCTAGGATCAGTCCACGTTATTTGACCCGATTCGAGAGGACACACTCATGGGCGGTAAAGCTAGCTTCAACTGGATCGATCCCCTGCTGCTGGATCAACAGCTCACCGAAGAAGAGCGCATGATCCGCGACACTGCTGCGCAATTCGCTCAGCAGAAGCTCGCACCGCGCGTTCTTGAAGCTTTCCGCCATGAAAAGACCGACCCGGCGATTTTCCGCGAGATGGGTGAAGTCGGCCTGTTGGGCGCGACGATTCCTGAGCAGTACGGTGGCAGCGGCTTGAATTACGTGAGCTACGGTCTGATCGCTCGTGAAGTCGAGCGCGTCGACTCCGGCTATCGCTCGATGATGAGTGTGCAGTCCTCGCTGGTGATGGTGCCAATCAATGAGTTCGGCACCGAAGCTCAGAAACAGAAATACCTGCCGAAACTGGCTTCCGGGGAGTGGATCGGCTGCTTCGGTCTGACTGAGCCTAACCACGGTTCCGACCCGGGCGCGATGATTACCCGTGCACGCAAAGTGGAAGGCGGTTACAGCCTGACCGGCAGCAAGATGTGGATCACCAACAGCCCGATCGCCGATGTGTTTGTGGTTTGGGGTAAAGACGATGCGGGCGACATCCGTGGCTTCGTGCTGGAGAAGGGCTGGAAAGGCCTGAGCGCTCCGGCGATTCACGGCAAGGTCGGCCTTCGTGCATCGATCACTGGCGAAATCGTCATGGACAACGTGTTTGTGCCTGAAGAGAACATTTTCCCGGACGTCCGTGGCTTGAAAGGTCCGTTCACGTGCCTCAACTCGGCCCGTTATGGCATCTCCTGGGGCGCGCTGGGTGCGGCTGAGTTCTGCTGGCACACCGCTCGCCAGTACACCCTGGATCGTCAGCAATTCGGTCGTCCTTTGGCGGCTACCCAGTTGATCCAGAAGAAACTGGCCGACATGCAGACCGAAATCACCATGGCGCTGCAAGGTTGCCTGCGTTTGGGCCGTATGAAAGATGAAGGGACTGCGGCGGTCGAGATCACTTCGATGATGAAGCGCAACTCCTGCGGCAAGTCTCTGGACATCGCACGGATGGCGCGCGACATGCTGGGTGGCAACGGTATCTCCGATGAATTCGGCGTGGCTCGCCACCTGGTCAATCTGGAAGTGGTGAATACCTATGAGGGTACGCATGACGTCCACGCGCTGATCCTCGGTCGCGCGCAGACTGGCATCCAGGCGTTCTATTAATAGGAGAACGGCCATGGGCGCGCTTTCGCATCTACGGGTACTGGATTTATCGCGGGTGCTGGCCGGGCCATGGGCCGGGCAGATCCTGGCGGACCTTGGTGTCGATGTCATCAAGGTCGAGCGCCCGGGCAATGGCGATGACACGCGCGCCTGGGGCCCTCCCTTTCTTAAAGACGCCTATGGCGAGAACACCAGCGAGGCCGCCTATTACTTGTCGGCCAATCGCAACAAGCAATCGGTCACCATCGACTTCACGCGCCCGGAAGGGCAGAAGCTGGTCCGTGATCTGGCGTCCAAGTCAGACATCCTGATCGAGAACTTCAAGGTCGGTGGTCTGGCGGCTTATGGGCTGGATTACGAAACGCTCAAGGCGATCAATCCGAATCTCATCTATTGCTCGATTACCGGGTTTGGTCAGACAGGGCCGTACGCCAAGCGTGCGGGTTATGACTTCATGATCCAGGGGTTGGGCGGGCTGATGAGCCTGACCGGTCGGCCTGAGGGGGATGAGGGGGCTGGGCCGGTGAAGGTCGGTGTGGCGCTGACGGACATCTTGACCGGACTCTACTCGACGGTGGCGATCCTTGCAGCGCTTGCGCACCGGGATCATGAGGGGGGCGGTCAGCATATCGACATGGCGCTCCTGGATGTTCAGGTGGCATGCCTGGCCAACCAGGCGATGAACTACCTGACGACAGGCGTCGCTCCGAAGCGCTTGGGCAATGCTCATCCGAACATCGTGCCTTATCAGGACTTTCCTACAGCGGATGGCGATTTCATCCTTACCGTGGGGAATGACGGGCAGTTCCGCAAGTTTGCTGAAGTGGCGGGTCAGCCTCAGTGGGCAGATGATCCGCGTTTTGCCACCAACAAGTTGCGGGTTGCCAATCGGGCGCTTCTGATTCCACTGATCCGCCAGGCAACCGTGTTCAAGACGACTGCGGAGTGGGTGCTGCAGTTGGAGCAGGCTGGCGTACCGTGTGGACCTATTAATGATCTGGCGCAGATGTTTGAGGATCCTCAGGTCAAGGCGCGCGGGTTGGCGATCGAGCTCCCTCATGTGCTGGCCGGGATGGTCCCGCAGGTGGCGAGCCCGATTCGACTGTCCGAGACGCCGGTTGAATACCGTAATGCTCCGCCATTACTGGGTGAGCATACGCTTGAGGTCTTGCAGCGGGTGTTGGGGCTGGATGCGAGTGCAGTGGCTGCTTTCAAGAGCGCAGGGGTGCTCTGAGGGGTTCCTTCTATATAGCGGGCGTGTTTCACGCCTCTATATAAGTAGAAAACGGGCCTGTTTCGGGCTTCTTGCAAGTTATTGATCGAAAAGTAAAATCAGCGCTTGACGGCAGATTTCAGATGTCTATAATTCGCCCCACTTCCGGCGCAGTCGAAACGGAAAACTCCTTGGTAAACAACGAGTTACGCAGGTTTCGACAGCGGGTTGCTTCAGGTCATCGAAGCCGAAAGGGAGTTGAAAAAGAGGTGTTGACAGCAGCGTGTAACGCTGTAGAATTCGCCTCCCGCTGACGAGAGATCGAAAGCGCAAGTGGTTGA
>NZ_RWIN01000021.1 GCF_009761815.1 Pseudomonas sp. PB120
CGAACTGGCCTCATCGCGAGCAGGCTCGCTCCCACAGGGGAATGCATTCCAAAGTGGGAGCGAGTCTGCTCGCGATGGCGATCTAAAAAAACCTACCAATCAAAGCTTGATCAACACCGACTTCAACTCGGTGTAATGCTCGATCGCCGCATACCCCATCTCCCTCCCGACCCCCGACATTTTGTATCCGCCAAACGGCAGCGCCGGGTCCAGTGCGCTGTGGCAGTTGACCCACACCGAACCGGATTTGATCCGCGGAATCATCCGGTGCACCGCCGCCAGGTCATTCGACCAGATGCTCGCCCCGAGCCCGTACGGGCTGTCATTCGCCATGCGCAGCGCATCGGCCTCGTCATCGAACGGGATCGCCACCAGCACCGGGCCGAAGATTTCCTCCTGCACCAGCGAGTGCTTCTGATCGACATCGACGATCACCGTCGGCTTGACGAAGAACCCCGGCCCGAACTGCTCGCCGCCGCAGGCGATGGTCGCACCACTTTCCCGGCCTTTTTCGATGTACCCGTACACCCGTTCCTGCTGGCGCGCGGAGATCAGCGGCCCCATCTCGACACTCGGGTCCAGGCCGTTACCGAGCTTCATGGCGTTCGCGATGTCGGCGATGTCCGCCACCACATTGTCGAAATGTTTGCGCTGCACATACAGCCGCGAGCCGGCGCAGCACACCTGGCCCTGGTTGAAGAAAATCGCGCTGGCGGCACCGGCGGCGGCCGTCTTCAGGTCGGCATCGGCCATGACGATGGTCGGCGACTTGCCCCCCAGTTCCAGGGTGACGCGGGTCATGGAGTCCATGGCGATCTTGCCGATCTGCTTGCCGACGGCGGTGGAGCCGGTGAAGGTCAGCTTGTCCACCAGCGGGTTGTGGGTCAGGGCCGAACCGGCAGTGATGCCGGTGCCGGTGACCACGTTGAACACACCTTCGGGGTAGCCCGCCTCAAGCACCAGCTCGGCTAGTTTGAGCGCAGTCAGCGGGGTTTCGTCGGCAGGTTTGAGCACCACGGTGCAACCGGTGGCCAGTGCGGGCCCAAGCTTCCAGCAGGCCAGCAGCAACGGGAAGTTCCAGGCGACGATGGCGCCTACCACGCCCACCGCTTCGCGGCGGATGAAACTGTGGAATTGATCGTTGGGCATCAGCGGCAACGAGACTTCCACGCTGGAACCTTCGATCTTGGTCGCCCAGCCCGCCATGTAGCGCAGGAAATCGATGGACAGTTGCACGTCCATGACCTGGGCCACCGCCGCGCTTTTACCATTGTTCAGGCATTCCAGCTGCGCCAGCAGTTCAGCGTCGCGCTCCATCAGGTCGGCGAGTTTCCACAACAGATTCTGGCGCTCCCGTGGGCGGGTGCGGGTCCAGGCGGAATCATCGAATGCCTGACGGGCGGCGAGTACCGCGCGGTCGACATCGTCAGGAGTGGCCCGTGGCACCACGCACAGCACTTCGCCGGTGGCCGGGTTGTGCAGCGGCATGGTCTGGCCGTCAGCGGCCTCGACCCATTCGGCGCCGATCAGCATGCGCGGGGCGCGCTGGATGAATGCCGAGGTGGCGGGAAGCAGATAAGGGAGGGGCATGGCGAGACCTCTTGTTGTTCGTGAGAACGAGGCTTTCGCAATGGCTGTGCCAACTGGCCGCAAGGGCCGTACAGCCCTTTAACGGCGGGCGCCGGATCGAATTCGGGGCCGGTGGGTTCTGTTTCTCTGTCGCAAATCGCGACGACTGCTGAGATTCAAGAGACGGGTTTTTACCCGGAGCGATGTCTAAGCCCCGGGCAAAAACCACCTCCTGTCGGAATCAAATCTTTACGTCGACCTTGTTGGCACGTCCGGCCAGCATCTGCGCTTCCGACTCTCGCGTCATGACCTCGCCTTTGCTCCACAATTGATGGGAAAACAGGCCGTTCAGGGACTCAGCGGTCGGCACCGGGCCTTTCTTGACGAACAGGGCGGCGAGATCAATGGTGCTGGCAAAATTGTCCTTGTTCAGGTTGTACCCGCCCAGGTAGCTGCCTCCCCACACGGAGTCGGCGGCCACCAGATCCACAGAAGCATCGCGGTAGCTGCTCGCGGCTGTTTTCAACGAGCTGGAGGCGTTCAGCAACGTGTTCAGTTGATCCATATCGGACGCGCTGAGCTGGCCTGAACTGTCGAGGGCCTTGAGGCTTCCATCGGCTTCAACGGTGAAGCCGAACTTTTTGTCGGCGAGATCGGGATAGGTGTGGGTCAACGCTGACTGGAAGGCTTCGAACGCGCCCTTCAGTGATTCATGGGCGTTCTTGTGGCGCTCCGCGACTTGCAGGAAGTCAGGCGACTGCGGGCGTCCGACCCAGGTTTCGATCGTTTGCGTCGTCGGGCTCACGGTTTGTGTGTCATCGCCGGGATGGTAGATCGCCGCAGGATTGAGATCCGTCGCGGTTTTCTGCTGGTCTTCAGTGAGCGTTTTCGCGGCCAATGGCTGGCTGCTTTGGCTGAGCTGAGCGGCTGAAGGCTGGATAAAAGCGCTATTCAATGAAATTGCCATGTCGTCATTCCCTTAACGTTTGGTATCGGCACGTTATCGGCTGGCAGCTGTGAAGCTTGAGCGTGGGGAGTGCCGGCGAGACGACGAGCAACCGGGTCGCGACCTTGAGGCACCCACTATAGAGGGCTAGAATTTTCTGGCTCGGTGGGTGAAATGACGGAGCATTTCCCCTTTACACATCTGGCGTAAGGGAGGTTGCGATGTTCCTTTCAACCCTGGAAATTCAAAGCATCATCGAACACAGTTTTCTACCCGCCGTCTGCACCTGCAACATGGAAGCGGACCAGTCCCTGACGATCCGGGTCTGTGACTGCATGACGGGCAAGGTGGACCTGATTGCCACTCACGTCCCCGTGTGGACGCTGGACAGCCCTCATGCCATCGCCACGCTGGTGGCGGACATGCGCCAGGAAATCGCGGCGCACAAAAGCATTCATCCGACCTTTTCCATTTGAACCGGCCTCAAGCCGCACCGTTGAACCGGTGCGGCTCGCGTTAAGTAATCAGGCCGCGATTTTCCGGCAAATCTCGTCGAACGTGTTGCCATCCACGGCAGCCAGCAATTTCCTGTCGTCCTTTAGCGTGGCGAGAAAGGTCACTTCGGTTTCTTTGCCGGCCAGCATGAAACCGGCAATCGCGCCGATGGGACCGAGGAGCATGGCGCCGGCGACGCCGAAACCGATGGCGTCCTTGATGTTGCTGATGGAGTCTTGGTTGGCGACTTCCACGCTTTTGAACGTGGAGAGTGGCAGGGTGATGCCGGGCCACGGGTGAAGCGACGTTCTCAACGTGAAAACGCCGTCTCTGTATTCCCCGTCACCCTGCAGAAAGTCCCCCGCCAGGACAGTGATGCTTGCCATTGCGATATCCCCCTGGCAATTGGTGAACAACTATTTCGCCCCCGCACGGGACAGCCGTCAATCGTCGGGCGATGAGCTGTTCCGGCAACGCCATCTATGCTTGTCTCAGACTGCAACACCTGTCGCGATATTAGACGCAGACGTTATCGCGCAAGCAGGGAAAAACGCAGGCAACTTCACGCAACCGCTTGATTAAAAAGCTAATCGGCAAGCTGGCACGCTCCGTGTATTGCTCATCGCAGACGTTTCTCTTGCCTCTGTCAGCGGTTCGCCGCCGACGGCAGAAACCATAAAAACGATAAGCCACAAAAATAAGAAAGCACCGTGCGAGGTTCGACGTTGATGAAGAGAAAACTCCGATCAGGCCTGAGTGTCAGTCTGCTGGCCGTGGCCGCGTGTGTGGCGCTGCATTCGCCTGACAGCCTGGCAGCCCGCGACGCCCAGACCATCCTCAAGGAAACCTGTCAGGGCTGTCACACCCCTGAAGCCGATAACGCCCTGAGCCGCATCAGCCACCAGCGCAAAACGCCGGAAGGCTGGTTGATGAGCATTGCGCGCATGCAGACCATGCATGGCTTGCAGATCAGCGATGATGACCGCCGCACCCTGGTCAAATACCTCGCCGACACGCAGGGGCTGGCACCGAGCGAAACCGATGGCGTGCGGTATGCGCTGGAGCGACGGCTCAACACGGTCGAGAAGTTCGACGACCAGACCAGCCAGATGTGCGGCCGCTGCCACTCCGGCGCGCGGATCGCCCTGCAACGGCGTCCGGCCCAGGAGTGGGAACGCCTGGTGAACTTCCACCTCGGCCAGTGGCCGTCGCTGGAATACCAGGCCCTGGCTCGTGACCGCGACTGGTTCGACATTGCCCGTAAGGAGATGGTGCCGCTGTTGGCCAAGCGCTATCCGCTGGACAACCCGGCCTGGAAAAAATGGCTGAGCGCAGCGCCGAAAGCCGAGGCGTTCGTCGGTGACTGGAGCTTCAGTGGCCATCTGCCGGGCAAAGGTGAACTGGCCGGGGTGATGAGCGTGACGGCCGATGGCAGCGACACGTTCAAGGTCAGCATCAAGGGCCAATATGCCGATGGCACGCCATTCAACGGCGATGGCAGCGCAATCCTGTACACCGGCTACGAATGGCGCGGCAACGTGACCATCGACGGCGTCACCCTGCGTCAGGTGTTCGCCGCCCAAGGCAGTGCGATGCAAGGCCGGATGTTTGAGGCCGAACACGATGAGCGCGGGCTGGACTTCGTAGCCGCCAAGCAGGGCTCAAGCCGTTTGCTGGCGGTGCAGCCGGGTTATCTCAAAGCCGGTAGCGAAACCGAAGTCACCCTGGTCGGCAGCGGTCTCACGGGCAAGCCGAACTTCGGCAAAGGCGTCGACGTGGTGGAAGTGATCGAGCAGAGCCCGGAGCGGATCAAGGTCAAGCTCAAGGCCGCTGCCAATGCCCAGCCAGGTCTGCGCGCGGTGACCGTCGGCGCGCTGAAAGGCCCGACCCTGTCCGTCTACAACAGCATCGCCCAGGTCAAAGTCGTGCCCGAATTCTCGGTGGCACGAATCGGCGAGGGTGGCGGTTCGACGCCCAAGGTCCAGGGCCGTTTCGATGCTGAAGCCTGGGGCAAGGGCGCGGACGGCAAGCCATATCGCATCGGCGTGTTCCCGGCGCAATGGAAGGTCGAGGCCTTCGACGACCGCGCCAAGGAAGACGAAGACGTCAAGTTCGCCGGCACCATGCAGGCTGACAGAGGCGTGTTCACTCCTGGCGATGCCGGGCCGAACCCGCAACGCAAAATGTCCACCAACAATGCCGGCAACCTGAAGGTCATTGCCGCCGTCGACGACGCAGGGAAATCCCTGACCGGCGAGGGCCACATGATCGTCACCGTGCAACGCTGGAACAATCCACCCATTCCTTGAGTTGGCTGACCGTTCACCGCATCAGACACTTTTTGGAATGACCGCAGGCCCCGTCAAACGGGGTGTGCACAGGAGGTTGCAATGGGCGCTATTTTGAATCTGGTTGAGCGGAACCTGCACGAAGTGCACGTCGATGCCGACCGCATGCTGTTCCATATCCCGAGCAGTTCGCTGTTTGCCAGCGATGAGTTGACCGGCTCCATCATCGATACCTTGCGCGGGCCCGGGTGTTCTTCGGACGACCTGATCCAGCGCCTGGCCGAGCGCTTCAACGGCGAAGAAATCACTGAGACCCTGCGTGAGTTGATGTCTCTGGAACTGGTCAGCGACGGCTCGCCGCTGACCCCGGACATTGGTACCAAACGGGTCGAGCGCACGTCGATCAATACCGTGGTGCTCAACGTCAACACCGGCTGTAACCTGAGCTGCACCTACTGCTACAAGGAAGACCTCGACAAGCCATCGGCCGGCAAGAAAATGGACGTCGAAACCGCCATCGCCTCCGTGGAAATGCTGCTGCGCGAGTCACCGGACGAAGAGCGTTTCACCGTGGTGTTCTTTGGTGGCGAACCGCTGAGCAATCGCAAGCTCATCGAGTACATGGTCGACTATTGCGAGAAGCGTTTCCGTGAGGCGGGCAAGTTCGTCGAGTTCGTCATGACCACCAACGCCACGCTGCTCACCGAAGAGACCGTGGACTACCTCAACGCCCACCGCTTCGGCCTGTCCGTCAGCATCGACGGACCGAAGACCGTGCACGACCGCAACCGCATCACCGTGGGCGGGCAGGGCACGTACGATGTGGTGCGCCGCAAGGCCGAAATGCTGCTGTCGCGCTACAACAGCCGTCCTGTGGGCGCGCGGGTGACCCTGACCACCGGCGTTACCGACGTCGAAACCATCTGGGATCACCTGTTCAATGAACTAGGGTTTGCTGAAGTAGGCTTTGCTCCGGTGACGTCCGGCGATATCAGCACCTTCAACCTGAGCAGCGACGAGCTGATCGAAGTCTTCGCCAACATGAAGAAGCTCGGCCGGCGGTATCTGGAGGCAGCGCTGGAGCACCGCAACATCGGTTTCTCCAACCTGCACCAGCTGATCACCGACATCCACGAAGGCCACAAAAAAGCCCTGCCGTGCGGCGCGGGCCTGAAGATGCTGGCGGTGGATCACAAGGGCGAACTGAACCTGTGCCACCGCTTTACCGGTTCGAGCCTGCCGACCTTCGGCAACGTGCACAGCGGCGTCAAACAGGTCGAGCTGAACGACTTCCTGTCGCAACGCCTGGACCGCACCAACACCGGTTGCGAGGACTGCCAGATCCGCAACCTGTGCTCCGGCGGCTGCTACCACGAGAGCTACGCCCGGTACGGCGACCCGACCCACCCGACCTATCACTATTGCGAACTGATGCGTGACTGGGTCGACTTCGGCATCGAGGTATACACCCGGATCATGGCCAACAACCCTGCGTTTATCAGCAGCTACATCACTCCGCGCAAGGCTCACTGATATGAAACATCTCAAGGCAATCAATAATAAAGCGTTGAAACTCGATGAGGCCGCGGCCGAAAACCGTATCGAAGAAGTGGTGGCAATGAGCTCTGTCGCGGGCTGCGCCTCGACCACTGACCCGGGTTGGGAGATCGACGCGTTTGGCGGTGTGTCGTCGCTGTGCCAACCGATGGAGGCCGACCTTTACGGCTGCTCCGACCCTTGCTGGTGGCCGGCCCAGGTGCCCGACATGATGAGCACCTACCCGGACTGGAACAAGGATGCCCAGGCGTCCAACGAAAACTGGCGCAACCTTGGCACTGTCTTCCCGAAAGACAAGTGATCGGACAGAGAAGAAGGATTCCAGCATGCCTAGCATCAAAGCCTGCGGCCTGGCCGCGTTCGCCGTCCTGAGCACCTGTTCGCTCACTGTTCTGGCCGAAGAAAACAGCGCACTGCAAGACGGTCACGAGTACATGTTGACCACCAATTACCCGAACAACCTGAACGTGATCGACCTGGCCACGGACACCGTGTTCAAGACCTGCAAGATGCCGGACGCGTTCGGTCCCGGCACCGTGCAGTTGTCGCCGGATCGCAAGACTGCGTATGTGCTGAATAACCACTACGCGGACGTTTACGGGGTTGAGCTGGACAGCTGCAAACAGGTGTTCCACGCCAGCATCACTCAGAAGCCGGGAGAGAAAGCGAAGTCGATGTTCGCCTTCACCCTCAGCCATGACGGCAAGGAACTGTTCACCATCGCCAACCCGACGTTGATGCTCAACGATCACTACGAGGTGCAACAACCCCGGCTCGATGTGTACAAGACCGATGCCGGAATGGACGCCAAACCCGTGCGCAGTTTCCCGGCGCCACGGCAACTGACCATCATGCAGAGTGGCGATGACGGCACGCTGTATGTGGCGGGGGCGGACGTCTACAAGGTTGACGTGAAGACCGGCAAATTCGACGTGCTGATTCCTAGCCGTCACTGGAAACGGGCGGGCTACAGCGCGCCGGATGTGCTGTATGTGTGGAACCAGCAGACCTATCGCCATGACTTCTCGCTGCTCTACACCGCCGCGAAATTCAAGGACAAGAAGCAGGACCCGCTGACCGCCGATTACCTCTACGGGCTGTTTAGCATCGACCTGAAAACCGGCAAGACCGAAACCACCGACTTCGGTCCCCTGACGGAAATCTACTTCAGTGGCATGCGCTCGCCAAAAGACCCGAACCTGATGTTCGGGGTGCTCAACCGATTGGCGAAGTACGACATCAAGCAGAAGAAAATGCTGCAGGCTGCGACGCTGGATCATTCGTACTACTGCATTTCGTTCAACAAGGACGGCAGCAAGATCTACCTGGCCGGGACGTTCAACGATGTGGCGATTTTCGATGCTGACAGCCTGAAGCAGATCGGCAGCATCAAGATGCCGGGTGGGGATATGGCGATAACCACGGCGCAGGTGTTTGTTCGGTAAATAGCGGCGACTGATCTGACGCGTTCGCGGGCAAGTCGGTCTCGCTCCCACAGTGGATCTTCGGTGTGATCACTATCGTGTAAACACCCCTGAACCCTGTGGGAGCGAGCCTGCTCGCGATGAGGCCCTGACAGGCACTAAAAATTTAAACCCCCGGCACCGGACAACTCAAATCCCCCTCCTGGCACTTCAAGTAATTCTTGAACATCTCCACCCGCGCCTTGGTCAATTCAGTCACGCAATTGCTATAGATCAGCGGATAAACGCTCCCGCCAGCCACTCCCGCGCTCGAGAACTTGCACTCGGCATCGCGAAACGCCACCCACGAACGCTGGGCACCGACCAGCAACTTCTTGCTGTCGGGATTGCTCTTCAAACGTGCGGTGATCTGCTGATAAAGCGCATTCAACTCCTTGTCCGCCGCCTTGTTCTGCTGCGCCGCGCATTGATTCATCGTGGCCTGGTCGGTGGCGTTGTCGCAGTCCGCGGCATGGGCTGGGGTCATGAACAACATTGGCGTCAGCGCCAGGAGAATGCGTGAGTTCATGGGGATTCTCGTTGTGACCGGAAAAGAAGAGGTGCAGTTATCCGTCATCTAAGCCCGCCGTTCAATGTGCTTTTCCATCGCTTCGTATTCAAGCCAAGGCGCGTAATGGGAGGGCCCGATATGAAGGGAGCCAAAGGGGGCCGCCCTCAGCAAACCGTCAGCCATGGTTTCGATATATTCGCGCCAATGCAGCTTGGCCAGCCAGCCGTCGGGAATGCCCTGCGCACCGTAATGAGCCCCGGCCAATTGACCGACAATTGCAGCGGTGGTGTCAGCGTCATCACCCAGGTTCGCGGCTTCCAGAATGGCGGCTTCGAAGCTGTGAGTGTGATGAAAGCACCACAAGGCTGCTTCCAATGATTCGACGCAGTACCCGCTACCGCGGATAGTATTTTTGGACTTGCCGAGGTAATCGCCTCGGGCAATTTCAGCAACCTTAGGCTGCACAAATGCTGTGTCTGACAGCCTGCGCATATCCGCCTTGAGGTCGCCTTTGAGTGCCTTGCCGATCAGCTCGGCAAACAACTGGCAACATTCGATGGCTTCTGGTGCCGCGTGGGTCGTGCGGGAACTTTGTGCGGAAAATGTCCTGATCCGGTCGCTATCCGGAAAACAGTACAACACCACTGGCGCCAGCCTCATCAATGAACCATTACCGGCCGTGTACGGATCAGTGGAGCCAGCGAAGGGAGCCCCCGTTTCCTGATAGCGGATCAGTGCGTCACTCACCGTCATGCCAATGTCGAAGCATTCACCGGTTGAGCTCAGATAGCCCTGTTGCCACCATTTGAGATAGCGGCCCATCTGGTCGGCCGCATCGAAGCCGTTTTGGGTCAGCAGACTTTCCGCCAGGCACAGCGCCATCGAGGTGTCATCGGTCCATTGCCCGGGATTCAGGGCGAAGGGACCGCCGCCCACCATGTTGTTCAACGGCTTGAACGAGCCGCGTGGCTGGAACTCGACGGTGGTACCCACGGCATCGCCGCAGGCCAGGCCCAGCAGGGCTCCGCGGAAACGCTCTGTCAGTGAGGGCTGCATGAATCTTCCTTGTCTGAATCATCGACGTATTGGCAAACGGTAGCAGCTTCAGCCTGCTTTCAGGCCGGTGCATAGAGACGAAAATGCAGCCGAATATTTCACGCAGGGTTGATTGCCAAGTCCGTTTGATACAACTTTAGGGTTGGTCTTGTGGTCTTACAGGCCTACTGTTCATTACAGGAGGTGACTTATGAACCCGGCATCAGATCGCATTGAAAGGAAGATCCTGCTTAAAGCGCCGCGCTCGCTGGTCTGGCGTGTGGTGGCCAACGCCGAGGCGTTCGGGCAGTGGTTTGGCGTGGCGCTGGAAGGCAAGCGTTTTGTCGCCGGCGAGTGGACCCAGGGGCAGATTACTTACCCCGGTTATGAACACTTGCTGTGGAACGTGCTGGTGGAGCGGGTCGAACCGGAACGGGTCTTTTCCTTCCGCTGGCACCCGTACGCGGTGGAGCCCACCGTCGACTACTCCCAGGAACCCACCACCCTGGTCAAGTTCGAGCTCGAAGACATGGATAACGGCACCTTGTTGAAGGTCACCGAATCCGGTTTCGATCACATTCCCCAATCGCGCAGGCTCAAGGCGTTCCGAATGGACAGTCGCGGCTGGGATGAGCAGATGAACAATATCGAAGAGTTTCTGAAAATCAGCGCCAAAAACCGCGTACGCGAGGAGTAGGGCTGCACGCCAAAGAACGCGCGGCTTTCGAACGATTTGTCTGGCGCACCTAAGGGTTTTCGGAAGGGGTGGTATGGCGAATGTCTTACACGCGATGGTAGCTATGTCGTCTGTTGTGGATTGGATCCCATGGGTAATCTAGCCCCATCAACTGAAGCACAGGGAGTGCTTCAGGATCACGGATGATCGACCATCAGCAAGGATTCGCTATCGACAGGGAGTCGACAATGGTCTTGGGAAAACCCGCCTCTGGCGGGTTTTTTTTCGCCTGGCCTTTTGTAGGCGCGAGGCTTGCCCGCGAAGGGGACGCCGCGGTAAGTCAGTGGAGCGGCGTCATCGTTCTTCGCGAGCAAGCTGTGCTCCTACAGGTTCAGTGTGGCTGCCACCCGCTCGGTAATCAGTGTCCGTTGCTGCAACGACGGTGCAGTGCGCCGATGGGCTTCCTGCAACACCGAAGCGGGCGCGCTCTGCGGGCTGCCGGATTCAAACGGCGGCGCGGGGGCGTATTCCAGCTGCAATTGCACCAGCTGCGCCGTGTCCTTGTCGAACAGCTCCGCCGCCAGGGTCAAGGCAAAATCGATCCCCGCGGTGATCCCGCCACCGGTCAACAAATTGCCGTCGCGCACCACCCGGTCCTTGACCGGAATCGCGCCCAGCGGTGCGAGCAGCTCGTGATAAGCCCAGTGCGTGGTGGCGCGTTTACCTTTCAGCAGGCCCGCAGCGCCCAGCACCAGCGCGCCGGTGCACACCGAGGTGACGTAACGCGCATTCGCCGCCTGCGCCTTGATGAAGGCCAGCGTTTCCTCGTCCTCCATCAACGGCCCGACGCCGCTGCCGCCAGGAATGCAGATCACATCCAGCGCCGGACAGTCGTCGAAAGTGACGGTCGGTTTCAGCACCAGTCCCGTGCTCGCGGTGACAGGCATCAGGTCCTTCCAGATCAAATGCACTTTCACGTCCGGCAGCGAGGCCAGCACGTCGTAAGGGCCGGTCAGGTCCAGTTGCTGGACTTGGGGGAACAGCAGAAAACCGATCTGTAACGTCATGGCATTTTTCTCCGCAAGTGGGTGGACGACTTCACTGTAGACTCGTAGGATTTGGCGTATACGCCAATCAACCCACGAATTACGCCAATGATGCCGAAAACCATTCATGTGCTCGCGTTTGCCAACGTGCAATTGCTCGACGTCACCGGGCCGTTGCAGGTGTTCGCGTCCGCCAACGACATCGCCCGCCAGAAGGGTTTGCCGGCGCCCTATGCACCCACGGTGATCGCCAGCAGCGGCGGGGCGGTCATGTCGTCGGCGGGGTTGGCGTTGCTGGCGCAACCATTGCCCGGGCAGGGCAGCGACACTTTAGTGATCGCAGGTGGATGGGGCGTTTACGCGGCGGCGCAAGACGCGCCGCTGGTGGCGTGGGTGCGGGAACACGCCAAGACCTGTCGACGGGTTTCATCGGTGTGCACCGGCGCGTTTTTGCTGGCGGCCAGCGGTTGGCTTGATGGCCGGCGCGTGGTCACGCACTGGACGCGATGCGAGCAATTGGCGCAGCAGCACCCTTTGTTGCAGGTCGAGCCCAATCCGATTTTCATCAACGACGGGCCAGTGTGGACATCTGCCGGGGTCACCGCCGGTATCGACCTGGCGCTGGCGATGGTCGAAGAAGACCTGGGCCGCACCATGGCCCTCGAAGTCGCGCAACAGCTGGTGGTATTCCTCAAGCGCCCCGGCGGCCAGTCACAATTCAGCGTGACCTTGTCCTTGCAGAAAGTAGGCAACCGTTTCGACGACCTTCATGCCTGGATCAGTGAAAACCTGACCAAGGACCTCGGCGTCCCGACACTCGCCTTGCAGGCCGGCATGAGCGAACGCAGCTTTGTCCGCCACTACCGCTCCGACACCGGACAAACCCCGGCGCGGGCGATCGAACTGATCCGGGTCGAAACGGCGCGACGACTGCTCAGCGATACCGGCGTGCCGATCAAACGGGTCGCCGTGCAATGCGGATTCGGCAGCGAGGAGACGTTGCGACGCAGTTTTATCCGGGCCATGGGCGTGACCCCGCAAGCTTATCGCGAGCGGTTTTCGGTCAGCGCTCAAGCAGATCCAGCAATGCTCTGAGGGTTGCCTCGGGCGCTTCCTCGGGGATGTTATGACCCACGCCCGCCAGCACGCGCCGCTCGTAATGGCCGGTGAAATGCGCGATATCCTCGTCGACTTCAGGTGCGGGTCCGACGCCATCGTCAGCACCGCACAGGGAAATCGTCGGCACGTTGATCGGCGGTTGCCGGGTCAGCGCCGCTTCCATCCACTCCAGCGCTGGATCGCCCGGCGTGTACATGAACCGGTGCCTGTAGGAGTGAATCACCACGTCGACAAAGTCCGGATTATCGAAAACCGGAGCGCTCAAGGGGTAGAGCTCAGCGCCTTTGGACCAGGTCGGCGACCACAATTTCCAGAGCAATTCGCAGAACGCGCGACGATTTTTAGTCAGGCCTTCGACCCCGCGCGGGGTGTGGAAATAATACTGATACCAGTAGCGGTGCTCGGTTTCCGGGTCCAGCGGCTCGATAGAACGGGGGATGTTCTGCAGGTTGTAGCCATCGCCGGTGACGAGGCAGCGCACGCGCTCCGGCCACAGCGCCGCGACGATGCACGCGGCGCGACCGCCCCAGTCATAACCGCAAAGCGCGGGTTGACGGATGCCCAGCGCATCCATCAGGTCCAGCAAATCCTGGGCGAGGGCGGCTTGCTGGCCGGAGCGTAAAGTGTCCGGGCTGTTGAAACGGGTCGGGCCGTAGCCGCGCAGGTAGGGAACGATGACGCGGTAGCCCTTGGCGGCGAGAACCGGGGCGACTTCATCGAATGCGCGGGGCGAGTAGGGGAAGCCATGAAGCAGGATGACGGGGTCGCCGGTGGCGGGGCCATGTTCTTCGTAGGCAAGCTTCATGATTGGGCTGCGAGCATATTGGATCAGCGCTTTATGGCTCATACGACTCTCCTGCGAGTTGATTGCTCAACCACTGATTCAAACTGCGCACAGTCCTTTTTCCTAACCGTCCAATTCCGCCATCTGATTAAAGTACTTGGCCCGATCCGGCGTAAACGTCACGACCATCCGGGTCCTGGAGCAGGTCAACGCCCGCTCGTGCCCCAGATCGACATCCAGATCTTCCCCTCGTAACCCTTGCCATTGCGCGAGGTATTTGAGGGATCCATATTTTTCGAGTTTCTTCAGGCTACGGCTGATGCCACCTTTCCAGCCCAGCACCGGCAGTTCGCCGGCAAGGCATTGTCGGGCGAGGTCGGGGAAACGGGCGGCGCGTTGGCGGCCGACTTCCCAGCATTTGATCAGTCCTTTGTCCGGGCCTTCCCACAGTTCATCGCGGTTCAGGCCTGACCGGGGTGGGGTGTCAATGCTGCGGTGGATGCGTTGGGTCATTCTGGTTCCTTGAATTCGGGTTGTGTTGGACAGCTCCGCTGTACCCGTTGACGCTGGATGGTAGGTGGCGATGTAACGGCTGGCAACAAAGGATTTTTCAAGGGCTGGCATGACTTTTTGCGCTTCGGCTATCGGGTTTTGTTTAGAGTTTGTAGGGCTCGGGCCCAGGCTGCCCGATAGTTCTGAGTTGAACCATTCAGCCTTGTATTTGGCTGATGCCCTCATCGCGAGCAGGCTCGCTCCCACAGGTTCCAGGGTGTTCACACAAAGTGACCACACTGAAGATCCACTGTGGGAGCCAGCTCGCTGGCGAAAAGGACAACTCGGTCTCAAGGCTGCCACACACTCTTCTCGCCACTCAACTTCCGGTCCAGAAAACACGCCGCACTGATCAACGCCAGATGCGTCAGTGCCTGGGGCGTGTTGCCCAGATGCCGCGCATGGCTGTCGAGCTCCTCGGCGTACAACCCCAGCGGGTTGGCGTACCGCAGCAACTGTTCAAATTCCAGATGCGCCTTTTCCAGCTGGCCGGCACGGGCCAGGCATTCGACGTACCAGAACGAACACGCGGCAAACGCGCCTTCGGTGCCGTCGAGCCCATCGATTCCTTCGTCTTCGTTGCGATATCGATAGACCATGCCGTCGCGCACAAGGGTTTTCTGGATGGCTTCGAGGGTCGCGAGCCAGCGCGGGTCCTTGGCGCTGACAAAGCGCACCAGCGGCATCAACAGCATTGAGCCATCCAGCGCCGTTCCGCCACGGTACTGCACGAAATGCCCGCGTTCCTGGTTCCAGAAGTTTTCCCAGATGTCGACGTAGATCGCCTGGCGCGTCTGATCCCAACGGGCAAACGGGGCGGGCAGCGAGCGTTTTGAGGCGAGTCGGATCGCCCGGTCCAGCGCCACCCAGCACATCAGCCGCGAGTGCAGGAAATGATGCTGCTCGCCACGCATCTCCCAAATGCCCACATCCTCTTGCTGCCACGTTTCGCAGACCTGATCGACCACTTCCACCACGTGCTTCCAGCCTTCATGTGAGATGGCGTCGCCATATTTATTGACCAGGTACACCGCGTCCATCAGCTCGCCGAAGATGTCGAGCTGGACCTGATCGTACGCAGCGTTGCCGATGCGAACCGGCGTGGCGCCGCCATGCCCGGCCAGGTGCGAGAGTTCGGTTTCCGGCAGTTCCTGGCGACCATCTATGGCATAGAGGATGTTGAGTTTCATCGATTGGCCATGGGAATCGCTGACGCGCCCGCGTAGCCAGCGCATGTAATCGTTGGCCTCCTGGACAAAGCCCAGGCGCATGAAGGCATAAACGGTAAACGAGGCGTCGCGGATCCAGGTGTAGCGGTAGTCCCAGTTGCGTTCACCCCCCGGCGTTTCCGGCAGGCCGAAGGTGGCGGCGGCGAGAATGGCGCCGTGCTTGCGCGAAGTCAGCAGTTTCAACGCGAGGGCCGAGCGGTTGACCATCTCCCGCCAGCGACCGCGGTAGGTGGACTGGGCGCTCCAGTCTCGCCAGAATTTCAGCGTGCGCTCCAGGCACAATTGCGCGGCACCTTCCTTGAAGCGCGGGTCATCGAAACCACCAAGCAGAAACTGCGCACTCTGGTCCTGCTTCAACGTAAATTCGGCCACCGCTGCAGCGCCGTCGACGTGCATAGCCTGATCCGAAGAGAGCCGCAGCGACGGCTGATCATCGGCGTCGAAGGCCACGTCTCTGGCCTCCATCCGCGCGCGAGTGTTGGCGCGAGCGTAGTCATGGCGCACCGCGCAACGCATGTGAAACGTCGCCTCGCCGCTGACCACCCGAACCCTGCGCATCAGCACGGGCAAGTCATCCTCGCTGTCGCCGATGGGCAGGAGGTCGGTCACCTCGACCACCGCGCGATCACTCAACCAGCGGGTTTGCAGCACGTTGGTGTCGGGCAGGTAAATCTGTTCGCGCCGGGCGTCGGGCAAGTCCGGTGATAATTGGAAAATACCGGCCTCGGGAGTGTCCAGCAACGAGCAGAAGATTGACGGGCTGTCGAATTCCGGCCAACAGAAAAAATCCACGCTGCCCTTGTCGTTGACCAGCGCCGCGCTGCGCATGTCGCCGATGATGCCGTGGGCGTCGATGGCGCTTTGTCGTTCGGGATGATGATCAGCCATTGCCACGGAACTCCGGATAGAGGCTCATGCCGCCGACGAGGTGGCCATCTGCATGAAGGATAGTGTCTTGAAGTGAGGCCCTGAATAGCTGACTGGTTTGAGTGATGGAGAGTTCATTTGGTGGAAGAGTTGTGGTGACTGTGCCGGCCTCATCGCGAGCAGGCTCGCTCCCACATTTGATCTCCAGTGCACACGAATAATGTATTCACAGTAGATCTACTGTGGGAGCGAGCCTGCTCGCGATGAGGCCTTCACATACGACCAACAATTCGCCCCTTTCCCCCGTAACCAGCCCTATGGCAACTTGCAGACCCTTGTCGAGACCCCGAACCATGGCCAACCCCTACCGCGAACTGTTCAACGCCCCCAGCGCCCGAGCTTTTGTGCTGGCCGGCATGATCGCGCGCATGCCGATTTCCATGACCGGTATCGGCCTGATCACCATGCTCTCGCAGCTGCAAGGTGGCTACGGGCTGGCCGGTTGATGGTGTTGCTTTGCACCCGCTTGCAGGCGCCGCACTGGACGTTGTTTGTGTTTGCTGCGCTGGCCGGCTGCATGCCGAGCATGTCGGCGATGGTGCGCGCGCGCTGGACCGAGCTCTATCGCGGCCAGCCGCAACTGCAAACCGCGTATGCCCCCGCTGCCGCGCCTGTTTCTGTACGGCGGCGTGGCGACGGCGGTGACGACGCTGCCGTTGCTGTGGGCGACCGACATTCTGGGCTTGTCGCTTGCGGTGTTCGTCGCCGGGCTGTTCTTTGCCCCGAGCTTGATTGTGGCGATGGCGCTGGTGGAACGCATCGTACCGCCGGCCAAGTTGACAGAAGGCCTGACCTGGCTGGTCACCGGCCTGAGCATCGGCGTGGCGATTGGCGCGGCCAGTTCGGGTTGGCTGGTGGATGCGTTCGGTGCGCGCAGCGGGTTTTGGGTGGCGATCGCGGCGGGGGCCGTGGTGCTGGGGTCTGCCGTGCAAAGCTTCCGCCACCTCAAGTAATTTTCAACCCCACCAACCTGTGGCGAGGGAGCTTGCTCCCGCTCGGCGGCGCAGCCGTCGTAAACCCTGCGACCATGTTCCACCTGACACACAGCGTTGGTTGGTTTTGAGGCCGCTTCGCAGCCCAGCGGGAGCAAGCTCCCTCGCCACAATTCATCGTCGATCTAATTCCCGGCGTCGCTCATTCGTTCTCTTTACAGACAACTTCTCGAGGTACGCCCGGTGACTCAGCTGACAATGCTGTGCCTGCCCTATTCAGGCGCGAGCGCGATGGTCTACAGCCGCTGGCGGCGCAAACTGCCGGAGTGGCTCACGTTGCGGCCGGTGGAACTGCCGGGGCGCGGTGCGCGATTTGGCGAGCCATTGCACACCGACATGCGGCGCCTGGCGCTGCAACTCGCCCAGGAAATAAAAGCCACGCTCAAGACGCCGTACGCGCTGTTCGGCCACAGCCTTGGTGCCTTGCTGGCCTGTGAACTGGCCCATGCGCTGCGGTCGCTGGGCTGCCCGGAGCCGGTCGCGCTGTTCGCCTCGGGCACCGCCGCGCCAACCCTTCGCGCCGACTACGACCGGGATTTCGCCGAACCGAAGACCGATGCCGAACTGATCGAGCAATTGCGCACCCTCAACGGCACCAGCGAGGAAGTGCTGGCCAACGAAGAGCTGATGAGCCTGACGTTGCCGGTCCTGCGTGCGGACTTCCTGCTGTGCGGCCGCTTCGAGCCTGTCCAGCGACCCTTGCTCAAATGCCCGGTGCATGTGCTCGGCGGCAAGGCTGATCGCGCCACGACTGAACAGCTGATCGGCTGGAGCAAGGAAACCCACGGCAGCTTTTCCGTGGACATGCTGGGTGGCGGGCACTTCTTCATCCATGAGCACGAGGCCAAGGTGCTGCGAGTGATCAAGGATCAGCTGGATGTGCATCGTCGACGGCATGTTGTGGCCTGATTCAATCTCAAGATCACTTACACCCCCTGAGGAGCTTTTGTGGCGAGGGGATTTATCCCCGTTGGGTCGCGCAGCGGCCCCAAAAAATGGGACTGCTGCGCAGTCCATCGGGGATAAATCCCCTCACCACAGGGTTCGCTCCTACAAATTTGCATCACCCAGCCGCTCCCCACTCAACCTTCTTCCTGATACTTATTCTCATTCGCTAATTTTTCCGGTCTGCATTCGTTTTATAGGGACGACGTGCCTTTGTGCTTCCCGCCACTGATCCGGATGCTTAGAAATGAATGCTGATGACGCCTTGAAACTTGCTCGCCGGTTTATCGGGTTGCCCCTGGAAAAGCGCCAGATGTTCCTTGCGGCCTTGCACAAGGAAGGCGTTGATTTCGCCCGGTTTCCGATTCCTGCCGGCGTCGAGGCCGAGGATCGCCAGGCGCTGTCGTACGCTCAGCAGCGCATGTGGTTTCTCTGGCAACTGGACCCGCAAAGCGGTGCCTACAACTTGCCGGGCGCGGTGCGCCTGACCGGGCGCTTGAACCTGCCGGCGCTTGAACAAGCGTTCGTCACCCTCGTAGACCGTCACGAAACCCTGCGTACGGTGTTCCAGCGTCAGACCGACGAGACGTTGCTGCAAGTACCGGCCAACGCACCGCTGGTCATCGAGCAGGTGGATTTCAGCGCATTGCCGGTCGCGGAGCGCGAACAGGCCGTCGCCCAGGCCGCCGCGCAGCAATCTGTGTTGCCGTTCGATCTAGCCACCGGCCCATTGCTGCGCGTCACCTTGCTCAAGCTCGCCGAGCAGGAACACGTGCTCCTGCTGACCTTGCACCACATCGTTTCCGATGGCTGGTCGATGAACGTGCTGATCGACGAATTCATCCGCTGCTACGACGCGTTTGCGGCGGGCACACAACCGCACCTCGCGCCCTTGCCGATCCAGTACAGCGACTACGCGTTGTGGCAGCGGCGCTGGCTGGAGGCCGGTGAGCAAGCGCGTCAACTCGACTATTGGCAAGCACAACTGGGCGACGAGCATCCGGTGCTGGAGTTGCCCACCGACCACCCACGCCCGGCGATGCCGAGCCATCGCGGTACCCGTTACGAATTCGCCGTCGACGGGCAACTGGCCGAGCAACTGCGCACCACCGCTCAGCAGCACAACATCACCCTGTTCATGCTGTTGCTCGGTGCGTTCAATGTGCTGCTGCACCGTTACACCGGGCAGACCGACCTCCGCGTCGGCGTGCCGATTGCCAACCGTAACCGCGCGGAAATCGAAGGGCTGATCGGCTTCTTCGTCAACACCCAGGTGCTGCGTACCACGCTCGACGGCCAGACCCGCGTCGCCGACCTGCTGCGTACAATCAAGGAAACTGCCCTCGGCGCCCAGGCCCATCAGGACCTGCCGTTCGAGCGCCTGGTCGAGGCGCTGAAGCTGGAACGCAGCCTCAGCCACACGCCGCTGTTCCAGGTGATGTACAACCACCAGCCGCAGGTCGCGGACATGTCCAGCATCAGCACCGCGTCCGGCCTGACGTTGGGTGCGATCGAGTGGGAAGGGCGCACCACGCAGTTCGACCTGACTCTCGACACCTATGAAAAAGGCGGCAAGCTCCACGCGGCGCTGACCTACGCCAATGACCTGTTCGACGCCGACACCATCACGCGTATGGCCCAGCACTGGACGCACCTGCTGCAAGGCATGGTCGCGGATTCGCAACAGCGCATCAGCGATTTGCCGCTGCTTGAACACGCGGAATACCAGCGCATCGTGCATGACTGGAATCGCGCCGATGACCCGTTCCCGCAAGACCTGTGCATCCATGAACTGATCAGCCAGCAAGCCGCCGCCAGCCCAACGGCACGGGCAGTGACCTTCGCCACCCGGCACCTGACCTACGCCGAACTAGACGTTCAGGCCAATTGCCTGGCCCACAAACTGATCGAGCTGGGCGTCGGCCCGGAAGTCCGCGTCGGCGTGGCGATGCAGCGTTCGGAAAACTTGCTGGTCGCGTTGCTCGCAGTGCTCAAGGCCGGCGGCGCCTATGTGCCGCTGGATCCGGATTACCCGGCCGAACGCGTCGCGTACATGCTCGAAGACAGCCGCGCCCTGGTGCTGTTGACCGAACACGCGGTGGCCGCGACCTTGACCGTATCTGCCGGCACACAAGTGCTGTTGCTGGACGAGATCGAACCGCTGCTGACCGCGTACCCGGCCAGCGCTCCGGTCACCCGTGTCACGCCCGATAATCTGGCCTACGTGATCTACACCTCCGGCTCCACCGGCAAACCCAAAGGCGTGGCCATCGCCCATCGCAACGTGCTGGCGCTGATCGACTGGTCGAAAACGGTCTACAGCCGCGAGGACATCCAGGGGGTATTGGCCTCGACGTCGGTGTGCTTCGACCTGTCGGTGTGGGAGCTGTTCGTCACCCTGGCCAACGGCGGGTCGGTGATCATCGCCCGCAATGCCCTGGAGTTGCCGCAATTGCCGGCCCGTGATCAGGTGCGCCTGATCAACACCGTGCCGTCGGCGATCAATGCGTTGCAGCGCGACGGGCAGATCCCGCCGAGCGTGCGCATCATCAACCTGGCCGGCGAGCCGCTGAAGCAAAGCCTGGTGGACGCGCTGTACGAGCAGTCGACCATCCAGCACGTCTATGACCTGTACGGTCCGTCGGAAGACACCACGTATTCGACCTGGACCCGACGCGACGCTGGCGGTAGCGCGAACATTGGTCGACCGCTCAAACACACCGCCAGCTATTTGTTGGACGCCGAGCTGCAACCGGTGCCGCAAGGCGTGTCGGCCGAACTGTATCTGAGCGGCGCGGGCATCACCCGTGGCTACCTGGCGCGTCCGGGCATGACCGCCGAAAAGTACGTGCCCAACCCGTTCGCCCGCAACGGCGAGCGCCTGTACCGCACCGGCGACCTGACCCGTTACGGGGCCGACGGCACGCTGCAATACGTCGGACGCATCGATCATCAGGTCAAGGTCCGTGGCTTTCGCATCGAGCTGGGTGAAATCGAAGCGCGGCTGTTGCAGCAAGAAGCCGTGCGCGAATTGGCGGTGCTGGCGCAGGAAGGCGTCAGCGGCCAGCAACTGGTCGCCTACATCGTGCCGACCGAGCCGGCGTTATTGGCCGATGCCGATGCTCAAGTGACCCTGCGGGAAACTCTGAAAGCAGCCCTGCGGCAGCACTTGCCGGATTACATGGTCCCGGCGTTCCTGTTGTTCCTCGAGCACTTGCCACTGACACCCAATGGCAAACTCGACCGCAAGGCCCTGCCGGCCGTCGACGGTTCGCAGGCACAGCGGGAACACATCGCGCCGCGCAGCACGCTTGAAAAAGCACTGGCCGCGATCTGGCAAGACGTACTTACCATCGACAACGTCGGCCTTGAAGACAATTTCTTCGAACTGGGCGGCGACTCCATCGTGTCCATGCAAGTGGTCAGCCGTGCGCGTCAGGCCGGGATCGTGTTGAGCCCCAAGGACCTTTTCCAGCACCAGACCATTCGCAGCCTGGCCCAGGCGGCCCGCAGCGGCGAGCAGCCCCTGATCGACCAAGGTCCGGCCAGTGGCGCGGTGGCCCTGGCGCCGGTGCAGCAGTGGTTCTTCGAGCAAGCCATTCCAGAGCGTCAGCATTGGAACCAGTCGCTGTTGCTGGTGCCGCGCGAGGCGTTGAACGTCGAGGCACTGGATCAAGCCCTGGAAAAACTGCTGACCCATCACGACAGCCTGCGCCTGCGTTACCAACAGACGGAAAACGGCTGGCAGCAAGCCTACGCCGCGCCGACCACGGCGTCGGTGTTGTGGCAACGTCAGGCGCAGTCGGTTGCAGAAATGAACGACCTCTGCGACGAGGCCCAACGCAGTCTCGATCTGCAAAACGGTCCTCTGCTGCGTGCGATGCTGGTGGCGATGGCGGATGGCACTCAACGCTTGCTGCTGGTGATTCATCACCTCGCGGTGGACGGTGTTTCCTGGCGCGTACTGCTGGAAGACTTCCAGCAGTTCTACCGCGGCGGCAACCTGACGATGGCGAAAACCAGCACCTACCAGCGTTGGGTTGCACACCTGCAGGATCATCTGCCGGTGTTTGAAAACAGCCTCGGTCATTGGCAAACCCAGCTGCGCGACGCACGCAACGAACTGCCGTGCGACCGCCCGAACGGCGCGCTGGAAAATCGCTACGAGCAAAAACTCGAACTTAAACTCGACGCCGAGCAAACGCGCAAGTTGCTGCAACAGGCTCCGGCGGCCTATCGCACGCAGGTCAACGATCTGCTGCTGACCGCTCTGGCACGAGCGGTGTGCCGCTGGAGCGGGCAGGGCAGTGCGCTGATTCAACTCGAAGGCCATGGCCGCGAAGACCTGTTCGACGACATCGACCTGACCCGCACGGTGGGTTGGTTCACCAGCCTGTTCCCGGTCAATCTGCAACCGTGCAGCGATCTCGGCGCTTCGATCAAAACCATCAAGGAACAACTGCGCGCCGTGCCGGACAAGGGCCTGAGCTACGGCGCGCTGCGTTACCTCGGTACCCCGGCGATGCGCGCTGAACTGGCGGCCTTGCCGCAACCGCGCATCACCTTCAACTACCTGGGGCAGTTCGACCGTCAGTTCAACGAAGCCGCGCTGTTCGTGCCGTCCACCGAGGGCAACGGCGTGGCGCAGGACCCTTCGGCACCGCTGGGCAACTGGCTGACGGTCGAAGGCCAGGTCTACGGCGGTGAGCTGTCCCTGAGCTGGGGTTTCAGCCGCGAGATGTTCGACACCGCGACCCTCCAGCGCCTGGTGGATGATTACGCGCAGGAACTCAACGCGCTGATCGATCATTGCTGCGTGCTGGAGACCGCACACGCCACACCGTCGGACTTCCCACTGGCACGCATCAGTCAGGCGCAGCTCGATGATTTGTCGGTCGCCACCTTTGAAGACCTGTACCCGCTGTCGCCGATGCAACAGGGCATGTTGTTCCACACCCTCCATGAACCGGAGGTCGGCGCCTACATCAGTCAACTGCGCCTGGACATCCAGGGCCTCGATCCGCAGCGCTTCGCCCAGGCGTGGCAGGCCGCGCTGACACGTCACGACATTCTGCGCAGCCGCTTCCACTGGCAAGGCCTCGACGTGGCGCACCAGGCGATTGCCCGTCAGGTCACGTTGCCCCTCGAAATGCTTGAAAGCGCCGACACCGATACCCTGGCCGACGCCGAGCGCGCCCTGGGTTTCGAACTGGACAATGCGCCGCTGTTTCGCTTGAAACTGGTACGCACGGGTGCCACGGACTGGCACCTGATTTACACCAGCCACCACATCCTGATGGACGGCTGGAGCAACGCGCAGTTGCTGGCCGAAGTGATTCAACACTATGCCGTCGGGCAATCGCTGCCGGCACCGACCGGGCAATACCGCGACTACCTGGGCTGGTTGCAGCAGCAATCGGCTGTCGCTGGCGAGCAGTTCTGGAAAAACGCGCTGGTGCCGCTTGAAGCGCCTACGCTGTTGGCCGAAGCCCTGCGTCCGCCGGTAGGTAACGAGGGCAGCGCGGAATACCGCGTGGCGCTGGACAGTCGCGCCACCCAGCGCCTGGCCGAGTTCGCCCGTCAGCAGAAAGTCACCCTCAATACCGTGCTGCAAGCGGCGTGGAGCCTGTTGCTGCATCGCTACACCGGCCAGGATTGCGTGGTGTTCGGCGCCACGGTCGCCGGGCGTTCGGCGCCGCTGCCGGGGATCGAAGAGCAGCTCGGTTTGTTCATCAACACGCTGCCGCTGGTGTGCGTGATGAAACCGGATTGCACTGTCAGCCAATGGTTGAGCGAGCCGCAAGGTTTGAACCTGGCCATGCGTGAGTTCGAGCATGTGCCGCTGTACGACATTCAGGGCTGGGCCGGGCAGCAGGGCTCGGCGTTGTTCGACAGCCTGCTGGTGTTCGAAAACTTCCCGGTGGCCGAAGCGCTGAAGCAAGGCGCGCCGGCCGGGCTGTCGTTCGGCAACCTGCATAATCACGAGCGCACGCATTATCCGTTGACGCTGGGCATCGAACTCGGCGCGAGCCTGAGCCTGGATTTCAGCTATGACAGGGCGCGGTTCAATGCGGCTCAAATCGCGCAATTGTCGGCCAATCTGCAGCACCTGCTGACGCAACTGGTGGCGCTGCCGGACGCGGCACTCGGCGCGCTGGAACTGCTCGAAGTCGATGGCAAAGACGAGTTGCTCGGTATCAGCCAGGCGCTGCCGGTCGAGTTATCCACAACCCTTCTGGTACACGAACAAATCGCCGCCCAGGCTGCCAACACCCCGGACGCGCTGGCGTTGCGGGTCGAGGGTCAGTCCCTGAGCTACTTGCAATTGAACACCCAGGCCAATCGCCTGGCCCATCGCCTGATTGAAAACGGTGCCGGCCCCGGCAAGCGCGTCGGACTGGCCCTGCACCGTGGCCCGCACTTGATCGTCAGCCAGCTGGCCGTGCTGAAAAGCGGCGCGGCCTATGTGCCGCTGGACCCGAAATACCCGGCTGAACGCCTGGCCTACATGATCGCCGACAGCCGCCTCGACCTGCTGCTGTCTGAGGCTGGTCTGCTGGAAGATGCCCCCGGCGTCCTTCGTCTTACCCTCGACGACAGCGCCGGCTACCCCGACAGCAATCCGCAAAACAACGCGGTCGCTGAAAACCTGGCCTACATCATCTACACCTCCGGCTCCACCGGTCAGCCCAAAGGCGTAGCCATCGCCCACGCCGCGCTGCGCGAGTTCTGCCAGACCGCTGCCGATTATTCGCGGCTGTCGGCGTCGGACCGCGTGTTGCAGTTTGCGACTTTCAGCTTCGACGGCTTCGTCGAGCAATGTTTCCCGGCGCTGTGCGTTGGTGCGGCGTTGATCATGCGCGGCGATGACATGTGGGACGCCGGCCGTCTCGCCGCCGAAATCGTCGAACAGCGCGTGACCGTGGCCGACCTGCCAGCCGCGTATTGGTACTTGCTGGCCCGGGAATGCGCAAGCGACGTGGTGCGTGATCTTGGCGATTTGCGTCAGGTGCATGTCGGCGGCGAAGCGATGTCGGTCGAAGGGTTGCGCCTGTGGCATCAGGCCGGCTTGAGCCACGTGCGACTGCTCAACACCTACGGCCCGACCGAGGCGACCGTGGTTTCCAGTGTTCACGAATGCCGGCTTGAAGACGCCAGCGACGCCTTTGGCATTCCGATTGGTCGTGCCATCGCCGGCCGCTCGCTGTACGTGCTGGACCCGGCCGGTCAATTGCTGCCGCCCGGCGGCGTGGGCGAACTGTGCATCGGCGCAGCCGCCAGCCTCGCGCAAAGCTACTTTGATCGCCCGGCGCTGACCGCTGAACGTTTCCTGCCTGACCCGTTCGCCCGTGAGCCGGGGGCGCGGCTGTACCGCAGCGGCGACTTGGCACGCTACAACGCTGAAGGACATCTGGAATACGTCGGGCGTATCGACCATCAGGTGAAAATCCGTGGTTTCCGCATCGAAATGGGCGAGATCGAAGCCTGCCTGCAAGCCCGCGAGGACGTGCACGAAGCGGCGGTCATCGCGCAGGACGGTACGCAACTGGTGGCGTATGTGGTGGCCGCCGACGCGGTCGATTTGCCGTCGCAATACCTTGAACACCTCAAGGCCGTTTTGCGCCAGTCGCTGCCTGAATACATGGTGCCGGGTCACCTGATCCTGCTGGCCAAATTGCCGCTCAACAACAACGGCAAACTGGATCGCCGAGCGTTACCGCGCGTTGAGGCCAGCGCTGCACAGCGTGAGTTCGTGGCCCCGGGCCAAGGCCTGGAAACGCAACTGGCGCTGATCTGGCAAGACGTGTTGCAGGTCGAGCAGGTGGGGCGCACCGATAACTTCTTCGAACTGGGCGGGCACTCGTTGCTGGTGCTGCAGGTCATCTCGCGGGTGCGTCAGCAGTTGCAGCTGGAACTGTCGGTGAGCAGCCTGTTCTCGGCGGCGAACCTGGCGGCGTTTGCCGAGCGTGCGGCGCTGGCGAGCAGCAATGGCCAACCGCAATTGCTGCCGGCCCCTGCCGATCAGCCGCCGCTGCTGTCCTACGCCCAGCAACGTCAATGGATTCTCTGGCAGCTGGACCCCCAGAGCCCGGCCTACAACATCCCGGCCGCGCTGCGCCTCAAGGGCTCGCTGAATGGCGATGCACTGCGCGAAGCCTTCGCTCAGTTGCAGGCCCGCCACCAGACGTTGCGCACCACGTTTGAACAGGATGGCCAGCAGGCCAGTCCGATTTTGCACGAGCATCTGGCGCTGCAACTGGAACAACGCGCACTCGATCAGGCGTCGGTCGACCAGGCCGTAGCCGCAGAAATCGCCCGCCCGTTCGACCTGCGCAACGGCCCGTTGTGGCGGGTGTTGCTGCTGCAAGTGAACACGGATGAACACGTGCTGGTGCTGACCGTGCACCACATCGCCGCCGATGGCTGGTCGATGCAGGTCATGGTCGATGAGTTCAGCACGCTGTATCAGGCAGCCGTAGAAGGCCATGCCGCGAACCTGAACAGCCTGCCGGTGAACTACAGCGACTATGCCCGTTGGCAGCGCGACTGGCTGGAGGCCGGCGAGGGCGCGCGGCAACTGAACTGGTGGCGCGAGCAACTGGCCGGCAGCCAAACGCCGCTCGAATTGCCCAGCGAACTGACCCGCCCGGCCCGGCGTACCGAGCGTGGCGCGAGTCTGGTGTTGAACGTCGATCGCGACTTGCTCGCCGGTTTGCGTCAACGGGCCCAGGAACAACAGGTGACGTTGTTCATGCTGTTGCTGGCGAGTTTCCAGACCTTGCTGCATCGCCAGAGCGGCCAGTCGGGCATCAGCGTCGGCGTACCGAGTGCCGGGCGTTCACGCATTGAAACCGAAGGCCTGATCGGCTTCTTCATCAACACCCAGGTGCTGCGCGCCGAGATCGACGGGCAGCAGCCGTTCAGCACCTTGTTGCAACAGGTGAAACGCACGGCACTGGGCGCGCAAGCGAATCAGGACGTGCCCTTTGAGCAGTTGGTGGAGGCACTTCAGCCGGACCGCAGCCTCAATCACAGCCCGTTGTTCCAGGTGCTCTACAACCACCAGCAGCAACTGGGCGCGAGTGTCGAACGCCGCGTCGCCGGTTTGCAGGTCGAGCGTCTGCACTGGCAGCAACACACCACGCAATTCGACCTGGTGCTCGACACCCAGGAGCAGGGCGACACGCTGGACGCCAGCCTGACGTACGCCACGGATCTGTACGACGAAGCGTCGATGACGCGCTTCGCCGAGCAGTGGCTGAACCTGTTGCGTGCAGTGGTCGACGATCCGCAGCAGCGGGTTGCCGAATTGCCGCTGTTGCAAGCGCCGCAGAGCGCTGCACTGATCGAGCACTGGAATCCGTCCTTCGAAACGCAACCGCCGTCGCCCACCTTGCATCAGCTGTTTGAAGCGCAAGCCGCGCAACGACCGAACGCCGTCGCACTGGTCTACGAAGGCGAACGCCTGACCTACGCCGCGCTCAACGCCCAGTCCAACCGCCTGGCGCGAAAACTGCGCGAGCAAGGCGTCGGCCCCGAAGTGCGGGTCGGCCTTGCTACCGAGCGTGCGATGCCGCTGGTGGTCGGCTTGCTGGCGATTCTCAAGGCCGGTGGCGCTTACGTGCCGCTCGATCCGCAATACCCGGCTGAGCGTTTGAGCTACATGATCGAGGACAGCGGCATCACCCTGTTGCTGACGCAACAGCACTTGATCGACGCGTTGCCGGCCTGCGACGGCGTGCAGGTGCTCAGCCTGGAGTCGTTGCCGCTGGACGCCTTAAGTGCCGACAACCTGACAGCGCGGTCGTCCCCGGACAACCTGGCCTATGTGATTTACACCTCCGGTTCCACGGGCCGGCCGAAAGGCGCGTTGCTCAGCCACGGCAACGTCGGGCGCCTGCTCTCGGCCACCGCTGGCGAGTTCAACTTCGGGCCGGACGACGTCTGGACGCTGTTTCATTCCTACGCCTTCGACTTCTCGGTGTGGGAGCTGTTTGGCGCGCTGTGCACCGGCGGGCGCCTGGTGATCGTGCCGTATTACATCAGCCGCGAACCGCAGGCGTTTCACCAGTTGCTGTGCGACGAGGGCGTGACGGTGTTGAACCAGACGCCGACCGCGTTCCGCCAGTTGTTGCCGATCGCCTGTGCCAGCCCACGGAGCCTGGCGCTGCGTCAGGTGATTTTCGGTGGCGAAGCACTGGAAGTCGCGAGCCTGCGCCCTTGGTTCGACCGCTTCGGCGACCAGCAGCCCACCCTGGTCAACATGTACGGCATCACCGAAACCACGGTGCACGTCACCTACCGCGCGATTCGTCTGGCCGACCTCGACGGCAAGGCGCAGAGCCCGATTGGCCTGCCGGTCCGCGACCTGCGCTGGTACTTGCTCGACAGCCAGTTGCAGCCGGTGCCGGTGGGCGTGGCGGGCGAGTTGTACATCGCCGGCGCCGGCCTGGCGCGGGGGTATCACGGGCGTTTCGGCCTGACCGCCGAGCGCTTTGTGCCGAGCCCGTTCGAGGCCTCGCAACGGCTCTATCGCAGTGGCGACCTGGCGCGTCAGCGTGCCGACGGCAGCATCGATTACCTCGGCCGGATCGACCAGCAAGTGAAGATTCGCGGTTTCCGCATCGAGCTCGGCGAAATCGAAGCCGCGCTGCTGGCCCAACCGGGCGTGCGTCAGGCGGTGTTGAGCGTGCACGTCGGCGAGGGCGGGCCGCAGCTCTGCGCCTATGTCGTTGCCGAACAAACCCCGCACGACCCGATGGCCTGGCGCGACACTTTGCGCGCCGCGCTCAAGGTCGATCTGCCTGACTACATGGTGCCGAGCCACTGGCTGCTGCTGGACAGCTTGCCGCTGACCGGCAACGGAAAGCTCGACCGCAAGGCCTTGCCGCTGCCCGACGCGCAGGCCTGGCAACGAGCGTTCGTCGCCCCCGAAGGCGAACTTGAACAGCAACTGGCCGCGATCTGGGCCGACGTGTTGGGCGTGGCGCAGATCGGCCGGCACGACAACTTCTTCGAATTGGGCGGGCATTCGCTGCTCGCCGCCCAGGCCAGTGCCCGCGTGGAACTGGAACTGGGCATCGAGCTGCCGCTGCGTGCGCTGTTCGAATCCGCCGACCTTCAGGCTTATGCCGCCCTGGCCGGGCAACATGCCCCGGCTGACAACGATGCACGTCTTGATGCGCTTGAGTCGCTTCTCGACGAGATGGAGATCAACTGATGGAACACAGCACTGCCCAGCGTATCGCCACCCGCTTCGCCGGCCTGCCTGCCGACAAACGTCGCGAGTTTCTGACACGCATGCAAGCGCAGGGCGTGAGCTTCGGCCAACTGCCGATTCCGCCGGCGGCCGAACCGCAATCGAGCTTCGAACTGTCGTATGCGCAGCAGCGCCAGTGGTTCCTCTGGCAGCTCGACCCGCAGAGCCCGGCGTACAACATTCCTGCCGCGTTGCGCTTGCATGGGCCGCTGAATATCGAGGCGTTGCAACAGAGTTTCGACGTGCTGCTGGAGCGGCATCAGAGCCTGCGCAGCCGGTTTGTCGAGGACGACGGTCAGGTGGCGCAGACGCTGGCGGCGTTCACTTCGTTGCCGATTGAACAGATCGATCTGCGCGGCGAACCTCAGGAAACGCGCTTCGATCTCGCCCTGAAAAGCGTCGAGCAGGACATCGCCCGCTCGTTCGATCTGCAGCACGGCCCGCTGTTGCGGGTCAGCCTGCTGCAACTCGATGCCGAAGACCATGTGCTATTGCTGACCTTGCACCACATCGTCACCGATGGCTGGTCGATGGGCGTGTTGGTGGAAGAGTTTTCCCGGCTCTACGCCGCCCATTGCCAAGGGCAGAACGCTGTACTGGACGCGTTGCCGATTCAGTATTCCGACTACGCCCTGTGGCAACGGCGCTGGATGGAAGCGGGCGAGCTGGAGCGTCAGCTCGACTGGTGGCGTGCCACGCTGGGCAGCGAACAACCGCTACTCGAATTGCCGACTGATCGCCCGCGCCCGGCGCAACCGAGCCAGCGCGGTGCCCGTCTGGATTTCGCCCTCGATGGCGCATTGGCCAGCGGTCTGATGAGCCTGGCCAAACAGCGCGGCGTCACGCCGTTCATGCTGTTGCTGGCGAGTTTTCAAGCGTTGCTCTATCGCTACAGCGGCCAGTCCGACCTGCGAGTCGGCGTGCCGATTGCCAACCGCAATCGCGCCGAAACCCGGGGCCTGATCGGTTTCTTCGTCAACACCCAGGTGATGCGCGCCGAGCTGGACGGGCGCCTGCCCTTCAGCCAGTTGCTTGACCAGACCCGCACCGCATCGCTGGATGCCCAGGCGTATCAGGACCTGCCGTTCGAGCGGCTGGTGCAAGCGTTGCAAGGTGAACGCAGCCTCAGCCACAGCCCGTTGTTCCAGGTGATGTTCAATCACCAGCAAGCCAAACCGGCAGCGGTCAGCGGGCTGCTCGCGGGCCTGCGCGTCGAAGCGCTGAACGCCACGGCCCACACCACTCAGTTCGACCTGCAACTGGACACCCAGGAAGAGGGCGACAAACTGTTCGCCAGCCTGACCTACGCCACCGATTTGTTTGACGCCGAGCGCATCGAACACCTTGCTCGGCATTGGCGCAACCTGTTGGCCGGCGTGCTGGCGAACCCGCACTGTCCGCTGGCGGAACTGCCGCTGGCGGACGCCGACGAGCGCCTGCGCATTCTGGACGGGCTCAACGACACCGCTCAGGCGTACCCGGGCGACGTCTGCGTGCAGCGCCATTTCGAGCAACGGGTCGTTGAAAACGCTGACGCCACGGCGCTGGTGTTCCAGGGCCAACGCTTGAGTTACGGCGAACTGAACCGGCGCGCCAACCGCCTCGCCCATCATTTGCGCGCCCAGGGTGTCGGCCCGGAAGTGCTGGTGGGGATTGCCTGCGACCGCTCGTTTGAAATGGTCGTCGGCCTGCTGGCGATCCTCAAGGCGGGTGGCGCCTATGTGCCGCTGGACCCGGAATACCCGCTGGATCGCCTGAGCTATATGATCGAGGACAGCGGCATTTCGCTGTTGCTGACCCAGGCCCATTTACTGGCGCAATTGCCGACGCCGGACAGCGTGCGCACCGTGTGCCTGCAAGCCGAGGTCGATTGGCTGAGCGATCTGCCGGACACCAATCCGACCAACCTGGCCGTCGCCGAAAACCTCGCCTACGTGATTTACACCTCCGGCTCCACCGGCAAACCCAAAGGCGCGGGCAACCGCCATGTCGCGTTGCACAACCGCCTGGAATGGATGCAGCAGGCCTACACACTGCTGCCGAGCGACCGCGTACTGCAAAAGACCCCGTTCAGTTTCGACGTGTCGGTGTGGGAGTTTTTCTGGCCGCTGATGAAGGGCGCCACCCTGGTGATTGCCGCGCCGGGTGAGCATCGCGACCCGCAACGTCTCGCCGCATTGATCGTCGAGCAGGCGATCACCACGCTGCACTTCGTGCCGTCGATGCTCTCGGCCTTCATCAGTGCCGACGAATCATTGGCCTGCACCTCGCTGCAACGGATCATTTGCAGCGGTGAAGCGCTGCCGATGGAGCTGCAACGCCAGACCTTGCGCAGCCTGCCGCAAGCCAGCCTCTACAACCTCTACGGCCCGACCGAAGCGGCCATCGACGTCACCCACTGGACGTGCGTGGAGGAAGGTCGCGACAGCGTGCCGATTGGCCGTCCGATTGCCAACCTGCGCACCTGCATCCTCGACAGTGAACTGCAACCATTGCCGCTGGGCGCGGTGGGCGAGTTGTACCTGGGCGGCGTCGGCCTGGCGCGCGGTTACCACCGACGCGGTGCGCTGACCGCCGAGCGGTTTGTGGTCGACCCGTTCGGCAGCGGCGAGCGTCTGTACCGCACCGGGGACCTGGCGCGTTATCGCGCGGACGGCGCCATCTATTACTGCGGACGTATCGACCACCAGGTGAAAATTCGCGGCTTGCGTATTGAGCTGGGCGAAATCGAGGCGCGCCTGCAAGAACATGTCGACGTTCAGGATGCCGTGGTCCTGGCCCTCGACGGCCCGAGCGGCAAGCAACTGGTGGCGTACGTCGTGCCGCAGTCCCCGGCATTGCTTGGCGCCACTGCCGAGCAACAAGGCGCTTGGCGTGAAGCCCTGAAAAGCCATTTGCTCGCCAGCCTGCCGGATTACATGGTGCCGGCGCAGACCGTGCTGATCGAACACATGCCCCTGAGCCCCAACGGCAAACTCGACCGCAAGCGCTTGCCCGCGCCCACCGCGCCGGTCAGTCAGCGTGCGTTCGAAGCGCCGCGCAGCGAACACGAACAGGTGCTGGCGCAGATCTGGCAGGACGTGCTGGGCGTGGAGCAGGTCGGGCGTCTGGACAACTTCTTCGAACTGGGCGGTGACTCGATCATTTCGATCCAGGTGGTCAGCCGTGCCCGTCGTGCCGGCCTCAGCCTGCAACCGCGCGACCTGTTCCAGCAGCCAACCTTGCAGGCCCTGGCTGCCGTGGTCAAAGAACAGGCCGCACCGCTCGCGCCGCAAGGGCCGGTGGACGGTGTGCAAACACTTACGCCGATTCAACGCTGGTTCTTCGACGAACCCATTGCGCAACGCGCGCACTGGAACCAGGCGGTGCTGCTGGTGCCGCGTGAAACCCTCGAACTGCCGCGCCTGCAAGCCGCGCTGCAACGGCTGCTCAAGCAGCACGATGCCTTGCGTTTGCGCTTCAGTCAGGTCGATGGCCGATGGTCGGCGCGTTATGTCGGGGCGGACAGCGCCGACGTGATTGACATGCTCTGGACCGCCCGCGTGGCCAGCGATGCCTCGCTGGAATCGGTGTGCGACGAAGCGCAACGCAGCCTCAGCCTGCAAGACGGTCCGTTGCTGCGCGTGGCATTGATCGCCCAGGCTGATGGCTCGCAGCGCTTGCTGTTGGTGATCCACCATTTGGCGGTGGACGGCGTTTCGTGGCGAGTATTGCTGGAAGATTTGCAGGCCGCGTACCAGGGGCAAGAGCTGCCGCCCAAGACCAGTGCGTTCCAGGCCTGGGCCGACAAACTCGAGGTGTATGCACGCTCCGAAGCCGCCACCAGCGAACTCGACTGGTGGCAAGCACAGTTGGGTTGCGCCGAGGCATCGCTGCCCGCCGCCCATGCCGAAGCGAGCCAGGCCGGGCATTTGCGCCAGGGCGTCAGCATCGGCCTGGACCGCGAACAGACCCGTCAATTGCTGCAACAGGCGCCGGCGATCTACCGCACGCAGGTCAACGATCTGCTGCTGACGGCGCTGGCCCGCACCCTCAGCCGCTGGACCGGGCACGCCTCGGCGCTGATCCAGCTCGAAGGCCATGGCCGCGAAGACCTGTTCGATGACATCGACCTGACCCGCACGGTCGGCTGGTTCTCCAGCCTGTTCCCGGTGCGCCTGACGCCGACCGCCGACCTCGCCGGCTCGATCAAGGCGATCAAGCAGCAACTGCGCGACATCCCCGGCAAAGGCATGGGCTACGGCCTGTTGCGCTATCTGGGCGATGCCTCGGCGCAAGCGGCGTTGGCCGCCTTGCCGCCAGCGCGGGTGACCTTCAACTACCTCGGCCAGTTCGACCAGAGCTTCGCCGAAGACGCGCTGTTCGCCCCGGCGCGCGAATCCAGCGGTGCTGCGCAATCGGCGGACGCTCCGTTGCCGAACTGGCTGTCGGTGGACGGCCAGGTCTACGGCGGTGAACTGAAACTCGACTGGACCTTCAGCCGCGAATGCTTCGACCTGCACGAGATCGAAGCGCTGGCCGCCGATTACCAGCGCGAATTGCTGGCGCTGATCGCCCATTGCCTGAGCGACGGAGCGGGCGGCGTGACCCCGGCGGACTTCCCGCTGGCGCGCTTGACCCAGGCGCAACTTGATGGGCTGCCGGTGCCGCCGGCGCAGATCGAGGACGTGTATCCGCTGTCGCCGATGCAGGCCGGTTTGCTGTTCCACAGCCGCTACGAATCGGAGGGCGGCGCGTACGTCAACCAGCTCAGCGTCGAGGCCGGTGGCCTGGATGCCGAGCGCTTGGGCGGTGCGTGGCAAGCGGTGCTCGACAGCCACCCGATCCTGCGCAGCAGTTTCCATTTCCCTGACGGTTTCGAGGCGCCGGTGCAACTGGTCCATCGTCATCTGCAGTTGCCGGTGACGTGCCTCGACTGGCGCGGCCGCAGCGATCAGGCCCACGCGCTGGCGCAACTGCTCGACAGCGAACGCTTGCAACTCGATCCGGCCCGGGCGCCGCTGATGCGCCTGACCCTGGTGCGACTCGACGATGAGCGTCAGCAGCTGATCTACACCCACCATCATTTGTTGCTCGATGGCTGGAGCAATTCGCTGCTGCTGAGCGAAGTCCTGCAGCGTTATGCCGGGCAAGCCGTGGAGGCACCGACCGGACGTTTCGCCGATTACATCGGCTGGCTGCAACGTCAGGATGCGCACGCCGACGAGCTGTTCTGGCGCGAGCAATTGGCGACCCTCGACAACCCGACGTTGTTGGCGCAAAGCCTCGCCCATGGCGACAACTCGACAACAGCATTCGCCGACCATCGCCAGACCTTCGATGTCGCCACCAGCCAGCGCTTCAGCGAGTTTGCGCGGCAGCAAAAAGTCACCCTCAACACCTTGGTCCAGGGCGCGTGGGCGCTGTTGCTGCAACGCTACAGCGGCCAGCGCAGCGTCGCGTTTGGCGCGACCGTGGCCGGGCGTCCGGTGGATGTGCCGGGGGCGGAAAGCCAGCTCGGCCTGTTCATCAACACCTTGCCGGTGATCAGCACGCCGGACGCGGTTGAGAGCGTCGGCCAGTGGCTGACCCGTTTGCAGGCGCAGAACCTGGAATTGCGCGAGCACGAATTCACCGCGTTGGGCGACATTCAGCGCTGGGCAGGGCGTGCCGGTGAACCGCTGTTCGACAGCCTGCTGGTGTTCGAGAACTTCCCGGTCGCCGAGGCGCTGCAACAGGGCGCGCCTGCCGGTTTGAGTTTCTCTATCCCGCAGAACCACGAACGCACCAATTTCCCGCTGACCCTGGCGGCGACCGCTGAACACCAGTTCAGCCTGCACTGGAGCTACCAGTGCGCGCATTTCAACAGCGCGGCGATTGCGCGGATGAGTGAGCACCTGGCCGCGTTGCTGACGGCGATGGTCGCCGCGCCACAGGCGGCGTTGAGTGAACTGGACCTGCTGACCGCGCCGGAACGCGAGCAGCAATTGCTCGACTGGAACCCGGCGTTCACTGCGGCGGAAAACCCGCTGTGCGTGCACCAGTTGATCGAAGCCCAGGCCGACATTCGGCCGGGCGCCACGGCGCTGATCTTCAACGACCTGGAATTGACTTTCGACCAGCTCAACCGTCGTGCCAACCCATTGGCCCATCGCCTTCGTGCACTGGGCATCGGCCCGGAAGTGCGGGTCGGCCTGGCGATGCAGCGTTCGCCGGAAATGATCATTGGCCTGCTGGCGATCCTCAAGGCCGGCGGCGCCTACGTACCGCTGGACCCGGCGTACCCGGCCGAGCGCCTGCGCTACCTGATGCAGGACAGCGGCATTTCACTGCTGCTCAGCCAGTCGTGGTTGCGGGAAAAACTGCCATTGCCGGATGGCTTGCCGGTGCTGGACATCGACTGCGAACCGTTGGACCTGATGCCGCAAAGCAATCCGGTCAACCTGACGTGCGGCGAAAACCTCGCGTACCTGATTTACACCTCCGGCTCCACCGGCCGGCCGAAAGGCGTCAGCGTGGCCCACGGTCCGCTGGCCATGCATTGCCTGGCCATTGGCGAGTTGTATGGCATGACCCCGGACGACCGCGAGTTGCAGTTCGCCTCGATCAGCTTCGACGGCGCCCACGAGCGCTGGCTGACACCATTGGTGTTCGGTTCGGCGGTGATGCCTCGCGATGACGAGTTGTGGAGCGTGGAGCGCACCTGCGCCGAGATTGAAAAGCACGGCATCACCATCGCCTGTTTCACCCCGACCTATCTGGGGCAGATCGCCGACTTCATGGGCGAAGCGGGGCGTGATCTGCCGATCCGTTCCTATACGCCGTGCGGTGAAGGCATGGCCAAGCATGCGTTCGATGAGGTCCAGCAAGTGCTGCAACCCAAGCGCCTGATCAACGGCTACGGCCCGACCGAAACCGTGATCACGCCGCTGATCTGGCTGGCGTATCCCGAGACCGAATTTGATTCGGCGTTCATGCCCATTGGCCGGCCGGTCGGCAATCGCAGCGCCTATATCCTCGACGGTGGCTTGCAGCCTTTGCCGGTAGGCGTCGCGGGCGAGTTGTACCTGGGTGGCGAGGGCGTGGCCCGGGGTTACCATCAACGGCCGGACCTCACGGCTGAACGTTTCGTGCCGGACCCCTTCGTGCCAGGCGCGCGTTTGTACCGCAGCGGCGACCTCGCGCGGTTCCGTGCCGATGGCGTCGTTGAATACCTTGGCCGGATCGACCAGCAAGTGAAGATTCGCGGGTTCCGAATCGAGCTCGGCGAAATTGAAGCCTGCCTGCTCGAACACGAGGGGGTGCGTGAAGCGTTCGTCATCGATCGCGAAGGCCCGGTCAGCCGCCAACTGGTCGGCTACGTGGTGCCTCGCGATCCGCTTGCCGACGAGCAGGGTTTGCGTGAAGCGCTGACGACTCACCTGCGCAGCCGTTTGCCGGCGCACATGCTGCCGGCGCATCTGATGTGCCTGGCGGCGTTGCCGCTGACACCGAACGGCAAGCTCGACCGTCAGGGCCTGCCCGCGCCGGAGGCCATTCGGCAGCACCAGGATCAAGTGCCCGCCGCGTCGCCGGCCGAAGCGTTGCTGGTGGAAATCTGGCAAGAATTGCTGGGGCTGGAGTCGGTGGGCGTCACCGAGAACTTCTTTGAACTGGGCGGTGATTCGATCATCTCGCTGCAAGCGGTGAGTCGGGCCGGGCAGCGTGGGCTGGTATTCAGCCCGAAGCAGCTTTTCGAGCAGCAGACCATCCGTGCACTGGCCGCCGTGGCCGTCAGCCGCGAAGCGACGCCGGTCGAATCGCCGACCGTCGAGGCGTTCTCGCTGGTGTCGCACCTCGACGTGGCTGCCCGTGAAGGGCTGCAAGACTTGTATCCGCTGTCGCCGATGCAGCAAGGCATGTTGTTCCATTGCCTCGATTCGCCGGAGCTCAACCCCTACGTCAATCAGTTGAGCGTGGCGGTGGACGGTTTGCAGGTGCCGCGTTTCCGTGCGGCCTGGCAGGCACTGGTGGCGCGTCACGAGGTGCTGCGCGCGGCGTTCCGCTGGCGTGACGGCTTGGCCGATCCGCTGCAAGCGGTGTTCACCGACGTCGAGTTGCCGATTGAAGAGCTCGACTGGCGCGACCGCAACGACACCGAGCAGGCGTTGAGCGAACTGGCCGCCGCCGAACAGGCCAAGGGCTTCGACCTGAGTTGCCCGCCGCTGATGCGCTTTGTGCTGGTGCGCCTGGGTGAAGACCGTTACCAGATGATCTGGATTTATCACCACTTGCTACTGGACGGCTGGAGTGCGTCGCGTCTGCTGGGCGACATGCTGCGCCTGTATCACCACGACAGCCTGCCGACCCTGACCGGCCGTTACGCCGACTACATCGCCTGGCTGCAACGCCAGGACGGCGCGCAGGCCGAAAGCTTCTGGCGCGAGCGACTGGCGTTGCTCGAAGCACCGACCATTCTGGCCAAGGCTTCCGGTGCCGCAGGTTCCGGTCACGGCGTGATGTACAGCAACCTCGACGCCGAGGCGACGGGCAAACTGCACCGCTTCGCCAAGCGTCAGCGCGTGACGTTGAATACGCTGGTGCAAGGCGCGTGGCTGTTGTTGCTGCAACGCCACAGCGGCCAGCGCAGCGTCGCGTTCGGCGCCACGGTGGCGGGGCGTCCGACCGGGCTGGTCGGGGCGCAGGACATGCTCGGCCTGTTCATCAATACCTTGCCGGTGATCCAGACCCTCGACCCGCAACAGCCGTTGGGCGAGTGGCTGCGCGACTTGCAGGATTACAACCTGATGGTCCGCGACTACGAGCACACGCCGTTGTCGGACATTCAGCGTTGGGCCGGGCAGGGTGGGCAAGGCTTGTTCGACAGCATCATCGTCTTCGAAAACCACCCGGTGGACCGTGCGTTGCGCGGCGGCGAGGAAGGTGAGCTGCGCTTCGCCGAAGTCGGCAGCGGCGGTGTCACCAACTTCCCGATGGACTTGATGGTCAGCGCCAACGAAGAAGGCCTGGAAGTCGAATACCTGTTCCTGCGGGATCGCTTCAGCGACCTGGAAGTCGAGCGGATTCGTGCGCAACTCGAAGGGTTGTTGCGGGCGTTGCCGGAGGACGCCACGTGCCTGCTCGGCAACATTGGCTTGCCTGAGGCGCGGTTGAGCCTGCCGCAGGCGTCTGCCGACAACAGCGATTTGCTGCACGCGTTCGATCAGCATGTGCGCACGCAACCGCAGAAAATCGCCTTGATCTGTGAAGATCGGGACGTCACTTATGCGGCGCTGGATGCACAGGCCAACGGGCTGGCGCAGCGGTTGATCGCTCGCGGCATTGGTCCGGAAAGCCTGGTGGCCGTGGCATTGCCCCGTTCGGAACGGACGATTGTCGCGTTCCTCGCGGTGCTCAAGGCCGGGGCGGCGTATTTGCCTCTGGACCTGGCGTACCCGGCCGAGCGTCTGGCTTACATGCTCAGCGATTCGGCGGCCAGCCTGCTGCTCTGCGACAGCAATCTCGGTGATCGCTTGACGTTGCCCGACAGCCCGCCACGTGTGTTGCTCGATCAGTTGATCTTCACCGACAGCGCGGGGTGCCCGGTGAAACGACCGTTGCCGGGGCACCTCGCGTACCTGATCTACACCTCCGGTTCCACTGGTCAGCCCAAGGGCGTGGCGGTGGCACGCGGGCCGATTGCCCGGCATTGCCGCGGCATCATCGACCTCTATGAGCTGGCACCGCGCAGTCGCGAGCTGCACTTCATGTCGTTCGCGTTCGACGGTGCGCAAGAGCGCTGGCTGAGTGTGATGTTGGCCGGGGGCAGCCTGGTGATCCGCGATGACAGCTTGTGGACACCGGAACAGACCCTGGACGTGTTGCATCGGCATGCCGTGACCGTCGCCTGCTTCCCGCCGGCCTACCTGCAACAGATGGCCGAAGTGGCCGAGCGTGTGGGCAATCCGCCGGCGGTCGAGGTGTATTGCTTTGGCGGTGACGCGGTGCCGGAGGCCAGTTTCGAGCAGGTCAAACGCGCCTTGCGTCCGCAGCGTCTGGTCAATGGTTATGGGCCGACTGAAACGGTGGTCACGCCGTTGTTATGGCGTGCCGAGGCCCGCGAAACCTGTGAGGCGGCGTATGCGCCGATTGGGCGTGGGGTGGCCGGGCGTGGCTTGTACGTGCTGGATGCCGACCTCAATCCGTTGCCGGTCGGTGTCAGTGGCGAGCTGTACCTGGGCGGCGAATGCCTGGCGCGCGGTTACCACCAGCGTCCCGGCATGAGTGCCGAGCGCTTTATGCCTGATCCGTTCGAGGCCGGTGGCCGCATGTATCGCACGGGTGATCTGGTGCGCCAGCGTGAATGCGGGTTGATCGATTACCTGGGGCGACTGGATCAGCAAGTGAAGATCCGCGGTTTCCGCATCGAACCGGGCGAAATCGAGGCGCGTCTGCGTGAGTGCGCAGGCGTGCAGGATGCCGCCGTGGTGGTGCATGACACGCCGACCGGCAAGCAATTGGTCGGTTATGTAGTGGCGGCTGGAGTGGTCGGGCTGGACCGTCGTTTGAAAACCGAGCTACAAGCACAACTGCCGGATTACATGGTGCCGGCGCGAATCCTGGTGCTGGAGCGCTTCCCGCTGTCGGCGAACGGCAAGCTTGATCGTCGCGCACTGCCGACGCCTGAATGGGCGCTCGGCGGTTATCGTGCGCCGCGCAATGAGCTGGAGTCGGCGCTGGTTGCGATCTGGCAAGAGGTGCTGGGCGTGCCGCAAGTGGGCATCGACGACAACTTCTTCGAGCTGGGCGGCGACTCGTTGCAGGTGCTGAAGGTCATCTCGCGGGTGCGCAGCCAGCCGCAACTGGGTTTCGAATTGAAGCTGCGGGATTTGATGCAGAAACCGTGCATCGCCGAGCTCAGCGGCTATCAGGCGGCCGAGACGGTTGCCACGGCGCCGGACCCGTTGCTGGCGCTGAACGCACGAATTCCCGACGTGCCGGCGCTGTTCTGCCTGCACGCCGGTTTCGGCACGGTGTTCGACTATGAGCCGCTGGCACGACGCCTCGAAGGCCGGCGCACGGTCTACGGCGTGCAATGCCGGATGTTGCTCGATCCGCACTGGCAGGAAGCGTCGCTGCTGGCGATGGCCCAGGCCTACGCGCAACGCATTCGCTGTCAGCAGGCCCACGGGCCGTATTACGTGCTGGGCTGGTCGCTGGGTGGCGCGTTGACGCAACTGGTGGCTCACGAACTGGAATCCCAAGGTGAAACGGTCGCGTTTGCCGGGCTGGTCGACAGCTACGTGGCGGGCACCGCCGAGGCGGGGGACTGGCGCGAGGATCTGGGTGACTTCCTGACGTTTGTGCTCGGTTTGCCGGACGATGAAGCCCAGGCACTGATTGCCTTGAAAGCCGCCGACCTGAACGAACGCGAAGGCGCCGTGGCGGTGATCGAGGCGGCCATGCATGGCTCCAATGGGCATGCAGCGCTGGGGGCGGGGGAGCTCACGCAGATCTTCGCCACCGGCTCACGCCTCAAGCAACTGGCGCTGGCGCATCGGCAATTGCCCGCGATCCAGGCCACGGCCCATCGCTGGTGGGTGGCCGGGCGCGACGATGAGCGTCGCGTGTTTGAGGCTCAGGTTGGTAGCCATGGTGTTGATCGTTTGTTGGCGGGTGGGCATTACGAGTTGCTGCGTGGGGATGAGTTGCTTGATGAGTTGGAGGACTTGCTGGAGCAACGCGTGGCGATTGCATGACAACCACACTTTAGAAGGCACAACACATGACCCGTGGTGATGGGCTTTTGTGGCGAGGGGATTTATCCCCGATGGACTGCGCACCAGTCCCATTTTTTAGGGCCGCTGCGCGCCCCATCGGGGATAAATTCCCTCGCCACAAAAGCTCATCACTCGACATTCCCACTTTATGTAAAGGATTCCCCCCATGGCCGTGTTGCCAGAACTTGAAGCTTTTCTCGAACTCGCCGAGTTCGGTCGCCTGACCGGCAAAAGCCGTGCGATGCATGAACAGTCGCCGCAACAGGCGCGGATCGATTTTGAAGCGGCGTCGGGGTTTCTCGATGTGCCGCTGGACAGCGTGTCCTGCGAGGACTTCACGATTGCCGCACGGGATGGCCACAGCCTGTCGGCGCGGCTGTACCGTGATGGGCAGACAGTCGACGGATTGCAGCCGGTGATGCTGTATTTCCATGGCGGCGGGTACGTGGTCGGCAGCCTGGATTCCCATGACGCGTTGTGCCGGCGGCTGGCCTCACAAGGCGGGTTTGCGTTGCTGACCGTGGATTATCGACTGGCGCCTGAATGGCGTTTCCCGACGCCGGTGCAAGACGCCTGTGACGCGGGCAACTGGCTGGCGCGAGAGGGCGCGGCACATGGCCTGGACGCGACCCGGGTGGCGCTGGCCGGGGACAGCGTGGGCGCGACGCTGGCCACGGTGTTGTCGATCATGGCGGTGCGTGAACCTGCAGAACTGGCGCTGAAGCCCAAGGTGCAAGTGCTGGTGTACCCGGTGACGGATGCTACGAGCAAACGCGCCTCGCACCGGGATTTCGCCGAAGGGTTCTTGCTGGAAACACCGACGCTGGATTGGTTCTATGCCCATTACGCCCGCACGCCCCAGGACCTGGCGGACTGGCGCTGCTCGCCGTTGCTGGCGCAGGACCTGTCGGGCGTGGCACCGGCGCTGGTGTACCTGGCCGGGCATGATCCGCTGCACGACGAAGGTTTGGCGTATGCCGACCTGTTGCGCGCCGCCGGCAACGACGTGACGCTGCTGGAGCAACCGGGCATGACCCATGACTTTATGCGCATGGGCGGGTTGTTGAGTGAGGTGGAGGGGATTCATGCGCACGTGGCGGAGTGGGTTCGTTTGCGGGTTTGGAGGTGAGGTAAAGGCAACCGCCATTCCTGGGGCAGGGGTGGCGGTTTTTTTGTGCCCGGGAAATGGTTTTATGTTGACTGCACAGGCCTCATCGTCGGAACGCCGCCCGGAGCCGGTTCACTCCCACATTAGACCTGTGGGAACACAATTTTTGTGGCCACTGAAGATCCCCTGTGGGAGCGAGCCTGCTCGCGATAGCGGTATCACAGACAACACAAACCATCCGGCAAAAAAAAGCCCGCTTCTCACGAAGCGGGCATTTTTTCATTTCAGCCTACCGCTCAGAAATCATACTTCGCCGTGAGCTGCAGGTTGCGCGGCTCGCCGTAGAACGTGGTGCCGAAGTTGCCCAGGCCGGTCAGGTACTTCTTGTCGAAGACGTTGTTGGCATTGGCGGTGAAGCTCAGGTGTTCGTCGTACTGAAAACGGGTCATCAAGTCCACGAGGGTGTAGCCACCTTGCTTGAGCATGGTGTTGCCGCCTTCGCCGCCGCCCAGGTTCGGGCTGTAGCTTTGGCCGTAAAACGCGCTCTGCCAGCTGACGCCGCCACCGACGGTGACCTGGTCCAGTGCACCCGGCAGGCGATAGGTGGTGAACGTGCGCACCACGTGTTCCGGTTTGCTGGAGGCCAGCGGGAAACCGAAGATGCGTTGTTCGTCCTTGTCGCGGGTCCGGGCGTAGGTGTAGCCAGCCGACAGGTTCCAGCCTTCGGCCAGTTCACCGGCCAGTTCCAGTTCCACACCGTTGGTGGTGGCGCCGGAGATGGCTTTGTAAACGTCGCGACCCGTGTCAACGGTGGTGGTGACGTATTCGGCGACGTTGTCCTGCTCGATGCGGAAGAAGGCCAGGCTGGCGTTCAGCTTGCCTTCGAAGTAAGCCGCCTTCAGGCCGGTCTCGTAGCTGTCGCCTTCAACCGGGTCCAGGGTTTTGCCGCTGGCGTCCTGGTAGATCTGTGGCTGGTAGATGCTGGTGTAGCTGCCGTAGACCGAGTAGGTATCGTTCAGGTCATAGACCACGCCGGCGTAAGGCGTGACAACGCCATGTTCCTTGTAGCTGGCGTGGGTGTCGGCCAGGCCGGCGCCCGGGTAGTAGCTGTAATCCTCGTTGTACTTGTAGGTGCTCAGGCGGCCGCCAAGAATGAACGACAGGTCGTCGGTCGGACGCAGGCGCGTGGCCAGGTAAATACCGTTCTGGCTCTGGGTGCGTTCGTACTTGCCGTTTTTCGGGAAGTCCTGTTTCGGCAGATCGCCGTTCCAGTCATAGATGCTGCCCGGTACTTCGCCGAAGGCGCTGGTGTCGAAGGTCGCACCGGTCTGACGGGAGTGGGACGTCATGAAGCCGGCCACCACTTCATGCTCGCGGCCGCCCAGGGTGAACGGCCCGGAGACGTTCACGTCAGCCGTGTTCTGCACGCGATGACCTTCCCAGCGACCCCAGTAAAGGAACATGCCTTCGCCCGTGGCGCGGTCCGGGCTGCCGCCGCTGGCCGAGGCCAGGCGGGTGTCGTGATCCGTGGTTTTCTGGTCGAAGCTGGCCTTGAACTTCCAGTCATTGCCCAGGGCCTGCTCCAGCGATGAGAAGTAGGTGACGCTGTCGAAATCACGGCGGCTCCAGTCGGCACCCGGGTTGAAGCTGCGAGAGAAATCGGTACGGCCGCCATCGCTGAAGTATGGGGCGTTGCCGGTCCAGGAACTGCCGCGCGGGGTGGCGCTGGACTTGTCGACGCCCAGGGTCAGCAGGGTGTCGTCCGTCAGATCGGCTTCGAGGATGCCGTAGAACAGGTCTTTCTTCTGGCTGTAATGGTCGATGTAGGAATCTTTGTCCTGGTAGGCACCGACGAAACGGCCGCGCACGCTGCCGGTATCGTTCAGCGACCCGGAGAGGTCGCCGACGGTGCGGTAATTGTCCCAGGAGCCGGCGGTGGCACTGATCGAGGCCTTGAATTCCTTGGTCGGCTTTTTACGCACCAGGTTGACGGTGGCGGAGGGGTCACCCGCGCCGGTCATCAGGCCGGTCGCGCCCTTGATGACTTCGATGCGGTCGAGGCTGGCGGCGTCGTCGCTGTTGTTGGGGTTTTCACCGTAGACACCGTCGTAGGGAATGTTGACGCCATCGTATTGAAAGTTGGTGATGGCGAAGCCTCGCGCGGAAAACTCGGTGCGGTCACTGTCGTACTTTTGCGTGGTGACGCCCGGGGTGTTGCGCAGTGCGTCGGCAACGCTGGTGACGCCGCGATCGTCCATTTGCTGACGGGTGACCACGGTCACCGATTGCGGGGTTTCGCGAATGGTCAGCGGCAGCTTGGTCGCGGTGGTGGTGGCGCCAGTAGTGTAGGAACCGGTGTCTTCAGTGGTCAGGCCCAGGGCCTGGCCGGAAATGGTGGTGGCGCCCAGTTGCAGGCTGGAACCGCCGCCGGACACCAGCGTCACGGTGTTGCCGTTGATCTGGAACGAAATCCCGGTGCCCTTGAGCAATTCCGACAGGGCCTGGGAGGGCTCCAGCGAACCGGACACCGCACGGGACTTGATCCCGGCCACCTGGTCCGGGCTGTAGAGGATTTGCAGGTTGGTCTGCATGCCCAGTTCCGTCAGCGCGCTGGACAGCGGCTGGACCGCAATACTCACTTTTACCGGCGCCGCATTGGCCATCGAGCTCCCCAGCAAGGTGGCGGTCAGCAGGACGCTGGTGAACAGGGTACGGTGCAAAGTCGGACGCTGTACGGCCAGCGCGAGAGGTGTGCGGCGGGTTTGAGGTCGCATTACTTACCTGAGCTCCTGAAAAGTGGTGTGCAGAGTTTTTGTTAATGAGAATGATTATTAGACGTGGCAGGGGTGGAAAACCGGAAAGAAACCGGGCAAATAAATTTCAGAAAGATGAAACAGAGAAGAGAGGCTTACCTGTGGCGAGGGAGCTTGCTCCCGCTGGACTGCGTAGCAGGCCCTCTTTTTGGGGCCG
>NZ_RWIN01000022.1 GCF_009761815.1 Pseudomonas sp. PB120
GTGTGTCGACTGACACACCATCGCGAGCAAGCTCGCTCCTACAGGAATCTGTGTGTTCTCGCGGTCGCCGGCAAAACCCGCTATCGTCGCCGCCATTCGAAACGAGGCGAGCATGGGCTATCTACTTTTTGTCACGCTGATCCAGGCGTTTTCCTTCAGTCTGATCGGCGAATACCTGGCCGGTCATGTCGACAGTTACTTCGCGGTGCTGGTGCGAGTTGTTCTGGCCGGGCTGGTGTTTATTCCGCTGACCCGCTGGCGTCAGGTCGAACCGGCGTTCATGCGCGGCATGCTGCTGATCGGTGCCCTGCAGTTCGGCGTGACCTACGTCTGCCTGTACCTGAGCTTCCGGGTGCTGACGGTGCCGGAAGTGTTGCTGTTCACGATCCTCACGCCGCTGCATGTGACGCTGATCGAAGACGCGCTGAACCGTCGCTTCAATCCATGGGCATTGGTGGCCGCACTGGTGGCGGTCGCGGGTGCGGCGGTGATTCGTTACGACCGCATCAACCCGGATTTCTTCATGGGTTTCCTGCTGCTGCAACTGGCCAACTTCACATACGCCGCCGGGCAGGTGCTTTATAAACACCTGGTGGCGCGCCATCCGAGCGACCTGCCGCATTATCGGCGTTTCGGCTATTTCTACCTCGGCGCCTTGGCGGTGGCATTGCCGGCGTTTCTGCTGTTCGGCAAACAGAACTTCCTGCCCGAAGCACCGCTGCAATGGGGCGTGCTGGTGTTTCTGGGCCTGGTCTCGACCGCGTTGGGGCTGTACTGGTGGAACAAGGGCGCGTGCCTGGTGAACGGCGGGACATTGGCGGTGATGAACAACCTGCACGTGCCGGTGGGGTTGCTGATCAATCTGCTGATCTGGAATCAGCATGAAGAGCTGGGGCGGTTGTTGCTCGGTGGGGCGGTGATCCTGATGGCGGTCTGGATCAGCCGGTTGGGTGTGCGCAAGTCGCTGGCGCTGACCTGACGCTGGGGGGCAGTGGGCTGCCGACTGGCGGGCCGGATGGCCTGTGCTAGTGTTCTGGGACCCATCATCTCCTATGAGCCCCTGCCATGGACGAGACAATTGTTGGCGTGACCACCGCCAAGTTCAACGCGTTGATCGCGGTGGTACAAGTGTACGGCGCCGCGTTCGCGGTGAAGATTCTCACCGCCATCGCCTTCTGGATCGTCGGGCGCTGGCTGATCGGTTTTGCGGTCGGAATGGTCCAGCGCGCCTTGTCGCGGCAAAAGGTTGACCCGACCGTCCTGCGTTATGTGGGCTCAGCCATTACCGTGACGCTGAATATCATTCTGGTGATCGGCATTCTCGGCTACCTGGGCATGCAGACCACAACGTTCGCGGCGCTGCTCGCGGCGGTCGGTCTGGCGATCGGCATGGCCTGGTCGGGGTTGCTGGCCAACCTGGCGGCCGGCGCGTTCATTATTGTGTTGCGCCCGTTCAAGGTCGGCGACTTCATCTGCGCGGGTGGGGTCACGGGGACGGTCACGGAAATCGGCCTGTTCGCGACTGCAATCAATACGCCAGACAACGTGCTGACGCTGGTCGGGAACAACAAGATCTTCAGCGACAATATCCAGAACTTCACCCACAACCCGTTCCGCCGTGTCGAACTCAAGGCACAGCTGTCCGGCGCAACCGACTGGAAAGCAGCGGCGGCATTGCTCAAACAGCACATTGCCGCAATCCCCAATGTGCTCGCCGAGCCGGCGGTGGAGGTCGAGATTCTGGAATTCAACCTGGTCGGCCCGGTACTGGCGGTGCGGCCTTACTGCCACAACGAGCATTACTGGCAGGTGTATTTCGATACCAACCGCGTTATCAAGGACACCCTCGGTGAAGCCGGTTTCCCGGCGCCGATGCCGATGCAGACGGTGATCGTCCAACAGCAAGCCAATTGAACCGAAAGCGCCCGGCAGGTGACTGCCGGGCGCTTCGTCATTTCTCGGCCAACTGCGCCACCAGAAACTCGATAAACGTGCGGGTCTTCTGCGGAACCCGGCGCGCCGACGGGTAAACCGCGTTGATCGTGATCGCGGGCGCCTGCCATTCACACATCACCGGCACCAGCCGACCGGCCGCCAAGGCCTCCTCGACGATAAAATTGGGCAGCAGGGCGATGCCCATTCCGGCTTCGGCTGCCTGGGCGAGCAGGTCGCCGTTGTTGGCGTGCAAGGGACCGGTCACGTTGACCCGCTGGGTTTCCTTGCCATTGCACAATTGCAAGCTGACGCCGCTTTGCAGGTAGCCATAATTGAGGCACTGATGGGCGCGCAGGTCTTGCGGGGTTTGCGGCGTGCCCGCGCGTGCCAGATACGCGGGGGACGCGACCATGATCCGAGGAGCCGGGGCCAGTTGCCGGGCAACCATCGTCGAGTCCGGCAGGCTGGCGATACGGATGGTCACGTCAAAACCACCCCGCACCGGGTCGACCTGCTGGTCGCTGAGTACCAATTGCAGTTCGATGTTCGGGTGCTGCTCATGGAACAGCGGAATCAACGGCCCCAGTCGGCGCAAGCCAAACGACATGGGCGCATTGACCCGCAATACCCCGCGCAACTCGCCGATGCCATTTCGCGCCCGCTGCTCGGCCTCGTCCAGCGCTGCCAACACTTCCCGCGCCGCATCGAAATATTCGGCGCCGGCCTCGGTCAGGTGCAGGCTGCGGGTAGTGCGCTGGAGCAGTTGCACACCGATGGCGTCTTCCAGCGCTTGAATCTGCTTGCTGACTTTTGAGCGCGGCACGTCCATTGCCCGTGCAGCCGCGGCGAAGCCGTTCTCGCCGACCGTGACGACAAAGGCGCGCATGCATTCGATGCGGTCCATGATTGTCCCTTATTTAGAATCAATTATTCTCTATTTTAGGTAATTGTCCCTTTTTTCGCTAGCCCCTAAAGTGACATCCAAGCCGGCAGCAAAGCCTCTGAGGCAGCGTCGACTAACCAATTACTCTCCTGAAAAATCGACATCAAAAGGAACGCGCCATGTCTATTCGTGAACTGCTCAACCCAACCAACTCCGCCCTGATCCTGATCGACCACCAGCCGCAAATGGCCTTCGGCGTGCAGTCGATCGATCGTCAGACCTTGAAGAACAACACCGTTGGCCTGGCTAAGGCGGCCAAGATCTTCAACGTGCCGACCATCTACACGTCGGTGGAAACCAAAAGCTTCAGCGGTTACATCTGGCCTGAGTTGCTGGCCGTTCACCCGGAGCAGAAGCCGATCGAGCGCACCTCGATGAACTCCTGGGAAGACAAGGCGCTGGTTGACGCGGTGAAAGCCACCGGTCGCAAGAAGCTGATCATTGCCGCGCTCTGGACCGAAGTCTGCCTGACCTTCCCGGCGCTGGAAGCCATGGCTGAAGGCTTCGAGGTGTACATCGTCACCGACGCCTCGGGCGGCACCACCAAAGAAGCGCACGACATGTCGGTGCAGCGAATGATTCAGGCCGGCGCGATTCCGGTGACCTGGCAACAGGTGCTGCTCGAGTACCAACGCGATTGGGCACACAAAGACACGTACGACGCAGTGATGGAACTGGTGCTGGAACACAGCGGCGCGTATGGCATGGGCGTCGATTACGCCTACACCATGGTGCACAACGCACCGCAGCGTCAGGTCAAGTAACCTGGTTATTTTGAATTCAACACTGCAACCTGTGGGAGCGAGCCTGCTCGCGATAGCGGAATGTCAGACAACAGATACGTTGACTGACACGACGTCATCGCGAGCAGGCTCGCTCCCACATGGATTTCCCGTATGGGGTTTCCCACAGGGTTTTGGGGAGTCACATGATGTGTTTTTCGGATTCAGGAATGTGGCTCGCGCCCAACACTGCTGGCAGCAACCCCGCCCGCAGATCCCCGCCACTCGGCTGCTGATAAAGACTCAAACCGAACTCCGGCAACACCGCCAGCAAGTAATCGAAAATATCCCCCTGAATCCGCTCGTAATCCGCCCACGCCGTGGTGCGGGTGAAGCAGTAGATTTCCAGCGGAATCCCCTGGGCAGTGGTCTGCATTTGCCGCACCATGCAAGTCATGTTCGGCTGGATTTCCGGGTGACTCTTCAAGTACGCCAGCGCGTACGCGCGAAACGTCCCGATATTGGTCATTCGCCGACGGTTGGCCGACATGGCCGCAACGTTACCCTGTGCCTCGTTCCAGGCTTTCAGTTCCGATTGTTTGCGGCTGATGTAGTCGGTCAGCAGGTGCACCTGGGACAGTTTCTGCTCTTCGTCATCGCGGATGAAACGCACCCCGCTGGCATCGATGAACAGACTGCGCTTGATCCGCCGTCCACCCGACTGCTGCATGCCGCGCCAGTTCTTGAACGACTCGGACATCAGCCGCCAGGTCGGAATCGACACAATCGTCTTATCGAAATTCTGCACCTTGACCGTGTGCAGCGTGATGTCGACCACGTCGCCGTCGGCGCCGACTTGCGGCATCTCGATCCAGTCGCCGACCCGCAGCATGTCGTTGCTGGTCAGTTGCACGCTGGCCACGAACGACAGCAAGGTGTCCTTGTAGACCAACAAGATCACCGCCGACATCGCGCCCAGCCCCGACAGCAGCAACAGCGGCGAACGGTCGATCAGCGTGGCGACAATAATGATTGCGCCAAACACGTACAGCACCATTTTCGCCAGTTGCACATAGCCTTTGATTGAACGGGTGCGGGCGTGTTCGGTGCGGGCGTAGATGTCCAGCAACGCATTGAGCAGGGCGCTGATGGCCAGCACCAGGAACAGAATGGTGAACGCCAGCGCCACATTGCCGAGGAAGATCAGGCTGGTCTTGCTGAGCTCCGGCACCAGGTGCAGGCCGAATTGGATCACCAGGGACGGGGTCATCTGTGCCAGTCGATGAAAAACCTTGTTGTGGCGCAAATCGTTGACCCAGTGCAAAGCCGGCTGGCGGCCGAGCAATTTGGTGGCGTGCAGGATCAGGTAGCGCGCCACTCGTCCGAGGAACAGCGCAATCACCAGCAGCACCATCAGCGCCAGGGTGGAATGCAGGAGCGGGTGCTGATCGAGCGCACCCCAAAGGTCTTGTGCGTTGAGCCAGAGCTGTTTGATATCCATGGGCGGAAACGATTCTTCTATAGGACGCGACGGGCCGATTAGAGCATTTAAGCCGCTTTGTATTACCGTCGGGGACAAATCAGGCAACAAAAAAGCCACTGTTTACTGCCGTTTGCATAAAGAAACTCGGCCTGAGCGCCCGAAACCGGTACCCTATGCAGCTGTTTTTTTGTATTTCTTCGAGGTAGCACCCGTGTTTTCCCAATTCGCCCTGCACGAACGCCTGCTCAAAGCCGTGGCCGAGCTTAAATTTGTCGAGCCAACGCCAGTGCAAGCAGCGGCTATTCCGCTGGCGCTCCAAGGGCGTGACCTGCGGGTGACTGCGCAAACCGGTAGCGGCAAAACCGCTGCTTTCGTTTTGCCGATCCTCAACCGTCTGATCGGCCCGGCCAAAATCCGCGTCAGCATCAAGACCCTGATCCTGCTGCCGACCCGCGAACTGGCCCAGCAGACCATCAAGGAAGTCGAGCGCTTCGCTCAATTCACGTTCATCAAGTCCGGTCTGATCACCGGCGGTGAAGACTTCAAGGTCCAGGCCGCCATGCTGCGCAAGGTGCCGGACATCCTGATCGGTACGCCGGGCCGGATGATCGAGCAACTGAACGCCGGCAACCTCGACCTGAAAGAAGTCGAAGTGCTGGTGCTCGACGAAGCCGACCGCATGCTCGACATGGGCTTTGCCGAGGACGTCCAGCGTCTGGTAGACGAGTGCACCAACCGTCAGCAGACTATGCTGTTCTCCGCCACCACCGGCGGTTCGGGCCTGCGCGAAATGGTCGCCAAGGTGCTGAACAACCCTGAGCACTTGCAGCTGAACAACGTCAGCGATCTGAATGCGACCACCCGTCAGCAGATCATCACCGCCGACCACAACCAGCACAAAGAACAGATCGTGAACTGGCTGCTGGCCAACGAGACCTATCAGAAGGCCATCGTGTTCACCAACACCCGCGCCATGGCCGACCGTATTTACGGCCGCCTGGTAGCGCAGGAATACAAAGCGTTCGTCCTGCACGGTGACAAGGACCAGAAAGACCGCAAACTGGCCATCGACCGCCTGAAGCAGGGCGGCGTGAAAATCCTCGTCGCCACCGACGTTGCCGCGCGCGGCCTCGACGTTGACGGCCTGGACCTGGTGATCAACTTCGACATGCCGCGCAGCGGCGACGAATACGTTCACCGCATCGGTCGTACCGGTCGCGCGGGTAATGATGGCCTGGCCATCTCGCTGATCTGCCACGGCGACTGGAACCTGATGTCGAGCATCGAGCGCTACCTCAAGCAGAGCTTCGAGCGCCGCACCATCAAGGAAGTCAAAGGCACCTACGGCGGACCGAAAAAGGTCAAGGCCTCGGGCAAAGCCGTTGGCGTGAAGAAAAAGAAAGTCGACGCCAAGGGCGAGAAGAAAAAAACCGGCGCCAAGGCACCGACCAAACGCAAAATCGCCAACCGCCCGAAGACCGACGCCCTGTCGCTGGTCAGCAAGGACGGCATGGCGCCGCTCAAGCGCCGCAAGCCGGAAGCGCCGGCCGCTGAATAACGCGCCGTAGCGACCCACAAAAAAACCGGACGGCTGTCCGGTTTTTTTATGCTCAGGATTTATGAGCAGGATCAACCCTCGACGCATACCCTGTGGCGAGGGAGCTTGCTCCCGCTGGACTGCGCAGCAGTCCCACCTTCTGGGCCACTAAAGCCCCCAGCGGAACGGTGCGGTGTTCCGAGAGTTTCCCTCAGGCATTGAGCTGACAGGCATCAGTATCAGCCCTCGGCTTTTTTATCCGCCGTCTCAAGCTCCTTCATGCGCTGATCGATCAACTGGCACTTGTCCGGCAAATCCGCACTGGCCGTGCCCAGGTCCATCTTCTGCAACTCATCGTTGATCTCCTTGGCCTTCTTCGGATTCTGCTCCGTGAGCTTCGTGACTTCCTTGGCGAGCTGTTCGCGCTTGGCGGTGGCTTCCTCGGGGGTGCAGGCCCAGACGGGGAGGGCGCAGGCGAGCGTGGCGGCGAGGGTCAGCTTCAGCAATGTTTTCATCGGTCAGGGCCTCAATTGCGGTAAGGCGGGTTACTCGGTTGAGGGTTCAAGGATGAGAAAAGTTCAGTTGAGGACCTACTGTTCTTTCACCGCGATGCACATCTCCATTTCCATCACGTCCGTCTTCTCATCGTAGGAATACTCCACCGGATAGCGCTCGAAACCGGGGCGCTGGTCGTAGGCCAATCCACTTTCGGGCATCCACTTTGCGCAGAACTCGCCCCACGCCGCCGGGATGTCACGGCTTGGGCCTTTGAAGTGGGCGACGGCGTAGCGGCCGCCGGGCAGGTGGGTGACGGCGTAGGGGTATTCGGGGTCGAAGTCGGTGGGCACTTCGACGCAGGCGTCGTAGCGGCAGTATTGCGGTGGGGTAGTGCTCGGGTCGTCGTGGCCGATGCCGTAGCGCACGCGGTTGAGCAGGTTGTTTTTGATCATCCAGGGTGCGACGGTTTCGCGCCAGAAAGTGCCGATTTCCGGGCCGTAGGGGCCGGTGTAGCGCAGGTAGGCGACGCGGGCCGGGGGCAGGGTTTTAATTGTGACGTTCATGGTGGATTCCTATGAATGGCAGCAACTGGCCGGCGCCTTGTCTTCATAACGATCGTGATGGCGCACCCACTCCATGATTTCCTCTTCGTTACGGCCCTTGGGCGTCAGGTCGAGGTAGTTGTAGGCGCCGACCAGCAGGTCCAGGCCTCGGGCATAGGTGGAATAGGTGTGGAAGATTTCACCGGCGTCGTTGCGATAAAACACGCTGAGGCCGGGGAGTTCTTCCTCTGCGCCGTCGGATTTTTCGTAGTTGTAGGTGGCTTTCCCGGCGGCGACCTCTTCAGCCCGGGCCGAAACGCCGAAGTCGTAGTTGAAGTCGCATCCTTCTGACGATACCCAGTCGAATTTCCAGCCCATGCGTCGTTTGAAGGCCTGGAATTCGGCGAACGGTGCGTGGGAAACCGCCACCACGGCCACGTCATGGTGGGCCAGGTGCTGGTTGGCGCCGTCGATGTGATCGGACAGGAACGAGCAGCCGGAGCAGCCTTCGTCCCAGTCTTTGCCGAACATGAAGTGGTAGATGACCAGCTGGCTGCGGCCGCCGAACAGGTCGGCGAGTTTCAGCTCGCCGTTGGGGCCCTGGAAATGGTAGTCCTTGTCGATTTTCACCCAGGGCAGGGCGCGGCGTTCGGCGCTGAGTTTGTCCCTTTCCTTGGTGAAGGCTTTTTCGTGCGCAAGGTGTTGTTTGCGGGCAGCGAGCCACTCTTCTCGGGACACGACCGGATGATTCTGAATATTCATGAGGTTTTCTCCTGCGGGGGGCTGGGAGGTGACTTACACAGCCTAGTCGTTTGGCCTGCGCCCATTTCGACACGCCGCCGGTCGGTACCGGCCAGAATCGCAGGTGAACGGCTGCGCGCGGCGCCGGTCACAACTTTAGAAGGCCATCTCACTCTCAGGCTTTGGAGGTTGAATCAGGATGACGACTTATAACTGGGATTTGATTGAACGCTTGCTGCACGAAGTGCAGAAGGGTGACACCAGCTTCACGCCACGGCCCTACGCCGAGCAGTACGTGGCGGAGAAAACCGCGGCAGGCGAGAGCACTGAAAACCTCGATCACCTGAAAGCGGTGGCCGGCGAGTATGAAAAGCTACTGCTGACGCGAGGGTATATCGAACCTCGACCTGAGGAGCAGGGTGGCACCGGTTCAAATTATATTTTGACGCCTCGGGGCTCGAGTTTGTTGAGCCTGATCGACAGCAGCATTCCGGGCAATGATCATCCGCGGCAGGTGCTGGATGAGCAGGCGGATGCGCTGGATGAGGTGACGTTTGATCAGGTGGCGTCGAAGGCGCAGATTGCCTGAATACACGTCTTATCCCTGTGGGAGTGAGCCTGCTCGCGATAGCGGTGTATCAGTCGACGATAATGTGACTGGTTTACCGCTATCGCGAGCAGGCTCGCTCCTACAGTTTGATTTGTGTCGTGCTTAGCTTTGCTTTGCGGCCTTCAGGCACTTCAGGTCATTGAAGTCCTTTCTTACCCCCTCAATCTTCTTCAGCAACCGCTGGCGCTGGGCCGGTGTGCTCTCGGCCATCAAATCCACAATCAAACCCCGTGCCTGCGCTTCGGTGTTGGCGTAGGCCTGACGGTAGGCCGGTGTCCATAAACTCTCGCGATTCACCAGAAGCGTCTCGATACGCTGTGGGAATTCCGGACTCTGACGCTGCGCCACCGCCGCACTGAATTGCTTTTGCCAGTGAGCACGATTGGCGATCCATTGTTGATTCTGGTCACCCAGCGCGGTCGACCACGTCACGACCCGTTGCTGTTGGGTGGCGCTGAGCGGGCCGAGCCAGTCATCCAGGCGTTTTTCCATGCGCTCCGCACGCTCCTTGATCTGCTGCGCGAGAGGCGGCTTGAGGTATTCCTCCTGGCGTTTGCGCTGGTCCTTGGCGAAGGCATCGTTCATCTCCGCCACTTGCTTGTCATCCAGCCCCTTCAACAACTCGATGGCGGACGGGGTAATTTCCCGTGCGGTCTGGGCGATGGCCTGTTTGGCTTCCTGGGTGCGGGTTTGCAGCGCGGCATCGGTGACCTGATTGGTCTCGACCATGACCTGCAAACGGTCCAGCCAGTCGAGGTAGCCCGGCAGTTGCGTGGTGCAGTGCCAGCTCAGGTGTTCCTTGAGGCGTTCGTTGAGCCAGCCTTTCTGCTCGCCGTTCATGTCCAGGTAGTCGCTGAGCGTCCAGGGAATGATCACGTCGAGATTGCGGTAGGCCAGGCCCATGCGGCTGCACGCACCGAGGGCGAGGCACAAGGTGAGGAGAACGGCGAAACGTTTCAACCAGCGCGACATGGGCCAATCCTTGCGAAAGCGTAGGTTCTCATGTGAACGCAGGATGAGCCCGGCAGTTCAGCCGATCAATAGAACGCGTGTTCGGCCTTGAGGGTGACCAGGCCGTCGCACTGGCTGTTGTGCCCGGAGTACGCGGCGCAGTCGCTGCCGCTTAAGCTGGAACCGCTGTAGATCAGGTCCAGATCAACGCCCATGAACGGCCGCGAGAGTTGCACTGACCAGTCGGTAAAACTTCCGACATACCCACCGTCCACCGACACCGGCGTGTTGAGCTGGTGGGTGGTGTATTTCATGCTGATCCCGATGCCGAACGGCTGATTGCCGCGCAGGTCGGCGAACACCGTGCTGTTTTGTTTGTCCGGGTCGTTGCTGAAGGCCGCGCCGAAACGGCTGCCCAGCAGGGTCAGGCCGCCAAAAAGCTCCTGGCTGTCGAGGGTTTCCACTTTCGGGTAGCTATAGCGGATCATGCCGACTTCGTAGCCGAGGGTTTGATCGAAGGGTTGTTTAAAACCCACGTAGGAATCGACTTCGAGGTTGCTCCCCGGACTCAAGCCCATGCTTGGGGCCCATTGGCCGAAGTAGAAGCCGCTGTCGTGACTCAGGTCGAGTCCGCCATGAAACGAGCCGGTGCTTGAAGGTTTGACCAGCCCCTGGGCCATGCTGCGGCTGGGGTTGGTGCCAAGTTTGAGATCGAAGTCGCCCAATTCGCGCTGAAAGATTTGCGCATGGGCGACCGAACACGACAGCAGGGTGCCGAGCAATACGAGGAAGGGTTTGAGCATGCATCATTCCATGAGCAGCGCGCCGCAGTGACCGAAAATCTACTGAAACGCTTGATCTAGACGTGTGCAAGCATACCGGCGAATGCTCGGCATCGATGGCCGTTCGTCGATTTTTGAAATATTGGAATGTTTGGCGGGGTATTGCGGGGAGGGTTCCAGTCCAAGCGCTTCGAAGCTCAAAGCGCTTATGGACCAGTTAACACTGGGTGTTACTTCTTGCCCAGGGTGATCTGCTTGGACGGGCCGAACGTCTGGCCGCTGACGCCTTTGGCAATTTGCTGGATTTCACCGCCGGACTTGAGGAACGCAGCAATCTGACTGTTGATCGATTCGCTGGTTTCAACGGCTGGAGCTGGCTTTGCTTTGCTGGTGGATGCTTTTACACGCATGGCGGCCATTAACCTGTAGAAAATTAACTTGGCCAGGCATCGTACAGGAAATACTTGACAATTGCTTGGTAAATATCCCCTTGAAACTGCTTTGGCGTGTACTCGATTATTCCCCCATCGTTGCTCTAATTACCTGGCTAAGCTGCTGTTTTAAATAAGAACATTTGCCGGTGAAATGTGCATTCGGTTCGCCGACGGTTGAGCAGAGCTGGCGGATCGGTCAGACGAGCGGCCGGACGCTGCGCCCCAACCTCAGGAAAATGAAGGCTTGCAGGGGATTTTCGTTCGCCACCGGGCCGGCCGCCGAACACCGCCGGTAAAAACGGGTAGAATGCCGCCACGCAATGAGGGTATTGGAAATGGCTTTAGTCGGGCGTTACAACAGTTTGCAAGTGGTTAAACACACTAACTTCGGTTTATATCTGGACGGTGGCGCGGATGGCGAAATCCTTCTGCCTAATCGTTATATTCCCAAAGATATTCCCAGCGAAGATGAAGACTGGCTCAACGTTTTTATTTATCTGGACAGTGATGACAAACTCATCGCAACTACTGAAAAGCCGAAAGTTCAAGTCGGTGAATTCGCCAGTTTGAAAGTCGTTGAAGTCAACAGCATCGGTGTCTTCCTGGATTGGGGTCTGCCGAAGGATCTGTTGCTGCCGTACTCGGAAGAAAAGCGTCAGATGACCGCTGGCGAGTACTGCGTGGTGCACGTCTACCTAGACAAGCACACCCGCCGCATCACCGCGACGGCACGCCTGGACCGCTACCTGGACAAGACACCGGCCAACTACACCCCTGGCCAGGAAGTTGATCTGCTGGTTGCCGAAGCCACCGACATGGGCTTCAAGGCAATCATCAACAACAAGCACTGGGGCTTGATCCACAAGAACGAAATCTTCAAGTTCATGCGCGCCGGTAAAGAAGAGAAGGGCTTCATCAAGGAAGTCCGTGCCGACGGCAAGATCAGCCTGAGCCTGCAACCGGTGGGCGAAGAAGCGGCCACCAGCCTGAACTCGAAGATCCTCGCCAAGTTGCGCGAAAACAATGGCAGCCTGCCGGTCAGCGACAAGAGCGACCCGACAGTGATCAGCAGCATGTTTGGCGTCAGCAAGGGTAACTTCAAGAAGGCCATCGGTGCCTTGTACAAGAATGGCCAGATCGTCATTCATGCCGATCGCATTGAACTAAGCTGATCCCGCGCCGGCCCCATGTAGGTCGATGACATGGGGTTGGACGGCTATGAAAAAAGCGTTGTTGGCCTACGCGGGCACCTTGCTCGCGTTTCTGGTGCTCGATGGCCTGTGGCTGGGCCTGCTGATGGCCCCGACGTACAGGGCGCTGCTCGGTTCCTTGATGCTCGATCAGCCGCTGCTGGCGCCCGCCGCGCTGTTTTATCTCCTGTATGTTTTGGGTTGCGTGGTGTTCGTGGTGCTGCCCGCTAAGACCTGGCAGCGTGCGGCCCGTTTGGGCGCGTTGTTGGGACTGGTGGCGTACGGCACGTATGACCTGAGCAATTGGGCGACGTTGAAAGGCTGGTCGGCGCAGCTGGCGCTGATGGACATGGCGTGGGGCACGCTGGCCTCCTGCATCGCCTGCATTGTCGGGTTTTGGGCTGCGCGCCGGGTGACGCACGTAGTGAGCTGAATGTCTCCTTCAGGCTATTTTTTCTGGCCATCTGGTTAATAATTGTCAGCATAATTTTTCGCCTCGGCCGCTTTGTGCCGGGGCTTTGTTTTTACTGTCGAGTCACTGCCATGGATTGTGTTGTCGAGGTCTTCCGGTGAGCGCCACCCGGCGTAGCGCCGATGGTTTTGCCCTGCAGGTGATGTTGGGGTTGTGCCTGGTCTGGGGCATTCAGCAAGTGATGATCAAGTGGGCCGCACCGGACATTGCGCCGGTGATGCAGGCCGCCGGGCGCTCGGGTATTTCCGCATTGCTCGTAGGATTGTTGATCTGCTGGAAGGGTGGCTGGGATCAAGTCAGCAGTACATGGCGTGGCGGCTTGCTCGCCGGTGCCTTGTTCGGCCTGGAGTTTTTCTTTATCTCCGAAGGCCTGCAACTGACCACGGCGGCACACATGTCGGTATTTCTCTACACCGCGCCGATCTTCACCGCGCTGGGCGTTCATTGGCTGCTGCCGAGTGAACGTTTAAGGCCGGTGCAGTGGCTGGGGATTATCCTGGCCTTCGCCGGGATCGCCATCGCGTTTGCCGGTGGCGTGTCCTGGGACAACCTCGATCACCGCATGTTGATGGGCGATGCGCTGGGCGTGCTGGCCGGGGCCGCGTGGGGGGCAACCACCGTGGTGGTACGCGCCTCGCGGCTGTCGGAGGCGCCGGTGACGCTCACATTGTTCTATCAACTGATCGTCGGTTTTGTGGGGCTGGTGCTGATCGCCATCCTCAGCGGCCAGGTCACACATGTCAGCCTGACCCCGGTAGCGGTGGCGAGCGTGCTGTTTCAGGGGCTGGTGGTGTCGTTCTTCAGTTACCTGATCTGGTTCTGGCTGCTGCGCCGTTATCTGGCGGCGAACCTGGCGGTGTTTTCGTTCATGACGCCGTTGTTCGGCGTCACGTTCGGTGTGGTGTTGCTGGGTGAAGCCTTGAGCCTCAACTTCATCATTGGCGCCGTGCTGGTGCTGCTGGGCATCACCTTTGTCAGCGCTGAGCAGTGGGTGCGCCGCCGGTTGCGCAGAGCCCTCGGCCAGCATTGACCTGACGGAACGACAGGCCGCCAGCGATCAGCAAACCGCTCCCGGCAATGATCAGCGCCGGTTGCAAGCCGCCGCTGAAATGGCTGCTGGAGGCGGCCAGTAACGGCCCGGCGAGCTGACCCACGGCGAAGCATGCTGTCAGCAGCCCGGCGTTGCGCTGGGTCGAGTGGGGTGCCAGCTCCCGGGAGCGTTGCATCACCAGTTGCATGCAGGCCAGGAACGGCGTGCCGCACAGGATCACCCCCAACGCCAGGCCCGGGCCGCTGCCCAGCAAGCAAGCGAAAACCCCGGCCGCTTGCAGCCACAACGTTGCCATCAGCCAGTGACGGGTTGCGTTCGGGTTGTGTCGACGAAGACTGACCAGCACCACGCCAAGGGCCGACGCAAGACCGAAACACGGCCAGAACAGGTCGGCCTGCCATTGGCCATGGAACTGCGCGTTGGCCATTTGCGAAAGAAACGTGGCCGGGATGATGTAGCCCAAACCGTACAGGCTATAGATCACGCCAAGACGTGCGATGCCTTGATTACCGGAGGTTGCGGCGATGGGGGCGATTGCAGCGGTAGCGGCAGGTTGGGGCAGGAACGGCAGAATCCCCAGCAGCATCGCCAGCCCGACACCGGCATACACCAGCCACAAGGTCGCCGAGGTTTGACCCAAGAGGTTCGAGCCCAGGGCCAACAGTCCTGTCAGAAAAATCCCCAGGCCTGGTCCGGCAAAGACCAGGGCGCCAAGTCGTGGGCGACCTGCCGCGGCGGCCAGCGGTTGGCTCAATGCCGTGATCATCACCAGCACCCAGGCGCTGGCCACGCCGGTGCCGAAACGCAGCACCAGATGAGACCAGAAACCGTTGGCCCAGAACGACGCCAGGGTCAGCAGTACACACAACCACAAGCCTCCCAGCAGGCGGCGACGGACTTGCTCGGGACGTCGGGAAAACATCGCGTCCACGGCGCCGACGAAGTAACCGAGGTAGTTGGCGGCGGCAATCAGACCGGCGGCGGTCAGGTCGATCTGACCTTCGCTGAGCAGGTGCGGCAGTTGCGGCGTGAGGGCGAAACGCCCGATGCCCATGGCCATCATCAGGGCGATAAAGCTGGCGAGTAAGCGAATCAGAGGAGACATGGTCTGAGTTCCGGCAGAGGATCAATGACCGTCAGGCTAGGACTGATTGACTTTCTTTAAAAATGAATAATAGTGAGTAACTTGTTCTGATTTGGAGAATGTCGTGGAATTCAGCCAATTGAGGATCTTCCAGGCCGTGGCGCAGGAGGGCTCGATTACCCGTGCGGCCGAGCGATTGCACCGGGTGCCGTCGAACCTGTCGACGCGGCTGAAACAACTTGAAGAGCAACTCGGTGTAGAACTTTTCGTCCGTGAGCGTCAGCGTTTGCAGTTGTCGCCTGCAGGAAAAGTCTTGCTGGACTACACCGCCAAGCTGTTCAGTCTGCGCGACGAAGCCCAGGCGGCGGTGCAGGGCGGGCAACCGGCTGGCGATTTCGTGCTCGGCACCATGTACAGCACGGCGGCGATTCATCTTCCGGGGTTGCTGGCCCGTTATCACCGCACGTACCCGGCGGTAAACCTGCAGGTGCAATCGGGCCCCAGCGGTGAATTGCTGGAAGGGCTGCTGACCGGCCGCCTCGATGCCGCCCTGGTGGATGGCCCGATGGAGCTGGCAGGGCTCGATGGCGTGCCGTTGTGCGACGAACGGCTGGTGCTGATCACCGAGGCCGATCACCCGCCAGTGCGCAGTTCGCTGGATGTGGAAGGGCGGTCGGTGTTCACCTTTCGTCAGGGGTGTTCCTACCGGATGCGCCTGGAAGCCTGGTTTGCCCATGACCATGCGGCCATGGGGCGCGCGATGGAGATCGAATCCTATCCAGGGATGCTGGCCTGCGTGATTGCCGGCTCCGGTGTGGCACTGATGTCTGAATCGATGCTGGCCAGCCTGCCGGGCCGGGAAAGCGTCGCGGTGCATCCCTTGGCCGAGCCGTTCGCCCGTGCGACGACCTGGCTGATGTGGCGCAAGGGCATGGTGGGGGCCAATCTGAACGCATGGATTGAGCAGCAACAAGCGGCCTTTCCTGCGGTGCAGGATCTGGCGCGGGAAATGGCTTGAACGATCGGTCGGGGATTTTGTTCGATTCGGAAACAGATCATTGCGGATTTCGGCAAGCATTGCGTAGGACTTCGGACTATTATCAGTGCGAAGGGGCTACTGAATTTCGGCCGCTCGGCACTACCCTGAAGGGGGCACCATGAAAGAGAAAATCCAAAACTGGCTGCACGATCTGGGTGTTGCACTCGGTTTGATCGAACCACCTCTGCAACCTGTGCCTATTCGCACTGATGACGAACAACGCCGACGCCAGCAGCGCCGCCGGTAATCGTTTGTGCAGAGGGTTCAACCTTTGCAAACCACTTTGTGGCGAGGGAGCTTGCTCCCGCTGGGCTGCGAAGCAGGCCTATTGGCGATGAGGTGTGTCAGTTAAACACGCGACCGGGGATTGCGACTGCTACGCATTCGAGCGGGAGCAAGCTCCCTCGCCACAAGGGCAGCGTGTTTGACTGTCAAATAGTGCGTATCTGGCAACACCTCTCAATGCCGCCCGATCTCTATCAAAAACCGGCTCAAGTCATTCGCAGTCCTTGCGGTCTTGAGCATCCGGTCTTCCTCCGCCGTAAAGGCTGTCACACCCAACTCATCCTCCAGGTGGAAGATCAGGTCTTCGATGTCTGCCTTATCCAATCCTAAATCCTGCAAACTGGCGTTGTCGTCAAAGTCATCCTGACCTTCCAGCAGGCGGCTGATGTAGCGATGGACGGCGGCACGAATGGCGGCTCTTTTCATGGGGGTTCTTCGAGGGCGTTTTTGTTGTTGTCCCTGGGTTTGAGTACAGCAGGCTTCAGCCGTGCAGGCGTTGCCACTCGTCAATCATCGTCCGCAAGTGCTCCCCGGAAAAACTCCCGAAATGCCCGCCATGCACGGTGCGGATCGGCAACGCATGCAAGCGTTGCAGGCTGCTCGCGTAGTCGTCGAGGTTGGAGTGGTAGGCGTCTTCGATCAGCGGGCCGTCGTAGATGATGTCGCCGCTGAACAACGTCTCGGTGGCCGCTTCGTACAGGCTGATACCGCCCGGCGAATGACCCGGCGTGTGCAGCACTTGCAGCACGCGGTCGCCCAGGTCCAGCACGTCACCGTCTTCGATGAAGCCCGTGGCCGGCGCGGCCTTGACCCGATATTCGGCGTAGCACAACGGACAATCAGGGTGCGCCTCGAACATGTCGTCGCCGACAAACGCCGTGGATAAGGTGTTCTCACCGTCCGGCGAGGCGAGGATCTGCGCTTCGGCCGGGTGCACCAGACGCTCGGGAAACTCGTGATGCCCGGCAATGTGGTCGAAATGGCAATGACTGGCCACCGCCACCAGCGGCCGCTCGGTGATCCACGGCAGTTGCTCGCGCAAGCTGACCAGGCCCGAGCCGCTGTCCAGCAGCAAATCCTTGTCGCGGCCTTGAATGTGCCAGAGGTTGCAGCGATAGAAGGGCCGGATGTACGGCTCGTGAATCAGGCGGATGCCGTCACTGAGCTGTTTGACTTCGAACCACTGGTCGCGGCTGACGATCTTCATAAGCAGTTTCCTTCAGACGAAAAAAAACGGGTGTGGCAACCGACGCCACACCCGTCGAAGAAAGCATCAAGTCGTTATATTCAGCTTAGGCCGCGGTGGCCACCACTGCCGGGCGACGGGACATCAGGCTGACCAGCACGAAGCTGACCAGACCCACGCCGAGGCTGTAGTAAATCGGGGTGTTGGCATCCAGACCGTCCTTGACCATGAACAGCAGCGCAGTGGCGAAGCCCATGCCCATGCTGGCGATAGCGCCGGCGGTGGTTGCGCGTTTCCAGAAGATCGCACCCATCAGCGGGATCAGCATGCCGCCCACCAACAGGTTGTAAGCCAGGGTCAGGGCGCTGATTACGTCGTTGACCACCAGGGCGATGCCCAGCACCACGATACCGGTCAACAGGGTGAACAGGCGGTTGATGCCCAGGCTCGATTGTTTGCCACCGCGCAGTTTCGGCAGCAGGTCTTCAGTCAGCGTGGTAGCGGCGGCGAGCAGGCCGGCGCTGGCGGTGGACATCATTGCAGCCAGTGCCGCGGCGATCACCAGGCCACGGATACCGTCCGGCAGGGACAGTTTCACGATAGCAGCGAAGGCGTTGTTGACGTTGTCCAGGTCCGGGATCAGTACGTGAGCCGCCATGCCGATCAGGGCGCAGGCCAGTCCGTAAAGGATGCAGTAGAAACCGGCGAACGTACCGGCGTACTGGGCTACTTTGGCGGTCTTGACGGTGAACACCCGTTGCCAGATGTCCTGACCGATCAGGATGCCGAAGAAGTAGATCATGAAGTAGGTGATGATGGTGTCCCAACCGATGGTGGTGAAGCTGAAGGCCTGGGCCGGCAGTTTCAGCACCAACTCATCCCAACCGCCGACGCGGTAGAGGCAGATCGGCAACAGGATGAACATCAGGCCAACGGTCTTGATCACGAACTGGACGATGTCGGTCAGGGTCAGCGACCACATGCCACCGATCGCCGAGTAGATCACGACCACACCACCACCGAGCAATACCGACACCCAGAACGGCAGGCCGAACAGCACTTGCAGCACGGTGCCGATCGCCAGGATCGAGGTCACGCCGATCATCAGCGCGTACGCCAGCATGATCACCGCGCTCGCGGAGCGGGCCATCGGGTTGTAGCGTTTTTCCAGCACCTGGGTAACGGTGTAGATCTTCAGCTTCAACAGCGGTTTGGCGAGGAACAGGTTCAGTGCCACGATCCCGCAACCCAGTGCGGCACAGAGCCAGAAACCGGAGATGCCGTGGACGTAGCCCAGGCGCACGGTGCCGACGGTAGAAGCACCGCCCAGAACGGTGGCAGCCATGGTACCCATGTACAGGCTCGGGCCGAGGTTACGACCGGCGACCAAAAAGTCTTCGTTGGTCTTTGCCTTGCGCATGCCGTAATAGCCGAGTATCAGCATCGCGGCTGCGTAGATGAGTACGACGAATAAATCCAATGCCATTTTGGCGTGTCTCCGATTGTCTTTTTTATGTGAGGCTGAATTGCATTGCTGTGTTTGGGCTTTTGTGGCGAGGGAGCTTGCTCCCGCTGGGCTGCGAAGCGGCCCCAAGTTCTGCATTTGAGTTTCTTCAAGGAAGACTCAATTGCCTTTTTGCGACTGCTGCGCAGTCGAGCGGGAGCAAGCTCCCTCGCCACAGGTGTACAAACCCAACAGCACATTTTGTTTATCAGGCGGCTTGTCGCAACGCCGTTTTACCGAGCGAATCCTTGCCCTTGCTGCGTGCATCGTCAGGGCCGAACACCGCCGCCGATTCCGGGAACAGGCTCAGCAGCGCCAGGTACACCAGCGACGCCAGGCCGAGAGTGACCGGCAGGCTGATGTCGATACCGCCAGCCAGATCGCCCAGTGGACCGACGAACTGCCCCGGCAGGTTCACAAAGCACAAACCCACCGCTGCGCTCGGGATCCAGGCACCCAGGCCACGCCAGTTCCAGCCGTGGGTGAACCAGTAACGGCCCCCTTTCTCGCCACGGGTGAACACTTGCAGGTCATCCGGGCAATAGAAGCCGCGGCGTACCAGCAGGCCGATGATCATGATCACCATCCATGGGGTGGTGCAGGTGATGATCAGCACGGCGAAGGTCGACACGCTCTGCACCAGGTTCGCCGCAAAGCGACCGATGAAGATGAAGGCAATCGACATCACCCCGATCAGCAACGTGGCCTTGACCCGCGACAGCACCCGAGGGAACACGCTGGACATGTCCAGCCCGGTGCCATACAGCGAGGTCGTGCCAGTGGACATGCCACCGATCACCGCGATCATGCACACCGGCAGGAAGAACCAGCTCGGCGAAACTGCCAGCAGACCGCCCACGTAGTTGTTGGCCGCGATGTAGTCCGGCGCCTTGATCGCTACGATAGTGGCGGTGGCCAGGCCGAACAGGAACGGGATAAAGGTCGCGATCTGCGAGATCACCACCGCCGCCATGATCCGGCGCTTGGAGGTGTCACGCGGAATGTAGCGCGACCAGTCACCGAGGAACGCACCGAAGGAAATCGGGTTGCTCATTGCCACCAGCGCAGCGCCGATGAAAGCAGCCCAGAAACCCGGTTGCCCCATGCTGACGGTGCCGGCGTAGTTCACATCGAAAGGACCGGCGAAGGCGAAGATCCCCAGCAGGAACAGCAGGCTGGCGCTCCATACCGCGATCTTGTTGACCCACAGCAGGAAACGGAAGCCATAGATGCAAACGGTCAGTACCAGAATCGCGAATAGACCATAGGCCAGGCCCAGGGTCAGGTCGGTTTCCGGAAGACCGATCAGGCGCTTGGCACCACCGATCAGCGCATCACCCGAACTCCACACAGAGAGCGAGAAGAACGCGATTGCGGTCAACAGCGACAGGAACGAACCCACGATCCGCCCGTGAACACCGAAGTGTGCACCAGAAGACACGGCGTTGTTGGTGCCGTTGATCGGGCCGAACAGGCCCATGGGCGCGAGGATCAGCGAACCCAGCAACACGCCCAGCACAATCGCCAGTACGCCGGCCTGGAAAGACAGGCCGAACAGTACCGGGAAGCTGCCGAGAACGGCGGTGGCAAAGGTGTTGGAACCGCCGAAGATCATCCGGAACAAGTCCGTCGGGCCTGCGGTGCGTTCGCTGTCCGGGATCTGTTCGACCCCGTAGGTTTCAATTTGCGTAAGGCTTTGGTCGTTGTTGTTGTTATTCATGATCAGCTCCGATCATAAAGGCGCGCTCATCGTGTGTGAGCGTCACCTGTTTGGCTAAGGGGTTGGCAGCCCTTCCGGCATGGCGGACAAGTGTTCGTGGCAGGCCAGCCATAGGCCTTGTTGTTCTTGGCCAGACGCTTGTTTCTTGAAAACAATCGTCTCGCGCTCCTGGCTGAAGTGTTGCTCCCCTTGCATGCGCAGCTCGGTGGCCACGTCATGGATGAAAATCGCCACGTCACCTTGCAGGCTGACGAAAGCGTTGCTCGAGGTGCACGAAAGCACTTCGAAGCCATCCTCCGAGCGCCAGGTGTCCCACAACGCCTGATAGGCATCGCGCGACAAGAGGGGCTTTTCGAGGGTGTAGAACACGAAGCTCGCATCGGCGCTGAACGCGCCGAAGTAGGCTTCGCGATCGTTACGGGCAAAGGCGTCCACCAGATCGGCGGCCGCTTTCAAAACCTGATCGCGTTCGGTCATGGTCAATCCTCAGCGGTGAACCACGCCCGGCAGTACGCAGAGCATTTCGTACAGCAGGTTGGCGGCCAGCAGCGAGGTGTTGCCGGTGGTGTCGTAAGCGGGCGAGACTTCTACCAGGTCGCAGCCGACCAGGTCGAGGCCTTGGCAGCCACGAACGATTTCAATCGCTTGAATGGTGGTCAGACCGCCGATTTCCGGGGTGCCGGTACCTGGCGCCCAGGCCGGGTCGATGCCGTCGATGTCAAAGCTCAGGTACACCGGGCCGCCGCCGACTTTCTCGCGAACTTCTGCCATCAACGGTGCCAGGGATTTGTGCCAGCACTCTTCAGCCTGAACCACACGGAAACCCTGGTTGCGGCTCCAGTTGAAGTCGTCAGCGGTGTAGCCCTGGGCGCGCAGACCGATTTGCACAACGCGGTCCGGGTCCAGCAGGCCTTCTTCGACAGCGCGACGGAAGGTGGTGCCGTGGGCGATTTTCTCGCCGAACATGTGATCGTTCACATCGGCGTGGGCGTCGATGTGCACCAAGCCAACCTTGCCGTGCTTCTTGTGAATGGCACGCAGGATCGGCAGGGTGATGGTGTGGTCGCCGCCCAGGGTCAGGGGGATCACATCGTGTTCGAGGATGTTGTCGTAGGATTCTTCGATGATCCGTACGGCATCCAGCAGGTTGAACGTGTTGATCGCCACGTCGCCGATGTCGGCAACCGACAGCGAGTCGAACGGTGCAGCACCGGTGGCCATGTTGTACGGGCGAATCATCACGGATTCAGCGCGGATTTCACGAGGCCCGAAACGGGTGCCTGGACGCAGCGAAGTGCCGATGTCCAGCGGAACGCCGATGAAAGCAGCATCCAGGCCGGCAGCGGTTGGCAAGTGGGGGAGTCGCATCATGGTGGCGATGCCGCCGAAGCGCGGCATTTCGTTGCCGCCCAGTGGTTGGTGAAGAATCTTGTCCACGGGTAGGGCCTCATCGTCGTTGTTTTATTTATGTGGTTGCGCCGTTCACGGAAGGTACGGGCACCATTGAGGGCCGATTCTGCAAAATGTAGTGGCCCGGAAGAATCGCTACGGGCAAATACTTAGTTCAGATTTTTCTAAACTAATGGCCGGCGCAGAGATAGACTCACCGTCGTGCACAAAACCCTTGTGGCGAGGGAGCTTGCTCCCGCTGGGCCGCGAAGCGACCCTGAAACCATTCAGTCCGGTTACATCAGGCAAACCGCATGAGCCGGGTTTACGCCTGCTGCGCAGTCGAGCGGGAGCAAGCTCCCTCGCCACAAAAGCAACATGCGTCACCTGCAATGGAGCCCCCCCATGGCCAACGCTTTACCCGACCTTAAACTTTTACGCATCTTCGTCAGCGTGGTACGCCATCAGGGGTTCGCCAACGCCCAGCAAGAGCTCAACCTCTCGACATCGGCCATCAGCACTTACATGAGCCAGCTCGAAGCGGCGCTGGGCCTGGTGCTCTGTCATCGTGGCCGGGGTGGTTTCAGCCTGACCAGCAAAGGGGAATTGTTCCATCAGGAAACCCTGCGCCTGCTCGGCGAGCTCGAGGGTTTCGAACAGTATGCGGCGGCGCTGAAAGGCGAACTGCGGGGCACCCTGAACCTCGGCGTCATTGACTCCACCGTCAGCGACAAGGCTCTGCCATTCGCCGAAGCCATCGGCGCTTACAGTCAGGAGCACCCGGCCGTGCATTTGCATCTGTCGGTCATGAGCCCTTACGAACTGCAACTCGGCGTGCAGGACAACCGTCTCGACCTCGCCATCGGCGCGTTTTCCACGCGCATGAGCGGCCTGGTCTACATGCCGCTCTATCGCGAACAACACTGGCTGTATTGCAGCAGCCGGCATCCGTTGTTCACCGAGCGGCGCATTCCCGAGCAAGTCATTACCCAGCAGCGCATGGTGGGCCGTGGCTATTGGAGTCAGGCCGAACTCGCACGCCATGGTTTCAAACACAGTGCTGCGACCGTGGAAAGTATGGAGGCCCAGCTGATTCTGGTGCTGTCCGGCGCCTACATCGGTTACCTGCCGGAGCACTATGCCCAGGCCTGGGCGGACAAGGGCGATTTGCGCGTGTTGCTCCCGGCCACCTTCGGCTATCAGGCACCTTTTTCCATGATCGTGCGCCGTGGCCGAAGCCGTGAGCCGCTGATCCAGACTTTTCGCGACCTTCTCAAAGCACAACTGAACCAGGCCTGAGACGATGTCCAGAATTCAATGTTCCCGCTGCCTGCGCCCGCAATCCCATTGCCTGTGCGCCTTGATCCCCAGCCTCGACAGCCGCACCCGGGTGTTGCTGTTGCAGCATCCGAGTGAAGTGAACCATGCGCTGAACACCGCGCGGCTGGCGGCGTTGGGTTTGAACAATGCCGAGTTGGTGGTGGGCGAAGTGTTCGAGGAGTTGCCGGTGTTGTTGAGTCAGCCGGGGTATCAGGCGCGGTTGTTGTTCCCTGCCGATGAGGCTCAGCCGCTACAGGCCTATACCGCGAATGATGAGCCGTTGTTGCTGGTGGTTCCGGACGGCACCTGGCGCAAGGCGCGCAAGATGTTGCACCTCAATCCATTGCTGGCCGGGTTGCCGAGGGTGACGCTGGCGGGTGGCGGGGTGTCTCGCTATCGGCTGCGCAAGGCGCCGGGGCCGGGGGCGCTGTCGACGGTGGAGGCAATTGTCCAGGCCTTGCAGACGCTGGAAGCGCCCGTGAGTTTTGAGCCGTTGTTAAAGCCGTTCGAGGCGTTGATCGAGGGGCAGATCGCGGCGATGGGGGAGGAGACTTACCAACGCAATCACGGGCAATGAAGTCCCCTGTGGCGAGGGAGCTTGCTCCCGCTGGAGTGTGGAGCGCTCCCAAACCTTGTTGACTCGGTACAGCTGGCTTATCAGAGAGGCAGGTTTTGGGGCTGCTGCGCAGCCCAGCGGGAGCAAGCTCCCTCGCCACAGGTGTAGTGCACTTCTTATCTTTCGCGCATCGCCTCGGTCCGCGCTTTCAACACCGGTTTGAGCAGGTAATCCAGCACGCTTTTCTCCCCGGTAATGATATCCACCGTCGCCACCATCCCCGGGATGATCAACAGCGGTTTCACATCCCCGCCCAAGTGGTTCTTGTCCGTGCGCACCTGAATCAGATAGAAGCTGTTGCCCTTGTCATCGGTAATCGTGTCCGCGCCGATCAGTTCGAGCTTGGCACTCAGCCCGCCATAAATCGTGTAGTCGTAAGCGCTGAACTTGACCATGGCTTTCTGGCCAGGGTGCAGGAACGCGACGTCCTGCGGCCGGACCTTGGCTTCGATCAGCAGGTTGTCTTCCAGCGGCACAATTTCCACCATGTCGCTGCCCGGCTGGACCACGCCGCCGATGGTGTTGACCTTCAGCACCTTGATAATCCCGTGCACCGGCGAAACCACGGTGGTGCGGGTCACGCGGTCATCGATGGCAATACTCGACGCCGTGATTTTCGACAGGTCGGTGCGTTTCTCGTTCAGGTCTTTCGCCGCGTCCGAACGGAAGGATTGTTCGGACTCGTCAATCTTGCTCTTGATCTCGTTGATCGCCGATTCCGCACGAGGAATGGCCAGGGTGGTTGCGTTCAGCGAACCACGAATCTCCACGGCGCTGCGCTTGAGGCGCAGGATTTCCACCGGTGAGACAGCCCCGGTACCCACCAGCGGCGCGGACATGTCCATCTCTTGCTGCAACAGCGCCAGGCTGGAACTGAACTGACCCTGCTTGGAGCGAAATTCCGCCAGCTCCTGGGTTTTCTGCCGCAGTTGTTCACTCAGCGTGCGTTGTTCGCTGGCAAGCCGACGCTGACGCTGGTCGTACAGCGAGCGCTCGTCTTCGGCCACTTGTGGCGCCTTCGCGATTACTTCTTCTGACAGCTTGAACGGGCGACCTTCCGCCTCGGCAGACAGGCGCTCGACCTGCGCCGTCAGCGCATAACGGTCCGCCTCGCTTTCGCCCTTGTTCGACAGGAAACGGGTGTCATCCAGGCGCAACAAGGTGTCGCCCTTGTTCACCATTTGCCCTTCGCGGACGAAGATTTCGGTGACAATGCCGCCCTCGAGGTTCTGGATCACCTGGACTTTGCTCGACGGAATCGCCTTGCCTTCACCCATGGTGACTTCTTCCAGCACCGCGAACTTGGCCCAGACCACCGAGCTGATGATCAGCCCCGCAGCGAGCCACACGGTAATCCGCGACCAGCGCGGGGAGTCTTGCAGTGCAGCGCCGGCGGTTTCCGGCATGAATTCGCTTTCTGCGCTTTTTTTGAAACTGCCGAAGTAACCGCGCCGCTTCGAATCAGCGTTTGACGCGTCGGATGATGAACGGGCCATGAATTGCTCCTAGACAGCCGCAGAGCCGACGCGGCCCTTGCGCAGTGCATCGATGACCGCTTCTTTCGGACCGTCGGCGACGATCCGCCCATTGTCCAGCACCACCAGCCGATCCACCAGGCTGAGCATCGACGTGCGATGGGTGACCAGCAGCACGGTCTTGCCCTGCACCACGCTGTGGAGTTTCTGCCGCAAGATGTCTTCGCTGCTGTTGTCCATGGCGCTGGTCGGTTCGTCGAGCAGCATGATCGGAGGGTCGAGCAACAAGGCGCGGGCCAGCAATACCGCCTGGCGTTGACCGCCCGACAGCAATTGGCCACGTTCGCCTACCGGACGGTCGAAACCTTGCGGGTGTTGCCGCGCGAGTTCGGTCACGCCCGTCAGTTCGGCCACTTCGAGCATCCGCGAATCGCTGATGTAGCGCGCGCCCAGGGTGAGGTTGTCGCGCAGGCTGCCGGCCAGTAGCGGCAGGTCGTGGGCGACGTAGCCGATTTGCTGGCGCAGGTCGGCGACATCCAGTTGCCGCAAGTCCAGGCCGTCGAGCAACAACTGGCCTTCTTCCGGTGCATAGAAACCCATCACCAGCCGGCCCAGGGTACTTTTGCCCGAGCCGCTGCGACCAATGATGCCGATCCGTTCGCCGGGTTTTACGCTGAAGCTGACATTGGCCAGCGCCGGTGAACTTTGGCCGTTGTAGTGGAACGTCACGCCGCTGACATCCAGCGCGCCTTGCAGCTGTGTGCGCTCCAGCGGACGCTGTTTCGCATCGCGTTCCTGAGGAAGGCCCATCAGCGCATCGGTGCTTTTCATGGTCAGTTGCGCTTGCTGGTAGCGCGTGATCAGCCCGGCAATCTGCCCCAATGGCGCGAGCACGCGGCTGCCGAGCATGTACGACGCCACCAGCGCGCCAACGCTGAGGTTGCCGGCGATGATGCTGTAGACCCCGGCCACAATCGTCGCCATCCCGGAAAACTGCTGGATGAACAGCGTGCCGTTGGTGGCCAGCGCCGAGAGGTTGCGTGCATGGCTGTCGAGGCGGGTGAGGGCGCCGTGGGTGGTTTCCCACTTGTGCTGGCGTTCGCTTTCGGCGCTGCAGGCCTTGAGCGTTTCCAGGCCACCGAGGGTTTCGATCAGCAAGGCCTGGCGTTCGGCGCCGAGGGTCAGGCTTTTTTGCACGGTGTCGCGCAAACGCACCTGAATCGCCATGGCGAACAGGATGGTGATCGGGAACGCCAGCAATGGAATCACCACCAGCCAACCGCCCAGCAGGCCGATCACCACCAGCATCAGCACGACGAAGGGCAGGTCGATCAGGCTCGTGAGCGTCACGGCGGTGAGGAATTCGCGCAGGCCCTGGAAGTCATGAATGCTCTGGGCAAAACCGCCGATGGTCGCCGGCCGCGCTTTCATCGACATGCCGGTGATGCGTTCGAACAAGGTGGCCGACAGGATGACGTCGGTTTTCTTCCCGGCTGTGTCTAGCAGGTGAGCGCGGACTACCCGCAGCGCCAGTTCGAAACCGGTGCCGATCAGCAGGCCGATGGACAACACCCACAAGGTCGACGTGGCCTGGTTCGGCACGACGCGATCGTAGGTCTGCATCACGAACAGCGGCACCATCAGGCCCAGCAGGTTGATCAGGAAACTCGCCAGGATCGCGTCGCTGTACAGCCATTTCGACAGCTTCAGCGTGTCGCGAAACCAGGCTTCCACCCGCGGTACGAGGGGCGAGCGCAGGTCTTCGAGTTCGTGGCGCGGCCGGGCGAACAAGGCCTGGCCACTGTAGTTTTCCGCCAGCTCTTCAGGGCTGACCCACTGTTCGCCGCCATCGGCTTCACTGGGCAGGATCAGCAGCTTGCCGTCATCGCCAAAACGCCGCAGCACCGCGGTGCGACCGTTGTTGAGGAGCAGCATCACGGGTAGGTTGAGGGCGGAGATGTCCGACAGCTCACGGCGCAGCAAGCGCGCCTGCAAGCTGGCCCGGGCCGCTGCGCGTGGCAGCAGGTCCAGGCTCATGCGTTGTTTGTTCAGCGGCAAGCCGGCACTCAGGCTGGCGCGACTGACCGTCGCGCCGTGGAGTTTGCAGAGAATCAACAGCCCGTCCAGAAGCGGGTCGTCGAAACTCAGTCGCGGATCAACCCCGGCGTTGCCGGTTTCCATGCTAGTCACACTGATAGCTCCCTTGCGCTACTTCAGTTCAGGCAAACGGGCTTCGTTTTTCACTTCGGTCTGGGCGACCGCGTCGGCGGGCAGCACCACCCGCTGTTTGCTCAACAACTGGCCCATGTTCGCCAGCACACGGTACATCGAATATTCCTCGGTGTAGCGAACTTCGGTGTAGCGGCGGTTGGCATTGTAGAGCTCGTTTTCGCTGTCGAGAAGGTCGAGCAGGGTCCGTTGGCCCAAACCGAACTGATCCTGATAGGCCACACGTACGCGTTTGCTGGTGTCAGCGTATTCACGGGCGGTCGGGGTTTGTTTCTTGGCATTGACCATGGCGTTCCAGGCCAGGTGGATGTTTTCGTTGAGCTGGCGCAGCGCGTTGTTTCGGATGTCCATGGCCTGGTTGATCTGGTGTGCATCGGAGGCCAGTCGCGCCTTGTCGCTGCCGCCACGGAACAGGTTGTAGTTCATCACCACGCCGACCCGCCACTCGTTGTCGTGGCCTTCATCGCCCTGCACGTTGTTGTTGGCGCCCACGGCCGCTTCGGCGTCGAAGCGTGGGTAGAACGGTGACTTCGCGACTTCGTACTGGCTCTCGGCCGACTGCACGTCAGCCTGGGCGGATTTCAGGTACGGGTTGTTTTCGACCATGCTCTGCTGGGCTTCCTGCAGGGTGGCAGGCAGTTCGCCGCGAGTCGAAGGGGGTGTTTCGAGTTCATCGGGCAGGCGCCCGACGACAGCGTAGAAATTCGACTCGGCGTCGGCCAGGTCGACTTCTGCGGTGTCCAGGTTGTTCTCTGCCAATGCCCGGCGAGCGACCGACTGATCGGAGTCGGCGTTGCTGCCGATGCCGCGCTGGGTGCGCAGGCCGATCTGATCGTTGACCCGCAAGTGAGCTTGCAGGTTGTTCTTGGCCAGGGACACGAGTTCGCGGCGCTTGAGCACTTCGAGGTAGACCTCAATGGTGCGCAGGGCCAGGTCCTGAGCGGTGCCTTGAGCGTAATAGGCCCGGGAGTTGACCACGCCTTTGGTGCGCTCGACTTCGTTGGACGTGTTGAAACCGTCGAACAGCATTTGGCGCAGACGCAGTTCGGACTGGGTGTAATTCAGGATTTCAGTGTGGTGATTACCGAATGCGCGGGTGTTGGTGTTGTCGCTGTACCCGCGCCCGTACGCGGCATTCAGGTCCACCGACGGATAAAACCCGCCCTTGGCGACTTTGACTTGCTCATCGGCCGACAGCCGGCTGTCCACGCGCGATGCGAGCTCCGGGTGGGTCGCAATGGTGCTCTGGATCGCATCAGTCAAGGACATGGCTTGTGCCTGGGACGCGCACGTCATGGCCAGCAGAATCGCGCTGCAGAGGGGGGTTAAGTGGCGCATGGGTGAATCTCCCTGAATCCTAATGGTGCTTTATCAGTCGCCAATTTATTGACGGCATTTATAGGTAAAACTGTTCCAAGCTTGTAACAACAGAGCTAAGAACATTCTAGAGAAAGCCTGAGAACTTTTTTTCATAAGCTTATTCCAAAAAAAACTTATGTGCTATTTTAAATCCAGCACATTGTTCCTTTCGTCAGCCCTTGTATTATGAGCCTTAGGGAGCTCTTCAGGGGCTTTGAAAAGTTCAAACCACTTATCGATAAAGGGCGGAGAAGTGCTGTAGGGGAGGGAAGTGTAGCGGTTTTGGAGTGACGGTTTTTTGTCACTTGCTTGATTCAGAACCGTTACGAAATGCTCGCAGGGCCGGTTGTTTTCGAATTGGATCCAGATGTTATTGATTGCATTGGGGTTTTATCTTGAGCCGAACAACAGGTCCGCGAGCGATACGCTTGGCGAAATTGTCGCCGGGGTCGTGGTTTAGTTAAAAAAACCGCACCCGTGGGCAGACGATTCGCCAGGCAACCCGCCTGAGCCATGCGCACATCTTCGCAAAAACAGGATGCCAACGACGGTTGGCTGCGGAGGAAATGCACATGGCTACGCTCATCGGTATCGTCAGTAAAGTCATTGGTCAGGTGTTCGCGGTCGCGAGCGACGGCACACGGCGCGCATTGATCGAAGGAGACCGGTTGTTCGCCGGCGATCAATTGGTCACTGGCGCCGAGGGCGCAGTGGCAGTGCACCTGCAAAATGGCCAGGAACTGACGCTCGGGCGTGGCAGCAGTCTGCAAATGAATGCCCAGTTATTGGCGCATCAGGCTCCCCACGTCGACACCCCGGAATCGGTGACGCCAAGCCAGGCGCAGCTGACCGATGTCGAGCAAATTCAAAAAGCCATCGCGGCCGGCGCTGACCCGACGCAAACCGGCGAAGCCACCGCGGCAGGTCCATCGGCGGCGGGAGCTCCCGGCGGCGCATTGGGCGGCGGCCACAGTTTTGTGTTGCTGGAAGAAGTGGGCGGGCACATCGATCCCACGATTGGTTTCCCGACGGCCGGGTTTGGCGGCATTCCCGAATTCCCTGAAGAACGCCACAACGCCGATATCAACAACAACACCCCGGCAACGCCGGTACCGCCTGTGGACGTACTGCCACCGCCGGTCAATAACCCGGTGACCCTCGGTGGTCTCAATACTACCGGTGGTGAACTGACCCTCAACGAAGCCAATCTGCCCGATGGCTCGGCGAGCAACCCTTCAGCGCTGACCCAGAACGGCACGTTTACCGTGACCGCGCCTGATGGTCTGCTGACCCTAAACGTGGGTGGCATCAGTGTCATCACTGGCGGTGTTGCCGCAGGCTTCCCGCAGTCGATCACGACGCAGTTGGGCAATACGCTGACCATCACCGGCTACAACCCGGCCACCGGCGTGGTGAGTTACAGCTACACCCTCAACGGCAACGATAACCATTCGGCCGGTGACGGCGCCAACAACCTCAGCGAACAATTCAGCGTGGTGGCTGGCGACACCAATGGCGACAGCGCCACCGGTTCGCTGGACATCAACATCACCGACGACGTACCCAAAGCCGTCGATGACACCAACGCTGGCACCGCTACGTCGGCCAACGTGACGCTGGAAGGCAACGTCCTGATCAACGACGTACAAGGCGCCGACCGTGTTCCGACCGGCCCCAACTCTGGCCCGATCACCGCCGGCACCTTTACCGGGACTTACGGCACCTTGGTGCTGAACGCCAACGGCACTTACACCTACACCCTGAACACCAGCGATGCTGATTTCAAAGCGTTGCAAAACGGCGGCAGCGGCACCGAGAAATTCACCTACACCCTGACCGATGCCGACGGCGACACCAGCACAGCGACCCTGGAACTCAACATCCACAACAGCCCGGTGACCCTCAACGGCCTCAACGTCGAAGGCGGGGAGCTGACCGTCTACGAGAAAAACCTCACTTACGGCAGCGAGCCTGATGCCCCGGCCCTGACCCAGACCGGCACCTTTACCGTGACTGCGCCCGATGGCCTGCAAACCCTGACCGTAGGCGGCATCGCCGTGGTCAGCGGCGGCGTGATCGCGGGCTTCCCGCAATCGGTTGGCGCTGAACACGGCGCCGTGTTCACCGTCACCGGCTACAACCCGGCGACTGGCGTGGTGACTTACACCTACACCCTGAATTACGCCGACACCCATCCGAACGCCGATGGCACCAATAGCATTTCCGACAACTTCAACGTCGTTGCCACCGACAAGGACGGCAGCACCGCGACCGGCCAGATCAACGTCAACATCGTCGACGACACCCCGACCGCTCACGCCGACAACGTCTCGGTGGGCGAGGGTGGTACCGTCACCGGTAACGTGCTGTGGAACGACGTCGGCGGTGCCGATGGCCCGGCGGCCGGTGGGGGCGTGGTCGGTGTGCGTTTCGGCTCCGACACGTCGACCCCGGTCAGTGGCGGCCTGAACACGCAGATCAACGGCACCTACGGTTACCTGACGCTGGACGCTGCGGGCAACGCGGTCTATCACAGCAACCCGAACGCCGTCAGCGGCCCGGGCGCCACCGATACCTTCACCTACACCCTGCGCGATGCCGACGGCGACGAAAGCACCACCACGGTCACCATCGACGTCACCAACAGCTGCATCAAGGCGGTCGGCGACAGCGAAGTGACCGTGTTCGAAAAAGCCCTCGACCTGACCAAAGACGGCCAGGACCTGGCCGCCGGCACCGTTACCGGTAGCGAGCCGGGCAATGCCGGCGAAACCGCCAGCGGCACCTTGGTCGGCACCGTCACCGGCGCCACCGGCGCGATCACCTACACCCTGGTCGGCAGCGCGACCGGCGCGTACGGTCAGCTCCTGCTTAATCCAAACGGCACGTACA
>NZ_RWIN01000023.1 GCF_009761815.1 Pseudomonas sp. PB120
AGCTTGCTCCCGCTTGAGTGCGCAGCACTCACAACAGGGGCCGCTACGCAGCCCAGCGGGAGCAAGCTCCCTCGCCACAAAAGCTCATTCCCACAGGGATCGGTCAGTGTTTGCGTGATCAATTGCGCGGCGAACAGTTCCAGGCGTTCGCGGGTGTCGCCGGCGGTGCGCCAGGCTTCCTCGGATACGTGTTGCAACTGCGCAGGACGCGGCCCGCTCCAAGGCTCGGCCAACGCACAATCCAGCGGATCGAAGCCCAATTCGAAGGCCTTGGCCAACGCCCGCAGCACACTCGATTGCGCCCCACGGCCATCGCCACGGGGAATGCGCAGCAGCGCCAGTAACGTATCGATGCGCAACCGTCTGGTCGGCGATTCGCCAAAAATGTGCAGGCCGTCGCGAATCTGCGATTCCTTCAAATCGCACAAATACGTGTCCAGACGCGGTAGCCAGATCGCCGCATCGGCGTCGCTGTCGAGTTTCTCGTCCAGTTGCAGCTCACGGTCGATGTGCGTATCGCGCACCAATTGCAGGATGTCGCGCTGCAACTCCCGGGCACGGCGCGGATCGAGCAGTTGCGCTTCGTAATATTCGTCGGCCAACAGCTCGAGGTTGCGCAACGGCCCGTAGGTTTCGGCGCGGGTCAGCGGCGGCATCAAGTGATCGATGATCACGGCCTGGGTGCGGCGCTTGGCCTGGGCGCCCTCGCCCGGATCGTTGACGATGAAGGGGTAGATATTCGGCAGCGGCCCGAGCAGCGCATCCGGCCAGCAATGGTCCGAAAGCCCGACGCCTTTGCCCGGCAGCCATTCGAGGTTGCCGTGCTTGCCAACGTGAATCACGCCGTGGGCGCCGTAGGTGTTACGCAGCCAGAAGTAGAACGCCAGATAACCGTGGGGCGGCACCAGGTCCGGGTCGTGATAGACCGCGCTCGGGTCAACCTGATAACCCCGGGCTGGTTGAATGCCAACGAACGTCAGGCCAAACCGCAAACCGGCAATCATCATCCGTCCGCCCCTGAACATCGGATCGCTTTCGGGCGTGCCCCAGCGTTCCAAAACGGCTTGCCGATTAGCCTCGGGCAAGGCGTTGAACATCTGGTCATACGCGTCCAGCGCCAGGCTTTGGTGGCAAGGGCGTTGGTCGAGGGTATCGAGGTCGTTGCTGACGCCGCCGAGCAATTGCTGGATCAACGCGGTGCCGCTGTCGGGCAGTTCCGCCGGCAGCGGATAGCCTTCCGAATGCAGCGCGCGCAGGATGTTCAGTGCCGCCGCCGGGGTGTCGAGACCGACGCCATTACCGATGCGCCCATCGCGGGTTGGGTAGTTGGCGAGGATCAGCGCGATGCGTTTTTCGCCGTTAGGCACCCGCGCCAGGTCAATCCAGCGCCGCGCCAGTTCGGCGACAAAATCCATGCGTTCCGGTGCCGCGCGATAGCACACCACATCGGACTGGCTGCGCTCGCTGCGCCACGCCAGGTCCTTGAAGCTGATCGGGCGGCTGATGATTCGTCCGTCGAGTTCCGGCAACGCAATGTGCATCGCCAGATCCCGAGGGCCAAGCCCCTGTTCGCTGGCACGCCAGCCGGGTTCGTTGTCCTGGGCGCAGATCGCCTGAATCACCGGGATGTTGCGACGAAACGGCCGCAGGTGCGGCGCTTCCGGGCTGGATTGGGCGAAACCGGTGGTGTTCAGAATCACCCCTGCTTCGACTTCATCCAACAGCTCCTCGACCACCGAAAGGCAACCGGGCTCTTTCAAACTGGCCACGGCAATCGGCAACGGGTTCAACCCCGCCGCCTGCAAGCGCTGGCAAAAAACATCGATAAACGCGGTGTTGGCCGCCTGTAAATGCGAGCGGTAAAACAGCACCGCTGCCACTGGTTGATCGGCCTGCCAGTCGGCTTGCCAATCCTGCAGTTCAGCGGGGCTTTTATGGGGATGGTAAATCGCCGTGCGTGGCAAGGCAGTTGGCTCGGCCCACGGGTAATCGCGATTGAGCCAGCGAGTGGCCAGGCAACGGAAAAAATCGAGGGCATTGCTCAGGCCGCCCTGACGCAAAAACTGCCAGAGTCGGTCGCGGTCCTCAGCGCCCACGGTGCTCAGGTCGCTGAGTTCCGGGTCGGGGCGATCATCACCGGGCACCAGAATCAGCTGCACGCCGCGCTGGGACAACTCGACCAGTCGCTCGACGCCGTAACGCCAATAAGCGATGCCGCCGTGCAGCGAGATCAGAATCACCTTGGCGTGGCGCAGCACCTCGTCGACATACAAATCGACCGAAGCATGGTTCTGCACCTGCATCGGGTTGGCCAGGCGCACGCTCGGGTAATCGTCGGGCAGTTGCTGCGCGGCTTCGGCGAGCAGCGCGAGGCTCGAATCGCCGCTGCACAGGATCACCAGCTCGGCGGGGGTTTGTCCAAGGTCGGCGATATTGTCATCCGACACGAAACCGCCGGGCTGGGTCCTGAGCAGGTGCATGGGTTAAACGCTGAGCGCGGCGCGCAATTGCGCTTCGAGTTGAGCGGCGTCCAGTGCCTGGCCGATCAACACCAGGCGTGTAGTGCGCGCTTCATCGGCGCCCCACTGACGGTCGAAATGCTTGTCGAAACGCGTGCCCACGCCCTGGATCAGCAAACGCATCGGTTTGTTCGGGATCGCGGCGAAGCCCTTGACCCGCAGGATGCCGTGCTTGACCACCAGTTGGGTCAGCGCGTCCATCAGCAGGCTTTCGTCGGCTTGTGGCAGTTCGATGGAAATGGAGTCGAAAGCATCGTGATCGTGGTCATCGTGATCGTCACCGTCGTGGTGGTGATCGTGGTGGCTGTGACGGCTGTCGATGTGTTCTTCGGAACCGGCGCCGAGGCCGATCAGCACGTCCAATGGCACGCGACCGCTGCTGGCTTCGATGACCTTGACCGCGGGCGGCAGTTCTTCGGCGACTTCAAGGCGTACGCGGGCCAGGTCTTCAGGGCTGATCAGGTCGGCTTTGTTGAGAATCACCAGGTCAGCGCTGGCCAATTGGTCGGCGAACAGTTCGTGCAGTGGCGATTCGTGATCCAGGTTCGGGTCGAGTTTGCGCTGGGCATCGACCTGATCCGGGAACGCGGCAAAGGTGCCAGCGGCCACGGCCGGGCTGTCGACCACGGTGATCACCGCGTCAACGGTGCAGGCGCTGCGGATTTCCGGCCACTGGAAGGCTTGAACCAACGGCTTTGGCAGGGCCAGGCCAGAGGTTTCGATGAGGATGTGGTCGAGGTCACCGCGACGGGAAACCAGTTCGCGCATCACCGGGAAGAATTCTTCCTGGACGGTGCAGCACAGGCAACCGTTGGCCAATTCGTAGACGCGGCCGTTGGCTTCTTCTTCCGTGCAACCGATGGAGCATTGCTTGAGGATTTCACCGTCGATGCCCAGCTCGCCGAATTCGTTGACGATGACCGCGATGCGACGGCCCTGGGCGTTGTCGAGCATGTGCCGCAGCAAGGTGGTTTTGCCCGAACCGAGGAAGCCGGTAACGATGGTGACGGGGAGTTTGGCCAGTGTTTTCATCGGATGCCCTTTGGCAAGGTGGCGGGCATACGGGACGACAATCGCTGCGACGGATGCGCGCGCGGAAGAGTTCGCCACCGGATCACCCCGCCCGGTTGTAGTGAGAATCTGTGTCGAGGCAGGTCTCCTGGCTGACGGTGTGCAAGGCCATTGGGCCCGGCATTCGCTGCGCCTTCCCGCGAACCCGTTGTACAGGGCTTGCAGTGGCGTGGCAGCGAACATCACCGTTCACAGTTGCGGGGGCAGCCGCGGCATCGACCGCGTTCCCTTCTTAGCTTCGGCCATCGCCGAAGAACCTCGAAAGCGCAAGGCTACGCAGGGTGTGGGGGCGGGTCAATGACCGAGAGGCACTCACCATCTCCTGTGGCGAGGGAGCTTGCTCCCGTTCGGCGGCGAAGCCGTCGTCATCACTGCTTGCAATTTATGACTGAAGCAATGCAGGGGGTCGCTTCGCAATCCAGCGGGAGCAAGCTCCCTCGCCACAGGGCAGCGTATTGAGAACCCCTGCCAATTGACGCCCAACCCCCGCCCATGCTCTCCTACGCATCTTGTTACGGGTGCCCTTCACAGGGTGAAACGGGAAACCGGTGAATCATGTGCTTTACTCAAAGCCATGTCAGTCCGGTGCTGCCCCCGCAACGGTAAGCGAGCGGAGAATCAGATCCACTGTGCCAGCAGTTCGGCATGGGAAGGTGATTCTTGCAGGTTTCGGCTGATGCCAAAGCCCCTCGTGAGCCCGGAGACCGGCCCGCAACACAAAGTGATCATTACGATCGCTGCATAACAAACCCGCGGTGGGCGGGCGCTGTTTGAATCTCTGCGAGCCCGATTCGCAGGGGTCTTCCATGCGCTCTATTCACCCGCTGACAGACCAGAGGGAAGCGCCATGTCGATCATCAGCAGCACCGACCACAGCACCGCCAGCACCACTTCTACCCTGACGCAGCGCCTGACCGCTGCCGTTTGCGCATCGATCCTTGGCGCGTGCCTGGTGTATTTCGCCGGTTTCTCGCACATCGAAGCGGTGCACAACGCCGCGCACGATACCCGTCACAGCTCTGCATTCCCGTGCCATTGAGACCTGACGACATGATCAAGCGTATCGCGCAAACCGCAGGTTTCACCGGGCTGCTGGCCGCCCTGCTGCTGACCCTGCTGCAGAGCTTCTGGGTCGCTCCGCTGATTCTTCAGGCGGAAACCTACGAGAAAGCCGCACCGGCCGTTGAAGCTCATGAACACGCCGACGCGGCGATGGCCGGTCACACCCACGACGCCGAAGCCTGGGAGCCGGAAGACGGCTGGCAGCGCGTGCTGTCGACCACGGGCGGGAACCTGGTGGTAGCCGTCGGTTTCGCCCTGATGCTCGCTGGCCTTTACACCCTGCGTGCACCGACCAAAACCTCTCAGGGTCTGCTCTGGGGCCTGGCCGGTTACGCAACCTTCGTGCTGGCGCCCACACTGGGCCTGCCGCCTGAACTGCCGGGCACCGTCGCGGCCGATCTGGCGCAACGGCAGATCTGGTGGATCGGCACTGCCGCCTCCACCGCTGTCGGTATCGCACTGATCGTGTTCAGTCGTCACTGGCTGATGAAAGCCCTGGGGGCCGCGATCCTGGTGGTGCCACACGTGATTGGCGCACCGCAACCGGAAGTGCATTCGATGCTCGCACCGGAAGCCCTGGAAGCTCAGTTCAAAATCGCTTCGCAGCTGACCAACATGGGATTCTGGCTGGCCCTGGGCCTGATCAGTGCCTGGTTGTTCCGCCGCAAAGGCGATGGCCAATACCACGCATGACGAATGCCAGCACAGCGCCGACCCTGGTGGTCGGCCTGGGCTGCCAGCGCGGCTGCCCCGTCGGCACGCTGCGGGCGTTACTCGATCAGGCATTACAGGCCCATCAAATCGAACTTCACCAGATCAAGGCCCTGGCCAGCATCGACCTGAAACGTGATGAACCTGGCCTGATCGAACTCGCTGCACACCTCGCACTGCCGTTGACCTTCTTCAGCAGCGAGCAATTGACCGGCTATGAACCCCAACTCAGCCACCGTTCGGACATCGCTTTCGAACGCACCGGCTGCTACGGCGTCGCCGAAAGTGCCGCCCTCGCCCTCGCGGAACAACTGGTTCAAGCGCCGGCAAAACTGCTGATCTCGCGACAAAAATACGCTCAGGCGACCCTGGCGTTAGCCTGTCCCGCGTAAAATCCCCGATACTCCTCGCCATCGATCATGAGCAAACTTCATCTGAAGCCTTGCCCAGACCCTTTTTCTCACAGGAACCGACAATGACCGTGTACTTCATTGGCGCAGGTCCGGGCGACCCGGAACTGATCACCGTCAAAGGCCAGCGGCTGATTCGCAGCTGCCCGGTGATTATCTACGCCGGCTCTTTGGTGCCCGCTGCCGTGCTGGACGGTCATTGCGCCGAACGCGTGGTCAACAGCGCCGAATTGCACCTGGAACAAATCATCGAGCTGATCAAAACCGCCCATGCGAACGGGCAGGACGTGGCCCGGGTGCATTCCGGCGACCCGAGTCTGTATGGCGCGATTGGCGAGCAGATTCGTTATCTGCGTGAGCTCGGTATTGCGTTTGAAATAATCCCCGGCGTGACAGCCACTGCCGCGTGCGCGGCGCTGCTGGGTGCGGAACTGACCTTGCCGGACGTGTCACAGAGCGTGATTCTGACGCGCTACGCCGATAAGACGGCGATGCCGGCGGGCGAGGAATTGGGGAGCCTGGCGCAGCATGGGGCAACCATGGCGATTCATCTTGGGGTGAATCATCTGCAGAAAATACTGGCTGAATTGCTGCCGCACTACGGCGCGGACTGTCCGATTGCGGTGATCCATCGCGCGACCTGGCCGGATCAGGATTGGGTGGTGGGGACGCTGGACGATATTGCCGGGAAGGTTGAAGCCAAGGGGTTTAGGCGCACGGCGTTGATTCTGGTGGGTCGGGTGCTGGGCAGTGATCACTTTAGTGAGTCGTCGCTGTATCGAGCGGGGCATGCGCATCTTTACAGGCCCTGAACACCTGCGACTTGAAGCACTTGTGGCGAGGGAGCTTGCTCCCGCTGGACCGCGAAGCGGTCCCAACATCAGCCAACGCATTCATCACGGGAAAATGCATTGACTGCTTTGCGACTGCTTCGCAGCCGAGCGGGAGCAAGCTCCCTCGCCACAGCGTTTTTTCGTTTCCGCAGCGAACACCTTAGTAGTAGGCGTTTTCTTTCTGCGTGTGGTCGGTCACGTCACGAACACCCTTGAGCTCGGGAACGCGCTCGAGCAAGGTGCGCTCGATGCCTTCGCGAAGGGTGACGTCTGCCTGGCCGCAGCCCTGGCAACCGCCGCCGAATTTCAGTACGGCGATACCGTCATCGACCACATCGATCAGGCTGACCTGACCGCCGTGGCTCGCGAGCCCCGGGTTAATTTCGGTTTGCAGGTAGTAGTTGATACGCTCGTTGATCGGGCTGTCGGCGTTGACCATCGGCACTTTGGCGTTTGGCGCCTTGATGGTCAGCTGGCCGCCCATACGGTCGGTGGCGTAGTCGACCACCGCGTCGTCCAGGAACGCTTCGCTGAACGAATCGATGTAGGCCGTGAAGCTTTTCAGCCCCAGCGCCGTGTCTTCAGGTTTTTCTTCGCCCGGCTTGCAATAAGCAATGCAGGTTTCGGCGTACTGGGTGCCAGGCTGGGTGATAAAGACGCGGATGCCGATGCCTGGGGTGTTCTGCTTGGAGAGCAGATCAGCCAGATAGTCATGGGCGGCGTCGGTGATGGTAATAGCGGTCATGGAAACTCCTCGCAGGCTTGGGCGCAGTTTACGCCAATCATCGCGCCGCACAAAGTCCTAGTATTTTTGTCGGGAAAGAGCCAGGCCGTCCCGGCCAACCGGATCGCCGTCGATCCGGTGTTTAAGCCACCGATAGCTGCATTTTTCCACCCATTCGTAACTTGCCCAGGAACCGACGCCAATGGTCAGAGCGCAAACGCCGAACATCACGTAAGGGTTTATGCCATAGCGTTGTGCGACAAAACCACCGGCGGACAGCACCAAAACGTGCATCAGGTACACCGAGTAGGAGCAATCACCGAGCAACTTGAGCACGCGGCTGTGCTCGAAAAAACGCTCCAGCGACATACACGCCATCACCAGCACCGCGCTCGGCAGCCCCCAGGCCAGGAAGCGCGGCTGTGGCGGCAGGTAATAAATCACCAGCAATGCGCCGCCGATGCCCAACAATGGCAGGCTCAACCCAGGCCTGATCCAGCCGCGCCGGTAGAGCATGCCGATGGCGATCCCCAACAGAAACTCGTAAACAATGTCCGAGCGGTAAAACGCGCTGACCCAGCCATAGCCGGTCCACGCCTGGCACACCGCAAACAGCAGCGCCGCGACGATCAGCAGCCGAACCTGTAGACGGAACAGCAGCGCCCAGGCAAACAGCAGGTAAAACAGCATTTCGTAGTTGAGGGTCCAGCCGACATTGAGTGTCGGATAAATCCCATAGCCACCGGGGTTTTCCGTAGGAATAAACAACAGGGACAGCAGGAAATGCGACCAGTTGACAGTCTGGTCCGGCAACACCGGACGCGCGAAAACCACCAACAGCGCCATTAACACGGTGTACAACCAATACGCAGGAACGATTCGAAACAGGCGATACAACAGGAATCGCCCCGGCGGCAGCGACTTGCCCTCGGTAGAAAGGAAAATCACCAGTCCACTGATGACAAAGAAGATGTCGACGCCCACCGCGCCCTTGTCGATGAACATCTGGCCGATCGGGCCACGGGCCTTGAAGTCGAAGAAAATCTGCATGAAGTGGTGACACACCACCCCCCAGGCCGCGAGTGCGCGCAGTGCCTGTACTGAAATCAACATGGGTGGCCCTCCGGTTCGCAACTCCAAACCACCACATTCCCTTGTAGGAGTTAGCCTGCTCGCGATCGCGGTATGACATTCAAAATAAATATCGACTGATCCACCGCTATCGCGAGCAGGCTCACTCCTACAAGGGGGATTGGCGGTGTCTTACAGATTCGACACCACCCCACCGTCAAAGGTCGATCAAAGATTCTCGTACCGGTTCATGTCCAGCACGCCCTCTTCCACTGGATCAGTCTCGTGGACGTACTTACTCAGATCATGGAAATAGAACCAGAACTGCGGATGACTCCGGCGGATTCCCCAACGTTCGACGATTTTCTCGAAGCGGTTGGCGTCCTTGGCATTTTCCATGGCATCGACGAAAGCCGGCACCTGTTCCGCCGGAATGTTGAACATGAAGTTCGGATAGCTACTGAGGACACCGGGGAAAATGGTCAGGGTGTCGAGCCCTGGCTGATAACGCAGCGACTCACCGAGCAGGAACGCTACGTTGCTGTGGGCCCGGTTGCGCAACAGGCTGTAGACCTCGCGCTTGCCGCTGGCGGTTTCAATGCGCAGCATCGTCGCTTCCGGCAATTGATCAATAACCTTCAGCCCCGCCGCCGGCCGCGACGCCAGGCGACTCAGGGCCTGCTCGGCACTCTGCAAGGCCGGATCGATGTTCGGCCGCGAGCAATAGGCGCCGTCGCAGCGGTTGATCGGGTCAGGCTTGGCGTTGAGGTCGCCATAGCGGGCCAGCAACTGCAGGGCGAAATCGCGCTTGGGGTCTTTGGCGTCGAGTTTCAGTGCGGTCGGCTTGTCATCGTCGATGGCCTCGTAATCCAGCCACATCTTGAATTTGCCACTGCTTTGGTACCAATCGTCGAGGTAACCGTCCCGGGAATCGGCCGGCATCAGACGCAGGAAATTCTGTTCGGCGCCGTTGCGGATCAAATCGAAATACAGGCGCGTCTGCGCCTGATGGGAGACGTTGCCGAACACGTCGAAGTTGACCGCCAACTGGTAATACGTGCGCTCCAGCAACGGAAAATCGAAGAGCCACATCGTTTGCGGCACATCACCGATCAAGCCCTTGTTCACCGAGGCGCTGTCGAAATGGCGGAAGATGCTCAGCAAGGCGTTGTCATTGCCGGCCCACAAGGTTGACCAACTCGGTGCCGGCGCATCGGCGTAGCTGTCCCGGCGCAGCGCTTCGTACGCGTTGCGCTTGTCACGATAGTCGTGCCACAGGCTCAGGACGCTGCCGACGTCGTCGTTCTGTCCCGGCATGGCCAGCAACGGCGTGGCCTGGCCGCGGTAGGCCGGGTCGATGATGTAGAGATCGTGCTCCGGCGCCTGGAACAGCGCCCAGAAATTGTCACGAATCACGTCCGTGGCGATCTGACCCCGGCAGACCGGGCCGCGAATAAAGGTGCGCACGAAGTATTCGGCGTTATCGAGCATGAACTGGTAACGCGCCTGCGCCGGGATGGCTTCAAACGTGGCGAACGGATTCGCCCGGCGCTCCGGCCCGTATCCGGGCAACGCGTTGACCTGCCAGTTGCCGTTATAGAAGAGGCTTTTGATCCGCGCCATTTTCGGCGCGCTCAGCGGATACGTGATGTGGGTTTTCTGCACAATCACGCCCTGCACCGGCCACAAACGGTAGTACACCTGGGTGCCGGGATCGTCGTTCGGGCGACGGGTATTGATCAGGTCAATCGGCTGGCCGGTCGGCGTGCGCGAACGCACCCACTGAAAGAAGTGCCCCGGCTCACCGTCCTTGAAGTAAATGTGGGCAAGGAACCAGTGCTCGAACAACCAGCGCCCCACCAGGCTTTGCCGCGAGCCAGGCGAATTGAGCAGGTTCTCCCATTGCACCACCTGCAACGCTTCTCTCGCAGAAGGCACCAGGCCTTGTTCATCGATGGGCGCACCGGACGCCAGCCAGCGCTGCAGCGTCTGGTATTGCTGGTCGGTCAGGCCGGTGACTGCCAGTGGCATGCCTTCCTTCGGATGAGCGCTGGCGTAGCCGTCGAACTCGGCCGGCATGGCGCACCTATTTTCCCGGTTCAGACCCAGGACGATGTCTTCCGGCAATTTGGCGTTTGGCGTTAGCGGCGTTTTGTGGCCCAGCTCCAGCATCCGCGCCATCAAGGCAGCCTGACTGCCCTGGTTGTCGATGACCGGATAAAAGCCCTTTTGCTGCCAGGCGTGCTTGCCGAAGGCGTCATAAAACAAACGGGTCGGTGCAGCGGCAACGCTGCGTTCGCCGTCATAAACCGGCACTTTGGTCGCGCCACGGGCAGCGCCCTCGCCGCTGCCCAAGTTGAGCTGGCACGCGGAATCATTGCAGGCATGGCAGGCGACGCACTTCTCGGTAAAGATCGGCTGAATATCGCGGCTATAGGAAATTGCAGAGGGAATCGCCGGTCCTTGCGCAGCGGCACCGTAGCTAATAAGCAGCAAGAAAATGCTGGTGATGACGCGATACGACATGTCCCTGGTCCTGATCCTGAAAAAACGCCGCGATTCTACCGGTCCGACACCGGCACCAACATGAGCGATATTCATGCAAAACCAAGACATGCTCTAAAAGCGCACAGGTTTGCTATGATCCCGGCCCTTCGTCATGGTCTTTTCGAGTAGTCCCAATGTCCGATCGCAGCATTCGCCTTCAAGCTCTCAAGCACGCCCTCAAAGAGCGCATCCTGATTCTCGATGGCGGCATGGGCACGATGATCCAGAGCTACAAGCTCGAGGAGCAGGATTACCGCGGCAAACGCTTCGCCGACTGGCCAAGCGATGTCAAAGGTAACAACGACCTGTTGGTGCTGACGCGCCCGGACGTGATCGGTGGCATCGAAAAAGCCTACCTGGATGCCGGCGCAGACATTCTGGAAACCAACACCTTTAACGCCACCCGGATTTCCATGGCCGATTACGGCATGGAAGAACTGGCCTACGAATTGAACGTAGAAGGCGCTCGCCTCGCACGCAAGGTCGCCGACGCGAAAACCCACGAGAACCCGGACAAGCCACGCTTCGTCGCCGGCGTGCTCGGCCCGACCAGCCGCACCTGCTCGCTGTCGCCGGACGTCAACAACCCCGGCTACCGCAACGTGACCTTCGATGAACTGGTGGAAAACTACACCGAGGCCACCAAGGGCCTGATCGAAGGCGGCGCCGACCTGATCCTGATCGAAACCATTTTCGACACCCTCAACGCCAAAGCCGCGATCTTCGCCGTGCAAGGGGTCTTCGAAGAACTGGGCATCGAACTGCCGATCATGATTTCCGGCACCATCACCGACGCCTCCGGCCGTACCCTGTCGGGCCAGACCACCGAAGCGTTCTGGAACTCCGTGGCCCACGCCAAACCGATTTCGGTCGGCTTGAACTGCGCGCTCGGCGCCCGTGAACTGCGCCCGTACCTGGAAGAGCTGTCGAACAAGGCCGGGACCCACGTCTCGGCGCACCCGAACGCCGGCCTGCCGAACGAATTCGGTGAGTACGACGAATTGCCGTCGGAAACCGCCAAGGTCATCGAAGAATTCGCCCAAAGCGGCTTCCTCAACATCGTCGGCGGTTGCTGCGGCACCACCCCCGGCCACATCGAAGCCATCGCCAAGGCCGTGGCCGGCTACGCGCCGCGTGAAATCCCGGAGATTCCAAAGGCCTGCCGCCTGTCGGGCCTGGAACCGTTCACCATCGATCGCAGCTCGCTGTTCGTCAACGTCGGCGAGCGCACCAACATCACCGGTTCGGCCAAATTCGCCCGCCTGATCCGTGAAGACAACTACACCGAAGCCCTGGAAGTCGCCCTGCAGCAGGTCGAAGCCGGCGCCCAGGTGATCGACATCAACATGGACGAAGGGATGCTCGATTCGAAGAAGGCCATGGTGACCTTCCTCAATCTGATTGCCGGCGAACCGGACATCTCCCGCGTGCCAATCATGATCGACTCCTCCAAGTGGGAAGTGATCGAAGCCGGCCTGAAATGCATTCAGGGCAAGGGCATCGTCAACTCGATCAGCATGAAGGAAGGCGTCGAGCAGTTCATTCACCACGCCAAGCTGTGCAAGCGCTACGGCGCCGCCGTGGTGGTGATGGCGTTCGACGAGGCCGGCCAGGCCGACACCGAAGCGCGCAAGAAAGAAATCTGCAAACGCTCCTACGACATTCTGGTCAACGAAGTCGGCTTCCCGCCGGAAGACATCATCTTCGACCCGAACATCTTCGCCGTGGCCACCGGCATCGAAGAACACAACAACTACGCTGTGGACTTCATCAATGCCTGCGCCTACATCCGCGACGAGCTGCCGTATGCGCTCACGTCGGGCGGCGTGTCGAACGTGTCGTTCTCGTTCCGGGGCAACAACCCGGTGCGCGAGGCGATTCACTCGGTGTTCCTGCTGTATGCGATCCGTAATGGCCTGACCATGGGCATCGTCAACGCCGGTCAGCTGGAAATCTACGACCAGATCCCGCAAGAACTGCGTGACGCTGTTGAGGACGTGATCCTCAACCGCACGCCGGAGGGCACCGACGCCCTCCTCGCCATCGCCGACAAATACAAAGGCGACGGCAGCGTCAAGGAAGCCGAAACCGAAGAGTGGCGCAGCTGGGACGTCAACAAGCGTCTGGAGCATGCGCTGGTCAAAGGCATCACCACGCACATCGTTGAAGACACCGAAGAATCGCGCCAGTCGTTCTCGCGCCCGATCGAAGTCATCGAAGGGCCGCTGATGTCCGGCATGAACATCGTTGGCGACCTGTTCGGCGCCGGCAAAATGTTCCTGCCGCAGGTGGTGAAATCCGCCCGCGTGATGAAGCAGGCCGTGGCCCACTTGATCCCGTTCATCGAGCTGGAAAAAGGCGACAAGCCGGAAGCCAAGGGCAAGATCCTGATGGCCACCGTAAAAGGTGACGTGCACGACATCGGCAAGAACATCGTCGGCGTGGTACTCGGCTGCAACGGCTACGACATCGTCGACCTCGGCGTGATGGTGCCCGCTGAGAAGATCCTGCAAGTGGCCAAGGAGCAGAAGTGCGACATCATCGGCCTGTCCGGCCTGATCACGCCGTCGCTGGATGAAATGGTCCATGTCGCCCGCGAAATGCAGCGCCAGGATTTCTACCTGCCGTTGATGATCGGCGGCGCGACCACCTCCAAGGCACACACGGCGGTGAAGATCGAACCGAAGTACAGCAACGATGCCGTGGTCTACGTGACAGACGCTTCCCGCGCAGTGGGCGTGGCGACGCAGTTGCTGTCCAAGGAACTGAAACCGGCGTTCGTCGAGAAAACCCGCCTGGACTACATCGACGTCCGCGAACGTACCGCCAACCGCAGCGCGCGCACCGAGCGCCTGAGCTACCCGGCGGCCATCGCCAAGAAGCCGCAGTTCGACTGGAGCACGTATGAGCCGGTCAAACCGACCTTCACCGGCGCCAAGGTGCTGGACAACATCGACCTGAAAGTACTGGCCGAATACATCGACTGGACCCCGTTCTTCATTTCCTGGGACCTGGCCGGCAAATTCCCGCGCATTCTGGAGGACGAAGTGGTCGGTGAAGCCGCCACGGCGCTGTACGCCGACGCCCAGGAAATGCTCGCCAAGCTGATCGACGAGAAACTGATCAGCGCCCGTGCGGTGTTCGGTTTCTGGCCAGCCAATCAGGTGCGTGACGACGACATCGAAGTCTACGGCGATGACGGCAAGCCGATTGCCAAGCTGCATCACTTGCGCCAGCAGATCATCAAGACCGACGGCAAGCCGAACTTCTCCCTGGCGGATTTCGTGGCACCGAAGGACAGCGAAGTCACCGACTACGTAGGTGGTTTCATCACCACCGCCGGCATCGGCGCCGAAGAAGTGGCCAAGGCGTATCAGGACGCTGGCGACGATTACAACTCGATCATGGTCAAGGCCCTTGCCGACCGCCTGGCCGAGGCCTGTGCCGAATGGCTGCACCAGCAGGTCCGCAAGGATTACTGGGGTTATGCCAAGGACGAGACGCTGGATAACGAGGCGCTGATCAAGGAGCAATACACCGGCATCCGCCCTGCTCCTGGCTACCCGGCCTGCCCGGACCACACCGAGAAGGCCGCGCTGTTCAAGCTGCTGGATCCGGAAGCGCAAGAGCTCAAGGCGGGCCGAAGCGGCGTGTTCCTCACCGAACACTACGCCATGTTCCCGGCGGCAGCGGTCAGCGGCTGGTACTTCGCGCACCCGCAGGCGCAGTACTTCGCTGTTGGCAAGATCGACAAGGATCAGGTGCAGAGCTACACCTCGCGTAAAGGTCAGGAATTGAGCGTGACCGAGCGCTGGTTGGCGCCGAATCTGGGTTACGACAACTGATCCAGTGAGCTCTGGAGTCGACCCTGTCGGCTCCAGAGTGTTGCCGATAGCAGATCAGGTCATCGCGGCCTGCTCGGCCAGTTCACGGGACGTGAGTTCGCTCAGCAGGTTATTGCGGTCAACAAGGTTGTCCGAGTCCAGTTCTTTCAGTTCCTGATCGTACGCTGCATTGATTGACTCATACTTATCCTCCAGTGCCGCGTACTTATCCGCAAAGTCCTGTTGAACCCGCCTAAATTCAGCCGGGTACTTTTCTTCCAGATAGTCCCTCCAGTATTTGCGCGCAATCAGTTGGTCGTTGAACAACGTGGTCTGCTCCTGGGCGATGATGCTGGCATAGGCTTGATCCAGATCCGCAGCCGCCACTCGCGCCATGTTGGCAAAGTGCATGCTTTTGGGTTGATCGGGAAGATCCAGGCGTTGTGCCAGGCCGATGCGATAGGCCAGGCGGACTTCCGCCTCATCAATCCCCGGATGAGCAGCGATTTTGGTACTGGCGACCTCTTCCACCTGCGACAGGCGAAACAGCCGCCTGGACAGTTTGAGCAGCTCGCGACCTTTATGCTCAGGAGCAATGGACTTCAAAGCCTCGTACTCGAACACCTCGACTTCCAGTTCGTTGAACAAAAGGATTCGGCCGTCACCGCAGGTCGCCCTGTACCGTAGCGCTCTTGCCAGGCCCATCAGGCGCTCCCTCAGCCGCTTGTCAGCATAAGCCGACTCCATGACGCGCCAGACCCGCCGGGTCAGACCGAGGCGATCCACGCTAAAATCCCGGGTATGGCGCAGCTGCGACAGGATGTAGGCAAAATCATGGGTGGTATCCTGCTCCATCAAGGCGTCCCACGTGGCGTGCTTTTCCGAGTCCGCCGCAACGCCACTGAACCACCGTTCTTTCTGGGCGGCGCCTGACTCTTGTTCAGGATGCACATCGGCCTCGTCAGACTCCGACGATCCCCCATCGCCAAATCCCGCCATCTGTTCATCGATATCCATGACAGTGAAACCTAACCCTCGCCCGGTTTCCCGCAAGTATCCCTGCAAGCGGATGAACTCATCAGGCTCCAACAGGTTATCGAACAGGTTGGTGCCGGCCATCAGATTCGCGTGTTGCGGTGCAAATGCTGCTTGAGGGATGGTGGATATCTGGTTGTTCCTAAGGTCTAAAGTGGTCAGTTCGGGTGCCTGCAGTACCCCCGTCGGCCAATCGCCCAGGGTGTTGCCACGCAGATCCAGACCTTGCAGCTGGTCGAGACCGGTCATGTCAAATTCGCTCAGGTAATTTTCGCCCAGGTTCAGCCATTGCAGGCGCGGCAACGCACGCAATTGGCGCTGTAAAGGCTCGTTGGTGCGAATGTCCACGAAAGTGGCATTCAGGCGGGTCAGATCCTGGCACTGGGTCACTGCCTCGGGCAAGTTGCCCAAGCCGTTCTGGCTGAGCGTCAGGCTGCGCAAGCGTGGAAAAGAACGCAAGAACCCTTCGGAATTCGCCGATAGCCCGACGCCAGTGAGGTTGAGTTCCACAACATGATTGAAAATGAACGGCATAGCGGGCGGATCGCCGATGAGCAGGCCGGTAAAGTCGAGCGTCCCCTCCACTCCGGGCGCGTCGGTTAGCGTGAGACGCCAGCTTTCCAGCAATCGGTCAGCGGCCCGACGACGGTCCACAGCGTTCACCCATGCGTTACGCAAGCGTGAAGCCGGGGCATTGATCCATTCATTGAAACGATTGACCAGTTGTGTTTGTTGCTGCTCCCATTGCATCAGCCGTGCATCAATCTCCGTCAACCCCAGGCCTTGGGCCAGCCATGCATTGATTCGCTCAGCGACTTCGGCCTCGCCCAGTTGCGGATCAAGGCGCTGCAGCCGGGCGTCAAAAGCCTGCGGCAAAGTAATGTCATTTGGCGCAAGATTTTGCGGCAATAGAAGCTCCGGCTGCTCCCACACTTCGACCGGGAAAAATTCGGGATCTCCGCCGGTGCGACCTGCCGCCAGATGCGCCCGCGTGATGCCCATCGGCGTCGGGAGCACCGCGCGCTCACCGAAGGCGCGCACTGCCGCCAGGCTTTGCGGGCTCAATCGGCAACCTTGCAGCAGGGTCCCCCCCAGGAGTCGATCATGACCGGTCAACGCCTCTGTCGGGATTTCGGTGATGGCACTGTTATTGAGGCCCAGAAGACGTAGTCGGGGTAACGAAAGCGCACCCTCTGGCCAGCGAGTGATGCCTGTACTCCCCAGGTACAGACTCTGCAGATTCCTCAACGCACTGACGTCCAGTGTGCCTACCCGGTTTAACGACAGGTTCAGCGTTTGCAAAGAGGACAGGCGATTGATCCTGGCTTGCGACGTCGCCGTGATGGTCAACTCGTTAATCGAAAGGTCGAGCTCGGTCAGTTCGGTCAGTACTTCGAGCGCCTGGGGCACTTCGGTCAGTCGGTTGGCGCTGAGTTCAAGGGTGCGCAGTTGCGGGAACGCTCGCAAGAAGTCATTGACCTGGGCGGTCGTCAGACGGCAGGCGGTCAGGTTCAGGCGACGAATATGAGCAAACACCGTATCGCCCAGTGCAGGCAGATCACCGATAGGTCCCATTCTTGTCAGGTCGAGCCACTCGTTGATGAATTCGCGAGATGCCGACGATGGTCCCGCCACCGGTTCGCCTGGTGCATATTGGGCACGCAAGCTGTTACGTGCACATTCACGAATCCTGTTGGCAATCTCCTCGCGACGATGAGTCGGGACCTCCTGCCCTTCAACCCTGACAGGGGCGTCCTGCCACGTATTCAACGCCAGATCCAATGTCCTGCGCTGTTGGTGCAGGGCGTCGACCCGTTCGAGCAGTGCCGTGCCCATTACACCGTCGGCATTGAACCGCGCCAACGCGTCGTTAGCGAAGGAAATATCCATGGGCGCCAGCGAGGCAAGTTGATCACGGCAGTAATCCGTGACCATCTGTGATTCATCCACCAGATGCGCCGGATTGTCGTGCACGTAATTGTAGGCCTTGCGCCACGCCTGAGGCTCCAGGGCTCCCCACTTTAACCTCAAGCCACGCCAAAGCGCTTCATGCTCCGTATAGAGCTCGTCAGGCAGGTCCGGGATCGCCATGAAGTGCGAGTCCAGGGTCTGGAGCACCGGCAGATCCAGCACCCCTGTCGGCCAACGGCCGGGTTGACCGGGTTGGCCGACCAACTTCAGGGAACGCAGGCGCGTCAACTTGCTGAAGTCCATCAAGCCCGCGTCCCCCGTCAGAGAGAGGACCTCAAGCTGTGTCATGCCCTCCAGTGCGCGCAGGAATTGGGGCGCATACGCCTGCCCATTGGTTTCAAGGCGCAGCTCGGTCACCGTGGTCCATTCAGACAGTTTCCCCGCCAGGGCGGCTATATCCTGCCCTTCAACGAGAATGTCGAGCTTCTTGACCTGCGCAAACCTTGCCAGCAGTGCTGGAGCGGTGTCGGTGGTGAGCTGGCCACTTTTGAGCCGCAAGCTTTTCACATGACTGAAGTCGGCGTCCCACTCGGGTAATGCATCTCCCCCCCTCAAGTCCAGTTCAAATTCAGGTTCAAGCCCTCGATAGAGCCCATTGCGCCAGCACTGGATCACTCTTTCTGCCTGAATCCGGCGCGCGATTTGCCTGGCGCCGGTCCCGATCCAATTGCTTAGCTGGCGGGACAGTCCTTGGAATTCCCGCATACGGTTATTCAGCAGGTTGAAAACCTGCTGATGGCTGTCGCCGGCGCTCAGGCGGCTGTTGATGAACTGATTGGCTTGTTCATCGGAAATGTTCGGGTAGAGCACTCGTACCCGGGTAACCAATCCGGCATCGGGCAAGTCGGGGAACCCGGCCCCGCGACCGCTGGCCAGATAACCGACCTGGCCTGAAGGCAGGCGCAGGGACGGCGCCGGCCCGTCGATGGGACGTTGGTTGAGCACGCGCGCCATCTCCTCGCGGTGGGAGCTGGCATAGTTGGCCAATTCCTCACGCAAGGCCTGGCCCTGATGACCTTGCAGGTTATCCCGGGAAGCCTGGGGCAGGACCTCCACCAGCGATTCGAAAAGATTGCGCCCATGGGCAGGAATGCTATTCAGTGCCACGCCCTGCGCATTGAATGCCCGGTAAGTACCCAGGCTTTCTAGCAGATAGAAGCCGGGCCTCGCGGTTGCGCTGCCGACGCTGTCCAACAGCGGCCCCCTGATGAACCCGGCGCGCACTTCCACGCGCATCTGCGCGGACCAGCCGGGCATGTATTGCAGGTTGTGCAATGCCAAACGATCACTGGCCAGCGAGGCCATGCTGTCCAGGCGTAAGCCACACAGAGCACGATTAAGGGCGGCTTGCTGAAGATGCAGGCGAATCGCCTTGGCCTGGCGCAAGGACATTTTGCCGCTACTGCGCAATCGTGCCAAATCGCTGCCACGGGAGCCATTGAGCACATCCTGGGCGGCCTCGGTCGACAGCGTTGGAAAACTGCGCTGCAGGCGCTGGATATCGGGATTGGATGTCGATTCCGGCGTGTGCAGACGATTGAACATTGACTGTCTGCGATTCAGCGCCTGATCGGCAAGCCGGTCCCTGAACACCTGTACCCGGTCCGCCCCGGGTCCCGCGCCGTGCGCACCCAGCAGTTGAATTTTTTGCTGTTCGTCGAGCGCCGTCAGCACGATCTCCGGCAGCTTGCCGGCGCGGACTTCGGCTCGAGTGATCTTGATCGTTGGCCGGGTACTGTCCTCCCCCGCCTGCGCAGCGTAGCGCCGGGAAGTGCCCCAGTATTCAGCTCCCTCGAACACTTCCACTACTTCTTCAACCGGCCAGTTGGGCAGCTCGAGGGCCAATGGCACCGTAACCTCGGAGGTTGCATTCAGGCGAGTACCACGTCGCAGTCCCATAATGAATTCATCCACCCGCTGATCGGCGCTGAACGCAGCGAGCGTCTCTGCCAGGCGCGGCGGCGGTGGCTGATGATCGATGTGCATCTGGCGCAAGGCATCGTCACTGACCCCGCTGACCTCAGAGATTTGCAGCAACTGGGCATCGGAGAAGACATCCATCTGCGTGCCGATACGGCGTAACAGCGTCAGGCGATCCCACTCCAGCGGCCGCTCATCCAGGTGGCGCCAGGCTCCGAGCTGGTTGTGCTGCAAGATCGGCTGGAAAGCTTCCGGGTCAGTGGGGTGCTGGATTCGCCACTGTTGCAGTTCGGGGTCGTAGGTTTTCTCGTAGGCATTGCCCTCGAGCTTGATGAAGGTTTTACCTTCCACCTCGTATTGACCAAATGCATTCGGTGCCACGCCTTCGAGTGAAACGCTGCTTTTGTACGCCACCAGGTCGGGGTTCCACAGGCGCGGCTCGCCGAACGGCGTGGTGACTTTGCGCATGCCATCGATGAAGCGCGAAGCCGTTATCGGTGGTGCCTTGCTGGCCACTGCGCCCAGCACCGCCATGAAGGCCACGTTCTGCATGACTGATGTGAGATGCCCCCAGGCCTCTTCGGCATCGCCCTCCTTCCAGGCTTCCACGCCCTGATACACCTCACGGCCCAGTTGCACCGCGGTCACCAGCAGCATCACTTCGCCAAGGCCAGGAACGAAGAACGCGCCGACGTTGAGGATGTTCAAGCCCCATTCGGCCAGGTGTTCGAGGCGTTCGATCCAGGCCCGGTGATCGACCGCAGCCGTCGGCACCGCCAACAGCCTGGCGTTGGACTTGATCCTCGCCAGGTGGGCTTCGTAGCGCGCACCGAATACTTCAGTGTCAATGAACGTTTCGCTCAGGGCCAGGTTGGCGTCGTCGTTCCACACCTCTTCATACATGCCGTCCTTGTAGGCTTCAGGGTTATAGGGTGGGCCCGGCCAGACCGGATTCGGATTCCAGCGATGGGTTTTGAGCTGGGCCTTGAGCCTGCGGAAAAACCTCGGCGACTCGTCCTGAGGCAGCAATCCGGCGATAAAGCGCTGAAAGCTTCGCGAACGCAGCCGGGCGGCAAAGTCTTTGGCAAATGCGGCCAGCGACGTGAATTCCTTGATCGGGTGTCTCGTGTCACCCGGGATGTAGACGATGATTCGCGCATGGGGGTCGATTGCCATACTCCAGACGGGTACCGGCAGGAATGCCTCGGCGATGTCCTCCAGGGTCGAGGTGGGTTTTCGGGACACAGGGCCAATGATCAACACATCGCTCAACTGCGAGCCCAGTGCCGTCAATTGGCTAAACGCCACCGCCCGGCCGTCGATTTTGGGTTGCGGGCTAGCGTCGAGTACCGCCAGCAAGGTCGCATACGCCGACTCGCTGATGTGCGATTTCATTCGCGCGATGTGTACTTGCAGGCGCATCAGGTCTTTGTTGGCCGTGATCGTCTGCTCACGCACGGTAGCGCTGGTACCCGGCGCATCGAACACAGTGCTCAGGTGAGCCTGATACTGCTGGCCCAGGTCCAGTTGCCGGCACAGTTTGGCGAACTCCGCAGGCTTGATCGACAACTTGTCGCGGATCTTGTAGCGCGTACTCCAGAACGGGTAGCGCTCTCGCGCATCGTAAAGTTCGTTCTGCAATGCCCCGGCAGGCGCCAGGGCACTGGTCTCCTGCAGGGCGACTTCATCAAAGGACTCATCGACCTCGAAATTGCGCAACGCTGCCTGCAGCAATGTCTGCTCATCGGCCTGGTTGGGGGCTCGCAGGTGAAACAGCATGGTCTTGGTCGAATCGGGGGATTGGCCGAAGGTCTTGTTCATGGCCTCTGCCAGCAACGGCTTGGCAAATTCGGTGATGCCCTCGAAGTCCTTGAGGGTCTTGGCCAGTGCCTGGGTCGAGCTATTGCTGCGCACCTGACTGTCGTCCAGCGCCAGGCGCAGCGCAGGCGACGCCTCGGCGTAAAGCTGCGGATAATTCCTGGCAAACTCCGCGGCCGGGTCCCTGGCCCGGGCGAGGTTGTCGATATGTGCGGGGGTGAGGTGTCGAGTCCAGTCGGGCAGGCGTTTCTTGATAAACGGAACATAAAACCCATGGTCCATGGGCGGGGAAAGCTCGGGCATGACGTGCATCCTGATCACTGTGGTTGAAGCATCAGGAAATCACGGCCATCCAGCGCCATGGCGGTACATATTTATATTAGACAGCAGGGCTGTTGGTACGGCAGTCAGAGGCAGACTCCGCAAAAGCCCGCCTCATTCACCCTCACGGTTGTTTGACTATGCTTACCGTTCAAATCTGCATGACGAGGCGTTTATGGACGATCCAGTCGACAACAAGCCGCCAACCTTCTGGCAAATGCTGCACAGCGTCATGGCGGCGGCGTTTGGCGTACAAAGCGGGAAGAACCGCGCGCGGGATTTCACCCACGGCAAACCTAGTCATTTTGTGGTGATAGGGATCCTGTTCACGGCAGTGTTTGCGCTGACGCTCTACGGCATCGTGCAACTGGTGGTGCACTTGGCCGGCGTCTGAGCCAGGCCTAGTGCATCAAGGTTTGCAGGCTGAACGGATAACGATAGGACGCTGGCTTGCCCTTGGCCGACAGCTTGTGAAAGTCCACGCCGAAATCCTGCGCTGCGCCCATCGCCAGCAATCGCCTGGCCTGTGTCCGATCAATCAATTGCAGTAACGGGATCTGCCGGTCACGGCCACCGTACTGGCTGATATCTACGCCCTGATCGTAGTCATGCAACTGCACCAGCGCCCAGCCACCCAGGCTGAAATGCCCGCCCAACAACACGCTCAGCCGCTTGTCGAGCAACGCCTGCAAGGCCGCCGGAGAATTGTTGATGGTGCCAAACAGCGCATCCCTGCCCGGCTTGCGGCCTGTTTCCTCATACGCCTGCATCACACCAAAGCCCATTTCGTCATTGGCCGACCAGACCAGCGAGGTCTGCGGGTAGCGCTTGAACAACAGCTTGGCCTGCTCATACGCTCGCTGCCGGGTCCATCCGCCATAGACCAGCTGGCGCAGGTGCACCTCGGGATGCTCGGCCAGCGCCCTTCGCAATCCTTTCTCGCGCAACTGCGCAGACGGGGTGATTTTCAAACCGGAAAAGGCCAGCAGGTCAATACTCTGGCCAGACGGCACCGGGCCGTGTTGGCGAATCAGCTCGGAGAGCATCAAATAGCCGCCCTCCTCGTCGTTAGGCACCAGGCTACCGATCCAATCGGGATACTTGTCCGGCCGCGCGCCAAGCAGCTTCATCTGGTCCGGGGTCAGGGCGTTGTTGACGATAAACAGCTTTACACCGCTGCCTTGCGCCAGGCGCAGAATTTCCGGTGCGATGTATTGCTCGTTGACGAACACCAGATAATCGGGCCGATTGGGCCCTTGCAGAGCGGCGCGGGCCTGTTTGACGGTGGTTTCAGGCACCCGGTCGGAGTACTGAATGCTCAAGTCCATGCCCAGATCGCGCGCCGCCGCGTGCATGAATTGGGAGTAGCTGACCCAGAAGGCTTCCCTGGTGTTTCCCGGATTCAGGAACAACACCGACGCCGCGTGGGCGCAAGGTCCCGCGACCACTCCCAGCGCCAGTACGACACCACAAAGAAACTTCAACATTGTTCGCCCGAGCCCCCGCCAATTCGCCGCGCATTATAGCCAGCGAACTCGCGTAAATCGGCGTTTATTCCGGTTTTTGTCCGACAATCGTCGGAGCAGGGCCCGGGCGGTGTCGATTATTGATGACTGACCCAGAATACCGCTGTGCCCACGACCAGAATGATCAAAAACAGAATGGCCCAGGCATCGACCGTACTGTCAGGCTTTGAAGCTTTGGTAGGGTTGCTCATTGCATCGCCTCTTGTCGGTTTTATCGGTGATTGCATAAAGACTCGACCAGAGTAAAGACGACGATTGCCCACACCACAAATACGGGTTTGGTAATAACGATTCTCGTTAGTCGTTTTGGTTCTTTACATATACTCAAACATCACTTTTGCGCATAACTCCAAACTGGTATCTTGCCCCGGCTCCGTACGGAGTGCGCGGCCGTGCGCGCAGAATTGCCGAGGCATTATCGGAGACTTCTAGGCGAAAAACGCAACTGGATCCGACCGGCCCAAGCCTGAGAACAGGACTTATATGTACGTATACGACGAGTACGATCAGCGGATCATCGAGGACCGCGTCAAGCAGTTCCGTGATCAGACCCGACGCTATCTGGCAGGCGAGCTGAGCGAAGAAGAATTCCGCCCCCTGCGCTTGCAAAACGGGCTTTACATCCAACGCTTCGCGCCGATGTTGCGAGTAGCGGTGCCTTATGGCCAGCTGACTTCGCGCCAGACGCGAATGATGGCCAAGATTGCCCGCGACTATGACAAGGGCTATGCCCACATCAGCACCCGGCAGAACGTGCAGTTCAACTGGCCGGCGCTGGAAGACATTCCGGACATTCTCGCTGAACTGGCAACCGTGCAGATGCACGCGATCCAGACCAGCGGCAACTGCCTGCGCAACGTCACCACCGACCAGTTCGCCGGCGTCGCTGCAGACGAACTGATCGATCCGCGCCCATGGTGCGAGATCGTTCGTCAGTGGACCACGTTCCACCCGGAATTCGCCTACCTGCCGCGCAAGTTCAAGATCGCCATCAACGGTTCGACGTCTGACCGTGCAGCCATCGAAGTCCACGACATCGGCCTCGAGCCGGTGCACAACGCCGCTGGCGAACTGGGCTTCCGTGTGCTGGTCGGTGGTGGCCTGGGCCGTACCCCGGTGGTCGGCGCGTTCATCAATGAATTCCTGCCGTGGCAAGACCTGTTGAGCTATCTCGACGCCATCCTGCGTGTTTACAACCGCTATGGCCGTCGTGACAACAAGTACAAGGCGCGGATCAAGATTCTGGTCAAGGCCCTGACGCCTGAAGTCTTCGCACAGAAAGTCGACGCGGAAATGGAGCACCTTCGCGGTGGCCAGACCACACTGACCGAAGCCGAAGTGCATCGCGTCGCCAAACATTTCGTCGACCCGGACTACAAGGCGCTGGACAACCAGGCCGCCGAACTCGCCGAGCTCGACAAGCAGCACCCGGGCTTCGCTCGCTGGCGTACCCGCAATACCCTGGCCCACAAAAAGCCGGGTTATGTCGCGGTAACCCTGTCGCTGAAACCGACCGGCGTTGCGCCGGGCGACATCACTGACAAGCAGCTGGACGCCGTGGCCGACCTGGCCGATCGCTACAGCTTCGGTCAACTGCGCACCTCCCACGAGCAGAACATCATTCTGGCTGACGTCGAGCAGTCGAAGCTGTTCGCCATGTGGGGCGAGTTGCGCGAGCAAGGCTTCGCCACGCCGAACATTGGCTTGCTGACCGATATCATCTGCTGCCCGGGTGGCGATTTCTGCTCCCTGGCCAACGCCAAGTCGATCCCGATTGCCGAGTCGATCCAGCGCCGTTTCGACGACCTGGATTACCTGTTCGACATCGGCGAACTGGACCTGAACATCTCCGGCTGCATGAACGCCTGTGGTCACCACCACGTTGGCCACATCGGCATCCTCGGGGTGGACAAGAAAGGCGAAGAGTTCTACCAGGTGTCCCTCGGTGGCAGTGCCAGCCGTGACGCCAGCCTGGGTAAAATCCTCGGCCCGTCCTTCGCCCAGGAAGCCATGCCTGACGTGATCGAAAAGCTGATCGACGTGTACATCGAACAACGTACCGAAGACGAGCGCTTCATCGACACCTATCAGCGTATTGGCATCGACCTCTTCAAGGAGCGCGTCTATGCAGCGAATAATTAAGAACAACGAAGTCGTCGACGAAACCTGGCACTTGCTGCCCAAGGACTTCAACATCGACGAGATCAGCAACTGCGACGACCTTATCGTCCCGTTGCAGCTGTGGCGCGAACACAGCCGTATGCTCAAGGCCCGCGATGGCGGCCTGGGCGTGTGGCTGGACGCCGACGAAGAAGCGGAAGAAATCGGTGAAGACGTCAACGAGTTCAAGGTGATCGCCCTGAACTTCCCGGCCTTCACCGATGGCCGCAACTACTCCAACGCCCGTCTGCTGCGTGACCGTTATGGTTTCAAAGGCGAACTGCGGGCGATTGGCGACGTGCTGCGCGACCAGTTGTTCTACCTGCATCGTTGCGGTTTCGACGCTTTTGCGTTGCGTGCCGACAAAGATCCGTACGAAGCCCTGGAAAGTCTCAAGGACTTCTCGGTGACCTACCAGGCCGCCACCGACGAACCGCTGCCGCTGTTCCGTCGCCGCTGACGAAATAAAGCCTTGGCCCCAGACGGGGTCAAGGCTTTATCGGCTCTGCTATCGCTGGATCGGGATCGGTTGCCCCAAGGCCATCCAGTCCCGATGGAGCTGCACACGGCTTTCCAGTGCTGTGAACACCGCGAGCGGGCTATCGAAAGCACCCTCCGGCATCGGAACATTCCGGGCCAACCGTCCCCATAGTTCTTCCGAAGCGTCTGCTTCCGTCAACAGTCGCCATACCCTTGCCTGAAGGTCCGGATAGCTGACCTGGAAATCCGGGGTGAGCGTCAATGTGTTCATGGTCCCTAAAAACCGTCCACCACCTGGCTTGAGCGCCAGTCGCTGCCAGATTTGCAGCCGGGCATCGCGCAGCCCTGCTTCACCCCCGTTCAACCAGGCCGCCGGATTTCCATAGTCAGGCCCCGCCGCACTCAGCCACAAGTTGATGCCGGTTTGCTCCCGATGCGCGACCAGCCGCCGCAAGGTGTCCTCATCGGTCAATGGGTTGTTCCACAGCAACACCCTGTCCCTGGCAATAGCCTGATTGATCACCGCCTGGGGAATCCGTGTGATCTGGTTGTCGCGCAAATCAAGGGACGTCAGGTACGGCTCATCCCTGACCCCGACCGGACAACGACTGATCCGGGTATTCCTCAGGTTGAGCTGGCGCAAGTCGTTCAGGCCTAGCAACACAGGCGGCACACCCAACGGATTGTCGCTCAGGTCGAGGTTTTGCAGACGGGTCAGATCCGTCAGTTGCGACGCCGCGCGCTCACTGAATTCCAGCTGGGTGCCACGCAGGTTGAGTGAAGTCAGGCGCCTCAACTGGCAGAGGGCGGGTGGCAACGCGCACCCCTCGTGTCCGTCCTCGGAGAAATGACGCAAGTCGACATTTTCCAGATTCAACACTTCGAGATTCGGAAAGCTCTCGATGAACCCGTTCAAACTGTCCGCCTCGGTCACGTGAAAGCCTCGCAGAAGCAACTCCGTCACATCTTCGAACGAGACATTCAACGCCGGCAATCGGTGATAGTTCTCGAAGTTCATATCCAGCGTGGTACGTGGAGACTCTCCGCGCTTTTGCCAGATGGAAACCAGATCGTCGGCGAGCTCGGTCCTGAGGGCTCGCTCGTCCCGCATTCCCTCCATCAAAAGCCGGACGTTATAGGCTGCGATTTGGGCAGGGTTCAAATCCTCCGCAGCCGCATCCCCAACGGCGAGCAAGGGAAGATCCATGTTTTGAACGTCATCGCCGGCCTGTTCAATCCAATTGCCCAGATCGGTGCCGAGTTGCTGTCGTTGCACGTTCAAACCGTCAATGTAAGCCTGTGCGTTATTGCCCAAGCGCTGCAGTGCTTCATCGGCTTGTGCATGGGTGAAATCCGGATAGATATCCTTGAGCTGCAACCTCATCATCTCGTGGGTCATGGCTTCGCCTTGAGGCGTCGCCGGGTAGCCTCCGCCGCGCAGCCCCTGAGGTTCGAACGTCAGGCCGCTGTCCATCCTTTGCAGCCCGAGCATGGCTTGCGAACGAGGCAGCGCCACTTCGCTGATCTTTACCCGCAATTCATTGGCTGGATCGAGGGACGTCAGGTGTAACGCCGAGCGTTCGTCGTCTGACAGAATGGCGAGGAGAGAACCATAGAAGTCCGTTTTCAGGTGCTGCGGTTCTTTGATGATGTTTCGAGAGCGAGCGGCGTCAAGCGGACCGGTACGGTCCAGCACCCGGCCAACAGATGAGCCGTCAAGAATATCTATTCGAAGATTCTTAGGCCATCCCGGCAAACGATTGAGGGAGTGCAACGCCAGCGTGTCTGTCTCGGGATTGTTCATGGAGTGAAGGTAAAAGCCTTCGTATGCACGATTAAGCCTGACATGTTGCTGATACTGACGGGCCTTGCTGTTCAGTCGCGTGAACACCTGCCTCGCCTCGGCAAGGTCGGGGGTCGTGCGGATGTCCACGCCGTAGCGGTCGAGCATTTGCTCGATGGCGCTTGTTGGCAGGTCAGGGTATTGCTGCTGGAACAGCCGAACCCATTCAAGCTCCGACCGTTGAAGCTCGGCATAACGTTGGCTGAATAGCTCAGGGTCCCTGGCCGGACCGAGATCCTGGTCGATCCTGAAACGGCTGATGGTGTCAGCCAACAAGGGAGTGGGTGGGCGGCCTGTCCGGATCAGCCGAAGCATGTCGTCGTCAATCGCGCTGACCTTGCCGATCTGCGCCAGTGTTTCATCACTGAAAGACGCTACCGACGCGCCAACACCGCGAATGAGTTCCACGCGGGTTGCCGGGGCAATGCTCACGGGTTCGGGCGTTGGGGCAACCGCTGGGTCCTCCACGGACCTCACAGCCTCCTCCGCCGAACCGGAGACGGCCTTTTCGCCTTGCAGCGCCACTTCCGTGACAATGGGCAACGCATTGAGCAAGCCAAAAACCGTGCGCGTCAGTCCTTCTGAGCGTTCGCTGGGTGTTTTGCCGTTAACCACCTGATTCAGGCCGTAACCCGCATCGATCAGCCCCGCCAGTGCCAATACACCTTCGCCTCCCGGAACGAACAGCGCCAAGGGACCGAACCGGTTGATCCATTGCACAAGCGGTTCAACCACCGCACTTAAATCGTCACGGTTGACCTGGGCGTCATCACGGATACTGCTGACGCTGCCCCGGGCTGCATGCTTCATCGTCAACACCAATTGTGCAAACGGGTCGGTCGTGTCGCCAGGATCGTCGAAACCAATGTATTCGTCCGGGTCCCAGTAGCCGTCGTTGTTGAAGAAGCCGGCATTGTTCGTCAACCAGTGTTTGGCGGGATACGATGACATGCCATCCAGCGCTGTCAGGACACCGGCGTGGAACGTACCGTCCTCGCGATCATCTTCGGCAAAGTGTGAACCCAGTGCCTGTTTTGTCTCGCTCGACTTACCTTGCGCGACCACCCATTGGTGCAGTTGGGTGGCATCGGCAAATTCATGCAGCGGGGAAGAGTTGCCCGGGATGTACACCAACACTCTGGCGCTGGAGGTGTCACGGAAAGCCCAGACATCGGTGGCGGAGTAGCGGTAGAGCTTCAGCAGGCCGAATTTGATGGACGAAGGAACGCGGGTCGAGGCTTGCAATTGCTTGATGGACAGCTTTTCCCATGGTTGCTCGGGTGGCAAGCCTGCTGCGAGCATTGCCAGTTCCAGGCCCTTTTGCGTCAACCTTTGCTCTTGAAACTGCATCCTGGCCGCCAGGACGAATGCCGCTTTGACCGATGTTCGCAATGCGTAGGGTTCAGGTGCAACGAGCACGTCATCGGCCGGCCACGCCTGAGCGAGATACGCCTGGTACAAGTCCTTCAGTTCCAGTTCCCAGACCCATTTCTTGAAGTCGGCGGGTCTCACATTGACCTGTGTTTGCGGCCCGTAGATTTGCGGTTTGGTCTGGCGATAAATCCCTTCGTACGTCTGGTGATTGCCGCTGCCGTGATCGGCAAACTCGTCGACGTTTTCCACAATGCGAACGGAGGGGCCGGTATCCGGCGGCGTGTACAGCCCGAACGCGGTTTCAGCGAAACGTCCATCACCTACCGTTTGGTAGTTGGACAATAGCGTTTGCAGCAACGAACGCGAACTCGCCACTTGCCCCTGCTCGGTGCCGTCAATCGCCGGATGGCCCTTGTAGTTGTAATCGAGCGTGACCAGCAAGGTTGTCTGCGGATCAATCCCCTGCCCCCACTTCTCCTTGATCAGGCGCTCGCCAAACTGGCGGGGGGTTAGGGGCAGTGCGATTTCCAGTGCGGTTTTCAGTTCGTCGCGCATTCGCGCGCTGGACGCGGGATGAGGGCTGGCCACGGTGTTGTTAAGGAACTCGGTCATGGTGCATTCCATTGCAATCATTTCTGGAACACCACCCTACCCGACCCGGGCTGACGAAAAAGCCGGATCGATTGACAGTGACGATAGGAAATTTCGCTGCTTGCGCACGGAAAGCGGAGCGTGTTGAAAGGTAAAAAAAACCGTGGAGGTCTCCACGGTTTTTTTGAGGGATGACGCTTTGAACGTTACCAGAAGCGCTGCTGGGTCAACCGGCTCCACCAGCTCAGCAACAAACGATCGACCGACCCGCTGGCCGCCATGCCGATACGTTCCTGCAGGCTTTTGCGCTCGGCGTAGTGCAAGTGGTACAACTCCGATTTCTTCGCACGTTCGGCGAGGTATTCGTCGCTGGTCTTGAGTTCGTCCACCAGTTGCTTGTCCAGCGCCGCGACGCCGAGCCAGATTTCGCCGGTCGCCACTTCATCAATGGCCAGTTGCGGGCGATAACGGGCGACGAAGTTCTTGAACAACTGGTGCGTGATGTCCAGGTCTTCCTGGAACTTCTCACGGCCCTTCTCGGTGTTTTCGCCAAACACGGTCAGGGTGCGTTTGTATTCGCCGGCGGTCAGGACTTCGAAGTCGATGTCGTGTTTTTTCAGCAGGCGGTTGACGTTGGGCAACTGCGCCACTACGCCGATGGAACCGAGGATCGCGAACGGGGCGCTGATGATCTTCTCGCCGATGCACGCCATCATGTAGCCGCCACTGGCCGCAACCTTGTCGATGCACACGGTCAGCGGCACGCCGGCGTCACGGATGCGCGCCAGTTGCGAGGAGGCCAGGCCGTAGCTGTGGACCATGCCGCCGCCGCTTTCCAGACGCAGCACCACTTCATCCTTTGGTGTCGCCAGGGTCAGCAGCGCGGTGATCTCGTGGCGCAGGCTTTCAGTGGCCGAGGCCTTGATGTCGCCATCGAAATCAAGCACGAACACCCGAGGCCTGGCTTCGGGTTTCTTCTTTTGTTTTTTCTCGGATTTGGCTTCGACCTTGCGCAGGGCCTTGAGCTGGTCCTTGTCGAGCAAGGTCTGCTCCAGGCGCTCGCGCAGCCCTTTGTAGAAATCATTGAGTTTGCTGACTTGCAACTGGCCTGCCGACTTGCGTCGACCTTTGCTGCGTAACGACGCGAAACTGGCCAGGACCACCAGAATGGCGATCACCAGGGTCACGGTCTTGGCCAGAAAACTGGCGTACTCGGTGAAAAACTCCACAGGGACTCCTTTGAACAATGCGCTGCACAACCGCGCGGATGCCTCCAGCATACCCATGCGCCGGCCCGGCGGCCAGCCGTGAAACCTCCGGCAACAGGCCTGCAACGGCCATTTCAAACAAGCGTATGTTTTTTCATTGACAGCTCACCGTCATCCTCATAACCTCGCCAAACCTTCAACGTACCGGGATGACGCGGACGTGGGCAGCATCTATCTGATTCGACATGGCCAGGCCTCCTTTGGTGCAGACGACTATGACGTCCTGTCGCCGACTGGTATTCGCCAGGCAGAAATCCTCGGCCAGCACCTCGCCGAACTGGGTATCAGCATCGACCGCTGCTACTCGGGCGACCTGCGCCGCCAGCAGCACACGGCCAACAGCGCGCTGGCACAGTTCGCGGCTGTGGGCCTGCCGGTTCCGGTGGTTGAGATCGATTCCGCCTTTAATGAATTCGACGCCGATGCGGTGATCCGCGCGCTGTTGCCGGCCATGCTCGACGACGAGCCCGAAGCGCTGGACATCCTGCGCAACGCCGCGCAAAACCGAGCCGAATTCCAGCGTATCTTCGCCCTGATCATCGAGCGCTGGCTGGCCGGCACCCATGACACGCCGGGCCTTGAAAGCTGGCTAGGCTTTGTCGATCGGGTTCAGGCCGGTCTGCAGCGCATTCTCGACAGCGCCGACAACACCCAGAAAATCGCCGTGTTTACCTCCGGCGGCACCATCACCGCCCTGCTTCACCTCATTACACAGATGCCGGCAAAGCAGGCATTCGAACTGAACTGGCAAATCGTCAACACCTCGCTCAACCAATTGAAGTTTCGTGGTCGCGAGGTGGCCCTGGCTTCTTTCAACAGTCATGCGCATCTGCAACTGTTGAAAGCCCCGGAACTCATCACGTTTCGCTGAGTCCGGACTATTGTGACCCTGGCTGTAATCACCCAGCTCTAATTACCCAAGAAAGGATCGAACCATGACCTCCGTAGCTGATGCCGTACAAGCAATGAAAGCCAAGTTCAACCCAGCCGCTGCTGCCGGTCTGGACCTGGTTTTCGGTTTCCGCATCGACGACACCAAGAACTTCTCGCTGATCGTCAAAGACAGCACCTGCGAGCTGCAAGAAGGCGAGAACCCGGACGCCCAGGTGACCCTGGTGATGGACGGCGAGACCCTGGAAGGCATCGTTGACGGTTCGACCGACGGCATGCAAGCGTTCATGGGTGGCAAACTGCGCGCTGAAGGCGACATGATGCTGGCCATGAAACTGTCCGAGCTGTTCCCGAGCTAAGACGACGGTTCCTCTCTCGGGAGCCTCTCTGGCTGCAAACGAATCCCGCCCCTCGTGGCGGGATTCGTCGTTTTCCACCCTTGGAAAACGGTGACCCGTGGATTTGCGGACTATATTCCTTGGGCCGCATGCGTCAGGCATCGGCTACCAGCAGGGAGTAAAACCATGCCCGATACCCCGGCCGACCTCATTCTGTACAACGGACGCCTGCACACCGTCGATCGTAAAAAACCCCAGGCCAGCGCCGTCGCGATCAAGAACGGACATTTCGTGGTGGTCGGCAGCGATGCTCAGGCCATGGCCCTGCAAGGCCCCGGCACGCACATCATCGACCTGCACGGTCGCACGGTGATTCCCGGACTCAACGACTCACACTTGCACCTGATCCGCGGCGGTTTGAACTACAACCTCGAACTGCGCTGGGAAGGCGTGCCGTCATTGGTCGATGCCTTGCGCATGCTCAAGGAACAGGCCGACCGCACGCCCATGCCGCAATGGGTGCGAGTGGTCGGCGGCTGGAATGAATTCCAGTTCGCCGAAAAACGCCTGCCGACCCTCGACGAACTGAACAAGGCCGCGCCCGATACGCCGGTGTTCGTCCTGCACCTCTACGACCGTGCCCTGCTCAACCGCGCAGCGTTGAACGTCGTGGGTTATACCCGCGACACGCCGAACCCGCCGGGCGGCGAAATCCAGCGTGACGCCAATGGCGACCCCACCGGCATGCTGATCGCTCGCCCTAACGCGATGATTCTCTACTCGACCCTGGCCAAGGGCCCCAAACTGCCGCTGGAATACCAGGTCAACTCAACCCGCCAGTTCATGCGCGAACTCAATCGGCTCGGCCTGACCAGCGCCATCGACGCGGGCGGCGGCTATCAGAATTACCCGGACGACTATCAAGTCATCCAGCAACTGGCCAAGGACCAACAGCTCACGGTGCGCATCGCCTACAACCTGTTCACGCAAAAACCCAAGGAAGAACTCAGCGATTTCAAAAACTGGACCAGCACTTCTCACTACGGCCAGGGCGACGATTTCCTGCGGCACAACGGCGCCGGGGAAATGCTGGTGTTTTCCGCAGCCGATTTCGAAGACTTCCTCGAGCCACGCCCCGACTTGCCTCAAACCATGGAGCAGGAACTGGAACCGGTGGTCCGGCATCTGGTGGAGCAGCGCTGGCCCTTCCGCCTGCACGCCACGTACAACGAATCCATCAGCCGCATGCTCGACGTGTTCGAGAAGGTCAATCGCGACATTCCATTCAACGGTTTGCCATGGTTCTTCGACCACGCGGAAACCATCACGCCGCAGAACATTGAACGGGTGAAAGCCTTGGGTGGCGGCATTGCGATCCAGGACCGCATGGCCTTCCAGGGCGAGTATTTTGTCGACCGCTACGGCGCCAAAGCGGCCGAGCACACGCCTCCCATCGCCCGCATGCTGGCCGAGGGCATTCCGGTCGGCGCCGGCACCGACGCCACGCGGGTCTCCAGCTACAACCCCTGGACGTCGCTGTACTGGCTGGTCAGCGGGCGCACCGTCGGCGGGCTTGAGCTGTACCCGCAGGGGCTGAGCCGCGATACCGCGCTGGAACTGTTTACCCATGGCAGCGCCTGGTTTTCTTCCGAGCAAGGCAAGAAGGGCCAGATCAAGGCCGGGCAACTGGCGGACCTGATCGCGCTGTCGGCGGACTACTTCCACATCGAGGACGAAGGGATCAAATCGATCGAATCGGTGCTGACCATCGTCGGTGGCAAGATCGTCTACGGCACCGCCGAGTTTGAAAAACTCGGCCCGCCACCTATTCCTGTGGTGCCCGAATGGTCACCGGTGACCAAAGTGCCGGGACACTGGAAGGCGCCACTGGCGGCGCAGGTTCATCAGTGCGTCGGGGCGTGTGCGGTGCATGCCCATCACCATGAACGGGCGCGCTTGTCTTCGGCACCGGTCAGCGACTTTCAGGGATTCTGGGGAGCATTCGGTTGTTCGTGTTTTGCGTTTTGAGTTGAAGCCAGGGCATCACCCGACCTGTAAAAGCAGCGCCACCAGCGCTGTCCAGCCGGTCTGGTGACTGGCCCCCAGGCCACGCCCGGTTTCGCCATGGAAATACTCATGGAACAACACCAGGTCCCGGCTGGCGGGATCAGCCTGCAACTGCGGATACGCCACCATCGAGGGCCTGTTGCCCTCTTCGTCGCGCAAAAACAGGCGGGTCAGGCGTTGGCTCAGGCTGTCCGCCACCTCTTCCAGCGAGGCATAAAACCCTGATCCAGAGGGGTACTCCACGGAGAAGTTCTGATCGTAGTAACGGTGAAATTCGCGCAAGGATTCGATCAGCATGTAGTTGATCGGCATCCACACCGGCCCGCGCCAATTGGAATTGCCGCCATACAGCCGCGACTCCGACTCCCCCGGCTCATAGCGGGCGCACAGCTTGTCACCATTGATTTGCAGGCCAAAGGGCAATTCAGCAAAGGCCTTGGACAGTGAGCGAACGCCGAACTCGCTGAGGAATTCGGCTTCGTCGAGCATGCGTTTGAGCAGGTCTTTGGTACGTTCACCGCGCAACAGTGCCAGCAACATCCGGTTGCCTTCACCCGGCTCGGTCCAGCGCGAAACCAGGCTGGCGAGGTCCGGTCGATGGCGCATGAAACCCAACAGGCGTTCACGCAACCCCGGCAACCCCTCGTGCTCATGCTGTTCCAGCACCTGCACCGCGAACAGCGGCATCAGGCCAACAATCGAACGCAGCCTCAGCGGTTCGTTCACGCCGTCGGGCCGGTGCAGCACGTCATAGAAAAACCGGTCCTGTTCGTCCCACAACCCTTCGGCTTCGGAGTCAACCCGATTGATGGCCCCGGCGATGTAGAGGAAGTGCTCGAAAAACTTCACCGCGATGTCGACGTACACGGGGTTGCGCTTGGCCAGTTCCAGGGCGATGCGCATCAGGTCCAGCGCATAGGCGGCGACCCACGCGGTGCCATCGGCCTGATCGAGCTCGTAGCCGGGTGGCAGGATCGCCGAGCGGTCGAACAACGCGACGTTGTCCAGCCCGAGAAATCCACCTTGAAACAGGTTGCGCCCCTCGGCGTCCTTGCGGTTGACCCACCAGGAAAAATTCAGCAGCAGTTTATGGAAAATCCGCTCAAGGAAGTCCATGTCCCCTGCCCCGGTCAGCGCCTTGTCCTGTTGATACACCCGCCAGCTGGCCCACGCGTGAACCGGTGGGTTGGCGTCGTCGAAACGCCATTCATAAGCCGGCAACTGACCGTTAGGGTGCATGAAGCGGTCTTTGACCAGCAGCAACAATTGATGCTTGGCGAACCCGGGATCGATCAGCGCAAACGCCACGGCCTGGAAGCCCAGGTCCCATGACGCGTACCACGGGTATTCCCAGGTGTCGGGCATGGAAACGATGTCGACATTCGACAAGTGCCGCCAATGCGTGTTGCGAATGTGCAGCCGTTCGGAGGGCGGCTTCGGTTGCGCCGGGTCGCCGTCGAGCCACTGGTTGACGTCGAAGTAATAGAGCTGTTTCGACCAGAGCAATCCGGCCAGTGCCTGGCGTTGCACGTTGCGCGCGTCCGGGTTGGCGAGCCCGGTTTGCAACGCGGCGTAAAAGGCATCGGCTTCCCCTCTCCGCCGCTCGAACAGGGCCTTGGCATTGACCCGAGCGGCGCCGGCCGGGGCGAACCGCAGATAGACGCTGCGGCGTTGTCCGCCATCGAAGGTCAGTGCGAAATGCGCGGCCACCCGGGTTCCCGCGTCGCGGCGGATTGCACCGCTGAGGCCATCGAGCAGAAAATCGTTGATCCCGTCCTTGAACGGACCTTGCGCTGCCACGCCATCGAGTTTGGGGAAGTTGCTCTCGTTCTCGCAGAACAGCCAATCGCAGCTTTCCTCGCCCCAGGCGGTGGCCTCGCGGTCAGCAAGTTGTGGATGCCGGGCCAGCACCCGGTCGCTGTCCAGCATCAGGCTTGGTTTCTGCCCTTCAGCCACCCAACTCCAGGTGTTGCGCGCCCACAGGTGTGGCAAGACGTGCAAGCGCGCGGGTTGATCTGAACGGTTATGGATCGTCACCGCCATGAAGATATCGTCCGGCGCGTGTTTGGCGTATTCCACCGTCACGTCGAAATAGCGGTCGTCCTCGAAGACGCCGGTGTCGAGGATTTCGTACTCGGTGTCCGCCAGGCCCCGGCGAGCGTTTTCGGCGATCAGGTCAGCGTAGGGAAATTCGGCCTGAGGGTATTTGTAGAGCATGCGCATGTAGGCATGGCTCGGCAGGCCGTCGAGGTAGAAATACAGTTCCTTGACGTCTTCGCCGTGATTGCCCTCGGCGTTGTTCAGGCCGAACAGGCGCTCCTTGAGAATCGGGTCGCGTTCGTTCCATAGGCCCAATCCGAGGCACCAATGCTGGGCTTTGTCGGAAAACCCCGCGAGCCCGTCCTCGCCCCAGCGGTACGCGCGGCTTCGGGCGTGATCGTGAGGAAAGTAGCGCCAGGCGTCGCCATCGGCGCTGTAGTCCTCGCGCACCGTGCCCCACTGACGCTCGCTCAGGTAAGGCCCCCATTCGCGCCAGGCCCCCGCTTCGTCATTGGCCAGACGCTGACCTTCGACGGTGCCGAGGATGTTCGCAGCGGGTTTGGCCGTCATGGGTGGGTCCGTAGGGCGAGAGACGGTTGGAGTGTAGTGCCTGCGCACGGTGCGAGGCTGAACGCTCACTGTAGACGGAGCGAATGTCGGGGTTGCTGCGCAACCCAGCGGGAGCAAGCTCCCTCGCCACAGGTTGGGTCTGCTCTTACAATGCGTGCACCTTCCACACCGGCCGCCCCATGGACATCGACCTCGCTCGCACCTTTCTCGAAATCGTCCGCCACGGCAGCCTGGCCGCCGCCGCTGAAAAACTTCACGTCACCCAGACCGCCATCACGGCGCGGGTGCAGAAACTCGAGAGCCAGTTGGGCAGCACGCTGTTCGTGCGCAACCGCGCCGGTGCCCGGCTGACGCCCAACGGCGAGGCCTTCGTGGTGTATGCCAATCAGCTGGTGCAGACCTGGGAAGCCGCGCGTCGGGACCTGCCGTTGCCCGAGGGTTACCGCGACGTGCTGCACATCGGTGGCGAGGTCAGCCTGTGCAACCCGCTGATGCTCAGTTGGGCCGGCGAGTTGCGCGAGAAGATCCCCAGCCACGCGCTGCGCATGGAGATCCACGACGGCGAACACCTGCTGCGCCAATTGGAGCTAGGGGTGCTGGATGCGGCGCTGGTCTATCAGCCCGAGTATTGGCCGGGCCTGCAAGTCGAGCAGGTGCTGGAAGAAAAACTGGTCCTCGTGCGGCTCACCGGCCAGCCTGATCCGTACGTGTACATCGACTGGGGGCCGGATTTCCGTCGTCAGCACGACGCCGCGCTGCCGGAAAAGGCCAAAGCCGCATTGAGCTTCAACCTCGGCCCGCTCGGCTTGCAGTACATACTGGAGAACGGCGGCAGCGGCTACTTCCGCACGCGCGTGGTCCAGAGTTATCTGGAAAGCGGCGTACTGGAGCCCGTGCCCAAAGCCCCGGAATTCAACTACCCCACCTACCTGATTTATTCCCGCGACCGCGATTCAGCGACCCTGCAACGGGCCTTCGACCTGCTGCGCGAAGTCATCAGGTCCGACGAAGACTGGTCACAGCGCTGGAACCCCCTGACCTGAATTCGCCCTGCACCGGATCCTGGCAGTTGTGCCGTCAAGGTTCGGCCAGCCAAAACGCCGGAATCGGCTAATCTGCTGGAGATAACAATAAAACACAGGTGATTGCATGAGGCAGACCACCGAATCATTTCGCGCCCGTTACCGCGCAGGCATTCATCCCTTCTATAACCCCTGGCTGCACGGCGCGTTTGTGCTGCTGTTCGGGTTGCTGGCCATTGCCGGGTTCTGGAGTACCGTGCATCAGGTCAAGCCGTCGGAGTGGGCGGCGGTACCCCTCGCGCTGCTGTTTTTCAACTTCGGCGTGTACAGCGTGCATCGGCATCTGGGGCATCACAAAAAAAGCTTCGCGCGACTGTTCTACGCCCGCCATGCCGGCGACCATCACAGCTTTTTCGCCCCCGGCCACATGACCTACGACAGCGCCCGCGACTGGCGGGTGATTCTGTTTCCGGCGTGGCTGATCGTGCTTCACACGCTGGTGATCACCCTGCCCCTGTGGTGGCTGCTTCAGCAGTTCGACACCAACGTCGCCGGGCTGGTCGGTGGTTGCCTGGTCCTCGGCTACCTGGCCTATGAAGTGTTCCATGCCTGCGAGCACCTGCCCCCTGAAAATCCGCTGACTCGGCTGCCATGGATCCGGCAGATGCGCCGCCTGCATGAACTGCATCACCGCCGTGAGCTGATGCAGGCACGCAATTTCAACATCGTTTTCCCGCTGATGGACTACCTGTTCGGGACCCTGTACTGGGAACCGGAGCAGATCTCCCCGACCCCGACGAGAACCGCCATGACCCGCATGCAACATCAGATCGACATTGCCGGAAATCCGATTGACGTGTTGGCCTACGCCAGCACCGTAACGTTGTGGCCGCAGTGGCATCCGTCGTCACTCAAGATCGATGGCGCGCGCGGTTCGTTGCATGCCGGCGCGCGCTTCGAGGAGGACATTCGGGCCGGTGGCCGAGACGGGCATCTGACCTGGGTGGTCGACGAATACCTGCCGGGACGCCGCTGGAGCGCCCGGGCGATCGGTGACAAAGGCCTGTCCCTGGTGGTGACTTACGAATGCGAAACCGAAGGTAACGGCACGCGGTTTGTGCGCACCCTGGAGTATGAGTTCAGCGGCCTGGCGATGCGCATCGCCAACCAGCTGCTGCTCAAGCGGCGCATCGACCATGAGTCGGCGGCGTCGATGCTGGCCTTGCGTGACATGGCGCAAAAACACCTGGCCCCGGCAGGAGTTACGGCGTGAGTCGATCCGTCAAATTCCGCCATGTGGTGCTATTGGTAATCGTGGCCATCGCTGCGTTTTTGTTGCTGATGCCGACCAAGGTGCAACCGGTGGCCTGGACGCCGCCACCAGCGCCCTCGCTCACCAGCGGTGTCTACGCCGACAATCAGCGCCTCAAAGGTGTAGAGCGTGTGGGGGCGCTGAATATCGACGGGCCCGAGGCGCTGCTGCTGGAAGACAACGCACTGATTACCGGCTTGCACGATGGCCGCCTGATTCGCACCAGTCTCGACGGCAAAGTCACTAAAGTGCTGGCCGATACCGGCGGCCGGCCGTTAGGCCTGGCCCGTCATCCCAATGGGTTGCTGGTGATCGCCGATGGGGTCAAAGGCCTGCTGTCCCTGGATGCCCAGGGCCGGTTGATTGCATTGACCACGACGGCCAACGACGTGCCCTTCGGCTTCACCGACGACGTGGCCATCGACAAATCCGGGCATTACGCCTACTTCAGTGATGCGTCCAGCCGCTTCGGCTATGGCAAGGACGGCGAGGCTATCATCGAGCATGGCGGCGACGGTCGTTTACTGCGGTATGACTTCCAGACCGGCAAGACCAGCCTGCTGCTCGACAAACTGGAGTTTGCCAACGGCGTGACGCTCGGGCCGGAGGATGCCTATGTCCTGGTCAACGAAACCGGCGCATATCGCATCAGCCGTTATTGGCTGACCGGGCCGAAAGCAGGCACCCATGACCTGTTCATCGACAACCTGCCGGGGTTGCCGGACAACCTGGCGTTCAATGGCCATGACCGTTTTTGGGTGGCGCTTTACGCGCCGCGAAACGCGTTGCTCGACTCCACGGCGAGGCATCCCTTTGTACGCAAGGTGCTCGTGCGGGCCATGACCGTGTTGCCCAAGCCGGTGGAGAAGCGCGGGTTTGCGCTGGGGCTGGACCTGGAGGGCAAGGTGATTGCGAACTTGCAAGATGGCAGCAGCGATAATTACTCGCCGATTACCACGGTTCGCGAGTATGGCGACTGGTTGTATTTCGGGTCGTTGAAGGCGGATCACATGGTGCGGTTGCCGTTGAGCAAGGCATTGCAGCAGTAACGCCAATCAAATTGTAGGAGCGAGCTTGCTCGCGATGGTCGTTAACGATACCGCGTGTTTCCTGGCTAAACGCAGTGCATTTGAGTCCATCGCGAGCAAGCTCGCTCCTACAGGATTGGTGAAAGGCGTGGCTAGCGGGGATCGTGTACCGCGTTGTCGGTTTCTTGCAGCACCCGCTCAGGGTCCAGCGCTGTGGTCTCTTCCTCGTCCAGCGGGATCGCACCTTCATCGTCGGGCAATTCGTCGATGCCCGGCTCATCTTCAGGTTTGATTGTCGTGCGCCCAGGGCTCAAGGGCTCTGGATGGGTGGGAATCGGATCGTAGCCGCCCTGCTCTTCGCTCGGGAATCTGGGTTCGTTCATGAGGGCACCTCGCATGGAGCCGTGAAGTCGGGCTCTATTCATTCGAGGTGCCGGGATTTAGCGCCGTTCCAAATTTTCAGCCACCGGTCGTCGGTGGCTCAGGCATGTGTCTGGAGTTGCTTGACGATCTTGTCCTTGACCAGCAACCGCGTCTCCTTGAGCTTCCTGACGGCATCATCGCTGGATTTGGCTTGCTCGGCCTTCACCACTTCGGCATCCGCTTGCGAATACTTGTTGATCAATGAGTCCAGTAACGGGTCATTGGTGCGTTTTTGCTGGATCTCTTCCTTTGAAAATTTCAGGTCCTGGTAAAGATCATGGGTCACCGGCATGGAACACCTCCGTCGTTGATCGGCAGCAAGCGCGATTGATTGCGCTTACCAACTATCAGGATGGCCTCGGTTAGCCGGTTCTGTCGACCGCCTATCGGACCAGTGGTGTCCGTTCGTCGTCCTGAAGCAAACGCGATAAAACCTTTGCCCGCCCGTCGGCCTCCATCGTTTAACGATCACTCGATCGCCTCTGAAAACCTGTGTGGAGATTGACCAATGGACGGATTCACCCTGCGCCACCTCGCACTGGCTGTCGCCTTGAGCAGCAGCATGGGCATGGCCTGTGCTGCCACTTCCAATGATTTCGTCGATAACGCGGCCGCCGGCGGCATCGCCGAGATCGAAACCAGCAAGCTCGCGCTGGAAAAAAGCGCGTCGGCGGACGTCAAGGCCTTCGCCAACATGATGATCACCGACCATACCAAGGCTAACAACGAGCTGGCGGCCCTGGCGAAAAAGCACGACATCGAAGTGCCGGACGATACGACACTGGTAAAACAGGCCAAGGAAAAAATCCTCGACCTGCGCGATGAATCCTTCGACGCGGCCTACGCCAACAATCAGGTCAAGGCCCACGAGGAAACCATCGAGCTGTTCAAGAAAGAAGCCAACACCGTGACGGACGACAAAGTCAAGGGCGGCACCGAACTGAAAGGTTTCGCGCAAAAAATGTTGCCCGCGCTGGAAAAACACCTGGAGATGGCGAAAAAACTGCAGGCCGCGCACCCGAGCAAATAACCGCTTGTAACGCAAAAAAGCCGCATCATTCGATGCGGCTTCTGTTTGTCAGCTTTACTGGTATCGTGCCCGGCAAGAAAAAATCCTGCCGGCATCGAACAACTATTGCCCACGGCAAATGTCATTGAACTTGCGCCGATCAAAATTTGGAGAATCGGCACACCTTTCCAGGGAGTTACGTCACATGGCAGCACTGCAAACCACCACACTCGACGCATTGAAAAAAAACCAGGCGCAACTGCTCAATGAATGGACGAGCAGCCTGGAGGCCAGTGGTGCCACGCGTAACTTGAAAGAGCACGACCTGAAGCAACAAACTGCCGAATTTCTGCGGTTGATTGTCTCGGGACTGGAACAAGGCAACAGCCAGAACGTCGCCGCGCCTGGCTGGGACGAGATTCGCCAGTTCCTTGAAAAACTCTCCCATAGCCGTGCCCTGCTTGGCCAGGATTCGCAGCAGACTGCCAGTTTCATCTTTGCGCTGAAAGGCCCGCTGTTTGCGCTGCTGCAGAATCACTACCAGGACAATCCGGCGCTGCTGGCCGAGCAACTCTGGGAAATCTCCGAGCTGCTCGATGCCTTGGGCATGCACACCATCCGCACCTTCCAGAAATCCCGCGAGGCGGTGATCAAGCGTCAGCAGGAAGAATTGCTGGAGCTGTCGACCCCGGTGGTCAAGCTCTGGGATGGCGTGCTGGCGCTGCCGATGATCGGCACCCTCGACTCGCAGCGGACCCAGGTGGTGATGGAATCGCTGCTGCAGCGGATCGTCGACACCGGTTCGGAAATTGCCATCATCGACATCACCGGCGTGCCGACCGTTGACACCCTGGTCGCGCAGCACCTGCTCAAGACCGTCACTGCCATTCGCCTGATGGGCGCCGATTGCATCATCAGCGGCGTGCGCCCGCAAATCGCCCAAACCATCGTGCACCTGGGGCTGGACCTGCAAGGCGTAGTTACCAAGGCCAACCTGGCCGATGCCCTGAAACTGGCCCTGACCCGCCTCGGAATCACTGTCAGCAAGGCGGACTGAACCGATGGAGCGTATTCCGATTTTGCAAATGGGCGACTTCCTGCTGGTGACCATCCAGGTCGACATGCATGACCAGTTGGCCCTGACGCTCCAGGACGACCTGTCCGAGCGTATCAGTCGCACCTCCGCGCGCGGCGTGTTGATCGACATTTCCGCGCTGGACATGGTCGACTCGTTCATCGGCCGGATGATCGGGACCATTTCCGGGCTGTCGAAAATCATGGACGCCCAGACCGTGCTGGTAGGCATGCAGCCCGCCGTCGCCATTACCCTGGTGGAGCTGGGCTTGACGTTGCCCGGTGTCAGCACCGCGCTGAATGTCGAGCGCGGCATGAAACTGCTACAGGAACGAGTACGCCAGCAATGACCGTTCGCAGCAGCGGTTCTCACCCGATTGTCATTGAGCAGGACGTGGTGCTTGCCCGCCAGTTGGCTCGCAAGCTGGCCCAGGAATGCGGGATGCGCCTCATCGACCTGACCAAACTGGTGACGGCCGTCAGCGAGCTGGCGCGCAACACCATGGTCTACGGCGGTGGCGGCGACATGGACTGGCAAATCCTCGACGAAAATTCGCGCACGGGCCTGCGCCTGGTCTTCCGTGACGAAGGCCCCGGCATTCCCGACATCAAACTGGCGATGACCGACGGCTGGACCTCCGGCAGCGGTCTCGGCCTGGGCCTGACCGGCGCCAAGCGCCTGGTGGAAGAATTCGAACTCGACACCGCGCCCGGCAAAGGCACTCGCATAACGATCACCCGATGGACGTGAACATTGGCGGTTCAATGACGCACGTGCTGCCCATTGAAGACAGCAGCCAGATCGGCCATGCACGGCGCACCGCCCAGCAACTCGCAGAAAAACACGGCTTTGACGCCACGGACGCCGGACGCGTGGCGCTGGTGGCCACTGAACTGGCGAGCAATATCCTCAAGCATGCCAACCGGGGCGAACTGCACCTCAGGGTACTGCCCCGAGCCACCGGCGCGGGCATCGAAATGCTCGCCGTCGACCGCGCCAAGGGCTTCGATGTGCAGGCGTGCCTGGCCGACGGATTTTCCACCCGTGGCACCCAGGGCATCGGGCTGGGGGCGGTGTCGCGCCAGACCGAAGTGTTCGACGTGTACGCCGACGCCCGGGGCGCCGTGTTGCTGACGCGGTTGTATCCGCGCAACGACAAGGCGCCGGATCGTCGAATCGGCATCAGTCAGCATTCGCTGCACAATGACCCTGCCTGCGGTGATGTCTGGCATTTGGCCTTCGACGGACCGCGCATCAGTGCACTGGTGATCGATGGCCTCGGTCATGGCGAAGAAGCCGAGCGTGCCGCCCGCGCTGGCGAAAAAGCCTTTGCCCTGTCGCCCTTCGATTCGCCGGTGCCGTTGCTGGAGGACATCCATCGCGCCATGATCGGCACGCGGGGCGGTGCGCTGGCCATCGCGCAGTTCGACAACGACGCCAACGCCCTGCGGTTCGTCGGCATCGGCAACATTGGCGCCTGCCTCATCGCCCCGGGCACGTCCCGCGGCCTGGCTTCACACCCCGGCATCGTCGGTGGCCAATATCGAAAGGCGCAACCCTTTGACTATGCTCAAGTGAACGGACAACTATTGATCATGTACAGCGACGGCCTGCAGTCCCGTTGGAACCTGCAAGATTACCCCGGCCTGGTGCATCGCCATCCCGCCGTGATCGCCGCCATCCTGCACCGCGATTTCTGCCGTGGACGGGACGATGTCACGGTGTTGGTCATTGCTCTGGAGACAGCCCATGGCTGAGACACCCCTGAGTCAGGTTGACGATAACGCCGCACGGGTCGCGCAGCTGCAAAGCGAGGCCGATGCCCTGCGCGAAGAACTGGATGAGACCAATCAGGGCGTTCTGGCGCTGTACGCCGAACTCGACAACCAGGCCGAGCAGCTGCGCCAGGCCTCGGACCTCAAAAGCCGCTTCCTGTCGTACATGAGCCATGAGTTCCGTACGCCGCTGGGCTCGATCCTGAGCATCGCCAGCCTGTTGACCGACGAGCTCGACGGCCCCTTGAGCGACGAGCAGCACAAGCAGGTGGCCTTCGTCAGCAACGCGGCCCGCGAACTGAGCGATATGGTCGACGACCTGCTGGACCTGGCGAAGATCGAAGCCGGGCGCATTACCATTTCACCGGCCTGGTTCGACATGTTCGACCTGTTCGCCGCCCTGAGGGGCATGTTTCGCCCGATCGTCGATACCAGTGCCGTGGACCTGATTTTCGAAGAGCCGATCGGCCTGCCGAGGCTGTACACCGATGACAAGAAACTTGCACAGATCCTGCGCAATTTCATTTCCAACTCGCTGAAGTTCACCACCCGGGGCGAAGTCCGTGTTTCGGCACGGCTGGAAGGGATCGACCAGGTGCGCTTCGCCGTCAGCGACACCGGAATAGGTATCGCCCCGGAGCTGCATGGCGCATTGTTCGAAGACTTTTCCCAGGTCGACTCGCCCCTGCAAAAACGCCTGCGCGGCACCGGGCTCGGCTTGTCACTGTGCAAGCGCTTTGCGGCGCTGCTGGGTGGCGACGTCGGGGTCCAGAGCACCCCGGGCGTGGGTTCGACCTTTTTCGTGATCATCCCGCTGGCCATCGCCGTGGAGCCTGTCGATGAAACGTGACATCCGTTTACTGATCGTCGATGACAACGTGGCCACGCGCTACGCCCTGCGACGGCGCCTGGAGGGGCATGGCTACGCGGTGCTCGAGGCCGGCACCGGTTCCGAGGGGCTGCAACTGATCGACAGCGTCGAGATTGACGCGCTGATCCTCGACGTCAACCTGCCGGACATGAGCGGGTTCGACATCGTGCGCAAACTGCGCACCGAAGCCGCCACCGCCCTGCTCCCGGTGATTCACGTGTCAGCGGCGTCGATCCAGACCGGCGACATCATTACCGGCCTCAATGCCGGCGCCGATGCTTACTTGATCCATCCCGTGGACCCGGACGTGCTGTTGGCGACGCTGCGCACCCTGTTGCGAGTCCGTGACACCGAAAATGCCCTGCGTGAGAGCGAGGCGCGGTTTCGCGAAATCTTTGTCAATGTGTCGGCCCCCATCGCCGTGCTGGATGCCACGCTCAAGGTGCACGAGTGCAACCACGCCTTCGCGCGGCTGATCCAGGACAACCTCGACCCCGATGCCTTGCGCGAGTGTTTTGCCGAGGACCAGTGTGCGGTCATTGATGAACTGCGCCTGCGACTGGCGTACGGCGAGCGCTGGAAAGGCACCTTGAGCATGCGGGTCCAGGGTGAGGTTCGCGAAACCGAGTGGCAGATTTCACCTTACCGCACGCCGGAATTGAGCCTGGTGTTCGTCGAAGATGTCACCGAGCACCGCCACCGCGAACGTTCGCACCTGGCCCGGCTGGACGATGCCACGACCCAGCTGGCCAAGGAAGTCGCCGAGCGCGCGCGCACCGAAGCGCAGTTGTTGCAAGTGCAGAAGATGGACGCGCTGGGCAAATTGACCGGGGGCATCGCCCACGACTTCAACAATTTGCTGACTGGCATCATCACCAGCCTGGAGCTGATCCAGAAACGTGTCGCGGCCTCGCGCACCGACAAGGTCCAGTTTTACGCCGAGGCCGCCTTGAACTCGGCCACCAGTGCGGCGGCGTTGACACATCGCCTGCTGGCCTTCGCCCGCCAACAGCCCCTCGATACCCGGCCCGTGGACATCAACGAACACGTGCGCTCGCTCGAAGAATTGCTGGTGCGCACCATCGGCGAACGGATTGCTTTGAAGCTGGAACTGACTTCCAAGCCCGCCATCGCCCTGGTCGACCCCATTCAACTTGAAAGCGCCATGCTTAATCTGGTGATCAACGCGCGCGACGCCTTGCCCACGGGCGGCAATATTTGGGTCAGCACCTATGCCGCCTATTCCCATGGCGACCCTAACCTGGCCGATGGCGCGTACGTCGCGTTGTCCGTGCGGGATGACGGCACGGGCATTGAACACAGCGTGATCGACAAGGTGTTCGATCCGTTTTTCACCACAAAACCCTTGGGCCAAGGCACCGGACTGGGGTTGTCGACCATCTATGGGTTTGCCCGGCAATCGGGGGGCGATGCGCACATCCGCAGCGTTGCGCGGCGCGGCACCGAAGTCACCATTATGTTGCCGGCCAGCTCCGACCCGACGGCCAGCGACGTCGCGCCGGCGACCGTGGACCCTCAGGGCGCGGGCGAGCACGTATTGATTGTCGAGGACATGCCGTCGGTGCGGATGTTCGTCGCCGAAGTGCTGGTGGATGCCGGTTACCGGTGTACGCAAGTGGGCGACATCGAAGGCGCCCTCGAGCGCTTGCAGAACGACCCGACCATTGACCTGTTGCTGACCGACGTCGGGCTGCCGCGCATGAGCGGCCGCGAACTGGCGGACGTGGCCCGAGGCTGGCGCGAGAAATTGCCGATCTTGTTCATGACCGGCTATGCCGAAACCGCGATCAACCGGCAGGTGTTCCTGGGTGATCGCATGGAAATGCTGGTCAAGCCGTTTCAGATCAATGAGCTGCTGGACAAGGTTCGACGCACGCTGGATGGTGCCTGATAGACCGCCATCGCGGGCAAGCCCGCTCCCACAAGGATCTGTGTCGTTCACACCTTCCCTGTGGGAGCGGGC
>NZ_RWIN01000024.1 GCF_009761815.1 Pseudomonas sp. PB120
CGAGCAGGCTCGCTCCCACAAGGGCACAGCAGTCCAATGTGGGAGCGAGCCTGCTCGCGATGGGGCCCGAACATTCACCGAGCATTCCCAAGGGTTGACCCTCTAACAATCAACCGCACCGAAAAATCCAGCGTCCGCACCGGCCCGTCATCCCCACGCAAGCGCTTGAGCAAACACTCGAACGCGCTCGCCCCAATCTCTGCCGTCGGCTGCGCGAGGGCCGTAATTCCACTGCCCACCAGCGGATACCAATCCAGATCATCCAGAGCGATCAGGCCCACGTCCTCGAACAAATTGCACTGCAACTCACGCAAGGCATGGGTGCTGGCCAGCGCGGCGATCCCGTTCGCGCAAAACAGCGCTTTCGGACCGGGGCCAGGGGTGTCGAGAAAGGTTTGAAGGTCGTTAGTCAGCTCGCTGCCGGTTTCGATGAGCGTGCCTTTGAGGGCCTGTCGGCGGGCGATTTGCGCCTTGAAGCTGCTGACCCGCTCGATCCGCGAACTGGTGCCGTCAAACGGCTCGGTGACCAGCAGCACGTCGCGATAGCCGCGTTCTTCAAGGTGGCTGAGGGCGGTTTCAATTGCTTGCGGGTTGTCCAGCCCGACCATGTCGCTGTCCAGGTGCTCGACCTTGCGGTCCACCAGCACCAGCGGCATTTCCCGGTGCAGTTCGAGCAACGCGTCACGGTGATGGCCGAGGGTGTTCACGATCAAGCCTTCGATGTTGTACGAGCGGAGTAAGGCGAGGTGCTGGCGTTCCTGCTCGTCATCGCGGTCGGTGTTGCACACCACCAGGCTGTAGCCGTGCTGACGGCAGGCGGTTTCCACCCCGTGCATCACGGCAATCGAATAGGGGTTACGGATGTCGGCGACCAGCATGCCGATCAGGCGGGTTCGGCCGCGCTTCAGGCCACGGGCCATCTGGTTCGGGCGATAGCCGAGTTCGGCGATCGCCTGCTCGATGCGCTGGGCAGTCGCATCGGAGAGCAGGGCGCGGTCGTCGCCGATGAAGCGCGAGACGCTGGCCTTGGAGACCTTGGCGTGTTCGGCGACATCAAGCATCGTCACGCGGCTGCGCTGGGCGGCGGAAAAGTCGTTCACGGTCTGAAACCTTCTTATTGGTTTTATCAGGTCGCGTGCTGTGCACTGAAACCGGTTTCAGAAGACACCAGAAAGGAATCCCGCGTCAAGACCCCACCGCAAGTCAGGCCGACGGGTGGCGCTTAAAGCCAGACGCTCAACCATGCCGAAGCCAACAGCAACAGGGCCATGCAGCGATTGAAGCGTTGCATCGCTTGTGGCGAGCGCAACCAACGCGCGGACCCCGTGCCGAGCAATGCCCAGGCGCCCAGGCACGGCAAAGAAATCAGGAAGAATGTCAGCGACAAATACGCCACATGGACCTGCCGCTGTTCACCGCCCCCGGCGAACACACTGACCGTGGCCAGCGCCATCATCCAGGTTTTCGGGTTGATCAGTTGCAGGCTGGCGGCGCCCGCCAGACCGAGGCGGGATGTGCTGTCCTGAGTGCCGAGGGCATTGGTCGGGGCGTTGAAAATCTGCCACGCCAAATAGCTCAACCACGCCACCCCCAGCCACTTCATCGCGGTTTGCACAACGGGCGCCTCAATCAGCGAGGAGCCGGCGCCCGTGCCGACCAACAGCACAATCAGCGCCGCGCTGGCGCACGCGCCGAAAATGATCGGCACAGCGGCCGCCCAGCCATAGCGGGCACTGTTGCTCAACACCAGAATGTTGGTTGGGCCGGGGGTGATAGCCGCTACGAAAGCAAATAGCACAAACGGCAGCAATGTCGGGAAAGAGGACAGCATCGCGGGCAAACTCCGGTGAAAATCGTTGAAGCCAATCTTCACAATCCCCGCGGCTATGTGTCTGGAAGATTTGAGCAGCGCTTGCGGTACAACGCCGGTGTCAGGCCGTAGGCGCGCACGAACCAGCGACCCAAATGACTTTGATCGGCAAACCCCAGCTGCATCGCCACTGCCGCCGGCTGCTCGCCCCGGGCCAACATTCGGCGGGCGGTGGCCAGGCGCAATTGCACCAGATACGCATGAGGCGCCATGCCATAAGCGGCCTTGAACGCTCGGGTCAGGCGGAAGCGATCGACACCTGTCGCGGCGGCCAGCTGGTCAAGGCCGATGTCCTCGTGAGCGTGGGCGTGCAAATACTCCCGAGCCTTTTGCGCCACCAGGGGCAGGCGCGGGTCTTCACCGTAACGGGCGCGCCAGTGCAGGTGAGTGGTGAGGCGTTCGAGCAAGTCGTCGAGGGCTGTCTGGCGGACGATTTTCAATTCGCCGTGGTGCAGCGCCTGAAATGCCAGGCTCGTGGCGTGGGCCAGACGCACGTCAGTGGCCAGGGTGTTGGCGAAGCTCAACTCACTGTTATCGGGCGCGTTGTCGAATACGGCGCGGAGTTCGCGCTGCAACCATTGGGGGTCGAGGTACAGCATACGGTAAGTGAAACCGTCTTCGGTCGGCGCTTCGCCGTCGTGAATGTCACCCGGCTCCAGCAAAAACACCTTGCCCGGAGTGCTCTGGTGCCGGGCCCGGCGGCAATTGAACTGCTGCACCCCTTGCTCGGTCACCCCTACCAGATAGCTGTCATGCCAGTGCGGGTCATAGGCGTGGCCCTCGAAATGCGCGCGCAACGTCTCGATGCCGGTGTCGGCGTCCTGGGCCAGGTCGATCCAGTTGTGGGTGGTCATGCTGCACCTGTGAGACGGATTGCCGGGTTATTTAACGCTCGGCGCAAGGCACTGACTAGAACGTTTGTGCAATTTACAGCTCGGCAGTAGCACAAGGAAACCAGCCGCACCACTATCAGGGTTGATAGTGGTGCGGGCGGCAGGTGTCAGTTTTACTGTGTTGAATTGACCTGCGCGAGAAGAGATACCTTGAACACTTACGACGATCCCGCCAGCGTGATCGAATCCCCGACCAAGTCTGTTGCCGAAGTGCAAATTTGCTCGCCCGGTCATTTACGAGCACAGCGCAACCCACCCAACACCGCCTTGTTGACGTGGGATGAACCCTACGCAACGTGCCATTTATGCCCGAATGCGATTGGCTATGAGGTCTATGGAGAAGGCATCACCACACAACATGTGGCTCGGCCGCCCTGTGAAATAACAGGGTTGCAAACGCACATTGAGTACCTGATTTACGTTACCGCTAAAGCGAGCGGAAACAATGTGTCGACGCCCAGCCCCTATCGCTTTTTCAAGACCAAACCCAATTCGCCCGGCACGCCTCAGATAAGCAATATCACCAGTTCATCCGCAACGTTGACCTGGACACCTTCGACCGACAGTGGCGAGATCAAACGCTATAGAGTTTATCTAAATGGATTTCTGGTAGGGCTGACAAAGGAAACTAGTCTCAATCTTAACCATTTGAAATCAACTTTCGGCTTTCTTGTGCAGGTCTGCGCAGTCAACGAGCAGGGTGCGTCCGACCCCGCGTGGGCGACTTTCTGGACATTACTGGCTCCGCCGAAAAATCTGAGGCTGCGGCATAATTCTGGTACTTGCAGACTTACCTGGCATCCGCTTTTTTTGGTTGCACCCACCTATGAGGGAACGATTAACGGGAGGCCCTTCACCGCCGGTCCTCTAGGATTTAACTTTAATCTTGCAGAATTTTCCCCAGGGCCAGTTCCGCACCAGTTCCACTTCACTGTCTTTGCCAAACTGGGTGAGCAGGTCTCCGAAACAACGACGTTTACCACCACCCTGGACGACCTCATTCCGCCGACCCAGCCTGGTAAGCCTGTTGTCAGTCAAATTACTCATGATTCGGCTCAGTTGAGCTGGGCGCCGGCCAGCGACAATACGGGTGTTACCGGTTACCGAGTGGTAGTGAATGGCTTTCGTGTAACTACCACAGCGGACACTCATTACCTCTATAAAACTTCAAGTAGCGACAACTACAAGTGCGTCTATATACGTGCAGAAGACAAAGACGGGAACCTTTCCATACCCAGCGAGCGAACGGTGTTCAGAACCACTGGGCGGGTGAGCGAGTCTTTACCCTCACCTGAAGCCACCATCACACCCCTCACCTCCACGACAGCCCGGCTGGATTGGTCACTTGCGGAGGGGGGAGGTCTTCCGGTAGGGGTCATGATCATGATCGATGGCAGTCATTACGAAACAACCATGATCAGCAATTCTGCAGTCATGCGGAATCTGCTACCGGGGATGGAATACGTTATTGAGCTGTTTGCGTTTGGTCCTCTCGGGAGCATGTCCGAACCCACCGTTATTCATCATGAGCAAAATTACATTACGCCGCCCGGCAGTCCGGAAAATTTGAGAAAAGTCGAGTCGTCCTTCGACTCAGTCACCTTGGGTTGGGGCATGTCAGATGATGAAGCCGGAATACTTGAATACGTTATCTATAGCAATCATGAGTACTTCGATAGCACGCCGCTTGCTACCTACACGGCCGTTAACCTTTTGCCTGGCACGTATGCCTTTGAGGTGTGCGCCATGGATGTATCCGGGAATGTCTCTGAGCCCGCCACAGTGTCCGTGGTGATCGACGACCCGGCAGCGAGCGCGCTCAGCTGAATAAACCGGCAGCAATATTGATCGAAAAACCGAGAATCGCCGTATTGAACAGAAAGCCGATCAACGATTGCGCCAGCACGATCTTGCGCAAACCACGGGTGGCCACGCCGACATCCGAGGTCTGCACCGCCACGCCGATGGTGAACGAGAAGTACAGGAAGTCCCAGTAGTTGGGTGTCGTCAGGCCTTCGGCAAAGCGCAGTGCCGGGTCCTTGCCGTCCCAGGTGTAGAACAGGCGCGCGTAGTGCACGCTGAAAATAACCCCGATCAGCAGCCATGAGCCGATCACCGTCAGCGCGGTGAAACCGTAGTGCAGCAGTTTGCGGGTGGTTTCCAGGTCCTTGCTGCCGGCCAGTTCGAAGGTAATGGTTGCCAGGCTGGCAATCGCGGCGATGCACACCACGAACAGCACCAGCCCGGCGTTTTCATCTTCGATCTCGGCAATGCGTTTCACGTCCGGGGCCTTGGCGCGTGCGGCAAGCCAAAGCATCAGCACCAGATACGTCCAGACCCCGGCGTTCCAGCCGAAGAGGATTTTGCTGATGATCGAATCGGCAGGAGCCAGGATGCCCACCGCAACGCCAAGGGTGGCGGCGGCGGACAGGCGAGGGTGGGTGCGGGCGAGGAAGGGCATGGGGGCTCACTGTGGCAGGTCGTCAGTGCACCATAGCGCACGTCGTTGCGCTTTGTGTAGGAGCGAGCTTGCTCGCGAAAGTCTCGAGAACGGCGCGGGGTGTCAGATGCCCAGCGTTATCGTTGACGACCATCGCGAGCGAGCTCGCTCCTACAAGGGGTATCGGCTATAGGTTTTTGTGGCGTTTACGGACGAGTTTCATCACCACCACAAAAAAAACCGGCACGAACACCACCGCCAACGTGGCGGTGATCATCCCGCCGATCACCCCGGTGCCGATGGCTTGCTGGCTCGCCGAGCTGGCGCCTGTGGCAATCGCCAGTGGCACCACGCCCAGGATGAACGCCAGGGACGTCATGACAATCGGCCGTAGCCGCAGGCGTGCCGCTTGCAGCGTGGCGTCGATCAGGTCATGGCCTTCGTCGTACAGGCTCTTGGCGAACTCGATGATCAGGATCGCGTTCTTCGCCGACAGGCCGATGATGGTGATCAGCCCGACCTTGAAGAACACGTCGTTGGGCATGCCGCGCAAGGTTACGGCCAACACCGCACCAAGCACCCCCAGCGGCACCACCAGCAACACCGAGGTCGGAATCGACCAGCTCTCGTATAGCGCCGCCAGGCACAGGAACACGATCAACAGCGACAACCCGAGCAGAATCGGTGCCTGACTGCCGGACAACCGCTCCTGCAAGGACAGGCCGGTCCATTCCTGACCCAATCCCGCTGGCCCCAATGCAACCAGTCGCTCGATTTCCGCCATGGCTTCACCGGTGCTGTGACCCGGTGTCGGTTCGCCGGAAATGCTGATCGCCGGGTAACCGTTGTAACGGGTCAACTGCGCCGGACCCTGGGTCCATTTGGCCTGGACGAAGGCGGACAACGGCACCATTTTCCCGGCGTTGTTGCGCACGTGGATCTTCAGCAGATCGTCTACCTGACTGCGTTGATCGCCTTCGGCCTGAACCACCACCCGCTGCATCCGCCCCTGATTGGGGAAGTCGTTGATGTAGGCCGAACCGACGGCGGTGGACAGCACGTTGCCAACGTCGGCAAACGACACGCCGAGCGCATTGGCCTGCTTGCGGTCGACAATAAGCTGCACCTGCGGCGCTTCAGCCAGGGCGCTTTCGCGCACGTTCATCAGGATCGGGCTCTTTTCGGCGGCCGCCAACAGTTCGCTGCGCGCCTGCATCAACGTGGCATGCCCGAGGCCGCCCCGGTCCTGCAAGCGGAACTCGAAGCCGCTGGACGTACCGAGGCCATCCACTGGCGGCGGAAGAACTGAAAACGCTACGGCATCCTTGATCTGGCTTAGCGCGATGTTGGCCCGCTCGGCAATTGAACTCGCCGAATCGTCGTTCCCGCGATCAGACCAATCCTTGAGGGTGGTAAAAGCCAGCGCCGCGTTCTGCCCGCTGCCGGAAAAACTGAAACCGAGAATGACCGTGCTGTCGCCAACCCCCGGCTCCGTGGCGTTGTGCGCTTCGATGTGCTCCACCACTTGCACCGTGCGGTTCTTGCTCGCACCGGGTGGCAACTGGATGTCGGTGATGGTGTAACCCTGGTCTTCCACCGGCAGGAACGAGGAGGGCAGGCGACTGAAACACACCCCGAGGCCGATCAGCAGCACACCGTATATCAACAGGTAGCGACCGCTGCGCTTCAGCGCATAGGCCACCCAGCCCTGATAGCGCTCGGTGAGCTGCTCAAAGCGTCGGTTGAACCAGCCGAAGAACCCGCGTTTCTCGTGGTGTTCACCTTTGGCAATCGGCTTGAGCAGCGTCGCGCACAATGCAGGGGTCAAGGTCAGTGCCAGGAACGCCGAGAACAGGATCGACGTCGCCATGGACAGCGAGAACTGCCGGTAAATCACCCCGACCGAGCCTTGCATGAACGCCATCGGAATGAACACCGCAACCAGCACCAGGGTGATGCCGATGATGGCCCCGGTGATCTGTTTCATCGCCTTGCGCGTTGCCTCCTTGGGCGACAGGCCTTCGGTGGCCATGATGCGCTCGACGTTCTCCACCACCACAATCGCGTCGTCCACCAGGATGCCGATGGCCAGCACCATGCCGAACATGGTCAGGACGTTGATCGAAAAGCCCAGCGCCAACATGGTCGCAAAGGTGCCCATCAGCGCCACCGGCACCACCAGCGTCGGGATCAGCGTGTAACGGATGTTCTGCAGGAACAGGAACATCACGGCGAACACCAGCACCATCGCCTCGATAAGCGTGTAAACCACTTTGGTGATCGAGACTTTGACGAAAGGCGAGGTGTCGTACGGGATCTTGTATTCCACGCCGGCCGGGAAATAACGCGCCAGCTCGTCCATCTTCGCCCGCACCAGGGTCGCAGTGCTCAGGGCATTGGCGGCCGGCGCCAGTTGCACGCTGACGGCGGTCGACGGCTTGCCATTCAGGCGCGTGGAAAACTGATATTCCTGGCTGCCGATTTCAACCCGCGCCACATCGCCGATGCGCACGGTGGAGCCGTCGGGGTTGGCCTTGAGCACGATGTCGGCAAACTCTTCGGGCGTCGACAGCTGGCCTTTGACCAGAATGGTGGCGGTGATTTCCTGAGTCGTGCGGGTCGGCAAATCGCCGATGCTGCCCGCGGACACCTGAGCATTTTGCGCAACGATGGCGGCGTTGACGTCGGCCGGCGTGAGGTTGAAGCCGACCAGTTTCTGCGGGTCGATCCAGATGCGCATGGCCCGCTCGGCGCCGTAGAGTTGCGCCTTCCCGACGCCGTCCAGGCGCTTGATCTCGTTCATCACGTTGCGCGCCAGATAATCACTGAGCGCCACATCGTCGAGCTTGCCGTCGCTGGACGTCAGTGTGATCAGCAGCAGGAAACCAGCGGAGACTTTTTCCACCTGCAAGCCTTGTTGCGTTACCGCTTGCGGCAGGCGTGACTCCACCGCCTTGAGGCGGTTTTGCACGTCGACCTGGGCCATTTCCGGATCGGTGCCCGGTTGGAACGTCGCGGTGATCGTTGCGCTGCCAAGGCTGCTCTGCGATTCGAAATACAACAGGTGGTCGGCGCCGTTGAGTTCTTCCTCGATCAGGCTGACCACGCTTTCGTCCACGGTCTGCGCCGAGGCGCCCGGGTACACGGCGTAGATTTCGACTTTGGGCGGCGCGACGTTCGGGTATTGCGCCACTGGCAATTGCGGAATGGCCAGGGCCCCGGCCAGCAGGATGAACAGGGCCACCACCCAGGCGAACACCGGGCGATCGATAAAGAACTGCGGCATAAAAAGCGTCCTGCTTACTGACCAGAAGCCTGGGCAAGTGGAAGAGGGGTGTTGTCGATCTGCACTTTGTCGCCGGGCCTGGCGTGTTGCAGGCCTTCGATGACGATGCGGTCACCGGGTTTGAGGCCGCCGGTCACGATCCAGCGATCGTTCTGCACGGCGCCCAATTCCACCGTCTGCTGGCCGACGCGCTGTTCGGCGTCGAGCACCAACACGTGGGCGATGCCCGCACTGTCGCGCTGAATGGCCCGTTGCGGCACGCTGATGCCTCGCGCAATCACCGCTTGCTCCAGGCGCACGCGAACGAAACTGCCGGGCAGCAAGTCGAGGTCCGGGTTGGGGAACTCGCTGCGCAGGATGATCTGGCCGGTACCGGGGTCGACGGTGATGTCGCTGAACAGCAACTTGCCGGGCAACGGATAGAGACTGCCGTCGTCCAGGATCAACGTGGCCTTGGCCTGGCCCTGACCCACCTGTTGTAGCTGGCCCGAGCGGAAAGCGCGGCGCAGGTCATTGAGTTCACGGGTCGACTGGGTCAGGTCGGCATGAATCGGATTGAGTTGCTGAATCAGGGCCAGCGGCGTGGTTTCGTTTTGCCCGACCAAGGCGCCTTCGGTGACCAGCGCGCGACCGATGCGCCCGGAAATCGGCGCGGTGACGGTGGCATAACCCAGGTTCAGTTTCGCCCGCTCGACGGCCGCTTTACTGGCGGCGACGTCGGCGGCAGTTTGCCGGGTGCTGGCGCGGGCGCTGTCGTAGTCCTGGCCGCTGATGGCATTGCCTTCGATCAATTGGGCGTAACGTTGTTCTTGCAACCGGGCCTGGAAGGCATTGGCCTCGGCTTTGCGCAGGACGGCTTCGGCGCTGTCGAGGTCAGCCTTGAACGGCGCCGGGTCGATGCGAAACAGCACGTCGCCTTTCTTGACATCGCTGCCTTCGCGGAAGCTGCGTTGCAACACCACGCCGGCCACCCGGGCGCGGACTTCGGCAATCCGTGGCGCGGCAATCCGCCCGCTCAGTTCGCTACTGATCGACAGTGGAGTGGCTTCGATGGTTTCGATTCGCACGCTGGCCAGCGGCGCCTGTTCTTCGGCGTTCGACGCCTTGTCGCAGGCGCTCAGCGTCAACGCCAAAGCAATCAGACCCAGCCTGGCAAGCAGATGATTCGACATGTACGACCCCCAATAAAGACTCCCGCATCCTACGGGGAGCGCACGAGGGTAGCGGTGAAGCTTTGTAGGCGCTGTGTGAAATTGTGTAAGGGTTTTACTCAGGTGGGGGTGAGGGCGTATATCCTGCTTGCCTTGGATTTTATTGCGCCAATCAGGCCGCCATCGCGAGCAGGCTCGCTCCCACAGGAGATTTGTGAACGCCACAGATCAAGGGTGGGAGTGAGCCTGCTCGCGATGAGGCCAGAAGGGTCGCCACCGCACTTTCTGGAAACACCCATGCCCAACATCCTCCTGGTCGAAGACGACACTGCACTCTCCGAACTGATCGCCAGCTATCTGGAACGCAATGGCTACTCCGTCAGCGTGATCAGTCGCGGTGACCACGTGCGTGAGCGTGCGCGGCTCAATCCGCCGGACCTGGTGATCCTCGACCTGATGTTACCGGGGCTGGACGGCCTGCAAGTCTGCCGCCTGCTGCGCGCCGACTCCGCGACCTTGCCGATCCTGATGCTGACCGCCCGCGACGACAGCCACGATCAGGTGCTGGGCCTGGAAATGGGCGCCGACGACTACGTGACCAAACCCTGTGAGCCACGAGTGCTGCTGGCCCGGGTCCGGACCTTGTTGCGTCGCAGCAGCCTCAACGAACCGCAGACCGCCAACGACCGCATCCTGATGGGCAATCTGTGCATCGACCTGTCCGAACGCACGGTGACCTGGCGCGACCAATTGGTCGAACTGTCCAGCGGCGAGTACAACCTGCTGGTGGTCCTGGCCCGTCATGCCGGCGAAGTGCTGAGCCGCGACCAGATCCTGCAACGCCTGCGCGGCATCGAGTTCAATGGCACCGACCGCTCGGTGGACGTGGCGATCTCCAAGTTGCGGCGCAAATTCGACGACCACGCGGGCGAAGCGCGCAAGATCAAGACGGTGTGGGGCAAGGGTTACCTGTTCAGCCGTTCCGAGTGGGAATGCTGAGCCGATGTTCAGAATCCTCTTTCGCCTTTATCTGGTGACGATCGTCTCGTACAGCGCGGCGATCTACCTGATCCCTGACGTGGTGGTCAAACTGTTCCACGAGCGGTTTGTCACCTACAACCTCGACTACTCGCGCGGCCTGCAAACCCTGATCGTCAAGCAATTCCACGCCGTTCCAACGGCGCAGTGGCCGGCATTGGCCGAGGAAATGGACAAGGAATTCCAGCCGTTGCACATCGTCCTGAGCGGCACCGACGATCCCGACTTCACGCTGTATGAACGGGAGCGCTTGCAGCAGGGCGGAAACGTGGTGCGCATCGGCGACTGGGGTTGGCGCACCCTGGCCGTGGCGCCGCTGAACGAGCGGGCCGTGGTGAAGATGGTCGTCCCGCCGGACCCGATGGACGTGAGCCTGCTGTACTGGAGCATCAACGTCCTGATCGGCGCGACGATGCTCGCGTGCCTGCTGTTGTGGTTGCGCCCGCACTGGCGTGATCTCGAACGCCTCAAAGGCACCGCAGAACGTTTCGGCAAGGGCCACCTGGACGAGCGCACGCAGATTGCCGCCAGTTCCAATATCGGCAGTCTGGCCAACGTGTTCGACACCATGGCCGGCGATATCGAGAAACTGCTCAATCAGCAGCGCGACCTGCTCAACGCCGTGTCCCACGAATTGCGTACACCGCTGACGCGCCTCGATTTCGGCCTTGCGCTGGCCCTGTCCGACGACTTGCCCGCCGCCAGTCGCGAACGCCTGCAAGGGCTGGTCGCGCACATTCGCGAACTCGACGAATTGGTCCTGGAGCTGCTGTCCTACAGCCGCCTGCAGAATCCGGCGAGATTGCCCGAGCAGGTCGAGGTGTCGCTGGATGAGTTCATCGACAGCATCCTCGGCAGCGTCGACGAAGAACTGGAATCCCCGGACATCGTCATCGACGTGCTGCTTCACGGCCAGCTCGAACGCTTCAGCCTTGACCCGCGCTTGACCGCGCGCGCACTGCAGAACCTGCTGCGCAACGCCACGCGCTATTGCGAGAAGCGCATTCAGGTGAGCGTGCAGGTGGGTTCGAAGGGGTGTGAAATCTGGGTCGACGACGACGGGATCGGCATTCCGGACGATGAGCGCGAACGAATATTTGAACCCTTCTATCGACTCGACCGCAGCCGTGATCGGGCGACAGGCGGGTTTGGCCTGGGCCTGGCGATCAGCCGCCGGGCGCTTGAGGCCCAGGGCGGGACGTTGACCGTTGAAGCGTCACCCTTGGGCGGGGCGCGGTTTCGGTTGTGGTTGCCTAGCGGTCATTAATAAACGGCGACTGTCAGATTTGACAGTAGTCAGGGGCTTCACTTAAGCGTTTCATTGCCTCTTCGCAGTCAGGCTTCGACGGTAAGCGCTGATGGGAAGGAGAGGAGCGATGGTTGAGCACAGCCTAAGAAAAAACGGTATCGGAACGATTAACGCCATCCGGGTAGTCCGGGTAGAAACCACGTCAACGACGTTTGCGATGGTGACGCCGGATGATGGTTCTTCGCGGCTGGCGATCAGGATAGGGCCCAATATCACGCCGACGGGGGACGTCTGTTTTTTCGTGGGTGACAAGGTGGCGTATACGGTGGTTGTCAGTGTGCCGGGGGCGTTTCCAGTGGCGCTGGTGAAGACCAGATGAACTTGCGTTATGAACCTGTAGCAGCTGCCGAGCTTGCCCTGTGGCGAGGGGATTTATCCCCGTTCGGCGGCGAAGCCGTCGTAATCCATTCGACGCGGTGTATATGACAAAAAGGGGGGCTGCTTCGCAACCCAACGGGGATAAATCCCCTCGCCACAGGGCACGCTCGGCAGCAGCTACAAGTCGACCAAATCACGCGCTGAGCCGGCCCCGCAACAACTTCGCCATGTCCTCCAGCTCGGCCGTCGGGTTGTGCCCGATCAGCATCCACGCGTGATCCACGTCAGCCCAATACACAATGTTCATTCCATGCCGACGTTCCTGGGCGAAATCCCGGCTACCGGTGCTCGAGCGGGTGACGCACAGCGCCATCGGGCCGTGTACCGGGTCCAGGTAGCTGATCTGGGCGATGGCCACGCCTTCGTATTCGAGAATCTGTGCACGCTTGAATTCAGGGCGCGGCAACGCCAGTTTTGCCGGCAGCAGATTCAAGCCGAGACGCGAATCGATGGTGCGCAGCTGCGCCTGTTGCGCGGCGTCGTCGCTGGGCAGGTGTTCCAGGGTTTGCGGCACGTAGAGGGCCATGTAGTCGGCGACCAGCCCGCGCCAGTTGTTTTGCTCCTGGCTCGATTGCCAGCCGAGGAACAACCGGTCCGCCAGCACGCCGCTGGCCACCAGGGTGGCGGCCGCCGCGAGGAACCAGCGGCGGTTCATCTGCGGACGCTCAGGGGAGGGCAGCGTGTCGAGCATGGACTGCAAGCGATCCACCGGGGCCTGGCGTGTCAGCTCATCGAAAGCCTGGTTGAACGGCAGGCTGCTGCGTGCCAGCCATTGCAGGCGCAGATTGAGCATCGAGTCCCTCGAAATGGCGGCGTCGACGCTGGCGCGTTGTTCGGTGTCGAGCTGGTCGTCGAGGTAGGCGACCAACAGCTCGTCCGAAGGTATCGCGTGATCGTTCATCGACGTTCTCCAGTGGTAGGGTTAGGCACCGCGTGCAACGGCGGATACTCGGCCAGCTTGACCCGGGCCGCAGCGAGGCGGCTCATGACCGTGCCGATGGGCACCTGAAGCACATCGGCGACCTCGCGATACGACAAGCCCTCGACATAGGCCAGAAACACGGTTTCACGCTGGGCTTCGGGCAGCGCATCGACCCGCCGGATCACCTGCGCGGCCAGCACGTGGGTCTGCGCCGCGTATTCACCGTCGAACGACAAGGCGTTGTCGGCATCCACCAGTCCCGTTCCATGCCGTATGCGCCGGGAGCGCACTTCGTTGAGCCATATCGAATGCAGAATGCTCAGCAGCCATCGGTCCATGCGCGTGCCCGATTCAAACTGGCTCGCCCGTTCGAGCGCCCGCACACAAGTCGCCTGAACCAGGTCTTCGGCGACATGCCGTTGTCGGGACAGCAGCAGGCCGTAGCGCCATAAGCGCGCCAGGTGCTGGCCCAACTCTGCTCGTATTGCCTGATCGCTGGCGATGGCGACCTCCGTCTGCTCGGTGTCAGGTTTTCGATGAATCGTTGATGGCTTCGGCCAGGTCCTGGTATTCCTCGCAGGTGCTGCCGCAGATCGATTTGATCTTCTGCAACTGCTCTTGAGCAAGGTCCAGTCGACCTTTGATCACGTAGGCTTCGCCGAGGTATTCGCGAACTTTCGCGTATTGCGGATCGAGTTTCACCGATTGCAGGTAATACCCGATGCCTTCATCGGTACGGCCCAGTTTACGGGTGGCGTAACCACGATAGTTCAAGGCTTCGGCGGTGTTCGGCTGTTTCAGCGTATCGAGCAGGGCCAGGGCTTCTTCATAGCGACCGTCCTTGGCCAGCTGATAGGCGTATTGGGTGCGGTCGGCGTCCGGCAGCAGGCTGCTGGTTTGCTTGAGGCATTTCTGCGACTTGGTGTCGAGGACCTGGCCTTTGGGGCAGCTGGGCCTGGCCGGTGCGTCATCTCCACCGCCATTGGCCCAGGCCAACGAACCGGATAAGGCCACCGCCAGTAAGAAGGGGGTAGCGATAACAGCGAAACGGGTGTTCATGGGTGTTGCTCCATTGGTTCATTCGTTTCAGTCAAAAACATGTCCCGGCAACAGGTAGCGCACGGTGTTATCCCACAGGTCGTCAGGGTGAACCAGCACCACTAACAGGCTAATCACCTGCGTTGTTAAGAGAACACCGCTCAGTGAACAATTATTCATTTCTTTGCGTCGGCATTTACAAGGAAAGCTCAAACCGAGGCGCTATGCTCGACGGCAATTCCTGTCATCTGGAGCACTGCCATGAAAGATCAGGTCCATCACGCTGCGGCGGCCGGTTATAAAACCGCCGCCGACACTTACGTCCGTGGTCGCCCGGACTATCCGCCGCAGTTGGCCGATTGGCTGACCGGGACGCTCGGCCTGGACGCGGACAAAGCCGTCGTCGACCTGGGGGCGGGCACCGGCAAGTTCACCGCCCGACTGGTGGCGACCGGGGCGCAGGTGATTGCCGTGGAACCGGTGGCGCAGATGCTCGAGAAACTGTCCGCAGCCTTTCCTGAGGTGCTGGCGGTCAACGGCACCGCCATGGACCTGCCGTTGCCGGATGCCTCGGTGGATGTCGTGGTCTGCGCCCAGGCCTTCCACTGGTTTGCCGGCACCGAGGCGCTGACGGAAATCGCTCGGGTGCTCAAGCCTGGTGGCAAGTTGGGGCTGGTGTGGAACCTGCGTGATACGCGGGTGAGTTGGGTGCCGAAACTGGATGCGATCGTCAATGCGCTGGAAGGCGACACGCCGCGCTTCTATACCGGGGCATGGCGCCGGGCCTTTCCCCATGGGGCGTTCGGGCCGTTGCAAGAACAGCAGTTCAGCCATGGGCACACGGGATCGCCGGAGGATGTGATTTTCAATCGTGTGCGCTCCACCAGTTTTGTCGCGGCATTGCCGGAGGTGGAGCGGGGGAAAGTGGATGAGCAGATCAGGGCGTTGATTGCTGCGGAGCCCGATTTAAGGGGCAAAGAATTACTGACCGTGCCCTACGTGACAGCGGCATTCGTGGCAGTGAAGAATGGGCACGGCTGACCGAAATCCCCTGTAGGAGTGAGCCTGCTCGCGATGACGGTGTGTCAGTCGACATCAATGCTGAATGATAAATCGTCATCGCGAGCAGGCTCGCTCCCACATTGGATTGATACCGGACATGAATTCTGTGAACACTGACAAGATACTGTGAGGCGATATCAGCCCAGGAGGCGAATCGGCTCACCGGCTGACCACGCCTGAATATCCTCGATCATCTGCGAAAAAAACAGGTGGTAGTTCTGCTGGCTGACATACCCGACATGGGGTGTCGCCAGCACATTCTCCAGCGTCCTGAACGGGTGATGCGCCGGCAACGGCTCTTGCTCGAATACGTCCAGCGCCGCGCCGGCCAGGCGTTGTTTTTGCAGCGCCTTGATCAGCGCGGCCTCGTCGACAATCGGCCCGCGCGCGGTGTTGACCAGCCAGGCGGTGGGCTTCATCCAGTCGAGCGCCTGAGCGTCCACCAGGCCTCGGCTGCGATCACTGAGCACCAGATGCACCGACAGCACATCGGCCTGTTCGAACAGTTCCTGTTTGCTGACATACGTCACGCCGACCTCGGCCGCGCGCTCGGTCGTCAGGTTTTCGCTCCAGGCGATGACCCGCATGCCAAACACTTGGCCGAACTGCGCAACCCGCTGACCGATGCTGCCCAGCCCCAGGATTGCCAGAGTCTTGCCGTGCAGGTCGCCGCCCAGGCCTTGTTGCCATTGGCCGGCGCGCAACGCGTTCGCTTCGACGACCAGGTTGCGGGTGGCGGCCATGATCAAGGCCCAGGTCAGTTCCGGGGCGGCGTGTTTGTAGCTGTCGGTGCCGCTGACCTGGATGCCCAGCGCGGCGGCGGCTTTCAAATCCAGGGCCGCGTTGCGCATGCCGCCAGTGACCAGCAGTTTGAGTTTCGGCAACCGCCGCAGCAGGTCTTCATCGAAACGGGTGCGCTCGCGCATCACGCAGATCACTTCAAACTCGGCCAGGCGTGCGGCCGTCGTTTCGTTGTCGGCCGGGTAATCATGGATAAAACTCACCTGGCCGATGCTGTCCAGAACCGACCAGTCCACCACGCCCCGCGCTACATCCTGCCAGTCATCAATTACCGCAATCTGCACTGCCATCAGCCTTACCTCATCAATGAACAGGGTTTGTTTTGCTCAGCCAGGCGAGCAGGGCCTGGTGGAATTCGGCGGGTTCTTCCATTTGTGGCGCATGGCCCATGCCGGGAAACTCAACGAGGGTCGACTGCGGAATCAGTTTCGCCACTTGCTTGCCGAGCTTGTCGTAATGACCGAGTTTAGCCTTGACCTCGGGTGAGGCGATGTCGCTGCCGATGGCGGTGGTGTCGGACGTGCCGATGAGCAGCAGGGTCGGCATCTTCAGGTCCTTGAACTCGTAGTACACCGGCTGGGTGAAGATCATGTCGTAGATCAGTGCCGAATTCCATGCCACCTGGATTTTGCCCGGGCCTTTGGCCATGCCCGCGTACATGTTAACCCAGCGGTCGAATTCCGGTTTCCAACGGCCGTCGTAGTAGGTCTTGCGTTGATAGTCGTGAATGCCTTGTGCATTGACCTTCAGCTCGCGTTCGTACCATTGATCAACCGTGCGGTACGGCACGCCGAGGGCTTTCCAGTCTTCCAGGCCGATAGGGTTGACCAGCGCCAGTTGTTCGACCTGATCGGGGTATTGCAACGCGTAACGGGTGGCGAGCATACCGCCGGTGGAATGGCCGAGCAGGGTGGCTTTCTGGATGCCCAGGGCCTTGAGCAATTGCTGGGTGTTGGTCGCCAGTTGCTGGAAGGTGTACTGATAGTTGTCCGGTTTGCTGGAGGAACAGAAACCGATCTGGTCCGGGGCGATCACCCGATAACCAGCCTCGCTCAGGGCCTTGATCGAACTGTCCCAGGTGGCGCCGCAGAAATTTTTGCCGTGCATCAGCACGACGCTGCGGCCGTTGGCCTTGCCGTGCGCGGCGACGTCCATGTAACCCATTTGCAGGGATTTGCCCTGAGACTGAAAGGCGAAATGCTTGAGGGTGTAGGGATACTCGAAACCTTGCAGCTCGGGCCCGTATTCCGGACCTTCAGCGTGAGCGAGAAGGGGCAGTGCGGCGGTCAGCAGCAGGCCGGGCAGCCAGCGCAGAAGGGTCAATGGCATGGTGGAGCTCCACGGGAAATCGGCCGATGCTGGATCGGCACGATTAGGGGGACATTAAACACACAGGCAATGATCTTGCGTGATCGTTCAACGCCAACCGACTGAAGCCGTCAGATATCACTTCGCCGGGTAGTCCGCTACCACCACGTCAGTGCCGTCCTTTTTCAGGCCGATCACCTGGTAGGCATCGCTCATGCCGTCCATTTCCATGCCGGGCGAACCCATGGGCATGCCGGGAGCGGCCACACCCAACAGGTCATCGCCCTTGCTCAGGGCCAGCACCTGATCGGCCGGGACATGGCCTTCGACGAATTTGCCGTTGATCAACGCCGTGTGGCAGGACGCCAGGCGTGGCGGCACGCCGTGCTGTTGCTTGAATTCGCTCATGTTGGCTTCAACGTGGTCTTCGACCTTGAAGCCGTTGGCTTCCAGATGACTGACCCATTTTTTGCAGCAGCCGCAATTGGCATCGCGGTGGACTTCAATCGGGATCAGGTCGGCGGCTTGTGCCAGGGAAGAAAGAAAAAGGGCGCTCAGGGCGATCAGACGCAGATGATTTCGCATGGGGGGCTCGTCCAAAAAGAATGCATTTTGAACGGATTCTACAAAAGCGCGGTACGAGTTTGTTTCTAACTGATACCAGATTGACCAGATTGACCAGGTTGACCAGGTTGACCAGGCTGTTGTGGCGAGGGAGCTTGCTCCCGCTCGGCTGCGCAGCAGTCGCTATTCAGGGGGCTGCTACGCACCCCAGCGGGAGCAAGCTCCCTCGCCACAGGAGACCGGTGATTGATATCGGATCAGCGATCCAGCAACTTCATGACCTCTTCCGGATACCGCAACCCCGCCGTGGCATTCGCCGGGAATATCGCCTCCAGCGCGTGCAGCTCTTCTCGACTCAGCTTCACGTCAAGCGCCGCCACATTTTCCTCCAGGTATTTGCGCTGCTTGGTCCCCGGAATCGGGATCAGGTAATCACCCTGGGCCAGCACCCACGCCAATGCCAGTTGCCCGGCGGTCACGCCTTTTTCAGCGGCAAGGTCCTGCACTTGCTGTACCAGCAACAGGTTTTTTGCGAAGTTTTCACCCTGGAAACGCGGGCTGAAGCGCCGGTAGTCATCCGCCGCAAAATCATCCGGGCTTTTCAGAGCCCCGGTCAGAAAGCCGCGACCCAGCGGGCTGTACGGAACGAAGGCAATACCCAGTCGCTGACACGCCGCGAGGCAGCCGTTTTCCTCCTGATCACGACTCCACAGCGAGTACTCGCTTTGCAGCGCGCTGATCGGATGCACCTTGTGCGCCCGCTCCAGGGTGGCCGCCGAAGCCTCACTCAAGCCCAGGTAACGCACCTTGCCGGCCTTCACCAGTTCGGCCATGGCGCCAACGGTTTCTTCGATCGCCACGTGCGGGTCAATGCGGTGCTGATAGTACAAATCCAGCGTGTCGACGCCGAGGCGCTTGAGGGTGCCGTCGATGGCTTCGCGAATGTACGCCGGCCGGCCATTGACCCCGCGAGCGACGGGGTTGGCCGGGTCGCGGACGATGCCGAACTTGCTCGCCAGAAACACCTGGTCGCGCTTGCCGGCAATCGCTTTGCCGATCAGTTCTTCATTGGTATGCGGCCCGTACATGTCGGCGGTGTCGAGCAGGTTGATGCCCAGTTCAAGCGCACGATGCAGGGTGGCCGTGGCCTCGCGGGTGTCGGTGCCTGTCGTATAGAAATCGGTCATGCCCATGCAGCCCAGTCCGATCGCTGACACTGGCGGACCGTTTTTTCCCAGTTGACGTGTGTGCATGAGAGCAGCCCCTTGTGAATGAGGATCCCATTGTTAACCTCGACAGAAACCAGATAAACCGGCTAAAACTGCTATCACTATTCGTCATTTCTAAATAATCAGTCGGGTACCTCCAATGGACCGTTTCAACGCCATGCGCGTGTTCACCCGAATCGTCGAACTGGGCGGCTTTGCCAAGGCGGCCGACAGCCTGCAATTGCCCCGGGCCTCGGTGACCATTCTGATCAAACAACTCGAGGCGCATCTGGGCGTGCAGTTGCTGCAGCGCACCACCCGGCAGATCAGCCTCACGCTCGACGGTGCGGCCTACTACCCCCGTTGCGTCAGGCTGCTGGCGGATCTGGAGGAAACCGAAGCAGTGTTTTCCGCTGCCCGACACAATCCGAAAGGAATTTTGCGAGTCGACATGCCGGCGGGAGTCGGGCGCTTGATTGTGATTCCGGCGTTGCCGCAATTTACGGCGCGCTATCCGCTGATCGAACTGGAGATCGGCCTGAATGACCGGCCCGTCGACCTGATTCGTGAAGGCGTCGATTGCGTGCTACGCGGTGGCTCGTCACTCGACGATTCGCTGGTGGCGCGGCCACTGGTCACGCTGGATCAGGTCACCTGCGCCAGCCCGGACTATTTGCAGCGACACGGCACGCCGCTGAGCCTGGCCCAGCTGTCGGGGCATCGGATGGTGGAATACGTGTCGAGTAACAGCGGCAAGCGCTTCGGGCTTGAGTTTGTCGTCGACGGCCAAGTCCAAGCGGTCGACTTGCCCAAGGTAGTTTCGGTCAACAGTGCCGATGGTTATCTGGCGGCCTGCGAGGCCGGGTATGGTCTGGTCCAGGTCCCGTACTATCACGTGGCCCGGCAAATAAAGGAGGGAGGTCTGATCGAAGTGTTGAGGGAAGCGCCGCCCCCGTGCATGCCGCTGACGGCGCTCTATCCTCCTCACCGCCAATTGTCACGGCGGGTTCGGGTGTTCGTGGACTGGATGGTGGAAGTGTGTGCTCAGCCCGGAAATGATTTTTTCAGAAGGTCTCAAACGGCTGGATGAGCGTTATCGATGCTGGTAATAGCCCGGTCCGCCATGGTCGTAATAGCGGTCGTGGTGATAGCCGCCGTGGGGGAAAATAATGCAGCCGCTCAAGGACAGTATGGCGAGCAGGGGAATCAGCAGTGTGATTCGACGGAACATTTGAAAATCCTCATGGTTAAAGCCGCAATGAAGCTAAAACTCTTCATCGGCTGTAACATGAGACCCGGTTTGCAGCGCCTCATTCCCGGAGAACGGTAGGGGTTTGGCATGCATTCAGATACAAACCGGATACATTTCAGGTTCACGTACAGGCTTACGTTTAAGGAAAGTCGCAATGACCCAGTCGCAACGTTTGAAATATTCGATTCTGATCTCCCTGGTGGTCCTGGGGATCATGTTTGGCTTGTCTTATCTGCAGAACGCCGGAGTCATCAGCGAGAAGCTGTTCCAGTACATCGCGATTGGCGTGGCCGTGATCGTGGTGGTGATCAATGGCGTGATGCGCCGCAAGGTCAAGCCCTGAGCGGCGCACCGGGGGCGGGTTATTCGCCGTGCAAAGTGGCCAGCGCCTGTGGGTGCAGGCTGTAGCTTTTGTCCGGGTTAAGGGTGATTACGCCTTCGCTGCACAAACGCTTCAACACTTCCCTTACGCTCAGGAAGGACAGGGGAATATCCAGGTCCAGCAATTGAGTGTGCACGCCACGCACGCCGAGGCTGCGCTCGCTTTCGGCGGCGACCAGCAGGGCGTCGATGACTTTCAGGCGGATCAGGCTGGTGCGCAGGCCGAAGCTTTTCAGCAGAAAGCGGATCCGCTCATTACCGTGGCGTTCGGTGCCTTGTTCGAATACGACGGAATTCATGGTAGTGCCCTTTGGCGCATGGCTACCGTCCGTTGGCAGTTGCGAGTTGTACATGCATAAACTCCTTTTCAGATCCTGATCAGGGATGGGTGGCTCTCACGCAGTAAGACGATTGAGCTCGGCAAATCATGAAGGCTCAAATGTAGAAATTTTGTCACCGCCACGTGAGCAACCTGTGAGCGCACGCAGGAATGCTCGCTAAAGTCCTAAATTTTTGTCGCGGGCTTCGTTTTCAGTGGGAGGCACATTGCGTGTGGCCTTCGACTAGACGATCAGGAGCGAGCGTGATTATTTCCAGGCAGTTAACCCGGTTGAGCCTTGCCATGGTGCTGGCAGGCTTGAGCCTTGCGGCGGGTGCTCGCAGCCAGCCGGAGCAGGCGACAGCCGATATCCGCCGGACCAGTTTCGGCGTGCCACACATCCGGGCCGACAGCGAGCGCGGCCTTGGCTACGGCATTGGTTACGCCTACGCCCAGGACAACCTGTGCCTGCTGGCGAACGAGATCACCACCGTGAACGGCGAACGTTCGCGGTATTTCGGCCCGGATCAGTTGACGGTCGAAGAGCGCCAAAACCAGGTCAGCGATGTGTTTTTCACCTGGCTGAATACCCCTCAGGCTGTCGCCGCGTTCTGGCAGGCGCAAACCCCGGAAGTGCGTGACCTCATGCAAGGGTATGTCGCGGGCTTCAACCGATCCCTGACTGAACGCCGGGCGCAGGGTTTGCCGCAGCAATGCCAGGGTGAATGGGTTCGCGACATCACCGTCCAGGATCTGGTCAAGTTGACCCGCCGTCTGTTGGTCGAAGGCGGAGTAGGGCCATTTGCCGAAGCCCTGGCCGGCGCCGCGCCGCCCGCCTCAGTGGCTCGGATTAGCGGCGATCAGGCGTCGTTCCAGGTCGCGGACTCGCGTCTGCAACGCTTTGCCCTGGATCGCGGCAGCAACGCGGTGGCCGTGGGCAGCGAGCGCTCGTTCAATGGTCGCGGCATGTTGCTGGCCAACCCCCACTTCCCGTGGGTCGGCGGCATGCGGTTCTATCAGATGCACCTGACCATTCCCGGCAAACTGGACGTGATGGGCGCGGCATTGCCTGGACTGCCGGTGATCAATATCGGTTTCAACCAGCACCTGGCCTGGACCCACACCGTCGATTCCTCCAAGCATTTCACCCTGTACCGCCTGCAACTCGACCCGAAGGACACCACGCGCTACCTGCTGGATGGCAAGTCGTTGCCCATGACCCGGCAGACCGTGACGGTGAAGGTGAAACAGGCGGATGGCCAGATCAAACCGGTCTCCCATGTGGTCTACAGCTCGCAGTTCGGCCCGATTGTGCAATGGCCCGGCAAGCTCGACTGGGACAACCAGTTCGCCTTCAGTTTGCGTGACGCGAACCTGGACAACGACCGGGTCCTGCAGCAGTGGTACGCCATGAACCGTGCCGTCAGCCTCAAGGATTTGCAGGCCTCGGTGCACAAGATTCAAGGAATTCCGTGGGTCAACACACTGGCGGCGGACGATCAGGGGCAGACGCTCTACATGAACCTGTCGGTCGTGCCCAATGTGAATGCCGACAAACTGGCCCGGTGCAGCGATCCGCGGGCCGGGTTGCAGATGATCGTTCTCGACGGCTCCAACAGCGCGTGTGCCTGGGACATCGATCCGCATGCCGCGCAACCGGGCATTTATGCGGCGGACCAGCTGCCGCAACTGTTGCGCAGGGACTTTGTGCAGCATGCCAACGATTCGGCCTGGATGGCCAACCCGGCGCAGCCGCTCAGCGGTTTTTCACCGTTGATCAGCCAGGACGACCAGCCTTTGGGGTTGCGTTCACGTTTCGCGCTGGATCGGTTGGGGGCGCTGGGCAAGGCCGGTCCGATCAAGGCGACGGACCTGCAACACATGGTGATGGACGATCAGGTGTACCTGGCAACGCAAGTGATGCCGGACCTGCTGCAATTTTGCGCCGAGGATCCGGGGGGGAATGCGTCAGCGATCAAGCCGTTGTGTGCCAGCCTTGCGTCCTGGGATCGCGGCGCCAATCTGGACAGTGGCCTGGGCTTTGTTCATTTCCAGAATGTGATGGAGTCGCTGCAACAAGCCCCCGACGTCTGGCGCGTGGCGTTCGACCCGAAAGACCCGCAACACACACCGCGCGGCCTGGCCGTGGATCGCCCGGAAGTGGCCACGGCAGTGCGCGAGGCCATGCTGGCGTCGGTTGAGCAGGTCAACAAAATGGGGCTCAAGGCCGACAGCCGTTGGGGTGATGTGCAGGTGGTCAGCAGCGGTGGCCAGCAGACGCCCATTCACGGCGGCCCGGGAACGCTGGGGGTGTACAACGCTATCCAGAGCGTGCCGAGAACCGACGGTAAACTCGAAGTCGTGAGTGGCACCAGCTATTTGCAGGTCGTGACCTTTGATGACAAGGGGCCACAAGCCCAGGGGCTGCTGGCGTTTTCGCTGTCCAGTGACCCGACCTCGAAGTACTCACGGGACCAGACGCAGGCGTTCTCGAAAAAGCAGTTGAGTGTGTTGCCGTTTACCGAGCAGCAGATCAAGTCCGATCCGCAGTATCAGGTTCAGACGATTCGCGAGCAGGATGAAAAAGCCGGGAAGGTGGCCGCGCAGTAATGCGGGTTTTATCCGGGGCAAAATGAAGGCCGCTTTCCTGACAGGGACGCGGCCTTCAGCCTTTTGGGGCTTGCTGCGGGATGGAGTTGAGGACCGGGTTGCCGTCCTTGTTGCGGGTCACGTAGACCGGCAGCACCTTGGGCAGGGACGTCACCAGGCTGTTCAATTCCTTGATGTTATAGATGCCGCCGATGCGGATGGCCCCGGTGCTGTTGTCGGCAATCATCAGCGGGTTTTTCAGGTAACGGTTGATCAGCGGCAATGCGTCGGCCAGGGCCAGATCGTCGAGCACCAGTTTGCCGTTGCGCCAGGCCAACGAGTTGTCGTTGTCGTAGGTCTGACTGATGCGCGGAATGTAGTCGCCATGCTTGTAGCTCGCCTGCATCGCAGGCCCGAGGCGCAAGCCGTCACCCGGAAGGTCATCGTTGCTGGTGACCAGCACCGAGCCTTCGATCAGGTTCACTTTCACCTGGTCTTCATACATCCAGACGTTGAACCTGGTGCCCGTGACCCGGATCTTGCCATCGGCCGCCTTGACGACAAACGGGTGAGTCACGTCGTGGCTGACACTGAAGAACGCTTCGCCTTTTTTCAGCGTGACCCGTCGCTGATCCTTGTAGTTGCTGTACGTCAGCTCACTGCCCAGGTTCAGTTCAACCTGGCTGCCATCGCTGAGAGTGACGTGGCGGACGTTGTCATTGGCTTCAAAACGCTGATACGAATTGGGCAACCAACCGAGGTTCCACCCACTGAAAGCTGCCAGCGGCAACGCCAGGGCACACACGGCGGCTGCGATACCAACGGTGCGCCATGGCGTTGCGTGTTTGACCGGGGTGATCGGCACGATGTGTTGTGCCGGTGGCAAATCCCCTGCGACATCCCAGATTTCCAGCATGGCCTCGTACTCGAACGCATGCAGCGGATGAGCATCACGCCACTGCTCGAAGGCTTGCCGCTCTTGAGCGGTGCAATCGGTGGCGTGCAAACGCATGCACCAGTGCGCGGCGGCATCGGTGATCGCATCGTATTCGGCTTGCGTAAGCGGGTTGTCGGTCATTGAATCGTCCTGATTTCGCGCATTCTAACCTTGAGGGGAGTCGGCGAGAACATCAGTCATGGCAATTACCCATCAAACTGCACTTTTTTTTGATTTACGGTGTGCTGGTGTGCAGTTGTCGCCCCAGTTGGCTCAGCAGCCAAGCCACGCTGTCGGCGTTGCCAAGTTGTACCGCCAGCCTTTTATGTGAATCTCGCTTGAAGGTCTCGCGGGCACCGCTCAGGTTTTCTGCGCCGGTTAACGTCAGGATATGCTCCTTGACCCGCACCGTATCTTCATTAGTCGTGCTGCCCAGGTCCTCCCACACTCCGGTGACAGGGTCCTGGGTCATGAACAGTTGTGTGAGTGGGGTCTTGATCGACAATGCGGTGTCCTGAATATGGGTCAACGCATTTTTGAGATCAGTGGCGGTGACGGTGGCCGTACCGATCAGGTCAGAGAAGGGGCGGCCAGGGTCCAGATAGGCAATGTCCTCGGTTTGACACGCAATGTGCGATAGCTCATGCAGCAGTGTCATTGCCCTGGCATGCGTGTTGATGGGGAAGGTCTTGTCGGAGAGATGTTGGCGATAAAGTTCGAAACCAGGATCGAAAAATCTTTCTGCCAGATAGATTTTTTTCTTTTCATCGTTGGGGACGATAAAACCGAAGGTGCTTGCTGCGCCATCGATGACCCTGCCGGCGATAAAACGGCTGGACTTGGCCTTTCTTAGCGTAGGGTCCAACAAGGCAGCAAACATGTCGCCCACGACTTTTTCCAGCTTTTCCACATGTGCGGGCAGCACCTCTGACACACCGAGGAAATCCTTGATCAGTTGATGCACGGGAGTGGCAGTGTCGTCGGCGTTCTTCAGCAGTTGTAAATTTTGAACGCTGTTCCAGGCGTAGCTCGTTGCCTGATCGAGAGCTTCATCAATCTGAAGCGCCCTGAACGGGAAAAGGTGTCGTATCTGCGACATTCCATGGGCGTCGATGTTCATACCGCCCCAGGCCGCTGCCATCGTGTCTAGCCGATTGATCAGACCGAATTGCGGCGTCGGTGTATTCCGGTCGAGCACCCATTGTTTCGATGCGTTTTGCCTTAGAAAAGGACCGACCTTTTTCGTATCACCGATGCGCCAGCGGGTTCCGCCTTTTGTCACCGGAAGGACTTTTCCTTCCACCGGCCCGTACATTTTTTTTGTAATCGGGTGCGCGTAAAGTCCGGGCGTCGAGTCAGGCTTCAACGAACCCAGGTCCACATGGAGGCTTTCATGGCGGATCAGGTCGGTGCGCTCGGGGGCAGTGACCTTGATGTCCTGCCATTTGCAGGCGGCATCGGGTTTTTCCGCTTGCGGTACGGCTGTCGGCAGCGCTTGAGTTTCAAACGATTGACGAAGTGAGGCGAGTTGGGCGATGCCGCTGATGAACTCCCTGATGGCCGCGCCCCACTTGTGAGTTTGCAGGTCCTCGGCAGATTGCTTGATGTCTAGGTAACTGTGGTACACCGTTTTGGGGTAGGCCAGTTTGCCCATGAAGAACGAGTACGCTTCGTGCAGATCTTCACCCAGAACGTGCTTGATGGTTGCCCATGCACTTTGCTGGGTGTCATCGGATTGAAAACCCAACAATCGCGCCAGCAACGCAGCGTTGTCGCGGAACAAGTGTCCGAACAGGTGGCCCTTGATGGGGTTGGATGCCAGCGTAACCTGTGTTTCCGTAGAGTCAGAAGTGATCGGTGTGGCCCGTGCAACACGGTTACTGCGAGTCGCCATCCGGGTTTCCAACAGTATCCGGTCAGGATTCTCAAGGTTCATGAGCACCCAGTTGAGCAAGTCGCTGCTCATCTTCAGTTCATCCAACAGTTGTGTTTCGTTTTTGTATTCCTTGATCCCGTGTCGAGGGCTGTGAGGAGCGACAAGCACCTGCGGTGCCGTGCTATCAATCGATGAACCGATCAGATAGACGCCAGGTACTTTGACGCTTTGTCCGGTCCGCACGCCCAGGAACTCCAGTGGCCGGATGATCGCATGGGCACTGTCGACGGCCGCGCGGGCGATGGCGTCGGGCATGTCCATGACCTGGCAGATCAGGTCAAACCCGGTTTCGCTCAGGCGCTCTTGCAATTTTTCGACGTGAGCGTGGTGCATCAGTTGCCAGGGCAATTGCGTGTAAAAGCGCTTTCTACGGGCTGCGTTCGCCGAGGTGTCCGCAAGGGCATCGCTGAGTATCTTCTGCTGATGCTCACCGGGTTTCAGGTTGCGTACCAGGTCTTTGATGTAGCGTTCGTCCATGCCCTCAGGAATGACCGTGGCGTCCAGCGACGTCAGTTTTATAAGGATAGGGTCCAAGTCCTTGAGGTGAGTCAACGCAAAGTCGGTCAGGGTTTGAGTGCTGGACGCAGACCTCGGGCTTGCGCTGATCTCGATCTGGACCTTGTCCGGATCTATGTTGAACCTGTCTGCCTTGAGTTGCTTTTCCAGTTCATGGTGAGCGGTGCGCTGCAGTGAGCGGATGCCGCTGAGGTAATCCTCGTCATCTTTGACGTTGTGCACGTATTGCTGAAGCAACTCGGCATGCAAGATCAGCTCTTTCAGCGGCGCTTTGGCTAGCCACGCGGGCAATTTTTGCTGGGTGGTCAGGGACTGGGCGATGTCGGTCGCGCGGCGCAGCCCGGTCAGCGGTTCGCGTAGGGCCACCAGATTCAGCAGGCTGGTCAGCGGCGCGGGTGCAAGCGCAGTGGCCAGTGCGCGAGGGACGTCAGTCGGGTCCAGGTGTACAAAGGGCTTTTGCAGATGGTCGAGAAAATGCCCATGCACCGTTTGCAGCGGTGCCAGCACATAGGCCACGCCTGGATTACGCTCGCTACGGGCGAGATTTTCCAGAAGCGTTAAACGATGAGTTTCGTCTTTGAGGCGTCGTTCGAGCTCGCTTAGTAACGGCGTGAGGGCCTTGAAGGCTTCGAATCCCAGTGCCGGCGTCCACAAAATGGCCTTTCCCGAATGCACCGGGTCCAGTCCCCCGCGTTCAGTCAGTACAAAACAACTGGCCAGTTTCACCGGGGTTACGGCAGCGCCGGCCTTCAACGCCAGGGAAAAAACCTCCGGCAAAAAACCGTTCAGTGCAGCTCGCTGCAAGTGGACAGGTGTGTCGAGCACGGTTTTGATGATCGCCTGTTCCGTCGTACCCAAGGTGCGCGAGACGCCGCGAAGCTTCAATTCACTGCGCAAGGCCGTCGACAGGGTATGAGTGAAGCTTGATTGCAAGCTCGCCAGCGAGAGCGCGACCAGTCTCTGCGCATCGGTGAAGGTACTGGTTTTGACGGGAATGGCCGGGTGTTTTTCCAGGAGTTGATCGAGCGCCTCTTCGACAGAGGTCAGCAGCGACAGCTCATATTTCGCCGACTCGCCGCGCACAGTGGCCGGTCGCGCATTCACTCCTCGGTCTGGTCGTGTACTCCAGCGCCCCGCGGCTTCAGCCAGCAGCAAGCGCTGATCGATCAATCCCCGCACATCCAGCGCATTGTCGAGCAGGGCGTGCAGGTCAAGCGTGCCTTCGCTTTCACGGTAACGGTTCAAGGCGTGGCTCAGGTTTTGCCGTTGTTTATCGACGATGTCGGCCATCACTTGTTCAAATACCGGGCCCTTGACCGGCTCGCCCACGATCACGCAATCGTCTGGTTCCAGCGCCAGAAAGGTGCCGCGTTCAACCAGTGACATGAAATTGAGCAGCGTGTGTTCATGACCTTCGCTCCCGAGCATTTGCAGCACGATCTTTTTGACCGCAGGCAGGTTGCTGGTCGCCTCGATGCCGCGAGACGGGTTGTACAGAAAGCCCAGGGTGCTGGCACCGCCGATCATCAAGGTCGAGGCCAGCTCCGCGAAGTGTTTGAAAGGGGCTGTGACCCGTACTTTTTCGATGCGAAGGGGATCGACCGCGGCAGGGGGAAGGCTGACATTCATCAGTTGCAGGTATTCCTGCGTCGTTAAAATGCCCTGCTGGCGCTGCTGCAGCAGCTTTGTGTGAAAGGTGTCACGCATGCCTTCGCCAATAAAACCGATGCGCGACAGGCCATTGCTCATGGGCGTGTTCCAGAACGTGTCGAGCAGGCTTTGCAGGTGCGGCGTAAAACTATGCGCGATCTCTTTTACGGCGCTTTCCCAGGTCTGGTTGTCGGCATCGCTGCTGACGCTGTGCGCGGGATGGGTAAACACCCTGGAGTCCCCCGTCGGCCACTGGTTAGTCAGGTAAAAATGCAGCAGCGCTTCGCTCAGCGACAACGAGGCAATCTTATTGGGCGCCTCGCGGTCGTCAAATGCTGAACCGGTACTGACAAAACTTTTCAGCCGGGTCAGGCGCTGGTCCAGTGTCGGGAACGGCTTGAACAACGCGTGCTTGAGGGCGTCGTCCAGCATGGATTGCAAGGTGGGCATCTTCAGCAGTTCGCCCGCCATGGCCTTGATGTTGTGTTCCTCATGCTCATCTAGGGCGAGTTGCTGGTCTTCGAACACCGCACCGCCGACCTCGGTGGTGGAGAGTTCCAGGGCCGTGGCGGCGGCCAGAGGCAGGCGTTGTTCGATGGAGAGAAAACGCAACAACTCGCGTTTACCCGTGGTCTGCGCCAGCCATCCCTTGAGCTTGCTTTGGAGATCGTCCATGTCGGTAAATTTGATCAAGCCTTTCCACGGGGTGTAGAGCGTGACTTCGCCGTCGTCGGGCCGGCTCATGGCGAAGGCCCCGACCAGTGGAACGCCGGCCTTGCCCGCCAGAGACAGCAGCAGCCGGTGGACGAGCATCGGCTTGATATGCGCTTTGCGGGCCGCTTGAGTCGGTAGATAAACTGTCTTCAGCCAATTCAAATCGTCAAGGGTGAAGTTCAGGGCGTTTTCCCGGTCACCGGGTTGATCGGCAGCGGAGGCACGTTCTGCTTCATCAAAAAAATACGGCAGTGCGGGTGCAGTCATGATGTTTCCTCGATGGGGCGATGGGATGGATCGCCGGTCGTTGGGTCGAGGAACAACAGTAGGGAAGGGAGATTGGCGGTGTGCGGTACATATTGCTCACCCCAATCCGCCGGGGAGACTTGACAGGACGCCGGTAAGAAAGCGCTTAATCGACCTGTTGCCCGTCTCTAATAATAAAACTGGAGCTTCAGATGACCGCTTCGCCTGAAATGGCAGTCAGTTCGGCCAATCCATCACTGGATTTTGATTCTCTCGTTCTGCTGCTCGAACAGATTTTTGTACGCCATGGCACCTCTGCCGACGTCGCCCGGACCCTGGCCCTCAACTGTGCTGGCGCCGAGCGCGACGGGGCCCACAGTCACGGCGTGTTCCGCATTCCCGGGTATGTCTCCACGCTCAAGAGTGGCTGGGTCAACGGCCAGGCCGTGCCGGTGGTCGAAGACGTCGCCTCGGGTTTTGTCCGGGTTGACGCCGGTAACGGTTTCGCCCAGCCCGCGCTTGCGGCCGCCCGCGCGCTGCTGGTGGAAAAAGCCCGCAGTGCCGGGATTGCCGTGCTGGCGATCCGTAACTCCCATCACTTTGCGGCCCTGTGGCCGGACGTCGAGCCGTTTGCCTACGACGGGTTGGTGGCGCTCAGTGTGGTCAACAGCATGACCTGCGTGGTGCCGCATGGCGCCGATCGTCCGCTGTTCGGCACCAACCCGATCGCCTTTGCCGCGCCACGGGCCGACGGCGAGCCGATTGTGTTCGACCTGGCCACCAGCGCCATTGCCCACGGCGACGTGCAGATCGCCGCACGCAAGGGCGAGCGTTTGCCGGCGGGGATGGGTGTGGACGGTCTCGGTCAGCCGACCCAGGACCCAAAAGCAATTCTTGAGGGCGGCGCGTTGCTGCCGTTTGGCGGGCACAAGGGTTCGGCGCTGTCGATGATGGTCGAGCTGTTGGCGGCGGCATTGACGGGGGGTAATTTTTCTTTCGAATTCGATTGGTCGAATCATCCCGGGGCGAAGACGCCCTGGACCGGGCAACTGTTGATCGTGATCGACCCAAGCAAGGCCGCTGGGCAGAGTTTTGCCGAGCGTAGCCAGGAGTTGGTGCGGCAGATGCACGGGGTAGGGCTCAAGCGTTTGCCGGGTGATCGTCGTCATCAGCAACGGGCCAAGAGTGCTGAGCACGGGATTGCGCTGGATGCGCAGACGTTGGCGAATCTGAAGGAACTGGCTGGATCTTGAAAACCTTGTAGGAGCGAGCTTTGCTCGCGATGGTCGTGAACGTAAACGCGTGTTTGCCGGGTAAACGCTTCGTCTCAAAATCCATCGCGAGCAAGCTCGCTCCTACAGGGACAGTCTTTCAATTTCGAATGAGCTTAACGTCGGCCCAGCAGCAACCCGACGACTAGGCCGAAACCGGCGGAGATGGCCACGGTTTGCCATGGATGCCCACCGATGTAAGTCTCGGTGGCCTCAACTGCAGGCAGCGTGCGGTCACGGACGCTGGTCACCGAGTCCCGTGCCTGCTGGAGTTTTTGGGCGATTTGGCCGCGAAGCGTTTCCGCCTCTTCTCCCACCAGTGACGCGCTGCTCTTGAGCAGTTTTTCCGATTCTTCGATCAGCGACTGAAGCTCGCTGAATGCCTGGTCCTTGATTTGTTCTTCGGCGACTTGTGCGGCGGTTTTCCGGGCCATTGAAGGACTCCTTGCAGGTGAATGGACAGTGAACAATGGAGTCTGCCGCGACTGAAAAAGTTGCAGTGATTTTGTACACGGACGTCATCCTGTAGAAAAATCCAGCGCAGGACATTTCTTCCTACAGTGTAAGATGTCGCCTATTTACGCCGCAGGTAACTCCCCATGAGCTTCAATCTGGCCGACAAACCCCTCGCCGAGCGCGCTGCGCTGGAAGATGAAAAATCCCGTCTGTTCGATCTTTGGCAAAGCAACCTGGGCAAGTCCAAGGGCGAGGCTGCGCGGTTGTTCGGTGAGCGCGCCAAGCGCAAAGGCAAGTGGGCCGAGTGGGTCCGTGCCGAGCTCGACGCCATGTCACCGCCAGAATTCGCCAACATGGTGCGCAGCGAAGTCAACCGCCTGATGGCCGCCAAGTAAGCCAGGGCTTCACGCAAAAATAGCGACAATCGCCTCGCGCACTTTCAATACCACCGGATCGAGTTGGGTACTGGTGCGCCAGCCCAGTTCAATCGGGTAGCGCGGCAAGGCCAGCGGGCAGGGCAGCAATACAAGCCCGGTGAGGGCGGCGATGCTCCGGGCGGCATGCGCCGGAATGGTTGCCACCGCGCGACTGCCCTTGAGCAAATGTGGCAACGCCGCAAAGTGCGTAGTTGAAGCGCACACCCGCCGGCTCAACCCCAGCGCCGCCAACCCCTCATCGGTGATCCCGATAAAACCGCCCGATGACACCAGAATGTGCTCGCGGGCGACGAACTCTTCAAGGCCAAGGGTCTGCTGGTCCTCGGCCAGACTGGCCGGGTCCACCAGGCATGCATAATCACCTTCCCCCAACACCTGACGGCTGAGCAGCCGCTCGGCGAAGCCACCGGCGGTAATCGCCAGGTCGATGCTGCGCTCCATCAGGGCGTGCGCGACGATCTGGCTGTGGGTTTGCCGGAAGATCAGCCTCAGCTTCGGTGCCTTATCAGCGATTTCTTCGATCAGGCGCCGGCCATAGGCAATTTCGAAATCATCCGACAAACCCACCGAGACCGAACGGCCGTCGTACTGATGGGCCGCAGGGTCGACCATCGCCAGTGTCTGCCGACATTTGTTCAGCGCATCGCTGACCACCGGTTTCAACTGGTTCGCCTTCAAGGTGGGGGCAAGGCCACGGCCGGTGCGCACGAACAGTTGATCGCCGTACACCTCTCGCAGCCTGCGCAATGCCGCACTGACCGCCGATTGCGTCACGCCCAGGCGAAGGGCCGCGCGGCTGGCGCTGGACTCTTCGTGCAAGGCTTCGAAGACTTTTAGCAGGTTGAGATCGACGTTGGCGATATTCATTTGGCTCATATCATTCAGCAGTGAATCGGGCTTTATTCATGATCCCGTGGCGACCGAGAATGAGCAACACCCGATACGAATGGAGAGATCAAAATGCCCAAGTCAATCGTTGCTGCACTGCAAATCGGCGCGTTGCCCGGCGGCAAGGCGCAGACGCTGGAGCAGATCCTGTCCTATGAAAGCGCAATCATGGAATCCGGGGCGGGACTGGTGGTGATGCCGGAAGCCGTGCTCGGTGGTTATCCGAAAGGCGAAGGCTTCGGCACCCAGTTGGGCTATCGACTGCCGGAGGGGCGTGAGGCCTTTGCCCGGTATTTCGCCAATGCCATCGACGTGCCCGGCGCGGAGACCGAAGCGTTGGCCGGTTTGTCGGCCCGCACCGGGGCCAATCTGGTGATTGGCGTGATCGAGCGCGACGGCAGCACGTTGCACTGCACGGCGTTGTATTTCGATCCGCAGGCCGGGCTCGTGGCCAGGCACCGCAAACTGATGCCCACCGGCACTGAGCGGCTGATCTGGGGCAAGGGCGATGGCTCGACGTTGCCGGTGATCGACAGCCAGGTCGGGCGAGTGGGCGCGGTGGTCTGCTGGGAAAACATGATGCCGCTGCTGCGCACCGCGATGTACGCCAAGGGCGTGGAGGTGTGGTGCGCGCCGACGGTGGACGAGCGGGAGATGTGGCAGGTCAGCATGCGCCACATCGCCCATGAAGGTCGCTGCTTCGTGGTCAGCGCTTGCCAGGTTCAGGATTCGCCGCAGGCCTTGGGCCTGGACATCGCCAACTGGCCAGCGGATCGGCCGTTGATTGCGGGAGGCAGTGTGATTGTCGGGCCGATGGGCGATGTATTGGCTGGACCGCTACGGGGTGGGCCGGGTTTGCTTACCGCGCAGATCGACACGGACGACCTGATCCGCGCGCGTTACGACTTTGACGTCGTCGGCCACTACGCCCGCCCGGATGTGTTCGAGTTGACCGTGGACGAACGCGCCAAGCCTGGCGTTCGCTTCACCGCATAACCACTTAACCCTGTAGGAGCGAGCCTGCTCGCGATGGCGGAGGGTCAGGCAGCCTCTATGTTGGATGTACCGCCGCCATCGCGAGCAGGCTCGCTCCCACAAGGGCTTTCCCACATGCCTTGGGATTGTCTTACCAAGTCCCGGCAGCCGACGTCGGCAGGCTCAGCTTGCCACTGTCGGTAAATCGCATCGTGCCGAACAACCCGCCCGCCAGCTTGCCGCGCAGCACATAAGGCAGGTTGTTCAAGGTTTGGGTCTGGCTCAGCCCCAATGTCTGACGCAGCACCGAGAACGCCGAAACGCTCACCGGCACCGTTAGCACCGTTTCGGAAAAACGCGCAATCGAGCCTGACTGGTCGCTCACACCGGAGGCGAGTGGCTGGCCGTTGACTTCCAGGTCCAGGGCCACGCCGTTGTAGTCGATGACGGTTTCATTGGGATTCTGCACGCGGATTTTCACCGCAAATCGCATTTCCATGTCCTGGCTTTGCAGGGGTTCGAAGCCGACCACGTTGATGTTCAGCGGATCGCGATGGGGGAACAGGGCACAGGCGCTGAGGGAGAGCAGAAGCAGGGCAAGCAGGGCGGCGCGGGCACGGTGCATTGAAGGGCTCTCGTCTGAAAAAGGGCTGAACCGGCAGCGGCTCAACCCTTGAGCATCGTTAGCGGTTCAACTGTGCGACCGCCGCTGGCGCTGCGGGTTCACCCTTGGCCGCGACATCCGGGTTTTCCATGACCTGGAGGATCGAGGCTTCGGGGTCGAAATCATCTTCCTCCAGCTCGATGAATTCCTCGGGCAGGAAGATATTCAGCACGATAGCGCACAACGCCCCCACCGTAATCGGCGATTCGAAGATGTTGTGCAGCGCCCGTGGGAGCTCACGCAACACTTCAGGCACGGCGGCGACACCCAGGCCCATGCCGATGGAAATTGCCACGATCAGCATGTTGCGCCGATGCAGCCCGGCCTCCGCGAGGATCTTGATCCCGGCCACAGCCACCGTGCCGAACATCACCAGCTCGGCACCGCCGAGTACCGGTTTGGGCATCAATTGCAGCACCGCGCCGATCATCGGGAACAGCCCCAGCACCACCAGCAGGCCGGCAATGAAAAACGCCACGTAGCGGCTGGCCACGCCGGTCAACTGGATCACGCCATTGTTCTGGGCAAACGTCACCATGGGCATGCTGTTGAAGACCGCCGCCATGGCCGAGTTGAGGCCGTCGGCGAGCAGGCCGGATTTGATGCGGCGGATGTAAATCGGGCCCTTGACCGGTTGCCGGGAGATCATCGAGTTGGCGGTCAGGTCGCCAGCGGCTTCGAGGGGCGACACCAGGAAGATCACCGCTACGGGCACGAACGCCACCCAATCGAAACTGAAGCCGTACTTGAACGGCACGGGCACGCTCATCAGCGGCACGGCGGGCAGGCTGCTGAAATCCACATGGCCCATGAACCAGGCCACGACGTAACCGAGGGTCAGGCCGATGACAATCGCGCCGAGGCGCAGGAACGGCACATCCACCCGGTTCAACACCACGATGGTCCCAAGCACCAGGGCCGCCAGCACCAGGTGGCTGGCTGCGCCCAGGTCCGCCGCACCGAAGCCGCCGGCGATGTCGGTCATGGCGACCTTGATCAACGACAGGCCCATCAGGGTGATGATCGTGCCGGTCACCACCGGGGTGATCAGCATCCGCAGCTTGCCGATGAACTGGCTCAACACCACTTCGATGAAGGCGGCGAAAAAGCACACGCCGAAGATCGTCGACAGGATTTCATCGGTGCCGCCGCCTCGGGCCTTGACCATGAAGCCGGCACTGAGAATCACACTGATGAACGAGAAACTGGTGCCTTGCAGGCACAGCAGCCCCGAGCCGACCGGGCCGAACCGGCGTGCCTGAACGAAGGTGCCCAGTCCGGAGACAAACAAAGCCATGCTGATCAGGTAAGGCACTTCGCTTTGCAGGCCGAGCGCGCCGCCCATGATCAGCGTCGGGGTAATGATGCCGACGAAACTGGCCAGCACGTGTTGCAGGGCGGCGAAGAGGGTGGCAGTCAGGTGCGGGCGATCATTGAGGCCGTAAATCAGGTCGTTATTGCGCGAAGCGGGGGCTTTTTCACAGGCGGTCATGGTTTTTTGAGCCAGAAGGCGGGCCGGGTCAGAAAATGGAGGCGCAGGATGCCAGAAACGCTGCTTGGCCGAAACAGTGACGGGAGACAACACCCAAAACTACGGGCCATCACCCAAAACCTGTGGCGAGGGAGCTTGCTCCCGCTGGGCTGCGCAGCAGCCCCAAAGCCAGTCAACACGTTCTATCTGAATAACCGCATCGCTTGGGGGGTTGGGGTCGCTGCGCAACCCAGCGGGAGCAAGCTCCCTCGCCACAGGGACCGTGGTTGGCAGCGATTCAGGCGAACGCGGCCAGCAAGTCCTCTTCAAACGCCTTCTGCGCATCACCCGGCACTTGGGCGCGATGGCGGGCAAGATGGAAGGCCACCTCGAAACTCATGTCCTCCAGGCGCACGGCCCGCAACAATCCCTTGTCCTCCCAGCTTTTCGCATAGTGGCTGGGCAGGTAACCGACATGCTTGCCGGAAAGGATAAAGGCGAGGGTGCCTTCGACCTGTTCCGAACGCGCCGAACACCGCTGCCCCTGGAACGGTTCTTCGCTACGCAGGAAGCGGTAAGGGTGATCGACCCGGTCGCAGGCCTGGAGCGCTTGATCGTCCGGCGCGTCATCGGTGAACAGCGGATGGCCCGGAGCGCAATACAGGTGCTGGGTTTCAGTGAACAGTTCACGGTAGTCAAAAGCACTTTGCACTTGTGAGAAATAACCGATGGCCAGTTCCAGCCGTTGCTGTAACAGCAAACGCTCCATTTCGCCGGGCATGGCGCTGATCAGTTCGATGCGCACCGATTCATCCCGCTCGCGAAAGCGCCGGATCGCGTCCGCTACGCGCACCAACACCGATTGATCCAGCGCTTCGGACAACCCCAGGCGCACTTCACCAATCAAACGCCCGGCCACGCCATTGGATTGATGGCGGAACGCTTCGATGGACTCAAACAGCCCACGCGTGGCGCTGAGCAATTGCTCGCCCTTGGGCGTGATCCTGAAGCCGCCCTTGCCGCGACTGCACAGGCGATAGCCCAGTCGCGTTTCGAGCTTGGCCATTTGCTGGCTGATGCTCGACTGGCTCAGCCCCAGTTCACCCTGGGCCGCGCTGAAGCCGCCGCACTCCACCACGTTGACGAACAGGCGCAACAGGTGCAGGTCCAGGTCATGCAGTTGGCCGAGCATCAAACATTACTCCGGGATAAAGTCAGGTTAACAAACTTGATATTTCTCCAATGTATCCGACGTCGCATGCTGCAGCCACTTCCTCTGGTCAGGTGTTCGTCATGGCTCCCGTCTTCAAGCTGTGTTTCCCCGCGCTGTTCCTTGCCATGGCCGTGTCGGCACAGGCCGAGGACAAGGTCGTCAATCTGTACAGTTGGGCCGATTACGTCGCCCCTGAAACCCTGCAGCGTTTCGAGCAGGAGACCGGCATTCACGTTCGCTACGACACGTTCGACGCGCCGGAAGTGCTCGAAACCAAACTGCTCACCGGTGGCAGCGGGTATGACGTGGTGGTGCCGTCCTCCAGCGTGTTGGCCCGCGGATTGGCGGCCGGCGCACTGAAAGCGATTCCCCACGAAGGCCTCAAGGGCTACGCCAACCTTGACCCCGACCTGCTGGAAAAACTCGCAGCGGTCGACCCCGGCAATCAATACGGCGTGCCCTACACCTGGGGCACGCTGGGGCTCGGGATGAATGTCGAGGCGGTGCAGAAGCGCTTGCCGAACGTACCGTTCAACAGCCTGGACATTCTGTTCAAGCCGGAATACGCCAGCAAACTGAAGGACTGCGGCATTGCGATCATCGATTCGCCGCAAGAAGTGATCGGGCTCGCGTTGCACTATTTGGGTAAAGATCCCTACAGCACCGACAAGGCTGATCTGGACGCCGCCCAGGCGTTGTTGCATCAGCTTCAGCCGTCAGTGCTCTACGTCGCCAGCGGTCGCCAGATCAATGACCTGGCCAACGGCACCGTGTGCCTGGCGCTGGCCTACAACGGCGATGCGAGCATGGCCGCCGATCAGGCGCACAAGGCCAACAAACCCTACGAGATCGCCTACCGCATCCCGCGCGAAGGCACGCTGGTGTGGCAGGACAACCTGGCGATCCCCAAGGACGCGCCCCATCCCGAAGCGGCTCGTCAGTTCATTGAGTTCATGTTGCGGCCCGAATCCGTCGCGGCGTTGACCAACACCCTGTTTTTCGCCACCGCCAACCAGGCCGCGACGCCGCTGGTGGATGAAGCCGTGCGTAACGACCCGGACATTTACCCGCCCGACGACGTGCGCAATCGCCTGTACGCCGACCGCAGCATGAACCTCAAGGACATGCGCCAGCGTACCCGTCTGTGGACCACTTTCCGTAGCCGCCAATAATAAGGAACAAGAGATGGACGTCCCGATGCAAAACGATCAAGCCATCACCCGTGACAGTCTTTACGGCACGGCCGCTGAAAGCACCTACGCCGGCATCACCAGTTTTATGCGTCGCCGTTACAGCCGCGACTTGCGGGGTGTCGATGTGGCGGTCAGCGGTGTCCCGTTCGACACCGCCACCAGCAACCGCCCGGGCGCGCGTTTCGGACCACGGGGCATTCGTGCGGCGTCCACCGGGATTGCCTGGGAACGCCATTGGCCGTGGACGTTCGACCCGTTCGATCATTTGGCGGTGATCGACTACGGCGATTGCGACTTCGATTACGGTTCGCCGCAGTCGACGCCGGAAGCCATCGAAGCCCACGCCGAGCACATCCTCGGTGCCGGCAGCGCGATGCTGACGTTCGGTGGCGATCACTTCATCACCTATCCGCTGCTCAAGGCCCATGCCCGCAAGCACGGTGCGCTGTCGCTGATTCACTTCGACGCCCACAGCGATACGTGGCCGGACGAGGAGGGCAAGCGGATTGATCACGGAACGATGTTCTGGCACGCGGCCAAGGAAGGACTGGTGGACCCGTCACGTTCGGTGCAGATCGGTTTGCGCACCACCAATGATGATCATCAGGGCTTTGCGGTGCTGGATGCGCGGCAGGTGCATCGACAAGGAGTGGACGCGATTGTCGAAGCCATTCGGGCGCGAGTTGGCGATCACCCGGTGTATTTGACGTTCGACATCGATTGCCTCGACCCGGCCTTCGCGCCCGGTACCGGAACTCCGGTGTGTGGTGGATTGAGCACGGTGCAGGCGCTGGAAATCCTCGGTGGCTTGCGCGGCATCAACCTGGTGGGCATGGACGTGGTGGAAGTGGCGCCGGCTTATGACAGTGCGGACATTACGTCACTGGCGGCGGCGACGCTGGCCATGGAAATGCTCTGCCTCTACGCGGCCAAACACAAAGTCGACCGCTAAAACACGAACCCCTGTAGGAGTGAGCCTGCTCGCGATAGCGGTCTGACATTCAACGAATGCATTGACTGACAGGGCCCCATCGCGAGCAGGCTCGCTCCCACAGGAGGAGGGGGGGGCGTCACGCGACAGGGATTAGCGGCAGGTCCAGGGTCTGATCACCGCTAAACCGCGCGAACGACCCGGCAATCGATTCATGCGGCACACCCTTCGCCACATCACTCACACCATCAAGCCGTGCCAGTTGCTCGGCACTCAATTGCACCTGCAGCGCCCCCAGCGTCGCATCCAGTTGCTCACGGGTACGCGAGCCGAGAATCGGAATCAGCGCCGTGGTGGAGCGCCTGGCTTTTTCCCGCAGCCAGGCGATGGCGACGTGCGTCGGGCTGGCGTCCAGTTCAGCGGCGACGGCCAGCAAGGTGTCGAGCAAGGCGGTGTCCCGTGCGTTTTTCTCGGTGTGAATCAGCATGCCGAGTTTGGTCGCACGGTTGTCCGCTTCGCTGGTGCGGTACTTGCCCGTGAGGAACCCGCCACCGAGGGGTGACCAGAGCGTAGCGGCCAACCCCAGCGCTTCGGCCATGGGCAGCTGTTCACGTTCAGCAGTGCGTTCGGCGAGGCTGTATTCGACCTGGATCGCCGCAATCGGTGAGAACCCGCGAACCTCGGCCAACAGGTCGGCCCGGGCGATACGCCACGCCGGGAAGTTCGACAGCCCGGCGTAGTGAATCTTGCCGGCGCGCACCAGGTCATCGAAACCGCGCAGGATTTCTTCCATCGGCGTCACGCCGTCGCTCATGTGGGCCCAGAATAGATCGATGTGATCGGTCTTGAGCCGTGTCAGGCTTTCTTCCACGGCGCGAACCATGTTCTTGCGGTTGTTGCCGGTGTGGGAAATCCCGGCGGCGGGCGTAGTCCCTAACGTGTATTTGGTGGCGATGACCAGCCGATCCCGCTCCGCTGCAATGAATTCGCTGAGCATGGCTTCCGACTGGCCCGCCTGATACCCGTTGGCGGTGTCGATGAAGTTGCCGCCGGCTTCGAGGTAGCCATCAAAAATGCGCTTGGCTTCGTCACGATCGGCGCCATGGCCCCAACCGGTGCCGAAATTACCGGCGCCCAACGCCAGTTCCGAAACCCGCAAGCCGGTTTTGCGGCCGAACACTTTGTAATGCATGGGATGACTCCTGAAGAAATGACGTTGGGAATGAATATAAATGTCTAGCGACATGTATTTAATATGATGCTAGTCATATTTGGCGTCAAGGCGCTTTTTCGTCCAGCGAAGAAGGGCCGAGGTCGTGGCATACTGCCGCGCATGAATGTCGACTCCCCCCTCAGCGCGTGGCAGCACGCCATCGAACAAAAAGGCTTCGTACAAGACGAGGCCCAGGAACATGCCGTCTGGGCGCTGCAAAAGTGCTACGAAGCCTTGCACGAGGGCCGTCAGCCGGTCACCGGTGTTTACCTGTGGGGGCCGGTTGGGCGGGGGAAAACCTGGTTGATGGACCAGTTTTACCAAAGCCTGAAAGTCCCGGCCCGACGCCAGCACTTCCATCACTTCATGGGCTGGGTGCATCAGCGTTCGTTTCAACTGACCGGCACCGTCGACCCGTTGAAAGCGCTGGCCCGGGAACTGAGCGAGGAAGTGCGGGTGCTCTGTTTCGACGAGCTGTTCGTGAATGACATCGGCGACGCGATCATTCTCGGGCGCCTGTTCCAGGTGATGTTCGAACAGGGCGTGGTGGTGGTTTGCACCTCCAATCAACCACCGGATCTACTGTACGCCGATGGTTTCAACCGTGATCGGTTCATGCCCGCGATTGACGCGATCAAACAGCACATGCAGGTGATTGCGGTGGACGGCAGCGAAGATCATCGCCTGCACCCAGGCGCGGCGCTGCAACGTTTCTGGGTCGCCGCGCCGGGTCAGGCCAGCGCGTTGGAACCGGTGTTCAAGGCATTGACCATTGGTCAGTCCGTGTCTAGAGAGCCGATCAACGTCGGTTACCGTTCGCTCAATGTGGTGCAGGCCAGTGCGAGCGTGCTCTGGACACGTTATGCCGACCTCTGTGAGCAGCCGTTCGCCGCCATGGATTTCATGGCTTTGTGCGACACCTTCAGCGCTATTCTGTTGAGTGAAGTGCCCAACCTCAGCGCGCAAAAACGCGAAGGGCGCATTGCCCGTGGCACTGAAGACGGTGCCGAACGGGTGGCGGCGGGGGATCGCGAGCTGCCGCAATTGTCGGTGCATGACGACGGTGTGCGGCGATTCATTGCCCTGGTGGACGAGTGCTACGACCGCAAGGTGCCGCTGTACCTTGAAGCGCAGGTGCCAATGGACGCGCTCTACACCGAAGGCTATCTGGAGTTCCCGTTTCGCCGCACCCTCAGCCGTCTACAGGAAATGCAGCTGCAACGCTTCGCCGACGCTTGAACCCAAGGAGCCGTGAACATGACTCAGCCCTTGTCCCACCATTTGCTGACCATGGCCTATCAGAACGCCTGGGCCAACCATCGACTCGCCAAGGCCTGGGGCCAGTTGAATGCGATTGAATTGGCAGCGCCCCGGGTCAGCTTCTTCCCCAGCCTGCGCGCCACCCTCAACCACATCCTGACCTGCGACTGGTTCTACGTGGATGCGCTGGAGCGTGAATTGCGCGGCGATGACCCGCACCCCGAGTGCACGGTATTTTTCAGGCAAGACGAGCCGTTTACCCTGGGCGAAGATCTCAAGCGCGAACAAGCGCTGGTGGACCGGCGCCTGATCGCATACTGCGAACAAATGCGCGACGCCGATCTCGTCAAGATCGTGACCATCGCCCGGAACACGCCGCAGCATGACAGCCGCTTGCGCTTGCTCTCTCACCTGTTCGAACACCAGATCCATCATCGCGGCCAGGTCCACGCCATGCTCAGCGGTACGACGGTCAAGCCGCCGCAACTGGACGAGTTCTTCTGCGCCGGTGAATCGGGTTTGCGGGCCGAGGATTTCGCCGAACTGGGATGGACGGAAGCGTTGATCTGGGGCCATTAAAGTCCTGTTGGCCCATTGCGCCGCCCGCAGCGCTCGCGATAGGGTCGCACGGGTTTACTTCATGTGTGATCGAGGACGGAAATGGAATCCCCAGAAATACTTGTACTTCAGGCCAGCTACACCAACCCGGTGCATGCCGAGGCGATTGGCCTGGTGTTGAATCATTACGCCGAAGACCCGATGGGTGGCGGCCATTCATTACCGGCCGACGTGCTGGAACAGCTCCCGGCAGAGCTGGCCAAGCGTCCCCACGCGTTCAGCGTGCTGGCGTTTGTCGATGGCGAGCCCGCAGGTCTGGTCAATTGTTTTGAAGGGTTCTCAACCTTTGCCTGTCGGCCGCTGGTCAACGTGCACGATGTGGCAGTGGTGAGCCGGTTTCGCGGGATGGGCCTGAGCCAGAAGATGTTACAGAAGGTCGAGGACATTGCCCGTCAACGCGGTTGCTGCAAGATCACGCTGGAAGTCCTAGAGGGCAACGCCGTCGCCCAAGGGTCGTATGAAAAGTTCGGCTTTGCCGCCGGCATGTTCGACCCGGCGCACGGCCGGATGCTGTTCTGGACCAAGGCGTTGTGATGTTGTAGGCGTCAAGCAAGCGTCACACTTTACCTGTGGCGAGGGAGCTCGCTCCCGCTGGACTGCGCAGCGGTCCCTTTTTTGGGGCCGCTTCGCGACCCAGCGGGAGCAAGCTCCCTCGCCACAGAGTATGAGTCGCTTGGTTTTTCGGTCACTTCGGCCTATAGGTCTCGGTGACTTGCGCGGTCTGGTCGTCTGGAACCCAGATCTCCCCATTCTTGGCTGCGTTGGCCTTGCTCTGCTCCTGATGCTGGCCAACCGGGAAGTTCGCGAAGTAATAGCGCATACGTTCAGCTCCACCTTCAGCAAACGCGGTGGACGAAACGAACGTCATCAAGCCTGCGATGATCAAGGGTGCATGTTTCATGGTGTGCCTCCCACTCGGAATGTCGGATGCCTTTCGTCCATGAATCGAAGTTGCGGGGTCATTATCCGCCGAATCGATGAATTGGGAATTAACAACGGAGGGGATGAAAAAGAGAGGGTAGGGGCCGGAACCGGCCCCTGAACACATTACTGTTTGACGATGTCCGGCACAGCCTTGGGTTTCATCAGGCTGAAGTCGATCAATGCCTTCTGCTCGCGCTCATAGGGATTGCCGATCATCAACGGCACGGGTTTGAAGCTGTCACTGACCAGGCTCTTGCTGCGATCCAGTTCATCGAAGCTCAAACCGGCGAGATCCGCCCAGGTATGGATCAGGTGCGAGCTGCTGTAAGGGCGTCCGAGGTCCTGCGCAAAGTTCCAGTCATGGCTTGCGCGCCATTTCGGCGAGGCCCAGGCCATGAACGGAATGGTGTACATCGGCGCCGTTGGCTTGTTCTCGTTGCGACCCAGGGTGTCATGGCCCGCAGAGTCGAAAACGTCTTCGCCGTGGTCGGAGAGGTACAGCAGGAAGCCGTTCGGATCGGTCTTGGCGTAGTCCTTGATCAGGCTGGACACCACAAAGTCGTTGTACAGCACGGCGTTGTCATAGCTGTTGTACGTCGGCAACTGATCGTCGCGCACACCGGCCGGCACGCCATTGCGATCCTGGAACTTGTCGAAGCTCGACGGATAACGATACTGGTAGCTCATGTGTGTGCCGAGCAAGTGCACGACGATCAACTTGCGCGGTGCCGCGTCAGCCAGGGCCTTGTTGAACGGCTCGATGACATCGCCGTCGTACTGCGCGGCATTCTGGTTGCGGTTGTTGTTCAGGTACACCTGCTCGTCGGCCTGCTCGGAGAAGGTCGTGAGCATAGTGTTGCGCTTGGTCATGGTCTGCTGGTTGGTGATCCAGAAGGTCTTGTAACCCGCCTGTTTCATCATGCTGACCAGCGACGGCGTCGACAGGTACAGGTCCGGGCTTTCTTCATCGGCAAACGTCAGCACCTGCTGCAACGCCTCGATGGTGTAGGGGCGTGGCGTGATGACGTTATTGAAGACCGCCAGCTGATCCTTGAGTTTGTCCAGCTCCGGGGTGGTTTCCCGAGGGTAGCCGTACAGGCTCATGCGCTGGCGGTTGGTAGATTCGCCGATCACCAGCACCAGGGTCGCCGGCTGATTGGCCATCGCGTCCTTGAGGTTGTGCAGCGGCGGAATCTTGCTCGCGCTGTGCAGCATGTCCTGCATGCCGGCCAGCGTATCGAGATAGCGGTGATACGCCACCGCCATCTGCCATGGCACCGCCGGCTCGATACGGGTTTCGAACTTATCGAAACCGCTGGCCAGGCTGCCGGTGTGCACCGTCTGCTTGATCAACGGATAACCCACCACGGCCAGCAGGATCGCGGCCGCGGCCACCAGCGCACGACCACGCGGCATGTACACCGGGCGCAGGCGCGTCCACAGGAAATACGCAACGAGCGTGTGGGCGAGGAATGCCGCGACCATCCACCAGGCAAAATACTGGGTCATGTACTCGCCAGCTTCAGAGACGTTCGACTCGAACATGATGAAGATGACGCTTTGGGAAAATTCCTGCTGATAGATGAAGAAGTAACCGAGGCTGGCCATCGAGCACGCCCACAGCACTACACCGATCAAGGCTGCCATGACGCGTGTTTGCTTGGGGAACAGCAACATCGGAGCCAGCCAGATGGCGCTCATCACGAAGGCTTGGCGGAAACCGGTAAAGCCCGACGTACCCGTCAGTTGGATCAGTAGTTGGGTAATGCCGGAAAAATACCAGAAGAACAGGAACAGCCAGATAAAACCTGCCCAATCGAAACCTTTCGCAGACGTATTGCTGCGATTTGACAAAGACATTCAACGCTCCAACCAGAAAACACGTCACCGCGACTTCAACGTCACTGACGAACGGACGCCGCGCAGAAACACGCGGCAACAATGAACCAAAGTATCCCCAGCCAAATGTGAAAAATTCGTGAAAAACCGAAGCTTGGGCAAGGCGGGCAACGTGGCGCAAGCAGCAAACGCTGCTTGCGAATGAAGCGAGGGGGATCAGGCGTGCGGGGTGCGATGCAACACAGGGACGGGCTGGGCCAGATACCCTTGAGTCTGTTGGCGTAATTGAGCCAGCTCTTGCTTGAGCAGCTCGTTCTCGTCTTTCAACTGACGCCATTCATCACGACGGACAGTGATGTAGAGGGTTTGTACCGGTGGTGCTGTATGTACTGTGCCCATTGCTCACCTCGCAAACGGTGTGTTTCAACTGTAAATCCGCTCCGGGATCGGATGCTGATCTACTATCGGCGCTGATTTTGATTTCTTTTGCGCATGAAGGGAACTTTTTTATTTTTTGCGGTCGTTGTGTCTTCGGCTTGAATTGCGACGTTATCAATCTGTATCGGGCACAATGCCCGGAAACTATGTGCCCCGACGCTGGACTAACTCGATGAGTCGCGTTGGGCTATAACCATTGACACACTTTATTTGTAGTAAGGAGCATCAGCACATGCAACTCGGGATTATTGGACTGGGCCGCATGGGCGGTAATATTGCGCGGCGCCTGATGCTCAACGGCCATACCACCGTTGTGTACGACCGCAATACCGCTTTCGTCGATACCTTGAGCGAAGAGGGCGCCACCGGCGTTGCCGATTTGCCGGCGCTGGTCGCTGGCCTGGCGAAACCACGAGCGGTGTGGGTCATGCTGCCGGCAGGCGCACCGACCGAAGACACCATCGACACCCTGAGCACCTTGCTCGAAGCCGGCGATACCATCATCGACGGCGGCAACACCTTCTATAAGGATGACATCCGCCGGGCCAAGACCTTGTCGGAAAAAGGCCTGCACTACATCGACGTCGGCACCTCCGGCGGCGTCTGGGGCCTGGAGCGCGGTTATTGCATGATGATCGGCGGCGACGCCGAGACCGTCAAACGCCTCGATCCCCTGTTCGAGAGCCTGGCACCGGGCCTGGGCGACATTCCCCGCACCAAGGACCGCAAGTCCGATGACGACCGTGCCGAGCGTGGCTACATCCATGCGGGCCCGGCCGGCTCTGGCCATTTCGTGAAGATGATTCACAACGGCATCGAATACGGAATGATGCAGGCGTTCGCTGAAGGCTTCGACATTCTCAAGACCAAATCCAGTGAAGCCTTGCCGGAAGATCAGCGTTTCGACTTGAACGTCGCCGACATCGCTGAAGTCTGGCGTCGTGGCAGCGTGGTGTCCTCCTGGTTGCTCGACCTGACCGCCGATGCGCTGGCCAGTGACCCGAAACTCGACGGATTCTCTGGCTCGGTGGCTGACAGCGGGGAAGGTCGCTGGACCATCGAAGCGGCTATGGAACAATCGGTTCCCGTACCGGTGCTGTCGAACTCGCTGTTCTCGCGTTATCGTTCGCGCGGCCAGGGCACCTTTGGCGACAAGATCCTTTCTGCCCAGCGCTTCGGCTTCGGCGGCCACGTGGAGACACCGAAAAAATGACCGGCCTGATCCGCAATAAATCCAAGGCAGAACCTGCACCACCGACCACGCTGTTCCTGTTCGGCGCCCATGGTGACCTGGTCAAGCGCTTGCTGATGCCGGCGCTGTACAACCTGAGTCGTGACGGTTTGCTCGGAGATGGATTGCGGATCATCGGCGTTGACCACAACGCCATTACCGATGAAGCCTTTGCGCAGAAGCTCGAAGATTTCATTCGCGCCGAAGTGGCCAGCAAGGTCGGCAAGGGCGATCAAGCGCTTGATCCGGCCTTGTGGGCCAAGCTGGCCAAAGGCATCAGCTACGTCCAGGGCGATTTCCTGGACGACAGCACCTATCAAGCCCTGGCGGCGAAAATCGCCGCCAGCGGCACTGGCAATGCGGTGTTCTACCTGGCCACCGCGCCACGTTTTTTCAGTGAGGTGGTGCGCCGACTCGGCGCCGCCGGCTTGCTGCAAGAGTCCCCTGACGCCTTCAGAAGGGTGGTGATCGAAAAACCCTTTGGTTCCGACCTGCCGACCGCTGAGGCCTTGAACGCTTGTCTGCTCAAGGTCATGACGGAAAACCAGATCTACCGGATCGACCACTACCTGGGCAAGGAAACCGTGCAGAACATCCTGATCAGCCGGTTCTCCAACAGCCTGTTCGAAGCGTTCTGGAACAATCACTACATCGACCACGTGCAAATCACCGCCGCCGAAACCGTCGGCGTGGAAACCCGTGGCAGTTTTTATGAGAACACCGGCGCCTTGCGCGACATGGTGCCCAATCACCTGTTCCAGTTGCTGGCGATGGTGGCGATGGAACCGCCAGCGGCGTTTGGCGCCGACGCGGTTCGCGGGGAAAAAGCCAAGGTGGTCGGGGCGATCCGGCCATGGTCGGTCGAAGAGGCCCGGCTCAATTCCGTGCGAGGCCAGTACGCGGCCGGTGAGCTCGACGGCAAGCCGTTGCCGGGTTATCGCCAGGAAAACAACGTCGCCCCGGACAGCAACACCGAAACCTACGTCGCGCTGAAAGTCATGATCGACAACTGGCGGTGGGTCGGCGTGCCGTTTTACCTGCGCACCGGCAAGCGCATGAGCGTGCGCGACACCGAGATCGTGATCTGCTTCAAACCGGCGCCTTATGCGCAGTTCCGCGATACCGAAGTCGATGAGTTACAGCCGACGTACCTGCGGATCCAGATTCAACCCAACGAAGGCATGTGGTTCGACTTGCTGGCCAAGCGGCCGGGTCCGGCGCTGAAGATGGCCAATATCGAGCTGGGCTTTGCCTACAAGGACTTCTTTGAAATGCAGCCGTCCACCGGCTACGAAACCCTGATCTACGATTGCCTGACCGGCGACCAGACGCTGTTCCAGCGCGCCGACAACATCGAGAACGGATGGCGCGCGGTGCAGCCATTCCTCGATGCCTGGCAGCAGGACTCGACGGTGCAGACCTATGCGGCAGGCGAGGACGGACCGCAGGCTGGCGAAGAGTTGCTGAACCGCGACGGTCGCGTCTGGCATAGCCTCGGATGAGTGAGCCAACGCAACGACCCATCCGTTTTTTGCTGAGTGACATGGACGGCACGCTATTGCTGCCCGATCACAGCCTCAGTCAGCGCACCATTGAAGCGGTGCGTTCCTTGCGAGAGGCGGGCGTGCTGTTCAGCCTCGCCACCGGCCGCCCACCGAAAGCCATGCTGCAACAGATCGAAGCCCTGGGCGTTGACCTGCCGACGGCAGCGTTTAACGGCGGGACGATCGTCAACCCGGATGGCAGTTTGCTGGTCGCGCATTATTTGCCGGCAACCGCTGCGTTGATCGCGCTGGCGTTGTTCGTTGATCAACCGGGTGTTGAAGTGTGGGTGTTCAGTGGCGGCGACTGGCTGCTGAAGGACCCGACCGGCCCGATGGTGCCGCGCGAGCAAAAGGGCCTGGGTTATCCGCCGGTGGTGGTCGAGAGTTTCGAACCGTTTCTGGAGCGGATCGACAAGATCGTCGCGACCAGCAACAACACGCAATTGTTGATCGAGCTGGAGGCGCAATTGCTGCCCAAGGTCGAGGGCCAGGCGCAGGTCTCGCGTTCACAGCCGGTTTACCTGGACGTGACTGCCTTGCAGGCCAACAAAGGCGCGGCGCTGGCCACCCTGGCCGAGTTCCTCGGTGTGCCGCTTGAACAAACGGCGGCCATCGGCGATGGCGGCAATGACCCGGCGATGTTTCATCGTGCCGGGTTGTCGATTGCCATGGGGCAGGCGGAAGAAGCGGTGAAACACCAGGCCGATGTGGTGACGGGCACCAACACCGAAGACGGCGCGGCGCAGGCGATCGAGCGGTACATCCTTTCTCGATAATTCACACCGCTCCCTCTGGGAGCGGGTTTGCCCGCGAAGCTTTTACGGCATCACACCAGATAGTTTTTCAACTCCCGGGCAATCACCATCCGCTGTATCTCGCTCGACCCTTCATAGATCTGCGTAATCCGCGCATCCCGGTAGTAACGCTCAACCGGGTAGTCTTCCAGATACCCATACCCGCCATGAATCTGCATCGCCGAAGAACAAACCTTCTCGGCCATTTCCGACGCAAACAGCTTGGCTTGCGAGGCCTCCGACAAACACGGCTGTCCGGCACTGCGCAACCGCGCGGCATGCAGGATCAGCAACCGTGCCGCATTCAGCCGGGTGTGCATGTCGGCCAGCATGTTCGCGATGCTTTGGTGCTCATTGATGGTCTTGCCGAACTGCACACGATCACGCGAGTAGGCGAGCGCCGCTTCGAACGCCGCTCGGGCAATGCCCAGCGCCTGCGCGGCGATGCCGATTCGGCCGCCTTCGAGGTTGGACAGGGCAATCGCCAGGCCCTTGCCGCGTTCGCCGAGCAGATTGGCTTCGGGGATTGTGCAGTTGTTGAGGGTGACCGCGCAGGTGTCGGAGGCCCGGATGCCCATCTTGTGTTCGGTGCGATCGACGATAAAGCCCGGGGTCTCGGTCGGCACCAGAAACGCCGAAATACCACGCTTGCCCAGGTCGGGATCGGTCACCGCGAACACAATCGCCAGTTTCGCCCGTTTACCGTTACTGACGAATTGCTTGGCGCCGTTGATCACCCACTGACCGTCACGCAGTTCTGCGCGGGTGCGCAGGTTGTGCGCTTCGGAACCGGCCTGGGGTTCGGTCAGGCAAAAGCAGCCGATGGCCTGGCCGCTGGCCAGATCGGGTAGCCAGGTCTGTTTCTGCTCGTCGGTGCCGTAGTTCAGCACCGGTCCGCAACCCACCGAGTTGTGGATGCTCATCAGCGCGCCCGTCGCACCGTCGCCGGCGGAAATCTCTTCCACCGCCAGGGCATAGGCGACGTAGTCGACATAGGTGCCACCCCATTCTTCCGGCACCACCATGCCCAGCAGACCCAGTTCACCCATCTTCGCCACCAGACCGTCATCGATCCAGCCGGCCTTTTCCCAGGCTTGGGCGTGGGGCGCGATTTCGCCGCGGGCAAAGTCCCGGGCCATGTCGCGGATCATGACTTGCTCTTCACTCAATTCGATATCGTTCATGGCTCAGCGCTCGCTCTGGTCAAACCCGGTGAAGAAACTGGCGACATGTTCGGCGTCCAGCGCTTGCAGGGTCGGCGGATTCCAGCGTGGGGTCTTGTCCTTGTCGATCAACAAGGCGCGTACGCCTTCGATCAGGTCGCCGCGTTCAAACCACTGGCGGTCCAGGTGCAGCTCAAGGGCGAAGCAGTCCTCCAGATTCAGATAGCGACCGCGACGGAGCATTTCCAGGGTCACGCCCATGGCCAATGGAGAACGGCTCTCCAACAGGTCGGCGGTGGTTATCGCCCACTCATGACTGTCTGCGACGGTAACCTCACGCAGTTGCTCCACAATACTCGGCATATCGGGCAGGGCGAAGAAGTGGTCGATGGCCGGGCGCAAGGTTGCCAATGGCGCATCGGGCAGCTGTTGCACGGCGACTGTCGCCAGCAGGCCTTGCAGGTCTTTGAGCGGCGTGTCACGCCATTCGAGCTGATCGAGTTTTGCGTCCAGCGCACTCAGTTTTTCACTTTCCAGGTACCAGTCCGCCAGCCCGCAATACAGCGCATCGGCAGCGCGGACCTGCACACCGCTGACCCCCAGATAAATGCCCAACTCACCGGGAATGCGCGGCAGGAAGTAGCTACCGCCCACGTCCGGGAAATAACCGATGCCCACTTCCGGCATCGCCAGACGGCTTTTCTCGGTGACCACCCGCAAGTCGGCGCCTTGCACCAGCCCCATGCCGCCGCCGAGGACAAAACCATCCATCAGGGCGAGCACCGGTTTGCGGTAGTGGTGGAGGGTCAGGTCGAGGGCGTATTCCTCAACGAAGAAAACTTCGTGCAGCGTGTCGCCACTTTTGAAACTGTCATACAGCGAGCGAATGTCGCCGCCGGCGCAAAATGCTTTTTCACCGGCGCCGCGCAATACCACGGCGCGTACGTTCGAATCCTGAGCCCAGGCATCGAGGTGTCGCTGCAGCTGACGAACCATGTCCAGGGTAATGGCATTGAGGCCGGCGGGGCGATTGAGGGTCAGGTGACCGATGTGGTTGCGAACCTCGGCCAGCACTTCATTTGGCGTGGCATCCATGGACTCTGTCCCCGGAGAAGAAACCTGAGCAGTCATCACTAACTCCCTGCTTTTATTGTTCTTTATGGAAATGCTCGCGCGCGAGCGATCCCGGATCGTACCAGTGCAAATTTGCCGTGTACAACCGGGATACGTGCAGGTTTGGCCTGCATTTTTGTCATAGGCAGGGCGTCATGGAACGCGGGGGGACAAGACCTCACCAATGCTGCGGCGTTTGGCGTGCAATTCGCTCGCATGGATCAACTGTTCAAGGTCTTCGGGCGTGACATCGAAAAAGGCCTCCATGTCTGCCAATGCAAGTTTCAAATCCTGGGCGGTAATCGCCTGGTTGTCGGTCGGCGGGTGATCGGCCGGTACGACAGCGGCAGGTTCGCTGGCACGTTTCGGGTAACGAATCCGCGTCAGGTTATTGTAGGCCACGGCACTGAGCAGCATCGTCGCTGCACCCAGCATGACGGGGCCGAGTGCTTGCCAACCCATGGCAATGGTGGCGGGGTCGGCCAATACCAGCGTCAAGGCCAGCGCCCCGGCGGGTGGATGCAAGCAACGCAGCCAGCACATCAGCACCAGCGCCATGCCGGCTGCCAGGCACGCGCTGCCCAGCGTCCGCCCGAGGACGTGGGCCACGAGTAACGACAGCACCCCGGCGCTCAAGTAGCCGCCGATAATCGACCAGGGCTGGGCGAGGGCGCCCGAGGACACTGCGAACAACAGCACCGCCGATGCACCCAGTGGACCGATCAGATGTTGCGCGACCTCGATACCGAACACCAGTGCGCACACCCAGACACTGAGCATCGTCCCCAAGGCCATGCCGATGGCGGCGCGGCTCCATTCAGTGGGGCGGGTATTGATGGCGGCGGGTAACCAGCGAGCAAGCATGTTCAGGATCAATCCGATGAAAAAACCGAGGAAAAAAAAAGGCTTAGCTGGGATATCCAGAAAGCCCTTGAAGGTGTTCCAACTATTGGGGGAGGAACGAGGCACAGTGTGCCGCGCCTTCCCGATGCTGACAAATTCATATTAATGCAGTTTCAGTGCATTAATTTTGCTGTACAGCCACGCGCCGTCCGGCCATGAAACACAACGAACCACCCATCGCGGCCAGAGCGCTCAGGGCATAAAACATCGTCGCCGCTGGTGTGTGCATCAGCAGAAATCCGCAAATTACCGGGCTCAATGCACCGCCGAGGGCTGCGAGGTTCTGCGCACCGTAGTAACTGCCGCGCAGTTCTTCCGGGGCCAGGGTGTCGACGAAGAGAAATTCGGCGGGGTAAATGATCATTTCACCCAAGGTGAAAATGAACATCGCCACGCACCAGCTCAGGAGGCTGTCGGCCAGACTGAAACCGATCAGGCCAGCGATGAACAGGCCGGTACCAACGGCAATCCAGTAGCGCAATTGTTCACGCTTGAGGAAACGCCCGATCTGGTATTGCAGCAGGATCACGCTGATGGCATTGCAGGCGAGCAGTGCGGCCATGGTGTCCAGGGCGTGTCTGGAATCACCGGTGATCAGCAGGTATTGCGACAGGTAGAAGGTGAACCGGCCGTGAACCACCGTGCTGAGCAGGCAACCGCAGGTGAACATGATCAGCGTGCGGTCGTTTTTCAGCGTGATCAGGGTTTTGAGGAAGCTTTGCGGATGGCCGATCGTGGGCGTCTGCGCTGAATCCTTGGGGATGCCGATCATCAGGAAGACGCTGAAAAACGAAATGGCTCCGGCGATCAGAAACGGCGCGACCGGGTACACGCCGGCGATGATCACGCCCAGCATCGGGCCCGTGGCGTAGCCGATGTTGGTCAGGGTGTAGCGCAGGGAAAAGGCCTTGGCACGCTGGCCCAAGGGCAGGTTTTCGCTGAGGATCGCCTTTGAGCCGATCAAGAATAACGCCGAGGCGGTTTCGGTGACGATCAGGAGGGTGGTGGTCAGGTACAGGTTTTCGGCAAAGGTGAGCAGTACCAGGCCGATGGCGCTGGAGAGCATCGTGAGAATCAGCAGCCGGCGTTTTTCGAGGCGGTCGATGATGTAGCCGCCGTAGAGGGCGAGCAGGGTGGCGATGAACACCGCGATCCCCAACAACAAACCGACGTCCTGTTGGTTGAGGCCGAGCTTTTCGCTCAGGAACAGCGTAAGCAGCGGGCTGGTGATGGCGCGGCTGACGACAATGGTCAGCGACACGATCATCAAGCGGCGGATGACGAGCGAGTAAGTGGCCACGGCGGGGTAAATGTCCTTATTCAGATTTTGTGGCGTTCTTGCCGGCCTCTTCGCGAGCAAGCTTTGCTCCTACAGTAACCGTGAGCGAATCCTGTAGGAGCAAAGCTTGCTCGCGAACACAGCCCAGACTAAGGCTTCAAATGCAGCAACACAAAATCGTTTTTATCGAAGCGCCCGCTCAATGCCGGCTGCAGGGCCCCCGCAGGAGTACCTTGCAGCGCCTGGTAATCTTTTAGATCCATCATCAACCAGGCAGGTCCCGTCACGCTCTCGAGTTCCTGAATGGTTTCCGTAAAGTCCGGTTTCAGATCCTGCTCGATATTGACCATGAACTTGATCCCCTTGGCGTCCTTGCCCATGCCGTGCAGCACGAGCGGAGCGGGATCTTTCTGCACCCGCTTAAAGGCTTCGCGGCTGAAGGTCCGGGTATCGTAGAGCTGACGTTCGACCGGTTCAAACACCAGGATGTATACCGACCACAACCCGAGCGCCGCACAAAAGGCCAGGGTTTGCGCCCGCCAGCGAGGCTTGAAAAGCGCGGCCAGGGCGATCATTTGCAGCACGCCGAGCACGATCACCGCAGGGGTGACGGTCGTCAGTTCCTCGGGAAACCGGCGCTGGGCGACGAGCAGTGCCCCGATTAACAGCGCCGGAATCAACAACCATAACGCTTGCATGACCCCCCGCACCCAACCGAGTACCCGGCCGTGCGCGACCTGAAACGGGTAGGCCGCAATGATCGCCGCCATGGGCAACATCGGCAGCAGGTAACGCGCCTTTTTCGCCTGGGGAATCGACAACCCGACCATCACGATCAACCCGGCCGCCGCGCAATACTGCACCAGCCGCAGCTCGGGCCCGGCCTCGCGCGGGCTGGTCAGCCAGACCGCTGCCAACGCCAGCAGCGCCAGTGGATACGCCAGCGCATAGTTGCCCATCGAACTGGTGAAGTAATACAGCGAACCGCTGACACCTTCACTGCCGTCCAGGCGCCCCATGAACTGCATGCGCACGACATCCTGCATGAACACCGGGCCGCCAATGGTCTCGGCCAGCCACAACAAAACGCCGATGCACAGCGCCAGCATCAGGGCTGCCAGCAGGCCGAAACCGAACAGCCGTTGCCATTGACGGTTGAGCAGGTAATAGCTGCAGAGCATGCCGGTAGGAACTACCAGACCTATGGGGCCGCGAATCCCGAAACCCAGCAGCAAAAGGCCGAAGATCAGCCACCAGCGACGCTTGGCGGCGAAATGATCGGCAGCGTATCCCAGGTAAAAAACGCTGAAGGCGACTGCCGCCAGCATCAAGTCCTGGGACACGGCTCGGGTTTCGGTGACAAAAGTGTTGGTCAGCAGCAACAGCGCGACGCTTAGCAGGGCCCAGCGCGGGGAGTAGGGCGCCAGCAACCGGTACATCAACGTGACGATCATCGCGCCGGCGAAGGCGCTTGGAAACCATGCACTGAAGCTGTTGACCTGCCCGAATGGCAGGGACAGCAACCAGATGAACAGTGTCGAGACCGACAAGTAATCCGCGTATGGCTGGCCGTAAGTGGTGGGAAACACTGTCGGTCCGTGACGCAGCATTTCCTGGGCGAACATCACGAACCGCGAATCGAAACCGATCGGCGCCTGCTGATACACCCCGGCGCTAAACAGAACCAGCGCCAGCAGGCCCATCAACAGGGACTGCTGGCTAACGTGTCGCGACATCACAGGCCAGTGACGACGGAGGCCGCCGGCCATTGTTGATGCGGTATCGGCAGGTTGCGCGACTCACCGCGCCCCATCGGGAAATACAGGAAGCCCTTGTGTGCGAGACGCTCGGCGTCGTACAGGTTGCGTCCGTCGAAGATCACCGGGGCCTTGAGCCGCTGCTGGATCAAGTCAAAGTCCGGCGCCTTGAACTGCTGCCATTCGGTGCAGATGATCAGCGCGTCGGCCCCGGTCAGCACCGATTCCGGCGTACCCATCAGCATCAACTTCGATTCATCGGGATACAGCTGCTGGGTTTCCTGCATGGCTTCCGGGTCGAACGCGCGAACATTGGCGCCGGCGGCCCACAGCGATTCCAGCAGTACCCGGCTCGGCGCGTCACGCATGTCGTCGGTGTTGGGCTTGAACGCCAGGCCCCACAGGGCAAAGGTCTTGCCGCGCAGATCGCCCTTGTAGAACGCATTGATGCGTTCGAACAACTTGTGTTTCTGCCGTTGGTTGATGGCTTCCACCGCTTGCAGCAGGTCGCTTGAGCAATGGGCCTCTTCGGCGCTGTGGATCAGGGCGCGCATGTCCTTGGGGAAACACGAGCCGCCATAACCGCAGCCGGGGTAGATGAAGTGATAGCCGATGCGCGAGTCGGCACCGATGCCCA
>NZ_RWIN01000002.1 GCF_009761815.1 Pseudomonas sp. PB120
TGGAACCACCTGATCCCATCCCGAACTCAGCAGTGAAACGATGCATCGCCGATGGTAGTGTGGGGTTTCCCCATGTGAGAGTAGGTCATCGTCAAGATTAAATTCCGAAACCCCAATTGCGCAAGCAATTGGGGTTTTGTTTTGCCCGGAATAAAAGCACGATCGGGTTACTGCGTAAATTTACACAGTTATTTTCGATTCTGGACACTAGAATAGGTCCACCTTTCTTCGGAGCCAGAGCCCTTATGCCAGATCCGGTTGACGCCCCTGGGCTGTCAGAATTACCGCTGGACGACTTGGTAGCCTGTCATGAGTGCGACTTGCTGATGCGCAAGCCCACGCTCGCTCATGGCGAGAAAGCCCTATGCCCGCGCTGTGGCTACGAGCTCTACGCGCATCGATACAACGTTGTGCAGCGCAGTCTTGCCTTGGTCATCGCCGCGTTATTGTTGTACATCCCGGCGAACTTTTTACCCATCATGCAGCTCCATCTACTCGGGCAATCGTCACATGACACTGTCTGGAGCGGCGTTGTCGGCCTGTTCCATACCGGGATGCAAGGCGTTGCGGTCGTGGTGTTTCTCTGCAGCATGGGGATTCCGCTGCTCAAGCTGCTCTGCCAACTGGTCGTGCTGTTGAGCATCCGTTTTGATATCGGGCGTAGCTATGGCCTTCTGCTCTACCGCATTTATCACCATCTGCGAGACTGGGGGATGCTTGAGGTCTACCTCATGGGCGTGCTGGTAGCGATCGTAAAGCTGGCAGATATGGCAGCGATTACCGTAGGCCTCGGCCTGGCGTGTTTTATCAGTTTGTTGTTGGTCCAGGTCTGGTTGGAGGTGGTGATGTCGCCCCATCAGATCTGGCAGGCTTTATCAGGAGAGGATGCCCATGCGGGCGATTGATGCAGGCATTCTGATTTGCACCGAATGTCACGAATTGAACAAGCAGGATGCTGATAGCGATGAACAGACCTGCACCCGTTGCGGTGCGCTGGTGCACGCCCGGCGCCCGAACAGTCTGGCGCGCACCTGGGCACTGCTGATCACCGCCGCCATTCTCTACATCCCGGCAAATGTGTTGCCGATCATGACGGTCAGCTCCTTGGGCCAGGGCGATCCCAGTACGATCATGTCCGGCGTCATTCAACTGGTTCAGCACGGCATGATTCCAATCGCGGCCGTGGTGTTCATCGCCAGCATCCTGGTCCCGACATTCAAATTGGTCGGTATCGCCTTGCTGTTGTTCTCGGTGCAGCGCCGCCAGCCGCTCTCGGCTCGTCAACGTATCTGGATGTACCGCTTCATCGAGTTCATCGGCCGCTGGTCAATGCTGGATATCTTTGTGATCGCGATCCTGGTGGCGGTCGTGAATTTTGGACGGCTTGCCAGCGTCGAAGCCAATCTTGGCGCCATCGCCTTCGCCAGTGTGGTGATTCTGACGATGCTTGCCGCAGTTACTTTCGATCCCCGACTGATTTGGGATAACACGGAGTCGGACGACGACTATGACTGATTTGCCTACCGCTAAAACCCGACCGGCTTCGAACTGGTCTGCCATTTGGGTGTTGCCCCTGATTGCCCTGATCATCGGCGGCTGGCTTGGCTGGCGTGCCTACACCGAGACCGGTATCGAGATTCAGGTTCGTTTCGAAAGCGGTGAAGGCATTCAGGCCAACAAGACTGAAGTCGTCTACAAAGGCATGTCGGTCGGCAAGGTGAAAACCCTCAAGCTGGATGACGAAGGTGCCGCCAAAGGCGTGATCGCAACCATCGAAATGAACAAGGACGTGGAGCCCTATCTCAGAACCAGCACCCGTTTCTGGCTGGTCAAGCCGAGCGTGACCCTGGCCGGTATTACTGGCCTGGAAACCCTGGTGTCCGGCAACTACGTCGCCGTTAGCCCCGGTGAAGGCGAGCCCACGCGCAAGTTCAAGGCACTGGCTGAAGAGCCGCCGCTGTCGGATGCCAAGCCCGGTCTTCACCTGACCATCAAGGCCGACCGCCTGGGATCACTGAACCGTGGCAGCCCGGTGTTCTACAAGCAAATCAAAGTCGGCCAGATTAAAAGTTACCTGCTGTCCGAAGACCAAAGCACTGTTGAGCTCAAAGTCTTCATTGAACCCACCTACGCAAAACTTGTGCGCAAACACACGCGTTTCTGGAATGCCAGTGGCATCAGCATCGATGCCAATCTCTCCGGCGTGAAAGTGCGTAGCGAATCACTGGCCAGCATCGTCGCCGGCGGCATCGCGTTCGCCACACCCGAAAACCGCAAAGACAGTCCGCCCACCGATCCGAGTCTTCCATTCCGTCTGTATGAGGACTTCGATGCAGCCGCTGCCGGTATCCGGGTCAAGGTAAAACTCAGCGACTTCGAAGGCCTTCAGGCTGGCCGCACGCCCGTGATGTACAAGGGCATTCAGGTCGGGAACCTGAAAGCACTGAAGATCGATCCAGACCTGTCCGCTGCGACAGCCGAATTGACCCTCGATCCGCTGGCCGAGGACTACCTGGTTACCGGCACGCAGTTCTGGGTGGTCAAACCGTCGATCTCTCTTGCGGGTATCACGGGGCTCGAGGCGCTGGTCAAAGGTAACTACATCGCCATCCGCCCTGGCGACAAAGGCTCGGCGCCCCAGCGCGAGTTCGTGGCGCGCCCCAAGGCGCCGCCACTGGACCTTCGTTCGCCGGGATTGCACCTGGTGTTGTTCACGGAGAACCTGGGTTCGCTGGAAGTCGGCAGCCCGATTCTCTACAAGCAGGTCAAGGTCGGTTCGGTCCAGAGCTATCAGTTCTCCAAGACCAAGCAACAATTGGTCATCGGTGTCCACATCGAGAAGGAGTATGAAGGGCTGGTCAACGCCTCGACCCGTTTCTGGAACGCCAGCGGCATTACGCTCACGGGCGGCTTGACCGGTGGAATCCAGGTCAAAAGTGAATCGCTGCAAAGCCTGATGGCCGGCGGTATCGCCTTCGAGACTCCGCAAGCCAAGGCTCCGTTGCAGAAACGGATTCCGCGTTTCCGTCTGTTCGCCAGCCATGACGACGCCAACCAGAAAGGCGCCGTGGTCACGATCAAGGTTGATCGCGCCGATGGTTTGCGCACCGGCACTCCTGTGCGATTCAAAGGCCTGGACGTCGGCAAGATCGAAGACGTCGACCTCTCTGATGACCTGCAATCGGTAATGCTCACCGCGCGGATCACCGAAGTGCCTGAGCGTATTGCTCGGGTTGGCAGTCAGTTCTGGGTGGTCAAGCCTGAGCTGGGGTTGATCAAGACGTCCAACCTGGAGACGTTGGTAACCGGGCAATACATCGAAGTTCAGCCTGCAGCGAAGAACCTCGGCCCACAGAAGAATTTCGTGGCCCTGGCCAATCCACCGGAAACGGTCACTCAGGAAGCCGGTCTGAGTCTGGTGCTGAGTGCTGCCCGCCGTGGTTCGCTGAAAACCGGTGTGCCGGTGACCTATCGTGAAGTGACTGTCGGCAAAGTGACGGGCTATGAGCTGGGTCAGACCGCTGACCGTGTGTTGGTGCACATTCTGATCGAGCCCAAGTACGCGCCGCTCGTGCGCAGCGGTACGCGTTTCTGGAACACCAGCGGTTTCGGTTTCGACTATGGCTTGTTCAAAGGTGCGACAGTGCGCACTGAATCGCTGGAAACGTTGATTCAGGGCGGTATCGCCTTTGCCACACCGGACGGTGACCGCATGGGCAGCCCTGCACGGGCGGAGCAGACGTTCCCGTTGTTCGACAAGTTTGAGGATGAGTGGCTGACCTGGGCGCCGAAGATTTCGCTCGGCAAGTAGTTGATTGGCGGCCGCGCTGCCGCCAAAGATACAAACGAAAGCCCACAAAAAAGGCCGTGATCCAATGGATCGCGGCCTTTTTCATACCTGACGATTTACCTCAAACTGCATCCAGCTCAGGCTCATCCGCCTCAACATTAACCACAGCCTTCACCTCATCGTGGCGACGAATGTACTTCCAGTCCGCCTCATCGATGTAGATCCCGTTCGGGCCGCTGCCGCCTTCCAGGTCAATCGCGACACTGGCGCACACCTGCGGCTTCACACTCGCCAGGATCGGCACGAAACCCAGTTGCAGACTGGTTTCCAGCAGCGCGGCCTGGTTCTTCTCGTCGATGTCCGCCGCCTCATCGAGGTAGTACGGCAGGCGCACACGACCGGCCTGGTCGCGGTCCATCAAGTGCAGCAACAAGTACATGTTGGTCAGCGCCTTGATGGTCATGGTGGTGCCGTTGGATGCCGCGCCGTCGATATCGGTGTGGATCACCGGCTGACCGTTGACCTTGGTGATCTCGAACGCCAATTCGAACAAGTCCTTGAGGCCGAGCTGGTTGTGGTTCGCCGCCACCAGACGTGCCAAATATTCCTTGGCCTCTTCGTTTTTGTTGTCCTGATCGGCGCTTTGGCTCAGGTCGAACACGGACAGGGTTTCGCCTTCCTCGTACTGGCCGGCGCTGTGGATGATCTGGTCGATGTGCTTGAGGGCTTCCTTGTTCGGCGCGAGCACGATGCGGAAGCTTTGCAGGTTGGAGACCTGACGCTTGTTGATCTCGCGGTTGAACAGCGCCAGTTGGTGCTCGAGGCTGTCGTAGTCGCTGCGGATGTTGCGCAGGGTCCGGGCGATGTCGGTCACCGCTGCACGACGCGCCTTGCCGAGGGTGAGCGCTTCATCGGTGCGGTGCGCGTACGCATTGATCAGCAGTTGCAGGCGACGCTCCATATCATCTTCGCTGTCGAACTTGGCCACGCCTTTGAGGCGCACCTGAGCGTACAGCGCTTCGATCTGACCGTCGCTGCGCTGCAAACCCTGCCAGCTGTCCTGATAGTCATTGAGCAGCGGCAGCAGATTGTCCATGGAGTCGTCGATCGGGTCCATGAACGGGGTGCCGAACGGCAGGTCTGCCGGCAGCAGCTGACGGCGACGCAGTGCATCGTCGAGGGTACGTTGCTTGGCTTCCATGTCGCCGATCTGACGGCCGACCAATTGCAGCTTGGCCGACAGTTGCTGGACGCGCTCGGTGAAGGCGTCGCTGGAACGCTTCAATTCTTCCTGCGCGGCTTCCATCTGCGCCAGTTGCTCAAGCTTGTCGTCTTCCTCGGCGCTCAGGGTTTGCGCGCGACGGAAGTCTTCCAGGGCTTTCTGCGCATCCAGAACTTGCTGGTACAGCGCTTCGGTCTGGGTCTTGCTCGCGGCGCGGTCGGCGGCCACGGCGGCCTGGGTTTTCAGCTGCTTGAGTTCTTTCTCCAGGCGCTCCTTCTGATCGCGCAATGCTGCACGGTCGGCCAGGGCTTGCAGGGCCGGCGGCTCGATGTGCGAGATGTCGATGGACAGCCCTGGCACTTCGAAACGCTCGCCTTTGAAGCCGTCGAGAATCAGCTCCATGGATTTGACCCACTGACCGTCCTCGTCCAGCGTAATGCCATGCTCACCGAGCGGCAGGCTGAACAGCGCGCTGTTGAACAGACGCATCAAGCGTTCGACGTCCTGCTGCGAGAACTCCTCGCGCAGACGGGCGTAGCTGTTGTTGTCGGCGTGATCGAGTTGCTGCTTTACCGACTTCAGGCGTTTTTCCAGGTCCCGCAGACGCTCTTCCAGGTCCTCGGCGCTGAACTGCCGCGACTGGGCCAGCGCACCGGCCAGTTCATCGTGAGCATCCTTGGCCGCGAGCAGTTGCTGCTCGAGCACTTTGACGTCATCGACCAGCGCGAAGCGATGCTTGAGCACCGACAATTCGCCAAGCCAGCGCTGGATGCCGGTGATTTCCCGCTCCAGACGCATCAGCTCCTGGGTGCCGCCGCGTTGATCGTTTTGCAGTGCGTCCTGCTCGTTGCGGTAATGCTCGGCCTGAATCGTCAGCTCTTCCTTGCGCGCACTGGCGTAGTCCGACCAGGTGCCGAGCAGGGAGTCGAGCAGTGGCGAGATCCGGTGCAGTTTGCCGCGCAGGATATTGCGCTGAGTCACGCCCGCCGCGAGGGCTTCGACCAATGGGCCGGCGGTGACCAGCGAGTTGTAGTCCTGCTCCATGCGTCGTACATCGCGGAAGGCTTCTTCGCACGCGGCGATGTAATCGACACTGCCGGAACGCAGGCTGTGTTCGAACGCATCGAGGAACAGCTGTTTGAGCTTGGCCGCGGTGATTTCACGCATGTGCAGCAAGTTGATGAACAACGCGCGGAAGGTCTTCAGGCTCTGCTCGCTGGTGGAGCGTAGCGGGATCAGCGTCAGGTCCAGCGGGATCGAGGTGTGACCGCCGACCAGCAAGCGCCGCAGTTCATCAGGCTTCAGCTCGTAGGCTTTCAGGCCTTCGCGTTCAAGGTTGGTGAACAATTCTTTCTGGCGCAGGCAGGTGTCGTTTTTCTGATAGTGAGCCAGGTCGAGTTTGCCGGCGTAGGCGAAGAACTGGTGGCCGAAACCACCGCCCGGGCCACGGCCAACCACGCCGATCACATGTGGGCCGTGGGGCAGCGAGACTTCAACCAGGATGTAACTGGTGTCCGAGGCAAAGTAAAAACGACGGGATTGTTCCAGGCTGTACTTGCCGAAACTCATGTCCGACATGCGCGCCAGAATCGGGAACTGCAAGGCGTTGATCGAGGCGGATTTACCGAGGTTGTTCGCGCCGTAGACCGACAACGGTTCTTCCAACGGAAACAGGCCAAGGCTGTAACCGGCCGTGTTCAAAAGGGCGAAGCGGCGAATGCCGTAGCGTTCCTTGCTCATGCGTCGGTCTCCTGTTCTTCGGCGATGGCGCGGGCCATGGCGTCTTCTTCGCTTTCTTCTTCGAAGTCACTGAGGTCCAGCGGATCATCGGTTTGCAGCAGTTTTTCGTCGCTGTCGTCGTCGATCAACACCGGTACCGGCAGCGGCAACACGCTGTGCAGGCTGGCCGCCAGATCGCGGTCCTGCTGGACTGACAGGCAGACGTCGAGGAAGCGGTGCATCGGCGGCAGGAAACGGTAGATGCCGTTTTCTTCGCCGGCGAAACCGAGCTGGGTCATGCGGCGCATGATCTTTTCTTCGAGTTCTTCGACGGTCTGCACTTCGGCCTGGATGAACAGGTCGCGATACTTCTCCAACAGCGACGGCAATTCATCACGCCCAAGACTACCGCCATCCAGCACGGCGACCGGGTCACGGCCCTGATCGGCCAGGTGTTCGACGAGGATGAAGGTGAACAGCGCCAGGCGTTGCGCGGTCTTGTTCACCGCCGCTGCGGCGAGGTCCGGCACGAAATAGTAGAAACCACGGGTGTCGCAAACCAGTTCGAAACCCAGCGCCCTGAACAGGGTGCGGTACTGGTCCTGGAAGTTCGACAGCTGTGCGTAAAGCTCCGGATCGCGGCGGCTGACGTGGTAGCCCTTGAACAGCTCGCGAAAGATCGGCGCCAGCTGGGACAGTTCGGATAGATCAAGATGCATGGGGGATGCTCGCAGAATCCTCGGCGGCGGTGTCGCCGGCCGAGAGCAGGGCGAAGGAGCGCAGGCTGACCTGGTGCTCGTGAGTGTGGTAATCGCGGCGTTCCAGACGCTCGCGTTTGAAGCGTTTTTCTCGCGACAGGCGCGAGAACCAATACAGCAATTCGTCGGTGGCGCCGTTCGGCTCCTGCTCCAGCAGCCAGGTCATCAGGTCCGGCATCGGCAGGGCGTCTTCGCAACGTTCGAGCATTTCCCGAACCGTGCGTGGCGCGCGCGGTGCTTCGCCTTTCTGGGTCTTGTGGGCCTTGGGAAAACGGGCCGGTTTCGGCTCGAATCGGGCCAAGGCATACACGTAGGCTTCGACCTGACTGGCGCTGCCCAGGAACGTGCTTTGCGGACGGGTAAACATTGGCATCGCCGCTTGCGGTACTGCATCGATGCCTTTGCGACGGATGGCCGCCAACGCCAGCGCGGCGCCTCGGGTCACGGCGTTGTGGCGACGGGCCTCTTCACGCAGCGGCAACAGCAATTCACGGGCATGACGCAGGGTCAACTGGGCGCTGGTCTGCATTTCGAGGATGCGCGCATGGGTGCGCAACAGCATGTCGTCATCGACCAGATGCCCGAGGCGTTGTTGCTCGGTGAGCATTTTCAGCAGGACGTTTTCGACCTTGCGCACACCTTGTTCGAAGGCGCCGTCGGCGTTGACCAACTGGATCATCGGCTCGACGTATTCATCCCAGGTCGCCAGCACTTCGGCGTAGCGCTGACGTAGCGGAATCTGCCGGTCGCTGGTCTTGGCGCGTTCGGCGACGGCCACCAGCGCCTGTTCGTCGTTGGCGAGCTTTTTCAACACATCGCGCACGCGCATGTCGAGCAGGCGCAATTGGCGCGCCAAGTCGTTGCCATCGCGAATGTCGAACGCATCCTGAATGTAACCAGCCAGGCGCTCGAGGTGGCGCAAGTAGGCTTCGATTTCCAGGCACAGGCCCAGACGGTGCTCACGGCGCAGGTACGCGAGGAAGTCGTGGATCTGCGCGTTGAGCTCGAAACGGTTCGGGCTTTTCGCCACGGGAACCAGAATGTCGAGGCGGATCCACACGTCCAGCAGGCTGGTGATGTCCTGCGGCGTACTGTCGAGTTGCTGGGCGGCCAGTTGCGTGCGCAGTTCGTTGAGGCTCAAGGTGCCTTGGTCGAAGTGCTCGCACAGTGGCTCCAGAAGTGCCCAGTGTTCAGCGAGGGCGCGCAAGACGCGCTTGGGTTCGATCATCGGAATGGCCGGCTGGTTGGCGATTAAAAGCGGCGATTGTACTGCATCGGGGCCGATGCGATTCACTCTCGGGACGGGCTGTAGCTGTTTCTAAGGGAAAGAGTATCGATCAAGCGCGGGCGATCTTGAGCGAAGGGCGGTAGAATCACCGCACTTTAGTTATCCACAAGTGGCCGACCTTTGCTTATCGAGTCCCGTCGCCGCGCCTATTTGACCGCCATGCAGGTGGTCAACTGGCTGCCGCGCACCGAATTGCCCTTCGCCGCGCCTTCCAGGCCCGAGCTGCTGGAGATGCCCGAACCGCTGGTCGTCGCCCCGGTTGCGCGTGCGACTGTGGCTGATGCGCCGGTGGAGCCCGTGGTCAAACCGGCCGAACGGGTGAAAATCGAGGTGCCTCGGCCATCCTTGGCCAGTACCCGCACCAACGCCAAGGTTGAAGAGGAGGAGGCCCCGGTCGCGGTCAAGGCGCCGGTCGTGCCACCGCCGCGCTTCGCCCTGCAATTGCTGCGCGCCGGTCGCTGCCTGCTGCTGGTGGAGTTACCCACAGGCGAAGCGTTCCAGACCCGCGACCCCGCGTATCTGCTGCTCAAGGATATGTTGCGTGCCGCCGGTCTGCCGGACAGCCCGCAGATCGTCGGCGAGCCGGTGCGCTGGCCACTGTTGGCTCGCGGCACCATGGATCAAGGTCCGGACGCGGCCCGCGACTTCGTACAAGGTTTTCTTTCGGCCCGACTGGAAGACGCGCCTTGTGTCTGCGTGTGGCTGATCGGCCTGCCGGCGGTGCGGTTTGCCGGTGAGGCGAACGCCGAATCCTTCAATCGCGAACTCCAGGTCGAAGGCTTGGGCTCGGTCTGGGCCCTGCCGGGCCTGGAATTATTAATGGAAGAGCCACAGCGTAAGGCTGATGTCTGGCAAGCCATGCGTCGGCTGATGGCGCGCTGGAAAGAATCGAATGAGTGACGCTGTATCGTTTCGCCCGATGACCGAGGCAGACCTGGACGCTGTACTGAAAATTGAATTCGCGGCCTACAGCCATCCCTGGACTCGCGGGATTTTTCTGGATGGGCTGGGCAAGTACCAGATCTGGCTGATGTTCGAAGGCCAGCAGCAGGTGGGCCATGGTGTGGTGCAGATCATTCTTGATGAAGCCCATCTGCTGAACATCACCGTCAAGCCGGAAAACCAGGGCCGTGGCCTGGGGTTGACGCTGCTGGAGCACCTGATGTCGATTGCCTACAAGGCTGAGGCGCGGGAGTGTTTCCTTGAAGTGCGCGACAGCAACCGGTCGGCGTTCCGGTTGTATGAGCGGTATGGATTCAACGAGATCGGGCGGCGTCGGGATTACTATCCGGCGGTGGGCGGCAGGGAAGATGCCGTGGTCATGGCCTGCACGTTGGTTGACTGAACCTGTGTAAAAGCATCGCGAGCAGGCTCGCTCCCACACTGGATTTGTGTCGAACATAAAACCTGTGGGAGCGAGCCTGCTCGCGATGGCGGCATAACGGGCAACGAAGATTACCGTTGACCATCCATCGGATCGCGCCGCGCCAACTCCTCTTCATCCAACCCATTACCCCCGCCAATGTCGTCTTCATCGACAATGCTCAAATCCCAATCGGCCTGACCACCATCACCCGTCTCATGGGCATCTCGCGCCCCGTCCTCAAGGATCAACGTTTCCGGGCTCATGTCGTCATCAGTGGGTTCATGGTCAGCGGTCGAGGCACCTGTCATGCCCGCTTCCCGCACGCGTTCCCTGGGCATAAGCTGTTCGCGTTCGGCTTCCGGCAGCTCGTCGCCGATTTTGGCGCTGGGTTCTTCCTCGTCAAAATCCAGCTCATGAATCGAACCCATGCGGTCTTCGTTGTCGTCAATCGGCTCGGGCTGCGTTGCATCGAACGGACGTCGTGAATCATTCATGGCAATTCCTCATACTGTGGGCCTTACTAGGGTGGACCCACTGGGCTGCCGAGAATTCCGCCGGCATGGAGCACTGGCAATTTGCATCTGACGCGTGACCCCGACAGACGGTCGATTGTCAAACCAGCGCATTATTCACGAGGCTTCATTGCATGAACGAATTACAAGATCTGATTGATAACAACGAACGCTGGGCAGACGCGATCACCAAAGAAGATCCTGACTTCTTCGCCAAGCTGGCCCGTCAGCAAACGCCGGAATACCTGTGGATCGGCTGCTCCGACGCCCGCGTACCGGCCAATGAGATCGTTGGCATGCTGCCCGGCGACCTGTTTGTGCATCGCAACGTGGCCAACGTGGTACTGCACACCGACCTCAATTGCCTGTCGGTGATTCAGTACGCGGTGGACGTGCTCAAGGTCAAACACATCCTGGTTACCGGGCACTACGGTTGCGGTGGCGTACGGGCCTCCATGCAGGATCGCCAGCTGGGCCTGATCGACGGCTGGTTGCGCTCGATTCGTGATCTCTACTATGAGAAGCGTGAAGAGCTGGCGGGGTTGCCGACCGAAGAAGAACAGGTCGACCGCCTCTGTGAACTCAACGTGATCCAGCAGGTGGCGAACGTCGGCCACACCAGCATCGTGCAAAACGCGTGGCATCGCGGGCAGAAGCTGTCGATCCATGGTTGCATCTACGGCATCAAGGACGGCCGCTGGAAAAGCCTGAACACGACCATCAGCGGTTTTGAGCAATTGCCGCCGCAGTACCGCTTGCGTCCGTTCCAGCCGTTGTAAAGCGCTCTGGTTGTACAGCCCGGGTGCAGGAATCGAAGAGCCGCCCTGCATGGGCCCGCCGCTCTTTAGCGGCGGGCCAACGCATGAGCGTGGTGTTACAACAGATGCAGAGCTAAATCACTTCCGACGCGCAAATATTCTACTTGAGCGACAACGGCATCTTTAACGATGGCTTCGCCGGTGTCGGTCAGTTTGGCTTTCTTTGCATCGATAATTGCCAGCTGCAATAACTGCATGGCGACATCCATGGCTTTTTGAAACGCCGTCACAGTGTTGTGCTGCCCGAACTCACGAATGACAGCCTCCATGCGTCTGTCGGCATCATCGCGCAAGGCTTTATATTCTACGAATGAAACTCTGCCATCCTGGTAAATTTCATTGATCATTTCTTCCAGCGATTTCGATGTTAAAGGCATTTTCTTTTCCGTCCTTGGTTAACGCGGTTTTAGAAGTTGTGTTGCTCCGTCGAAGTCTAGCGTGGTGATCTCTGCATTGGAGATAGGACCTTGCCTGGTGTTGTGTCAGGCAAAACCGAAGCTGTTTGTAAGACCAATCCAGTTGCCGGGATTGGCCTTTTTGCAGGGAACAAAGCCGAATTAATTCATTCAGCCCGTAAAATGCAGGGCGTTGGTCAAATCCCCCATCGCCTTCTGCCCGCGAGCGATCATCGCTTCATCGCGTTGCTTGAGCCCGTCGAGTTTCTCCAGACCGAATACCCGGGTAATCAAGCGCAGAATCGACGCCGTGTCATATACCGTATGGTCCACCGTGCCTTTGCGCGCGAACGGCGACACCACGAGCGCCGGCACCCGCGAGCCCGGCCCCCAGCGATCGCCCTTGGGCGGCGTGACGTGATCCCACCAGCCACCGTTCTCGTCGACCGTGACCACCACCACCATGTTTTTCCACTGCGGGCTTTCGCGCAGCACTTTCAGGGCGCGGACAATGTGCCGGTCGCCGGAGGCCACATCGGCGTAACCGGCGTGCATGTTCAGGTTGCCCTGGGGTTTGTAGAAACTCACCGCCGGCAGCTTGCCGGCCTCGGCATCGGCGAAGAATTTGTTGCTGCTCGATTCGTCGCCCAGCCCCGCATCCCGCAGACGTTTGTTGCGCTCCGCCGGGTTCTCCGGGCCTTGCTGCTTGAAGTAGTTGAACGGCTGGTGGTGGTACTGGAAGTTCGGGATTTTCGGAATGCCGCCCGAATCCTTGTATTGGTCCAGCGTCGCCTGCCAGGCACCGGCGTACCAAGCCCAATCGATGTTCTTTTTCGAGAGCTTGTCGCCGATGTGCTCGTGGGTTTGTGGAACCATGACGTTCGGCAAGTCAGGCTTGGAGTACTCGGGGCGTTCCGGGTCGCGAATCCACGTCGGCCAGTAGGGTGGGGCGAGCGTATTGACGCCGTAGCCATCCGGCGTCAGCGCGCTGGGGCCGAATTGCGGTGGCCCGGTCATGGCGCTGGCCGGGGATTTCTCCAGCGGCTTGAGGCGTGGGTCTGCCGGATCGGCGCTTTGCAATGCCGCAATCATCGACTTGGCCACCGAGTTGGCGACGTCAGGGTAGAAGGGTGCGGTCGCGCTGATCAGGTACTGGTGGTTGAGAAACGAGCCACCGAACGCTCCCTGGAAAAAGTTATCGCAGAGCACGAACTCCTGGGCAACGTCCCACAGTCGCAGGGAATAGCGGCTCTGCGCGTAGTGGCCCATGGTTAGCCCGCCTGAGTCGGCCCAGGCGACGAAGCCGTCATTCTTGCCGCCGTTGATCTGCATCTGGTTCTGGTAGAACACATGCCACAGGTCACGCGTCACCAGACCAAACGGCAAGTCCTCGGCGTTCGGGCCCTTGAGGGCGAACGGTGCGTTGGGCAGATTTTCCTGAAACTGGGTTTCACTCGGGTACGTGACGCCATCCAGGGTTTGCGGGCCAATCTGCAGCACGCCGCCCCACACCGGCGGCAAGGTCTGCAACAGGCTGCCGTCGCGATCACGTTGTTGATAGTCCGCCGGCTTGAGGGCGGACAACGGTTTCTCGACGCCGGGGAAGTCGCCGAACAGGTTGTTGAAACTGCGGTTCTCGGCGTAGATCACGACCACGGTTTTCACCTGATCGTGCAGGGCTTTATCCAGCTCCGCCGGGGATAAAGGACGTTCGACCGGTTTGCCTGATTCATCATTCGGGCTACCGCAGGCAGAAAGCGTCGCGCCCACGCCAAGGACTGCGACACCACCGAGGAAACGTCGGCGACTGGTGTCGGCGGGATTGTCGGATTCAGGGGAAGGTACGTCGCTGCCGTCTTTTTCGTCGTTCATGCCGAATCCCTTTTGCCGAGTTTGTTGCAACATGTTTCGGCGGGACGCTAGCAGCGGGATGTGACAGAGGGGTTACAGGTTGTGCGGTGTTTACCCTGCCCAAGCACTGCTAGACTGGCGCAATACCGGACTTGGCAAAGGCCAATTATGAAACCGTCTATTGCACTGGATCTAAAACGAGCAGCCGTCCGCGAAGTCGTCGGAAGATTTCGCACCTCCAATCCACGAGTGTTCGGCTCCGCATTACTCGGCACGGATAGAGAGGGCAGTGACCTGGATTTACTGGTAGATGCTCTTCCTGGTGCCACGCTTTTCGACTTGGGCGGGCTTCAAGTAGAGCTCGAAGATTTACTCGGGGTCAGCGTTGATCTGCTGACGCCGGCAGATCTTCCTTTGAAGTTTCGCCAGAAAGTGCTTGAACAGGCTCGCCCCGTATGACCGATAACCGACTCGCCGACTACCTGGATCATATGCGTCAGGCCGCAGGCGATGCTCTGGTGTTTGTCGAAGGTTTGAGTAAAGAAGAGTTCTTCGACGATAAACGTACACAGCAAGCCGTCATCATGAGTCTCATCATTATTGGAGAGGCCGCGACCAAGATCATGGATCGCTACGCCGAGTACGCTGCCCAGAATACCCAGGTGCCATGGCGCAGTATGAGGGGGATGCGTAATCGCATTGCCCATGGCTACTTCGATATCAATTTGGAAGTAGTGTGGGACACCGTTCAGACGGCGTTGCCTGAGCTTCTGAAGGTGTTACCCACCGATCAAGCCTGATTGCACCCGCTTCAGAGCAGGTGCAATCAACTCTTTTTACGGCATCACCGGCGCCGTATACGTCAGCGTCGTCCCCAACGCCCACAGCAAAAACAGCACCAGCGGCGTGTGCACCAGCAATTGCACGAACGAAAATCCGATAAGGTCCCGAGCCTTCAGTCCCAGCACGCCCAGCAGTGGCAGCATGTAGAACGGGTTGATCAGGTTCGGCAGGGCCTCGGCGGCGTTGTAGATCTGCACGGCCCAGCCCAGGTGGTAATTCAGGTCGGTGGCCACTTGCATGACGTACGGCGCTTCGATGATCCACTTGCCGCCGCCGGACGGGATGAAGAAGCCAAGGATGGCCGAGTACACCCCCATCAGCAGCGCATAAGTGTCGTGGGACGCGATGCTGACGAAGAACGTCGAGATGTGGTGCGCCAGGGTCTGGGCGTCTGAGCCCTTGACCGTGGTCATCAGCGCCGCGATCGAGCCGTACAGCGGAAACTGGATCAGCACGCCCGTGGTGGTCGGCACCGCACGGGCCACGGCGTCGAGGAAGCTGCGCGGGCGCCAGTGCAGCAGGGCGCCGAGCATCAGGAACAGGAAGTTGTAGGTGTTCAGGCCCGAGATGGCGCTGATGGCCGGTTTGGTCGAAAACTCATGGAACAGCCAGCCAGCGGCCAGCAGCACCAGCAGGATCGTCAACAGCGGGCTGTGTTCCAGCCATTCGCCGGGGCGGGTGCGCGGTTGCAGCGGCGGCAGGTTGAAGCTTGGGTCGATGCCACACGCCTTGGCATCACGCGCCGTGTTCGGGCCGGGGGCGGTGGCGTAGGCAATGATCAGCGAAATAACGATCAAGGCCAGCAACATCACGCCGGACTGCCAGAGAAAAATGGTTTGAGTGAAGGGGATCACGCCAGTGATCGACAGAATCGACGGTGGCAGGCTGGCCGGGTTGGCCTGCAATTGCGCGGCCGACGACGACAGGCCCAGGGCCCACACGGCACCGAGACCGAGGTAGGCCGCAGCGCCGGCGGCGCGGTAGTCCATTTTCAGATCGGTACGGCGGGCGAGGGCGCGGACCAGCAAACCGCCAAACACCAGCGACAGACCCCAGTTCAACAGCGACGCGACCATGGAAATCAGCGCGACCCAGGCCACGGCGGAACGGCCGTTTTTCGGAATGCGCGCCAGACGATCGATCAGTTTTACCGCCGGTGGCGAGCTGGCCACCACATAACCACCAATGACCACGAACGCCATTTGCATGGTGAACGGGATCAGGCTCCAGAACCCGTCACCAAACGCCATGGCCGCATCGGTGGGCTTGGCGCCCATGGCCATGGTCGCCACGGCGACAATAATCACCGCCAGCGCAGCAAACACCCAGGAATCGGGGAACCACTTTTCGGCAAAACTTGAACAGCGCAGGGCAAAGCGGGCATAGCGGCTATCTTCGATATCAGCGGCCACGGGAGTACCTCGAATTTTTATGTTTGTTGTGGTCTTCAGGGCGGCAAAGGCCCGTTTGGACAGGCGCCCACAGTAAAACAATAGGAGGCTTTTTGCGGCGCTGTTTCAGGCGTATGGGACTATGGTCTAACGGGTTGTCCGTGGGCGCGTTTGCGTAGACCATGGGCGCCTTGGTTTTTTGCCTATGCCAGAGTTCTCTTCATGACTGCCAACACCGACTCGCGCCCGACGCCGTTCAGTCGCTCGGACTACAAAACCCTGGGGCTCGCGGCCCTCGGCGGCGCGCTGGAAATTTACGACTTCATTATTTTCGTATTTTTCGCCCTGACCCTCAGTCAGCTGTTCTTTCCGCCGGAAATGCCCGAATGGCTGCGCCTGCTGCAAAGCTTCGGGATCTTTGCCACCGGCTACCTCGCGCGGCCATTGGGCGGGATTCTGATGGCGCACTTCGCCGACAGACTGGGGCGCAAGAAGGTGTTCAGCCTGAGCATTTTGCTGATGGCGCTACCGTGCCTGCTGATCGGCATCATGCCGACCTACGCCCAGATCGGCTATTTCGCGCCGCTGCTGCTGTTGGCCTTGCGCATCCTCCAGGGCGCGGCGGTCGGTGGCGAAGTGCCCAGTGCCTGGGTGTTCGTTGCCGAGCATGCACCGGTCGGCCATCGCGGCTATGCCCTGGGTTTTTTGCAGGCCGGGCTGACCTTTGGCTACTTGATCGGCGCATTGACGGCGACGTTCCTGGCACAGGCGTTCACGCCCGCCGAAATCCTCGATTACGCCTGGCGTTACCCGTTCCTGCTGGGCGGCGTGTTCGGAGTGATCGGTGTCTGGCTGCGCCGCTGGCTCAGCGAAACACCGGTGTTCATGGCCCTGCAGGCGCAGCGCGAGGCGGCGGTCGAACTGCCGCTGCGCACCGTCCTGCGTGAACATCGCCTGGCCATATTGCCGGCGCTTATCCTCACCTGCGTGCTGACGTCGGCGGTGGTGGTGTTCGTGGTCATCACACCGACCATGATGCAGAAAACCTTCGGCATGACCGCCGGCCATACCTTTGCCCTCAGCGCCCTCGGTATCGTTTTTTTGAACATTGGCTGCGTGCTCGCCGGACTGCTGGTCGACCGCATCGGCGCCTGGCGGACGGTCATGGTGTACAGCCTGTTGCTGCCGCTGGGGATTGGCGTGCTCTACAGCTGCCTGATTGGCGGTGGTGAATGGGTTGGCCTGGCGTACGCGGTGGCGGGCCTGGGGTGCGGGGTCGTCGGCGCGGTGCCGTCGGTGATGGTCAGCCTGTTCCCGGCGCGGATTCGCGTCTCGGGCATTTCATTCACCTACAACATTGCCTACGCCACGTGGGCCAGTCTCACGCCGCTGTTGCTGATCGGTCTGATGCCGTGGAGCCCGTGGATCTGCGTGATGTTTTGCGCGGTGATGGGCGCGGTCGGCGTAAGCAGCGCCGCGTATTTTGGCGCGCGCCTGCCCAGAACGGGACATTGCCCGGCCGCAGGCGCGATCTGAGTCAAGGCGGCAACCTGCTCGCCGCCACTTTTTTGTAGGACAAACCGTAAAAGCACTTCAGAAAATATTTCCAAAGCCGATGGCTAGGCTGCATTCCGCTTTCTATCCCTGTCCATCGGTGCTTTCCCATGTTCAACAAACGCTTGAAGGAAGAGTTGTCGGCTCTTCGCGAAGAACTCTCCTGCCTTCAGCAAGTGAAGGAAAGTCTGGAAAGCGAGATGCTGGTCCTGACCCTCGATGACGAAGGACGGGTGCTATCGGCCAACCAAAACTTTCTCGGTGAGATGTTCTACAAGAGCAGCGAACTGGTCGGCCAACACATCGAAGACTTCGTCCCGGCCCACGTGAAGTCCGATGATTTTCACCACCGCTTCAAGGTTGCATTGACCCGTGGCGAGCACTTCGCCGGTGCGGTGCGCTTGTTGCGCGGCAATGGCCAGGAAGCCTGGTTGCGCTCGATAGTGCAGCCGATACGCAGCGCAGGTGGCCGCATCCAGAGATTCTCGATCTATTCCAGCGACCTGACGCGCACCATCGAAGCCTCCCGCGAACACGAAAACCTGATCGGCGCGCTGGTGCGTTCGACGGCTGTGATCGAGTTCGATCTCAATGGCTGCGTGTTGACAGCCAACGATCGGTTCCTCAGCGGTATGGGTTACAGCCTCGCGCAAATCAAGGGCAAACATCACCGTACCTTCTGCCTGCCGGAGGATTACAACAGCGCCGAGTATCAGAATTTCTGGCGCCGTTTGAACACCGGCGAGTATGTCGCCGACCGATTCAAACGTGTCGACAGCCACGGTCGCACAGTCTGGTTGGAGGCTTCCTACAACCCGGTGGTGGATGCCAATAACAAACTCTACAAAGTGGTGAAGTTCGCCACGGTGATTACCGATCAGGTCAATCAGGAGCAGGCCGTGGCTGATGCGGCCAACATTGCCTACAGCACTTCCCAGCAAACCGACAACAGTGCCCAGCGCGGCAATGCCGTGGTAACACAAGCGGTGAATGTGTTGCGTGACCTGGCCAAGCACATGCAAACCGCTGGCGATGGTATCGAAGCCCTGAACGAGCAATCGCTGGTGATCGGCACCATCGTCAAAACCATCAGTGGCATTGCCGAACAGACCAACTTGCTGGCGCTCAACGCTGCTATCGAAGCGGCCCGGGCAGGCGAACAAGGGCGTGGTTTTGCCGTGGTGGCTGACGAGGTTCGCCAACTGGCTTCGCGCACCAGCCAGGCCACCGATGAAATTGTCGGCGTGGTGCGTCAGAACCAGGACATGGCCCGCAACGCCGTGGCCCTGATTACCGATGGCAAGCTTCAGGCGGAACAGGGCCTGGCGCTGGCGGCCGAGGCGGGGACCGTGATCGTCGAGATTCAGGACGGGGCGAAGAAAGTGGTGAACGCGGTCGGGCAGTTTGCCAATCAGCTATCGACTTGATGCCAACCGGGCGGATATCGCTACAATCGGCTCTTTTCCAGGAGCAGCCATCATGAGCGTTTCCCACCGCCGCCCGGTTCCGTTGTCCAAGGCGTATCGCCTGCTCAATCATGGGCCGACCGTGCTGGTCAGCGCGGCCCATGACGGCCAGCGCAATATCATGGCTGCCGCCTGGGCGATGCCGCTGGATTTCGAACCTCCGAAAATTGCCGTGGTGCTGGACAAATCCACCTGGACCCGCCAATTGCTGGAAGCCTCAGGCACGTTCGTCTTGAACGTGCCTTGCGCGGTTCAGGCCGACATTGTCCAGACCGTCGGCTCGACGTCCGGCCTTGAACTGAATCGGGACCAAGGCCGGGACAAGTTTCAGGTCTATGGTTTGCAAACCTTCGCCGCGGAGCTGGTCGACGCACCGATGCTCGAAGGGTGCGTCGCCTGGCTGGAATGCCGGTTGCTGCCTGAGCCCGGTAATCACCAGCAGTACGATCTGTTCCTCGCCGAAGTGATTGCCGCCCAGGCCGACGAACGTGTGTTCAGCGACGGTCGCTGGCACTTCGAGGGGCAAGATGCATTGCGCACCTTGCATCACGTGGCGGGCGGTCATTTCCTGAAGATTGGCGACCCGGTGGACGGCAAGGAACTGCAGCCGTAAAGCTTCACACCCAGATGTCGTTCTCGGCCGTAAGCTCGCCGCCCTTGGCACCGGTGTTCAACACGCCTCGGGGTTCGATCAGCAGCAGTTTCACCTCGTGCTCAGCGGAGGGTTTGTGCTCGACGCCCTTGGGCACCACATACATTTCGCCGGCGTTCACCAGCACGTGGCCATCGCGAAAGTCGATGCGCAACTGGCCTTCGAGAACGATGAAGGTTTCGTCGGTGTCCAGGTGGTCGTGCCAGATGAAATCCCCGAGCAGCTTCACCACCTTGAACTGGTAGTCGTTCATTTCGGCGATGACGCGAGGCGTCCAGTGTGAGTCGATCCGGGAGATTTTTTCAGCGAAATTCAGGCTGTCGTAGATTTTCATGACGCGGCGCTCGTGATTGATCGTGTCACCACGATAGTCAGTGCCAAGGTGCGCTTCTTGTACGATTGTGCGTGGCTCAGCGGCGATGCATTTTCATCCAGCGGGCTGGCGACAGGCCGTAGGTCTTGCTGAATTGCCGGGACATGTGGCTCTGATCGGTGAAGCCGGCGATCAGCGCTGCACTGACCAGCGACTCGCCCTGAGTCAGCAACGAACGGACCAGATCGAGTCGGCGCATCGTCAGGTAGCGGTAAGGACTGGTGCCAAATAACAGGCGAAAATCCCGTGACAGACTCCAGCGGTCCCGACCGCTGTGATGCGCCAGTTCTTCAAGCGTTACGGTACGGTCCAGGGCACTGTGAATAAACTCCCGCGCGCGCTCCGCTGCCACATAGTCGAAGCCGGTGCGGGCCGTGGTGACGCCACTGGCGCTGTTCAAGGCTTGCGCCAGATCGAACAGCGCGTCCTGTTCTTCCAGTGGATCAAGTGGGGCGTCGAGGCTTCGCAGCAGCACGTCGGTCGCAGCGAACAATCGAGGGTCGGTCGACAGCCCGTTTTTGATAAACGGCAGCGGCTGACCGCCGAGCATCTGCTGGATCAGCGCCGGCTGGATGTACATCATTCGGTATTTGAACCCGACCTCGGTGCCGGCCTCGCCATCATGGACTTCGTCCGGGTGCAGCACCATCGTTCCGCCAGGCAGGCTGTGACGCCAGCCGCCGCGGTACTGGAAACGCTGCACGCCGGCCAGGGTGCGGCCGATGGCATAGGTGTCGTGGCGGTGAAGGTCATAGCCGTGGCCCGCAAAAAACGCCTCGAAGCGCTGCAAACCACCCATGTCGGGCGCGCGGTAGAACCAGTCGAGGGGAGGCGTTTGCTTGGCCATGGTGTCGTTGTCTTGAACCTGATGCCGAACACGTTAACCCAGTGACCCGCCGCCTGTCTTCTGACTGACGGAAGGCCCCGGGCGGGTGGAAAACCGAGAGGGAATGTTGCAATGTGGTGCACATCTCTGAAGCCACTGCGATCTGAACCATGGACATCTCTCACTTGAGCTATGCCGCGCCATTGTTGTCGCTGGCGCTATTGTGGACGGTTGCGGTGGTGACGCCGGGACCGAACTTTTTCAACGTCGCACAATTGGCGGCCAATCATTCCAAGCGCCACGGCGTGGTGGCCTCGCTGGGCGTGGCCACCGGCACTGTCCTCTGGGGGCTGGCGGGAGGGCTGGGCATCAAGTCGTTGTTCAGCGCGGCGCCGACGCTCTACCTGAGCTTCAAAATTGCGGGTGGCTGTTACCTCATCTACCTGGGCTTGAAGCAGTTCAAACGCAAACCGCCATTGGTAGCTGACGTTAGCGGCGCGGTTGGCGAAGAAGGCCGTCGCACCTTGCTGTCGGTGTATGGCCAGGGCTTTCTGGGCAATATGACCAATCCCAAGGCAGCGCTGTTCGTCGCGACCATCTTCGCCACGGCCATGCCCGCGACCGTGCCTCCGACGCTGCTGGCGCTGGCCGTGCTGACGATGGCGACGTTGTCGTTCAGTTGGTATTGCAGCGTGGCGCTGATCTTTTCCAGCCGGCGGATGGCTCGCGTTTACAGCCGTTCACGCCAATGGCTGGATCGTTTTGCCGGCAGTTGCTACTTGTTGTTCGGTGCGCATCTGGTGACCAATCGTTGAGGAGTTTTGATGAGCAAGCTGCGGGTGGGGATCATTTTTGGCGGGCGTTCGGCTGAGCACGAGGTGTCGCTGCAATCGGCGAAAAATATTGTCGATGCACTGGATCGCTCACGCTTCGAGCCGGTGTTGATCGGCATCGACAAACACGGGCACTGGCACCTCAACGACCCTTCGAATTTTCTGCTCAACCAGGAAAACCCGGCGTTGATCGCCCTTAACCGATCCAACCGCGAACTGGCCGTCGTGCCGGGCAAGGCCAGCCAGCAACTGGTAGAAACCTCTGGCCAGGAACTGTTGGGGCACGTCGATGTGATTTTCCCGATTGTCCACGGCACCCTGGGTGAGGACGGTTGCCTGCAAGGCTTGCTGCGCATGGCCGATCTGCCGTTTGTCGGCTCCGATGTGCTGGGCTCGGCGGTCTGCATGGACAAGGACATCAGCAAACGCCTGCTGCGCGATGCCGGGTTGGCGGTCACGCCGTTCGTGACCTTGACCCGCGCCACGGCAACACGAATCGGCTTTGCCGAGGTGCAGGGCAAGCTGGGCCTGCCGCTGTTCGTCAAACCGGCGAACCAAGGCTCTTCCGTGGGTGTGAGCAAGGTGACTGACGAAGCTGAATACGCGGCGGCGGTCGAGCTGGCCCTGGGGTTCGATGAAAAAGTGCTGGTCGAATCCGCCGTCAGCGGCCGCGAAATTGAATGCGCGGTACTCGGCAACGAGGACACCGTTGCCAGCGGTTGTGGCGAGATCGTTGTGCGTAGCGGGTTCTATTCTTACGACAGCAAATACATTGATGCTCAAGCGGCAGAAGTCGTGGTCCCGGCTAATATCAGCGTCGAAGCGAGCGAGCGCATTCGCGCCATGGCCGTCGACGCGTTTCACGTCCTGGGCTGTTCCGGGCTGGCGCGGGTCGATGTATTCCTGACCGACAGCGGTGAAGTGCTGATCAACGAAATCAACTCGCTACCCGGTTTCACCCGCATCAGCATGTACCCCAAGTTGTGGCAGGCCGCCGGCATGAGTTACAGCGACCTCGTCAGCCGCTTGATCGATCTGGCGCTGGAGAAACACAAGGCGCGGCAGGCGCTGAAGATCTCTCGCTAAACGTATTCCAACAATAATCATTCGAGGCTGTAACGTCATGAAAGTCAGCGCACGCAACGTCTTCAAGGGCACCATCAGTCAATTGCAGCCAGGCGCCGTCAACGCCGAAGTCTCGCTGAAGCTGCCGGGTGGTAATGAACTGGTGGCCGTGGTGACCATGGAAAGCGTGAAGAACCTGGGCCTGGCGGTCGGCAAGGAAGCGGTCGCGCTGGTCAAGGCGCCGTGGGTCATGTTGATGACCGAATCCAGCGACATTCGCCTCTCGGCCCGCAACTGCCTGGAAGGCAAAGTCACCAGCGTCATCGACGGCTCAGTGAACGCCGAAGTTGTCATCCAGCTCGACGGCGGTACTGAGGTCTACTCGATCGTGACGCGCCAGGCGGTGGCAGAACTGGGGCTGGCACCGGGCGTGAGCGCGACGGCGGTGATCAAGGCGTCGCATATTATTTTGGGTGTGCCGGCTTGATAAACCTTCAAGGGTTTTCCAGTGGAGCAGGGATAAATCCTTGCTCTCTAAGTCCCTTGATTACGCCTCTGATCAGATAGTTATTTGAGAACCCAATGGTGTATTGCCTTGCTCCTTCATTGATCGGAAGGAGCATCCCTTGGCCAACCAGTTTTTTGATCAGATAAGTGCGTTGACTGGCAGTTAGGCCCGGCAGTCTGCTCGTCAGACTTGCAGATTTAACAATCCCTTCCGTGATTGCCGTTTCCAGAACCGCCTCTTCAGTTTTGGTAATCCATTCGCGTTGACGAGCGAACGCCACCGCAGGCAAAAGAATCGAGTGCTTGAGGTAGGTGTAGTGGGTGAGTCGGTCCACCTTGGCGATCTCTTCCTTCACCCCTCTAAGCACATAGATGCACCAGGTTTCGAGACCTGTTTTTGTCCCCGTGTCAGCAACGCCGAGCATTGCGTAATAGCGTTCGCGATCATTGCAGAAAACGGCGGTGGGATTCAGAACTCGGCCGCCCGTGTTTACGTTAAACCCGTATTTCATCAGAAGTGCGTAGGTGAGGAGGCGAACTACTCGACCATTTCCGTTCCCGAATGGGTGAATCCATCCAAATCTGTGATGCGCCAAGGCAACTTTCATCAAGTCGTACTTCGGCAGGTCATCCTGATTTATGAAGGCCACCAGTTCCTGCATGTATCCTGCTACCTGAACAGCCTCTGGTGGAAGGTGTTCCGATTGCGCTATTCGCACAGGGGTTTGACGGTAGGCACCTGGAGTTTTATCGCCTTCGCGCTCTAATTCTTCGACAGTCATAGCATGGATTTCGCGGATGATCCGCTCTGTCAGCGGTTCGCCCGGGCGCATGATTTCTTCGATGTAACTCATGGCTTTTTCGATGTTGGCCACTTCACGCAATTGGTCGCTATCAGCGGCCTTGCCCTCGATTTTGTTATCCAGATAGTCGGCCAGGGTTGTGTGGTTACCTTCTATTCGAGCTGAACCCAGGCTTTCCAAGGTATGGAAGATATCCTTGAGTTGGAAAAACACCGGGGCGGGTGTATCTCCTTCGAGCCGTAGCCGTCGCAGGTGTTCCAGTTCGCTCAACACGTCCACTAACGGGGAGTCGAAAGTCGGATTAAGGAGATGGAGGTCATGGTGGGAAAATTCAGGCATGGGGAATTTTTCTCTAGGCCACGGAGGATTATCTCTAATGATGCCCTCAATAGGCCCTATTTAAGAGGCTATTTTCGACATGGAGATAATAATTATCTCTATTTTCTGGTTGCACTAAGTCGAAAGCTGAATGGAAATAATGGTGTCCCAGCGTAAACGCTGGGAGGCGTTGAGTTTTTCAACAAACAGTAAAAAATCATGAAAAAAGGTCTAACTCTCGGTAAGCCTTTTCCATGCTGACTACGACTCAATCCCCCAACGCTTCCCCCTCACGTCGCGGATCAGCCCCGCCTGCCAGCGAGGCTTTCCCCTGCGCATCCTTGACCCGGACAATCGCCTGGGTCCCGCTGGTCATGTCGATCTCGCTCACGCTGTGCCCCTTGTCCTTCAACGCCTGAATCAATCCCGGGCTGAACTGCCCCTCTTCCAGTTCCGTCGGGCCGTTGCGGCTGCCGAAGTTGGGCAGGCGGATGGCGGTTTGCGGGTCGAGGTTCCAGTCGAGCAGGCCTATGGTGGATTTGGCGACGTACTCGATGATTTGCGAGCCTCCCGGGGAGCCGAGGGTGGCGAGGAATTCGCCGTTCTGGCGGTCGAAGATCAGGGTCGGGGCCATGGACGAACGCGGGCGTTTGCCGGGCTCGACGCGGTTGGCGACTTTTTGCCCGTTTTCTTCGGGGATGAACGAGAAGTCGGTCAGTTGGTTGTTGAGCATAAAGCCCTGGACCATCAAGTGCGAGCCGAATGCCGATTCGACGGTGGTGGTCATGGACACGGCGCCGCCCTCGTCATCGACCGCCACCACTTGTGAGGTGGAGATTCGTAGCGGTGAGCGGTCGGGTGCGTAGGCGACCTGGATGCCCGCAGGCGTGCCGGGCCTGGCCGTGCCCATGCTGCGATCACCGATCAAGGCGGCGCGGCTGGCCAGGTACGTCGGGTCTACCAGGCCTTTGACGGGGACGGGCACGAAGTCCGTATCGGCGACGTACTGCGCGCGATCGGCGTAGGCCAGGCGCTCGGCTTCGGAGATCAGGTGCACGGCTTCAGCGGGCGGTTCGATGCCCGCTGACGTGTCGGTCTTGAGCGGTTTGAGCGGTGCCAGGGCATAGCGCTTGTCGCGAGCCTCCAGCGCTTGCAACGTGCCGAGGATCTGCGCCACGGCGATCCCGCCGGACGAGGGCGGAGGCATCCCGCAGACCTGCCAGCGTTTGTAATCCGTGCACAGCGGCACACGCTCTTTGGCGCTGTAGCCTTTGAGATCGTTGAGCGACAGGCTGCCGGGGTTGGCGTGGCCCTGAACCTTGGTGACGATCTCTTGCGCAATGGCGCCTGTGTAGAACGCATCGGGCCCTTCCTGGGCGATGCGTTTCAACGCCAGGGCCAACGCCGGATTTTTGAGCAGCGCGCCGACGGCTTTCGGGCTGCCATCCGCATTGCGGAAGTAAGCCATCATGTCGGGCGAGCGCTTCATGGACGCATCCGAGGTGATAAGCTGATGCAGGCGCGGCGAGATCGCGAAGCCTTCATCCGCCAGTTTGATGGCCGGTTCGAACAGCTTCGCCCAGGGCAGCCGACCGTGTTTCTGATGGGCCAGTTCAAGGGCTCGCAGCACGCCCGGCGTCCCCACCGAGCGACCCCCGATCTGTGCCTGGGTGAACGGCATCGGTTGGCCGTCGGGCTGCAGGAACAGCGTTTCGCTGGCACCGGCCGGTGCGGTTTCGCGGCCATCGTAAGTGCGTACGGAATGGCCATCCCACAGCACGATCAACGCGCCACCCCCGATGCCGGAAGATTGCGGTTCGACCAGGGTCAATACCGCTTGCATCGCGATGGCGGCATCAATCGCCGAACCGCCCTGACGCAGCATCGCCCGTCCGGCTTCGGCCGCCAGAGGATTTGCCGCGGCCGCCATGTGTTTCGAGGCGTGCCGGGTTTGCAGGTCGGTGCGAAAACCCGAGGCGGCTTCCGGCGCGACGGGCAGGGTCGAGGAGGGTGGGGCGTTGCACGCGGCAAGGGTCAACGCGGCGGCGATCAGCGAAAGTGCTGACAGGCGGTAGCGGTTCAAGTGCAGGGCTGAGAACACGCGGGGCACTCCGTCAGTAGGAAGATGCGTGGACTCTAACCACCGACAGGAGGCGACGCAAACCAAGACCTACCGTTAAGTCGCCTTCGTCCTTCATCAGCCGGCGGATTTTCTGTAGTGTCGAGGGCATCCGACTCGCCAGAAGAATCACAAGAGGCAGACATGCAAAACGAATTTCCCACCCAGCCCAGCTACCGTGCCCAGCGTGAACTGTTTTTGGCAACAGCGGCCGCGGCAGGCGCAACGCTGACTGAGTATCCGCATCCGCTTCAAGGGCCATTTGGTGAGTCGTTGAGCACCGATGTGGCGGTACTGGGCGATCCGACCGCCAAACGCCTGCTCGTTGCGCTCAGTGGCACCCACGGTGTCGAAGGTTTTTATGGCTCGGGCTGCCAGATCAAGTGGTTGCAGGAATTGGGCAAGCGCTCGCTGCCGGCGGATGTCGCGGTAGTGATGATCCACTTGATCAATCCTTGGGGGACGGCGTGGCTGCGGCGGGTCAACGAAGACAACATCGACTTGAACCGCAATCACCTGAACTTCGCCGGGCCGCTGCCGGACAATCAGGCCTACGCGGCGCTGCATGAGATCTATGCCTGCACCGAATTGAAAGGCCCCGCGCGCGATCATGCCGACGCCTTGCTAAATGCGCAGATCAACGAGCATGGCTGGCCGGCGGTGATGTCGATTGTCGAGGGAGGGCAGCACAGCCACCCCGATGGATTGTTTTATGGCGGGCGAGCGCCGAGCTGGTCGAACCGCACGCTGCAGCAGATTGTTCAGAAGCACCTGTCTCACTCCGACGTCGCCATGTGTTTCGACTTGCACACGGGCGCCGGGGAGTACGGGCATCCGATGTTGCTGACCATCACCGAACAGGCCTATCCCGCGCTGGCCGATGCGCAGGCGATTTATGGCCCATGGCTCTACACCTTGCACACCGGCGCCGACACGCTGAGTGAAACCGGTGTGGCGGCCACCGCTACCGGCTACACCTCGCAGGCGTTGATCAATGCCGTGCCGCACGTGCGTTTGATGCCCTTCGTGATTGAGTGCGGGACCTACCCAGGGCCAGACGTTCACCGGCATCTGCGTGATGACCAATGGCTGCACCTGCATGGCAACCCGAGTGATGGGGTGGGGCGCGAGATCAAGTTGAACCTGCTTGAGCAGTTCTATCCCGCCGACAGCGACTGGCAGGCGATGGTCTGGCTGCGTACGTGGCAGATCTGGGAGCGGGCGTTGGCGGCGCTGCCGACGGTTCGCGTCTGAGACGCAAAGAGCCCCCCATTTGTGGCGAGGGAGCTTGCTCCCGCTGGGTTGCGTAGCAGCCCCAAAAATCGAGCAGCACTGCAATTTTTTGTGAGTGCTACGCACTCAAGCGGGAGCAAGCTCCCTCGCCACAGGTTTTCGCAGGGAGGCACTTTTCTCGAGGCATAAAAAAACGGCCTACCTTTCGGTAAGCCGTTTTTAGTACTTGGTGGCTACACAGGGACTTGAACCCCGGACCCCAGCATTATGAATGCTATGCTCTAACCAACTGAGCTATGTAGCCAAGTGGCGCGCATTATTCACCGGTAATGCAGATGCGTCAAGCGTAAATATAAAATATTTCTCTACGCTTTCAACCGCTTATCCACCTGAGCCGAAAAACCGGACCGGGGGAGGGCATCAACCGAGCTGGAATCTCCCGGTATTGGCACTCAGGGCCTTGCTGCCATGACTCAAGGTATCCGCCGCCAGGTTCACCGCGCGCGCGCCTTCGAGCAGACGTACAGCGGCCTGATCGACCTGCTGGATGTTGCCGCTGACTTCATCGGCGGTGGTCGCCTGCTCGTCGACCGCCGTAGCGATCTGCGCCAGGGTGTCGGTGACGCTCTGCACGGCGCTGGCGATTTCCCCCAGTCGTTCGCCGAGGCCGGTGACGGCTTGCGCATCGGTTTGCGCCTGGCCGCAGGCAGCTTCCATCAGGCTGACGGCTTCATTGACCGTATTGCGCAAACTGTCGACCGTGCCGGCAATCTGCGCCGTTGAAGACTGCGTCCGTTGCGACAGGCTGCGCACTTCATCGGCCACGACCGCAAATCCACGACCTTGCTCGCCGGCCCGGGCCGCCTCGATGGCAGCGTTGAGCGCGAGCAGGTTGGTCTGTTCGGCGACGCCACGAATGGTGTCCACCACCAGCTGAATCTGCTGGCCCTGCTCGCTGACCCGACCGAGTGCCGCCGCCGTGTCGTTCAAGCGCTGATTGAGTTGCTGAATGCTCGCCGTGGTGCGTTGGCTGTCACGGCTGCTGTCGGCGGCGATGCGTTGGGTGTGCTGGGCGCTGCCGGACGCTTGTTCGCAACTTTGTGCGACACCCAAAGAGGTCGCGGCCAGTTGCGTGGCGGCAGCGGCGATCTGGCTGATCTGCAATTGCTGGGCTTCGACCTCTCCCAAGGCACCACTGGAATGGTGATTGAGCGTGCGCACCGCGTTGCTCAACTGCAAGGTTTCGTGATCGACCCCCAGCAAGCTGGTGCGCAGTTGCACCACGGCAACGTTGAGCGCCGTGCTGATCGCCGCCAGTTCGTCGCGGCCTTCAACCGGAACCTGCAAACTCAGGTTGCCGTCGCGCAAAGCTTCGGCCAGCAGGGTAATACCGCTGGCGCTGCGCCGGATCGAAGCCTGCAAGCAGATAAACAGATACAGCGCAGCCAGGAGCAGGCAGCCAAAGACTACCGCCACCACAATGAACTGACGAATCGCCGAGCCGTGGTAGTAATCCAGGCGCTGATCCAGCGACACCAACGATTGCTGACGCAGCGAGGCGAGGTCGGTGAGCAGGGCGTCCAGGCTGCGCTCGAAGTCGTCCGGCTTGAGGGTGATGCTGCTGCCAAACACACCGTCATCCAGCACTTTCAACCCGGCATCCAGATGCTTGAGGCTGTCATGGTATTGCCCGGCCCAGGTTTGCAGGACACTGGGCAAACGCGCTTCCAGCAGGCTGGCGGTTTTCACCAGTTGCTCGCGCGCGTCACCGATACGCCCGCGCAGGTCGCGCAGTTGCAGGCGGCTTTGCAGGGTGAATTGCCCGGACACCACGGACGCCTGGCCGACGCTGGCGAGACGGCCAACCCGTTCGATCAGGTCCGGGGCGTGCTGCGTGGAAATCTGGGTCAGCAAATAGGTTTCCAGCCACGGCGCGAGGGTCAGGCGATTGTCCATTGCGATCTGTTCGCGCAAGGCTTGCAGGGCGCTCAACGCATGGGTGAAACGATCGTAACCGTCCGGCCACCAGCCGACGCTGCTCAGGCTCTTTGAGTCCAGGCTGTTGAGCGCCGCTTGCAGGGTTTGGTAACGAGCCAGGGTTTCGCCCTCGGCCCCTTCGGTTGTCAGCGCGTTACCCAAATCCGAGATGGCTTGGGTGACGGCGGGCTGCACCGCATCGAACGCGGCCATCGCAGCGAGTGTGGCGGGCGTCGGCTGGCGATTGGTTTCCGTGGCGCGCCAGCGGGCGGCGCGGTCGCGCTGGGCGGTGAGCAGGTCATCGAGTGCATCGAGGGCGAGCAGTTGCTTCACGCCGGCACGTTCGCCGGCGATCAGGCTCAGTTTCTCGCGATAGTCCTGACCGATCATTAACAGGCTGCCCGCCAGCGGCAGAATAAACAGCAGAAATAACAACTGGAATTTGCGGGCGAAACCGAAACGCCCCAGCAGTCCGATCCCCGGTGATAAAAAAGCCTGCATGCCCCATGACTCCCCTGGACACCACGCACCATTGGCGTGCGCCGAGGTCGTTGCGACCACGGCTTGTGCCCTCTTTAAAGGCCTCGAAAGTTCACCCTCGCCAGCTCTGTAGGCCGACTCTGTGACGAAACTTCCCATTCTCGGTCCCCTTTGTAAGGGTCCGCGTTGAAGCGGAGATACAAGGCAAGATTCAGACCATGGCGTTGCGCTATCACCTTTTCGGCGATGAAAATCGAGGTCGTTAGCAGGCTAAGGGGATGGCGCTGCTGCACTGAAAAATGGCACATTGACGCACCTGCAAGTGCGCACCCATCCGCTGTATGGAAAACCTCATGGCTATCAGCAATGCCCAGACCGGCACCGCGCCGGCGTCCGCGACTCCACAAAGCAGCCCATTGGTCATGCGCATCATCGGCGCGGTGGCGCTGGCGCATTTGATCAACGATTTGATTCAGTCGGTCTTGCCGTCGATTTATCCGATGCTCAAGGCCAACTATGGCCTGACCTTTATCCAGGTCGGATTGATTACCCTGACGTTCCAGCTGACCGCCTCGCTGCTGCAACCCTGGGTCGGCTACTACACCGACCGTCACCCTAAACCCTGGCTGCTGCCCGCCGGAACGGTCTGCACATTGATCGGCATTCTGATGATGTCGGTGGTCGGTACCTTCCCGTTGATTCTGCTCGCGGCGGGGTTGATTGGTATCGGCTCGTCGACCTTCCACCCGGAAGCCTCTCGCGTGGCGCGACTGGCCTCCGGCGGGCGTTTTGGCCTGGCGCAATCGACCTTCCAGGTCGGCGGCAATGCGGGTTCGGCGTTCGGCCCGCTGCTGGCTGCGGCGATCATCATTCCGTTCGGTCAGGGTCATGTCGCCTGGTTCGGTTTGTTCGCGGTGTTTGCGCTGTTTGTGCTCTATCGGATCAGCCGCTGGTACGCCAACCATTTGAACCTGTTCAAGCTCAAAGCGGGCCAGGCGGCGACCCACGGTTTGTCGAAAAACCGCGTGATCAGCGCGCTGGTGGTGCTGGGGTTGCTGGTGTTCTCCAAGTATTTCTACATGGCCAGTTTCACCAGCTACTTCACCTTCTACCTGATCGAGAAGTTCGACCTGTCGGTGGCCAGTTCACAGCTGCATCTGTTCCTGTTCCTGGGTGCGGTAGCGGCGGGGACGTTCTTCGGTGGGCCGATTGGCGACAAGATCGGGCGTAAGGCAGTGATCTGGTTTTCGATTCTTGGCGTGGCGCCGTTCACCTTGATCCTGCCCCACGTCGACCTGTTCTGGACCAGCATCCTCAGCGTTGTGATCGGCTTCATCCTCGCCTCGGCGTTCTCGGCCATCGTGGTTTATGCGCAGGAACTGGTGCCGGGGAATGTCGGGATGATTGCCGGGGTGTTCTTCGGCCTGATGTTCGGTTTCGGCGGGATTGGCGCAGCGTTGCTGGGGCATCTGGCGGACATTCGCGGCATCGAATACGTGTACTTCCTGTGCTCGTTCCTGCCGTTGTTTGGTGTGTTGGCAATCTTCCTGCCTAGAACCAAAAAGGCCTGAGCCCACACCATTTTCCCGTAGGGCCTGCTCGCGATTGACTGATTGCTATCGCGAGCAGGCCCCAATCACCGAAAAACTCCGGGATTTCAAACGCCCCGAATAGTCACACTCCGTTGCCCCGCGACCCCAACCGGCACTTCGCCCTTCAGCGTCACACGCCGAACCACTCGATCCTGGGTCCCATAGTCATCCACGGCGTAATGCTGTGTAGAGCGGTTGTCCCAGATCGCAACGTCACCCGCCTTCCAACGCCAGCGCACGAGGTTTTCCTGACGGATCACATGATCTTGCAGCAGCCCGAACAAGTGCGCCGAATCTGCGGGTGAATAGCCTTTGATGCGCTTCACGAAATGTCCCAGCAGCAAACTTTTCTCGCCGCTGATCGGGTGCACGCGCACCACCGGATGCTCGGTTTCGTAAACGGTCGAGGTGAAGATTTTGCGGTAGTTCTCCAGTTTCTCCGCCGAAATGTCTGGCTTGGCGCCGGCGTAGTCGTATTCGTTGCTGTGCACGGCGACGAGTTTGTCTGCCAGTTCGCGCAGCTCCGGCGCCAGTTCGTTGTAGGCGGTGGCCGTGTTGGCCCATACCGTGTCGCCGCCGAATGCCGGCGCAACCACCGAGCGCAGGATCGACGCTTTCGGGTAGGCATCGACGAAGGTCACGTCGGTGTGCCAGGAGTTGGCGCGCTGGCCTTGCGCACCATCGAGTTCCAGCAGGTAACGGGTGCCATCACGCACGGGAACAGTCGGGTGCGCTACCGGTTCGCCGAGCAAGTGAGCGAAGGCTTCCTGGCGCTGATCGTCGAGATGAGTCTGGTCACGGAAGAAAATCACTTTGTACTGCACCAGCGCCTGCTGGATGGCTTCGACGGTGCTGGCGTCCAGCTCGCCGGACAGTGTCACGCCACGAATTTCAGCGCCGATGCGGCCGGCAACCGGGTGGATTTCAAGTGCGTGAACCGCGGGTTTTTCAGCTAAAGCGGCGTTGCTCATGGGTGGACCCTCATCGGACTGCTTACGGTTGGCGGCAGCGAAACTATGCTCTATCTATATTCAATTTCGATCTATTAGATATATGCATGCTTCGTTGACGGAATAAGAGATTGCATTTAAAACCGTAAGCAATCCTCGTCGCAAATGCCTTCGAGCTATTTTTAGGATGCCGGAAAAGCATATGGATCTTCGCCAGTTGCGCTACTTCATCGCCCTCAACGAACACCGCAGTTTTGTCCGTGCGGCGGACGCCATGGGCATCACTCAACCGGCGTTCAGCCGCAGCATCCAGGGGCTGGAGCAGGAGTTCGGTTGCATGCTGGTGGACCGTGGCAATAAGGATTTGCGCCCGACGCCTGAAGGCCAGGTGGTGTTGGAGCATGCCCTGACACTGGTGCAGGGGGCGGCATTGCTCAACGCCGAAGTGATGCAGATGACCAAGCTCGACGCCGGCGAACTGCACTTCGGTTGCGGCCCTGCTCCGGCGATGAATCTGGTGCCGGATGCCGTGGCGCAATTCGTCAATGCCCACCCGAAAGTGCGCACCTGTTTTCAGGTGGATAACTGGGAAAAACTGGGCCGGGCCCTCAAGCGTGAAGAGATCGAATTCTTCATCGCCGACACGCGTCAGTTCGAAACGGATCCGCACTTTCAGACCCAAGCCCTGACCCCCAAGCGCGGGGTGTTTTTCTGCCGGCCGGGGCATCCGCTGCTGGCCAGGGAAAGCCTGACAACCAACGACATGTTCGACTATCCACTGGCGACCACGCTGCTGCCACCGGGCATTCGCAAGCTGCTTGCCAACATCACCGGGCGTCTGGACTTTTCACAACCGACCATCGAAACCGATCATTTTCCAGCGCTGGTGAAAGTGGTGATGCAATCAAACGCGATCGGCATCGGCACGGAGGAGGGGTTTGCCGAGGAGATCGCCAAGGGAACGCTGGTGGTTCTGCAGTGGCGTAACTGGCCACGCAACGTGGAGAACATGCACGCGCAGTGCGGGATTGTGAGTCTGACAGGGGCCAGGTTGTCGCCCGCAGCAAGGGCGATGATCGAAACGTTGGTGGCAGTCGATAAGGGCGAGCATGAAAAGCGCAAGGCAGGGTAATAATTGCGGGGCTCTCTCGCACCCTGAACGCGGCGAGCGTCAGGGTGCGGAAGAGCTCCAACCTTTGCTCAGAGCTTGGCTGCGGCCAGCGGCGGCGCCACCCATTCACTGACCTTGAACGGCTTGCGGATCAGTTTCTGCTGCGAAGCCAGATCCACCGAATCCTGCAATTTGCCAAGGAATACCGGGTCCAGCGTCGAAGGGAACAGCTCGCTTAACTTCTGGTCATTCAAGTCCTGCGTGAGAATTCCCACGGGTGAACTCCCCAGCTGCGACGCCAATTGAATGTAGGCCTCCTTGTTGCTGTCCTGAGTCAGCCAATCCACCGCCTGCTGCTGCGCCTTAAGCAGTTTCGCCACCACCTCCGGGTGCTCGTCGACAAACTTTCCAGCCCCGACCAACACGCTCTGGACACTGCCCGCACCACCGAGATCCTTGGTGGTGAGCGGAATCTCGGCTAAGCCCTTGGCCTGCAACACCGACAGACCGGCGAGGCCCCAGGTCGCATCGATCTGCTTCGCCGCCAGTGCTGCAACGGCAGAGTTCATGTCCAGGTTAATGACCTTCACGTCTTTCTCGCTCAAGCCCTGGCTGGCCAATGCGGCATCGAAAGACAACTGGATGGCGGTACCGCGGAAGATCGCCACGTTTTTGCCTTTGAGGTCGTGCAGGGTTTTGATCCCCGAGCCCGGCAACACGCCCAGGTACAGCTTGAATCCACGGGCGGTGGCGCTGAGCAGTCGTGTGTCCAGGCCGTTCGACTTGCCGATGATCGCCGCCAGATCGCCCAGGTAGGCGAGATCGACCTGACCGTTGGCGAACGCCTCGTTGATCACGGGGCCGGCGCCCTTGAAGAAATTCCATTGAATCGTGATGCCTTGATCGGCGAAGGCCTTTTCGAAGATCTCTTGAGTGCGCAACACGTCCACGACGCCGCCGCCACTGTGTTGAGTCCCGAGGCTGACGTCGGGCACCGCGATACGGATTTCCTTCAGCTCGGCGGCGTTGGCGGTGAATGCCAGTAACCCCGCCAGGGCCGGTGCGGCGAACAGGCTGATGACACGTTTGAAAGGAAGACTCATGGGGGCAGCTCCTGATGGCGACGGGCGTTGAGGAGCGGAAAGTAGGCTGAGTGCGGTCCAGTCATTAAATACTATAAGTTCACATTTATATGTCTTCTGGTTCTAAGCGAGTCACTACGGGCGTCTCAGCCGCGTATGCCTAAGCCGCATCGAAAATATTCGTGGAATGCATTGGAAACAGGGGGGCGGTGGGCCCTAAATGGCGATTCTTATCTCTAAATAGAACTTAATTAAGTTTTTATAGATTGAATTTGCATATCAGCCAGCGGAGGTTATCCATGGCCCGTGTTTCCCTACTCACCCTGCCGCTTGCGGCCCCGTCGCTGAAAAAAAAGCGGCGCTGGCCCAACCTTGGCCAGCGATTGCTGCCGTGGCTGTTACCGTTCAGCCTGTTTGTCCTTTGGTGGCTGGCGAGCCGCAATCATTGGATGAGCGAGCAGATCCTGCCGGCGCCTTCGCTGGTCTGGAGCAGCGCGGTCGAATTGGCGCAGGGTGAGTTGGGGAGCCACCTGTGGATCAGTCTGAAACGCTTGTTCTGGGGCTTGCTCGCCGGGATCAGCGTCGGTGCCGTTCTGGGCGCGGGGCTGGGTTTCAGTCGGCGTCTGGAGCGCCTGGTGTTCCCGACATTCGCCGGGTTGGCGCAAGTCCCGACCCTGGCGTGGATTCCGTTGTTAATGGTGTTTTTTGGCATCGGCGAAATGCTCAAGCTGGTGGTGCTGATCAAGGCCATCGTGGTGCCGGTGACGCTGCACACGCTGGTCGGCGTGCGTGACGCACAACCCAAGTTGCGGGAGGCCGCCGCGGTCTTGCGCCTGCCGCCACGACTGTTGATTCGGCGTCTGGTCCTGCCCGCTGCACTGCCCGCGTTTATGGCGGGTGTGCGGCTGGCGTTGTCCGCCGGCTGGATGTCTTTGCTGGCCGTCGAACTGCTGGCCTCCAGCGAAGGCATCGGTTACCTGATGGTCTGGGCACGGCAGCTGTTCATGCTCGACATCGTCTTCGTCTGCATTGTCGTGATCGGCGTGACGGGCGTGGTGATGGATCGCGGCATCGGCTGGCTGGATAAAAAACTGGTGCACTGGCCGCATCCGGCCACCGCCGAAATCCGCCGCGCTCCACGCTATCAAGGCTGGCAACGCCTGCAGCCATGGCTGCTGCCACTGGTGCTGCTGGCGGTGTGGCAATGGGCGGTTGATCAGCATTGGGTCGACGCCAATATTCTGGTCAGCCCGTGGGCGGTCGTCAAAGCCATCTGGAGCGGTCTGCTCGATGGCACGTTGAGCAGCGGCATGGCCCTGAGTCTGGGGCGTGCGCTGGGCGGCTTGCTGTTGGGGGGCAGCCTGGGATTGGCGTTGGGGCTGTTGCTGGGATTGTCGCGCACCAGTGAACGGGTGTTGGGCCCGACCCTGTCCGCCTTCCGCCAGATTGCGATCTTCGCGTGGGTGCCGCTGCTCACCGCGTGGTTTGGTTTGGGGGAATTGGCCAAGTGGGTGTTCGTCGGGCTCGCCGCATTTTTTCCACTGTTCATCGCCACGCAGCGCAGCGTCGCCAATCTCTCGCCACTGCTCAATGAAGCCGCTCAAGTCTTGCGCCTGAGCCTGGTGCAACGGCTGCGTCGGCTGGTCATACCGGGCGCTGCGCCGGGCATATTCGCCGGCCTGCGACTGAGCCTGATCTACGCCTGGCTCGGCACGATTGGCGCCGAGTATTTCATGCCGTCCAACGGCGGCATCGGCAGCCAGATGATCGGCGCCCAGCAACTGCTGCGCATGGACTTGATCATGGCCGGCATGGTGCTGGTCGGCTTGACCGGCGCGCTGTTCAACCTCATTGGCCAACGCCTCGAAATCCGCGTTACCCGCTGGAGACACGCATGAACGCACCGATTGTCAGTTTCAAACAGGTGGGCAAATCCTTCGACGTCGACGGCGTTGAACTGGAGGCCATCCGCGAATTCAACCTGGAGATCGCCGAGGGTGAATTCGTCGCCATTGTCGGCTCCAGCGGTTGCGGCAAATCCACGCTGCTACGGCTGTTGGTCGGCCTCGATACGCAGTTTCGCGGGCAGATCTGCGTGGATGGCAAAGCCGTCGTGGGCATCGGCGGTGAGCGCGGCATTGTGTTTCAGGAACACCGTTTATTTCCGTGGCTGACGGTGGCCGACAATATCGGTTTGGGCCTGGTCAACGAAGCGTTAAGCGCTGAACAAAAACAAAAACGCATCAGTGATTTCATTGAATTGGTGGGCCTGAGTGAATTCACTCGAGCCTATCCGCACCAGCTCTCCGGCGGCATGGCTCAGCGCGTTGCCATCGCTCGGGGCCTGGTGGCGAGCCCGCGCATTTTGCTTCTGGACGAACCCTTCGGCGCCCTCGATGCCCTGACCCGCCAGCAGATGCAGGACGAACTGCTGGCGATTCGCGCGCGAGCCAAAATCACCACGATCCTGGTGACCCACGATGTCGAGGAAGCGATCTTCCTCGCTGACCGCGTGGTGGTCATGGAACCGCGCCCCGGAAGGATCAAGCAAGTGGTGGACATCGCCCTGCCTCATCCGCGCCAGCGCAGCAGTTTCGACTTCCATCGACTGCGCGAAGAACTGCTTCACGAACTCACCAGTGACGACCACTACCAACCGCCCGTTGCGGTGCAGGTCCGTGACTTGCCACTGTCCTTCATTGCCTGCTGAACAGGAGATTTTCGATGCCGCAACGTCCCAACTTTCTAGTGATCCTGGCCGATGACCTGGGCTTTTCCGATATCGGTGCCTTTGGTGGCGAGATCGCCACGCCGAACCTCGACGCCCTGGCCAACCATGGCCTGCGCCTGACCGACTTCCACACGGCACCGACCTGCTCGCCGACCCGCTCGATGCTGCTGACCGGCACCGACCACCACATCGCCGGCATCGGCACCATGGCCGAAGCATTGACCCCCGACCTGATCGGCAAACCTGGCTACGAAGGCTACCTGAACGACCGGGTGGTGGCGTTGCCCGAGCTGTTGCACGAGGCTGGTTACCAGACATTCATGAGCGGCAAATGGCACCTGGGCCTGACGGCAGAACTGGCGCCACATGCCCGGGGTTTCGAGCGCTCGTTTTCGCTGCTGCCCGGTGCGGCGAACCACTATGGGTTCGAGCCGACCTATGACGAACAAACGCCCGGCCTGCTCAAATCCACTCCGGCGTTGTACATCGAGGACGACCAGTTCATCGACGAGTTGCCGAAGGACTTCTATTCCTCCGACGCCTTTGGCGACAAGCTGCTGCAGTACCTCAAGGAGCGCGATCAGACCCGGCCGTTCTTCGCGTACCTTCCGTTCTCCGCGCCGCACTGGCCGCTCCAGGCGCCTGAAGACGTGGTCGAGAAATACCGTGGTCGTTATGACGCAGGCCCTGAGGTGCTGCGACTTGAGCGCCTGGAAAAACTCAAGGCTTTGGGGCTGATCGATGCCGACGTGGAACCCCATCCGCTGATCCAGCTGAGCGCGCAATGGGATGCGTTGAGCGATGAGCAGCGGCAGATCTCCGCGCGGGCCATGGAGGTCTACGCGGCGATGGTCGAGCGCATGGACTGGAACATCGGGCGTGTCGTCGATTACCTGCGCAATCAGGGGCAATTGGACAATACGTTCATCCTGTTCATGTCGGATAACGGTGCGGAAGGCGCGCTGCTGGAGGCGTTTCCGAAGTTCGGCCCCGAGCTGATGACCTATTTGAATCAGCATTACGACAACAGCCTGGACAACATTGGCCGGGCCAACTCATACGTCTGGTACGGCCCGAATTGGGCACAGACCGCGACCGCCCCCTCACGACTGTTCAAGGCCTTCACCACCGAAGGCGGGATTCGCGTGCCGGCGCTGGTGCATTACCCGCAGCTACCGCTCAAGGGGCAGATCAGCCACGGCTTTGGCACGGTGATGGACATCACGCCGACCATTCTCGACCTCGCCGGCGTGCGGCATCCGGGCAAGCAATGGCGAGGCCGGCAAGTGGCGCCCCTTCGCGGGAAATCATGGTTAGGGTTTCTGTCGGGCGAGACGGCCCAGGTGCATGACGAGCACACGGTCACTGGCTGGGAGTTATTCGGGCGCCGGGCGATTCGGCAGGGGCAGTGGAAGGCGGTTTACATCCCCGGGCCGGTAGGGCCGGCGACCTGGCAGCTTTACGACCTGGGGAATGACCCGGGAGAGATTCATGATCTGGCGCTGAGCGAGCCGGAGAAGCTGGGCGCATTGATCGAACACTGGCAGCGGTATGTGGATGAGACCGGGGTGATTTTGAGCGAGTCGCCGTTTCAGCCTGATTGAATTTTTCAGCCCAAGCGCCGTGCTGCGTTTATAAAATTTCGGTGCTCGAGAAGGGCACCGAACCAGCAAATTTGGCGCAGATCCCTGATGCGTTCCCCGCATTCAAAATATGACAAGAAGGCATTTGCTGTGCCTCCGAGAGTCGTTTTAAAGTGCAAACACTTATTCGTCATTAAGCTAAAAAACAAAATTAATATAGCTAAACAAAATATAGTTATGACCGTTTTGCAAAGGGGAGAAACCCGCATGAATCAAGTCTGTCGTCAGCCATCACGCGCCATGTCGGGCCACTCCATGCGTCGCTCTCTGTAACAGCCCGCAAGGCGGAAACCTGTTCCGCCACCGTCAAACCGAATGAATTCCAGCCCATCACGTTTTACGTGATGCGCCCCCCTGTTGCCTGCGATTTGGGCCGGGGTATGCCTTTAAGGAACTTGATATGAGCACTCGAACGCGCCTGTCGCCCGCAACACCACGACCTTCGGCCCTGCAGCGATTGGCAGCCCCCGAATGCATGCTGACGCTGACGCTGGCCCTGGGTGGCCTGGTGAGTGCTGAGCCGCTGTTGGCTGATGAGCAAGCCAAAACTGCCGCTGAAGGGGAGGTGGCGCTGGAAAAAGTCACCGTCACCGCGCGTCGCCGCGAGGAAGATGCGCAGGACGTGCCGACGCCGATCACGACCCTCAGCGGTGCCACTCTGGAACAGCAAAAAATCTACAAAGTGCAGGACCTGCAGCAGGTGTTGCCGAGCGTCAACGTCGCGTTTATCCATCCGCGGCAATCGAGTATCGCCGTGCGAGGTATCGGCAACAATCCGGCCAGTGATGGCCTGGAGGGCAGCGCCGGGGTCTATCTGGATAACGTCTACCTGGGGCGTCCGGGGATGGCCGTATTCGACTTGCTCGACATCGAACAGTTGGAGTTGTTGCGCGGTCCGCAAGGCACCTTGTTCGGCAAGAACACCACGGCAGGCGTGCTCAACATCAGTACGCGCAAACCGACCTTTACCAACGAGCGCAGCCTGGAAGTATCGGGCGGTGAGGACGGCTATTTCCAGGGGAAGGGCACTGTCTCCGGTGGCTTGACCGATACGCTCGCCGGGCGCCTTTCGGCTTACCGTTCGCGTGACGATGGCTATATCAAAAATACCTTCAACGGCGATGAACTAAATGGCGGCGAACGCGAGGGTGCGCGTGGCCAGTTGTTGTTCGAGCCGAATGAAGACTTCAACCTGCGCCTGATTGGTGATTACAACGAAGAGAACTCCAGCATGGGCACCATGGTGGTGTACGGCGCGCCGGACCGCTACTGGCAACGTGCAGCGCTGGTCGGCGCTTCGCCGCATCGCGATCCGGACGACAAGAAGGTCAACATCAATAGCCGGCAGAACGTCAGCGTTCACCAGAACGGCACTTCGGCAGAGGCCAACTGGAAACTCAATGGCGGCTTCACGCTGACCTCCATCAGTGCGTATCGCTACTGGCACTTCACGCCGGCCAACGACGAAACTCTGGACGTTTCGGCACTGAACAACACCGGTGTGGAAGTGCACGACCGCCAGTTCTCGCAGGAAATTCGCCTGGCTTCGCCTACCGGTGGTGCCTTCGACTATGTGCTGGGTGCTTATTTCTTCAACCAGAACCTGGGCAACAGGACCTTCACCGACTACGGCCCGAAGGCGGACCTGTTTCTCACCGGTGCCAACACCGGCATTTTCAACAACACGTACAGCAAGGCCAATGGCAAGGTTGAAACCGATAGCTTCGCGCTGTTCAGCCAAGGGACCTGGCACCTGACGGACAAGCTCGATTTCACGGTCGGGGTGCGCGGCACTTACGAGGAGAAAGAGGCCAAGGTTGAACGCTTCGACCCGGTGGGTGGTGCTGCGCTTTCGGGCGGGTTACTGGCGGCTCGCAGGGCTCAACTGGGCGCCTATGACACCGGTGACCTCAGCCTGCACAACGCCGCGCCATCTGGCTTGTTGAGCCTGAGCTACAAGTTTACGGATCAGGTCCTGGGCTACGCCTCGCTCTCCCATGGCGAGAAATCCGGTGGCGTCAACCTGGCGGTGGCCAGTGCGCCGACCCTGGGTGCCGATTCACTGTTGGTGGGCCCGGAGCGCGCCAACGATGCCGAGCTGGGCTTCAAGAGTACGTTGCTGAACAACCGTTTGCAGTTGAACGCCAACGTGTTCTGGACTGGCATCCACGGCTATCAGGCCACCACGCTGGCCACGCCAGCGGGTTCCGCCTTGCCGGTGTCGCTACTGGCCAACGCCGGCAGCGTGCGCTCTCGCGGTCTGGAGTTTGAAGCCACGGCCCTGGTGGCTCGCGGCCTGACCCTCAACTTCAACGGCTCGTACAACGATGTGAAATACCTGAGCTTCAAGAATGCGCCATGCCCAAGCGAGGTCAGCACGGTCACCCCAAGCGCTACGTGCGACCTCACCGGCGAAGACGTGGTGGGCGCTTCGAAATGGATCGGCAACCTGTACGGCGAGTACGCCTGGCAGCTCAACAACGGCATCAAGCCTTACATCGACGCGGGTTACTCCTACCGCTCCGCCGCCGAGGGAACGCTGGACAACTCTGACCTGGCGAAGATCGACGGCTACGGCCTGGTCAACCTCGCGGCCGGCGTGCGTACCGACGTCGGCCAAGGCCAGCTGGACGCCTCGGTGTGGGTCAAAAACGCCACCGACACCGATTACTACCTGAGTGCCTTTGCCTACATCAACGGAGCGTACACCGCTTCGGTCGGGCAGCCGCGCACGGCAGGCGTTTCCCTGCGCTACGACTTCTAACGGGTCGGTCGCGCTCCTGATGCAACTCCAGTCCACCGCCAGGCAGGGCCCGGGCGGAACTCCAATACGTAACTTGAGGAAAAATCGCATGAGCAATAACGTCAGCGCACTCCGTCAGGCCGAAACCGATGCAGGCTTTCGTATAGTTCCACTGACCGCGCCACTGGGGGCGGAAGTCCATGGGCTGGATGGCCGTCAAGATTTGAGCGCTGAGCAGATCCTTGCGCTCAAACAGGCCCTGCGCGATCACCATATCCTGGTGTTCAAAAACCAGAGCCTTGAAGATGCCCAGTTTGTGCGCTTTACCTCCTGGTTCGGTTCGGTATTTCAGCCACATCCGGACTTCGCCGTATTGTCTTCAGGGAAGGACGGCAAAGCGCCGGACATCGTCAAAGTGGCCAATACCGAAGATGGCGAGTTGAGCAACATTGCCTTGCCAGCACACACCGACCACCAGTGGACACCAACCCCGTCCGCCGGCTCTCTGCTGTATGCCCAGGAGGTGCCAGAGGAGGGGGGCGAAACGATCTGGACCAACCTGACCCTTGCCTACAGTGCGCTGGACAGCGAAACCAAAAACGAAATCGACGACTTGAAGCTGATCAACTACAACCCCTTCGTGCGGATTAAAAACGGTGGCTACAACGGTCCTTTCCACGGCTACCGCACACCGGATATCGAACCCATCCAGGGCACGGAGCACCCGCTGGTACGTGTTCACCCAGAGACGGGCGAACGCCTGCTCTACCTCAGCGTGCGGACCGAGGTGGAAATCCCGGGGTATGACCCGGTACGCGGCGCAGCACTGATCGCTCGCCTGCGCGAACACCTGCAGAACCCGAGCTTCTCGTATACCCATCGGTGGCAGGTGGGCGACATCGTGTACTGGGACAACCAGGCCACTTTGCACGCGCGCAACGCATTCCCGTCCAACCAGACCCGGCGCATGAAGCGTATCAGCCTGGCCGGCAGCCGCCCTTTTTAAGCCGTTAACCACAAAACGCAAAAACCCCCGGATCAGCCAGTGATCCGGGGGTTTTTTGCGTCTATGGCGTTCCGTGGAAATCCACGGAGCCCATTAAACGTTGAAGCGGAAGTGCATCACGTCGCCGTCTTTGACGATGTAATCCTTGCCTTCCAGACGCCATTTTCCGGCTTCTTTGGTGCCGGCTTCGCCTTTGTACTGGATGAAGTCGTCGTAGGCGATCACTTCGGCGCGGATGAAGCCTTTTTCGAAGTCGGTGTGGATCACGCCAGCGGCTTGCGGTGCGGTGGCACCGACGCGGACGGTCCAGGCGCGGACTTCTTCGACACCGGCAGTGAAGTAGGTCTGCAGGTGCAGCATTTCGTAGCCAGCGCGGATTACGCGGTTCAGGCCAGGTTCTTCAAGGCCCAGGGCTTCGAGGAACATGTCTTTCTCTTCACCGTCTTCCAGTTCGGCGATTTCGGCTTCGATCTTGTTGCAGACCGGAACGACCATGGCGCCTTCTTCTTCGGCGATGGCTTTCACAACGTCGAGGTGCGGGTTGTTCTCGAAACCGTCTTCAGCCACGTTGGCGATGTACATGACCGGTTTGGTGGTCAGCAGGTGGAAGCCCTTGATCACTGCTTTTTCGTCGGTGCTCATGTTCTTCATCAGGCTGCGCGCTGGCTTGCCGAGGGTGAAGTGAGCGATCAATTGCTCCAGCAGGCCCTTCTGGACCACGGCGTCCTTATCTCCACCCTTGGCGTTGCGCGCGACTTTCTGCAGTTGTTTCTCGCAGCTGTCGAGGTCGGCGAAGATCAGTTCCAGGTCGATGATCTCGATGTCGCGTTTCGGGTCGACGCTGTTGGAGACGTGAATCACGTTCTCGTCTTCGAAGCAGCGGACCACGTGAGCGATGGCATCGGTTTCGCGGATGTTGGCGAGGAACTTGTTGCCCAGGCCTTCACCTTTCGAGGCGCCGGCCACCAGGCCTGCGATGTCGACGAATTCCATGGTGGTCGGCAGGATGCGCTTCGGATTGACGATGGCCGCCAGGGCGTCCAGGCGCGAATCCGGCATCGGCACGATACCGGTGTTCGGCTCGATGGTGCAGAAGGGGAAGTTCTCGGCCGCGATCCCGGATTTGGTCAGGGCGTTGAACAGGGTGGACTTACCGACGTTAGGCAGGCCGACGATGCCGCAATTGAATCCCATGATGTTTTCCCCGAGGAGTAGAGTCAGGCCTTCTGGCTGTGCAGGTTTTTCATCGCGCGGTTCCATTCCCCGGCGAGGATATCCGGCAGCACGCCGAGGGCAAAGTCGATGCTGGCATCGAGTTTTTCCTGTTCGGCGCGTGGCGCACGACCCAGGACGAAATTTGAAACCATACTGGCAACGCCCGGGTGGCCAATGCCAAGCCGCAAGCGGTAGAAGGTATTCTGATTGCCCAGTTGCGCAATGATGTCGCGCAACCCGTTGTGACCGCCATGGCCGCCGCCCAGTTTGAGTTTGGCAACGCCCGGTGGCAGGTCGAGTTCGTCATGCGCCACGAGGATTTCTTCCGGCTTGATACGAAAGAAGCCGGCAAGTGCCGCGACGGCCTGGCCGCTGCGGTTCATGTACGTGGTGGGAATCAGCAGACGAACATCCTGACCCTGATGCGAAAAGCGCCCGGTCAGGCCGAAATATTTGCGATCGGCCACAAGGTTTACACCCTGCGCGTTCGCGATGCGCTCAACAAAAAGGGCCCCTGCGTTATGCCGGGTCTGTTCGTATTCAGCGCCTGGATTTCCCAGGCCAACGATCAGTTTGATGGCAGTCACGATAGGGGCCCTTCCTTGGAGTGGTGGTTAACATCGCCGCGATCGGTGTGTGCGGCGAAAGTGGACGACAAGTGCTCATTTACCATTATGTAAACTCCGCGTTCTCGCCCGCTTTCTCGCTACGTTCCAGTCCGCGATGTTACCGGGTCACTCCGGCATCACAGAGTAAATTACTCTGCTGCGCCTTCTTCGGTAGCTTCTGGAGCAACACGTGGAGCGTGGACGTTGGCAACAGCCTTGTCATCGCCGTGTGCCAGAGCAACAAACTCAACGCCTTTAGGGGCTTTGAGGTCAGACAGGTGAATGATCGAACCGATTTCGGCGTTAGCCAGATCGACTTCGATGAATTCAGGCAGGTCTTTTGGCAGGCAGGTCACTTCGATTTCCGAAACAACGTGCGAAACTTCGCCGCCTTTCTTGATCGGAGCTTCTTCACCAACAAAGTGTACAGGCACGATAGCGGTCAGTTTCTGGCCAGCTACAACGCGTACGAAGTCAGCGTGCATCACGTGGCCTTTGGCCGGGTGACGTTGCAGAGCTTTGATGATTACGTTTTGCTTGGTGCCGCCAACGTTCAGCTCGATGATGTGGCTGTAAGCCGCTTCGTTTTCGAGCAGTTTGGCAACTTCTTTAGCCAGCATGCTGATGGATTCAGGGGCTTTTTCGCCACCGTAAACTACAGCTGGAACCAGGCTTGCGAGACGACGCAGGCGGCGGCTCGCACCTTTCCCCAGGTCGGAACGCACTTCAGCATTCAGAGTAAAATCGTTCATGTTGTATCTCCAAAATAACCACATTCGCCCCAGCGTTTGCGACCAGCGCTAAAGGCGATATGGGCAAAAAAGCCCCGCCCCGGCAGGAATGCCGGGGCGGGGCGCTTTTCGTCAACGAGACAGTCGAGAAGGGCAGGGCCCTTAACGGAACATCGCGCTGATCGATTCTTCATTGCTGATGCGGCGGACCGCCTCGGCAACCACCGGCGCGATATCCAGTTGACGGATACGCGAGCAGGCTTGAGCAGCAGCGGACAACGGGATGGTGTTAGTCACCACCAGTTCGTCCAGCATGGAATTTTCAATGTTTTCGATCGCCCGACCGGACAGCACAGGGTGTGTGCAGTAGGCGAAAACCTTGGCAGCGCCATGCTCTTTCAGGGCCTTGGCCGCATGGCACAGAGTGCCGGCGGTATCGACCATGTCATCGACCAGAATACAGGTACGCCCTTCGACATCACCGATGATATGCATCACTTCAGAGTGATTGGCTTTCTCACGGCGTTTGTCGATGATCCCGAGATCCACGCCCAGGGATTTGGCAACAGCACGTGCACGCACGACGCCGCCAATGTCCGGGGACACGATCATCAGGTTTTCGAAGCGCTGATCTTCGATGTCATCCACCAGAACGGGGGAGCCGTAGATGTTATCTACCGGAATATCGAAGAAACCCTGGATTTGGTCAGCATGCAGATCAACCGTGAGAACACGGTCGATGCCGACTACGGTAAGCATGTCAGCAACGACTTTCGCGCTGATAGCCACACGTGCGGAACGCGGACGGCGATCCTGACGGGCATAACCAAAGTAAGGAATAACAGCAGTAATACGAGTAGCCGAGGAGCGGCGGAAGGCATCAGCCATCACTACCAGTTCCATCAGGTTATCGTTGGTCGGAGCGCAAGTCGGCTGAATAATGAAGACGTCTTTACCACGGACGTTTTCATTGATCTCGGCTGTAATTTCGCCGTCGGAAAACTTGCCGACAGAGATGTCACCGAGAGGGATATGCAGCTGACGTACGACACGCCGAGCCAGATCGGGGTTAGCATTCCCCGTAAAGACCATCATCTTGGACACGCGCAGTACCTAGAGGCTGAGGGTAACCTGGATGAGTATAGAAAATGGCAGGGGCGGCTGGATTCGAACCAACGCATGGCAGGATCAAAACCTGCTGCCTTACCGCTTGGCGACGCCCCTGTATCTGTTGCAACGATTACCCAGTAATCGGTTCTTTTAGAGCAGACTTTGCAGCTTGCGATGCAACATCGAAACGTTGCTTCCCTTTGCTACAAACCCTGTAAGGGTCTCTGTAAGAAGGGCCGAGACTTTATCAGCTTCAGCTTTGCTTGGGAAGCCCCCAAACACACAACTTCCAGTGCCGGTGAGTTTTGCTTCGGTAAATTTACCTAACAAATTCAATGCGTTACGTACCTCTGGATAACGCCTTGCTACTACCGGCAAGCAGTCATTTCGACTGTTTCCCTTGGGAACGGGGCGCACTTTAATGGGAGAAGAGTTACGTGTCAACAACGGATCTGAAAAAATTTCTGCTGTACTTACAGATACTTGCGGCACCAGCACGAGATACCACGGTTCTTCGGGGTCTACAGGGGTGAGTTTTTCCCCCACGCCCTCGGCGAAAGCCGCGTGGCCGCGCACGAAAACCGGGACGTCGGCGCCCAGCGTCAGGCCCAGCACAGCCAGCCGGTCCTCATCCCAGCCCAGTTGCCAGAGATGATTCAGGCCGAGCAACGTCGTGGCCGCATTGGAGCTGCCGCCACCGATACCGCCGCCCATGGGCAGGATTTTATCGATCCAGATGTCGATGCCCAGCGAACAACCGGATTGCTCCTGAAGTTTTTTCGCAGCCTTGACGATCAGGTTGCTGTCGTGGGGAACGCCTTCGAATTCGGTGTGCAGTTGAATCACGCCGTCGTCGCGCACGGCAAAGGTGATTTCATCGCCGTAATCGACAAACTGAAAAATCGTCTGCAACTCGTGATAACCGTCTTCACGGCGACCGAGGATGTGCAGCATCAGATTGAGTTTGGCTGGAGAGGGAAGCGTCAAGCGTGGAGCGGTCATGTTCACTGCCCCAACTTGCGAGGTTGCCATTCCTTGATCACCAGCGTGACATCAAGGTCGGTGCCATGCAGTTTGATCCGCTCGGGCAGCCAATAGCCGTTCTGCTCGGCATAACTCAGGTATTCAACCTGCCAGCCATCCTGATCCAGGTTGGCCAGGCGGCTGTCGGCGTCCAGGGTCAGGCGGCTTTTGCTGTCCGGTGCCGGAAGTCCGCGAACCCACCAGGCCAGGTTGGAGACCGGCAGTTTCCAGCCGAGCTGTTCTTCGAGCAGCACTTCCGGATTGGGCGCTTCATAGCGACCCTGGTTGGCAACCTCCAGCGAGACTTTGCCCGGGCGACCGGTCAAGCGTGCCGCGCCGCGACCCAAGGGGCCGGAGAGGCGAATGTCGTAGTAATCCTGTCGCTGCAGCCAGTACAAGGTGCCGCTCCCCGAGTCTTTCGGAGCGCGAATGCCGATCTTGCCGTTGATCTGCCAGCCATCAAGGCCCGTCAGCTGCTGTTTGTGCTCGCGCCATTGGGCAGGGTTACCGTGACCCTCGACCGATTCACGGGCGCCGAAGCCCGCGCAACCGGCGAGCAGGGCGATAAAACTGAAAACGATGATGTGGCGCAAAAACATAATCTTAAAGAGTCTCTGATCCGGTCAGGCGCTTGATGGTGCCGCGCAGGGTAGGGCTGTCAGGTTGTTCCTTGAGGAATTTGCCCCAGATCTGTCTGGCTTCGCGTTGTTTGCCGTTGGCCCACAGGACTTCGCCCAGGTGAGCGGCGACTTCCTGGTCGGGGAAGCGATCCAGGGCCTTGCGCAGCAGGCGTTCGGCTTCATCGAGATTGCCCAGGCGGTAGTTCACCCAGCCGAGGCTGTCGAGTACGGCCGGGTCTTCTGGATTGAGCTGATGCGCCTGTTCGATCAAGGCCTTCGCTTCGGCGTAACGGGTGGTACGGTCCGACAAAGTGTACCCAAGGGCGTTCAGTGCCATGGCATTGTCGGGATCGCGCTTGATGATCAGGCGCAGGTCTTTTTCCATTTGCGCCAGGTCATTGCGTTTTTCCGCTTGCATGGCGCGGGTGTAAAGCAGATTCAGGTCGTCGGGGTATTGCTGCAACGCTTTCTGCAAGACGTTCCAGGCCTTGTCGGGCTGCTTGTTGGCGGACAGCGTTTCGGCTTCGATCAGGTACAGCTGAATCGCGTAGTCCGGTTGTTCGTCGCGCTGCGTCGCCAGGCGGCTTTGGGCTTCGACGGTCCTGCCGTTGTTCATCAGGATATCGGCCTGGCGCAATTGTGCCGGCAGGTAATCATTGCCCGGACCGACCTGGGCATACTCGATCAGCGCGCCTTGCGGGTCGTTGCGCTCTTCAGCGATACGGCCCAGGTTGAGGTGCGCCGAGTCAACGTGGCTTTCCCGGGCAATCAAGTCTTCCAGGTAGCCCTTGGCCTCGTTCCAGGCCTTGGCTTCCAGGCAGACCAGAGCCAGTGAATAACGCAGTTCGTCGTCGTCCGGGTACTGCTGAACCAGGCTTGAAAACTCGGCCTTGGCGTCGTCCATGCGGTCCTGTTCAACCAGCATGCGGGCATAAGTCAGGCGCAGGCGTTTGTCGTCCGGGTATTTCTTGATGCTTTTTTGCAGCAGCGGCAGCGCTTCGTCGCCACGGTTAAGCGTTTGCAGCAGGCGCGCACGCAGCAGGATCGGGGCGATTTCGCCGTCTTCCGGCGGATTGCTTTCCAGCAGAGCCAGCGCGCCTTTCGCATCGCCGTCCTGTTGCATCAACAGAGCCTTGCCGAAAATCAGCTGGCTGTTGTTCGGGTGGCGCTGCAACAAACGATCAAAACTTTTCATCAAGCCGTTGCGCGTGTCCTGATCGGTGTCGGCCGCGGACAGGGCGAGGAAGTCGAAATGCGTGTCGCCCTTGCCTTGCAGGACTTTCTCCATATAGACCATGGAGTCGTCATAGCGCCCGGCGCGAGCCAGTTGCACGGCAGCGGCCCGTTGCGCCTCAAGGTCGTCCGGAGCGTTTTTCGCCCAGATCAGCGCGGTGTCCAGGGCGGCCTGGTCGGCGCCCAGGTATTCGGCGATACGGAATGCGCGCTCGGAGACGCCCGGGTCCTGGGTGTTGATGGCCTGGGTGACATAGTTGTCCAGCGCAATGTCGAAACGATTGCGCTGGCCAGCCAGTTCAGCGCTCAACAGGCTGAAGACGGTTTCTTCACTGAATGAGCTGTAAACCTTGGGCTTTTCAGGAGCCGGAGTGCTGTCTTCAGCCGGCGGCGTACCGTCCGACGAGACGGGTGCCAAGACCTGGCAGCCGCTGAGGAAGACAAAAGCAAGGAGCAACGCGGAAGATCTATTCATATAGGAAGAGGACGACTAACCTGCGGTCGGATCATCATGACACAAGCCTTCGGCCAAACATAACCGGCCGACCATTTTCCCGAATGCACCGCCCTCTGTAGGAGCCAGCTTGCTGGCGATGGTCGTGAACGATGACGCGTTTTTACCGAAAAAACGCGGCGCCTGTCAGTTCATCGCAGGCAAGCCAGCTCCTACAGGAGTTGCGTACGCCCATCTAAACGAGAACCGCTTGCAAGCGTGGGCGCTGCCTACCGGATCAATAGATATCGAGTAGTTGTTCTGAATCTGTCGAAGTAGGACAATTGCCGGCTTCACGTCACCATCAGCGACTTTGAATGGCCTTCCTTGCACTCGGTATCAACCACAAGACTGCTTCAGTAGACGTCCGCGAGCGCGTGGCTTTTACCCCGGAGCAACTGGTGGAAGCCCTGCAGCAGCTCTGCCGACTCACCGACAGCCGCGAAGCTGCGATCCTCTCGACCTGCAATCGCAGCGAGCTTTATATAGAACAGGATCACCTTTCGGCTGACATCGTGCTGCGCTGGCTGGCCGATTATCACCATTTGAGCCTCGATGAGCTGCGCGCGAGCAGTTATGTGCACGAAGATGATGCGGCAGTTCGTCACATGATGCGGGTCGCCTCCGGGCTCGATTCGCTGGTGTTGGGCGAACCGCAGATCCTCGGCCAGATGAAATCGTGCTACGCCGTGGCCCGGGAGGCCGGCACCATTGGTCCGCTGCTCGGGCGCCTGTTTCAGGCCACGTTCAATGCGGCCAAGCAAGTGCGCACCGACACCGCCATCGGCGAGAACCCGGTGTCCGTGGCATTTGCCGCGGTCAGCCTGGCCAAGCAGATTTTCAGCGATTTGCAACGCAGCCAGGCCTTGCTGATCGGCGCCGGCGAGACCATCACCCTGGTCGCCCGCCATTTGCATGAACTAGGTGTGAAACGCATTGTGGTCGCCAACCGCACGCTGGAGCGCGCCAGTATTCTGGCCGAGCAGTTTGGCGCCCATGCGGTGCTGCTCTCGGACATCCCGGCAGAGCTGGTGCGCAGCGACATCGTGATCAGCTCCACCGCCAGCCAGCTGCCGATCCTCGGCAAAGGCGCCGTCGAAAGTGCCCTGAAGCTGCGCAAGCACAAGCCGATTTTCATGGTGGACATCGCCGTACCGCGCGATATCGAGCCAGAAGTCGGCGAGTTGGACGACGTTTACCTCTACAGCGTCGACGATCTCCACGAAGTGGTCGCCGAAAACCTCAAGAGCCGCCAAGGCGCGGCGCAAGCGGCAGAGGAAATGGTCTCGGTGGGCGCCGAAGATTTCATGGTGCGCCTGCGGGAGCTGGCGGCGGTGGATGTGCTCAAGGCCTATCGCCAACAAAGCGAGCGCATGCGTGACGAAGAATTGCAGAAGGCCCAGCGTATGCTGGCCAACGGCAGCAGCGCCGAAGACGTGCTGGTGCAACTGGCGCGGGGCTTGACCAACAAACTCCTGCACGCACCGAGCGTGCAGTTGAAAAAGCTCTCAGCCGAAGGTCGCCTCGACGCACTGGCCATGGCCCAGGAACTCTTTGCCCTCGGTGAGGGCTCATCGGATAGCTTTTCGGATAAAAAACCGCAATGAAAGCGTCACTGCTCAATAAGCTGGACATCCTCCAGGACCGTTTCGAGGAATTGACCGCGTTGCTTGGCGACGGCGAAGTCATTTCCGATCAGAACAAATTCCGCGCCTACTCTAAGGAATACGCGGAAGTCGAGCCGATTGTCGAAGCCTATAAACAGTTGCTCAAAGTGCAAAGCGACCTCGAAGGCGCCCAGGCACTGCTCAAGGACAGCGACCCGGACATGCGCGAAATGGCCGTGGAAGAAGTCCGCGAAGCCAAAGAGCAACTGATCGAAATCGAAGCCCGCCTGCAACGCATGCTGTTGCCCAAGGACCCGAACGACGGTCGCAACGTGTTCCTCGAAATCCGTGCCGGCACCGGCGGTGATGAGGCGGCGATTTTCTCCGGCGACCTGTTCCGCATGTACTCGCGTTACGCCGAGCGTCGTGGCTGGCGCGTTGAAATTCTCTCGGAAAACGAGGGTGAGCACGGTGGCTATAAAGAAGTCATCGCCCGGGTCGAAGGCGACAACGTCTACGGCAAGCTGAAGTTCGAATCCGGCGCGCACCGCGTGCAACGGGTTCCGGCCACCGAATCCCAGGGGCGCATCCACACCTCGGCCTGTACCGTGGCGGTATTGCCCGAGCCGGACGAGCAGGAAGCGATCGAGATCAACCCGGCGGACCTGCGGATCGATACCTATCGCTCCTCCGGTGCCGGTGGTCAGCACGTCAACAAGACCGACTCGGCGATCCGCATTACGCACTTGCCGTCCGGTATCGTGGTCGAGTGCCAGGAAGAACGCTCCCAGCACAAAAACCGCGCCCGGGCGATGTCCTGGCTGTCGGCCAAGCTCAACGACCAGCAAACCAGCGCCGCCGCCAATGCCATCGCCAGCGAGCGTAAATTGCTGGTGGGCTCCGGTGACCGTTCCGAGCGGATCCGTACCTACAACTTTGCCCAGGGCCGAGTCACCGACCACCGGGTCAACTTGACGCTGTATTCCCTCGACGAAATTCTCGCGGGCGGTGTCGATGCGGTGATCGAGCCGTTGCTGGCCGAGTACCAGGCCGACCAATTGGCAGCGATAGGTGAGTAAATGACGATCATTGCCAGTTTGTTGCGCGCCGCTGATTTGCCCGACTCGCCGACGGCGCGTCTGGACGCCGAACTGCTGCTGGCGGCGGCGTTGGGCAAGTCCCGCAGTTTTCTGCACACCTGGCCAGAGCGCATCGTGCCGAGCGACGCCGCGCTGACATTTGCCGACTACCTGCAACGTCGTCGCGGCGGTGAGCCGGTGGCCTACATTCTGGGCCAGCAAGGTTTCTGGAAACTTGATCTGGAAGTCGCGCCCCACACCTTGATCCCGCGCCCGGATACCGAACTGCTGGTGGAAGCGGCGCTGGAATTGTTGCCGGCCACCCCCGCCAAGGTCCTCGACCTGGGCACCGGCAGCGGCGCCATCGCCTTGGCGTTGGCCAGCGAACGTCCGGCCTGGAGCGTCACTGCCGTGGATCGCGTGCTCGAAGCCGTGGCCCTGGCCGAACGCAATCGCCAGCGCCTGCACCTGAAAAACGCCACGGTACTGAGCAGCCATTGGTTCAGCGCCCTGGACGGTCAGCGCTTTCAGTTGATCATCAGCAACCCGCCCTACATCGCTTCCGCCGACCCGCATCTGGTGGAAGGCGACGTCCGCTTCGAACCAGCCAGTGCGCTGGTGGCCGGCATCGACGGGCTCGACGACCTACGATTGATCGTGGCCCAGGCACCGGCTCATCTTGAATCCGGTGGCTGGTTGATGCTGGAGCACGGTTACGATCAGGCCGAAGCGGTGCGCGATTTGCTCCTGACCCAAGGGTTTGAAGAAGTCCACAGCCGCACCGATCTGGGCGGTCACGAACGTATCAGCCTGGGGCGCCTGCCGTGCTGAATGATCAGGAATTGTTGCGCTACAGCCGGCAGATTTTGTTGCAGCACGTCGACATCGACGGTCAGTTGCGACTCAAGGAAAGCCGTGTGCTGATCGTCGGTCTCGGCGGCCTCGGTTCTCCGGTTGCGCTCTATCTGGCCGCTGCCGGTGTTGGTGAACTGCACCTGGCGGACTTCGATACCGTTGACCTGACCAACCTGCAACGCCAGATCATCCACGACACCGACAGCGTCGGCGTGAGCAAGGTCGACTCGGCGATCCGTCGCTTGAGCGCGATCAACCCGGACATTCAACTGATCGCCCATCGCGCGGCACTGGACGAAGATTCCCTGGCCGCTGCGGTGTCGGCGGTGGATCTGGTGCTGGACTGCTCGGACAATTTCTCCACCCGTGAAGCGGTGAACGCGGCGTGTGTCGCGGCCCGAAAACCGCTGGTCAGCGGCGCGGCCATTCGCCTGGAAGGGCAATTGTCGGTCTTCGATCCGCGTCGCCCGGAGAGCCCGTGCTACCACTGTTTATACGGGCACGGCAGCGAAGCCGAACTGACCTGCAGCGAAGCTGGCGTCGTCGGGCCTTTGGTTGGGCTGGTTGGCAGTCTTCAGGCGCTGGAAGCGATGAAACTGTTGGCGGGGTTCGGCGAGCCGCTGGTAGGGCGCTTATTATTGATTGATGCCTTGGGCACTCGCTTCCGTGAGTTGCGCGTCAAGCGTGATCCGGGTTGCAGCGTCTGTGGTACGGCCCATGCGTGAAGCGCCGGTTGGCGTGTTTGACTCCGGCGTCGGTGGACTTTCGGTGCTGGCCGAGATCCAGCGGTTACTGCCTAATGAGTCGCTGCTGTACGTCGCCGATTGCGGGAACATTCCCTACGGCGAGAAAGCCCCGGACTTTATTCGTCATCGCTGCAGCGTGATGGCCGAATTTTTTCAGCAGCAGGGCGCCAAGGCCTTGGTGCTGGCTTGCAACACGGCGACGGTCGCAGGCGTTGCCGACTTGCGGCGCGACTACCCAACATGGCCCATCGTCGGCATGGAGCCAGCGGTCAAGCCGGCCGCTGCCGCGACCCGGAGCGGTGTGGTGGGCGTGCTCGCCACCACCGGCACGTTGCAGAGCGCCAAGTTCGCCGCCTTACTCGACCGATTCGCGACCGATGTTCAGGTCATCACTCAACCGTGCCCTGGCCTGGTGGAGTTGATTGAAAACGGCGATTTGCACAGCCCGGCCCTGCGCCAGTTGCTGGCCCGGTATGTCGAACCGCTGCTCGGCGCCGGGTGCGACACGATAATTCTGGGCTGCACCCATTATCCCTTCCTAAAGCCGTTGCTAAAGCAGATGATCCCCGATGACATCAGCTTGATTGACACCGGTGCCGCTGTAGCGCGGCAACTTCAGCGGCTGTTGGCCGAGCGTGAATTGCTGGCCGAAGGACCTGTTCGCGCTGCGCAGTTCTGGACGAGTGCCGATCCGGAACATTTCAGAAATATCTTGCCGATCCTGTGGAATACGGCTGGCATTGTGCGAAGCTTCAACAAGTAAATTAATTTTTGGGGAACACGGGTAATTGGGGTGAACTTCTGATTAAGCGTCGACTTCTATAATTTTAGTTTTGCTGAGCAACACAAAAACCACACGAAAATTGTTCGGAAAAGGATGTTTCTAATGAAGCGACTATTCTGCTTGGCCGCGATTGCGGCCGCATTGATGGGGCATAGTTTTTCCGCACAGGCAGCAGGCGTGGAGTTCGCGGTCGGTCAGACCAGCGATTCGACCATGACCTACCGGTTGGGCATGCAATTCGATTGGGACAAAAGCTGGTTGCAGAGCGACGTCGGTCGATTGACCGGTTACTGGAGTGGTGCCTACACCTACTGGGAAGGTGACAAGACCTCCAGCAACAACAGCCTCTCGTTCTCGCCGGTGTTTGTTTATGAGTTTGCCGGTCAGAACATCAAGCCTTACGTTGAGGCAGGGATTGGCGTGGCGTTTTTCTCCAATACCGAACTTGAAAACAACAACATCGGCCAGTCGTTCCAGTTCGAAGACCGTTTCGGTTTTGGTGCGCGTTTTGCGGGCGGACATGAAATCGGTATTCGTGCGACGCATTATTCGAACGCCGGTATGGCCAGTAGCAACGACGGTGTAGAAAGTTACTCGCTGCACTACACGATGCCGTTGTAACCAACCGACTTTCTGCTCTCCGCTTTCCGCTTTCTGTAGGAGCGAGCTTGCTCGCGATGGTGGTTCAGTTAGTTTGGTGTCAACTGACACACCATCGC
>NZ_RWIN01000025.1 GCF_009761815.1 Pseudomonas sp. PB120
AGGCTCGCTCCTACAGTTGATCGCCTCCCCCTGTGGGAGCGAGCCTGCTCGCGATAGCGGCAACCGCCCCACCACAGTTTGATTGGCTTACCTGTTCGGCTGCGGCGTCAGGCGAAGATAAGGCTTCACCGCGCGATACCCCTTGGGAAAACGTTTCTTGATTTCATCTTCATCCTTCAACGAAGGCACGATCACCACCTCCTCACCGTCCTGCCAGTTCGCCGGCGTGGCCACTTTGTAGTTGTCGGTGAGCTGCAGCGAATCGATCACACACAGGATTTCATTGAAGTTGCGGCCGGTGCTGGCCGGGTAGGTAATGGTCAACCGGACCTTTTTGTTCGGGTCGATCACGAACAGCGAGCGCACCGTCAAGGTGTCATTGGCGTTCGGGTGGATCAGGTCGTAGAGGTCCGAAACCTTGCGGTCGGCATCGGCGAGGATCGGGAAATTGACGACGGTGTTTTGGGTTTCGTTGATGTCCTCGATCCATTTGTGGTGCGAGTCCACCGGGTCTACCGACAGGGCGATGGCTTTGACGCCGCGCTTGGAAAATTCATCCTTGAGCTTGGCGGTAAAGCCCAGCTCGGTGGTGCACACCGGCGTGAAATCCGCCGGATGGGAAAACAGCACGCCCCAGCTATCGCCCAGTCACTCGTGGAAGTTGAGGCTGCCGATGCTGGAATCCTGTTCGAAATCGGGGGCGATGTCGCCGAGTCTGATGCTCATGTGTGCTGCTCCTGGTGAGTGCTTGATGAGGTCAACTGTGCCTAGGATCCTTATGAATTAAAAAGAATATATATCGATTTACTTAGACTTTTATTGAATATTAAAGATCTGTTCACTGGACCTCGACAGGCATCAAGCCGAACATCGCCCACAAGGTTCGAGAAGGCCTTGAGTTGCTGCAAAAGAGGGGAATTTCAGGGCAGGTTTACGGGGGTGAGTCTGTCCTGAAACGCAAAAGCCCCGCCCGGCGTGATGCCGGGCGGGGCTTTTTTTGCTTCAGTGACGCGAGCGCTATTACAACAGCGGGATCGAGTAGCTGAGGATCAGGCGGTTTTCATCCTGGTCGCGTTGACCCGGAATGTCGTTGCGCCACATAGCGTTTTTCCACATGAAGCCCAGGTTCTTCAACGGGCCGGATTGCACGACGTAAGCCACGGTCAGGTCGCGTTCCCACTCGGAGCGGCCGGTGCCGTTGACGGTTTTCTGTGGGGTGGTATCACCCACTTTGCCCGAAGTGTCGATATCGTCGCCACGCAGGTAAACGATGCCAGCCGTTGCGCCTGGCAGGCCGACCTTGGCGAAGTCATACGAGTAACGCGCTTGCCAGGTACGCTCGCCAGCACGGCCGAACTTCTGGATTTGCATGTCGGTGATGGTGTAGTTCGACGAACCGTCGCCCTGGTTCAGCCAAGGGAAATCGCTGTCACCATTGCTGACCTGATAACCGCCACCGAAGGTGTGACCCGCAACGGTGTACAGGAACAGGCCGCTGTACAGGTTGTTGTCGACTTTACCTTTGGTGATGATTGTGCCGGCATTGTTAGTACCGTAATCACCGGTGGTGAAGTACGAGGAATTGTGGCCGTTGGCGCCATCATCGCGGCTGTTGAAGTAACGGAAGTCAGATTTCAACACGCCCGGGCCGATTGCCCAGTTATGTACCAGACCCAGGAAGTGTTGCTTGTAGAAGTCTTCCAGGTTGCCGTAGTAGTACTGGGCAGTCAGGTCTTTGGTGATTTTGTAGTCACCGCCGGCATAGATGAACTTGTTGCTATCGCGGCCAGTAGCGGTAGGGCTGTTGGCGCCACCGATAGACAGTTGCTCATTGTTGCTGGAGTTACGACCTTTAACCGCTTCGATTTGGCCGCCGACCAGAGTCAGGTCCTTGATCTCGCCGGAAGTGATCTGGCCACCCTGCCAGGTTTGCGGCAGCAGACGACCGTCGTTGGTGACGATGACCGGGTTCTTTGGCTGCAGGGTACCCAGCTTCAGTTCAGTCTGGGAGACCTTGGCTTTGGCAGTCAGGCCCAGGCTGGAGAAGTTATCAACCGCTTCGCCGTTGGATTTGCTTGGGAAAACGGTGCCGCCGTACGAAGTCGCAGTCGCGCCGTTAGTACCGCCGCCCGAATCCAGACGCACGCCCAGCAGGCCGATAGCGTCGATACCGAAGCCAACAGTGCCTTGGGTGTAGCCGGAGATGAAGCGCAGGTCAAAGCCTTGGCCCCACTCTTCGTTCTTGTTCTGAGCACCGGCAGCTTTGGTAGCGCCGTCACGGTTATCCGTATTGATGTAGAAGTTACGCAGCCCCAAAGTAGCCTTGCTGTCTTCGATGAAACCGGCGGCGCTTGCTTGCTGCGCCAAAACCCCTACGGCCACAGCCAGGGCCAAGGTGGACTTGTTCATGTGTTTCGCTCCTATTGTTTCTAATTCTTGGTCCCGGATCGAATGCCCTGGGATCCTAAATCGCGCTCTTCGCGCCAGACCGTCTAGCCCGGTCTTTTGGCCGCCGCAGGATACCCTGCTACAAATCCAAAAAGAATTACTGCTTTGTTTTTCATGCCATTTGGAAATATATGCGCACAGCGCAGATTCGGGGTATCGGCAGAACCGCCGATTCCTGAACCTGATGGAATGTCGAGGGACAAAATTGCCAAAGTCCAAGCTCTCGGGAGTGCCGGACAGGCGTACTTTAGGCTTTTAATGAAAAAGCTAAAAAGAATAAAAAATAACTACGTTAGCTTTTTTGGGAATATTAAATAGAGGGCGAAAAAAAGCCTCACCCATGGGTGAGGCTTTTTATCTTGAAGCTATTACATGAAGCTGTAGGTGTAGTTGAAGATCAGACGGGTCTGATCTTCATCGAGGGTGCTGGTGTTGCCACGATAAGTACCGTGACGCAGAGTCGTACCAAACCCTTTCAGCACGCCCGTTTGAATCACGTAATCGATACGTGCGTCAGTCTCATGCTCACTCAGGTCTTTACCAGTACCGTTGGTAGCCTTGATGTCCTGGCCATTCAAGTAAGCGATCGAAGCTTTCAAGCCTGGCACACCCAGGGAGGCGAAGTCATAAGAGTACTGACCGTAGGTGGTGTTTTCGCCGGCGCGGATAAAACTACCAACCGTGGCATCGGTGAACGAGTAGAAGCTGGAGCCGCCAGCGCCTTCGTTGCGGCCATTGCCATCGACAACGTTGCCTTGGTTCAGGAAAACGAAACCGCCGTCATCACTGACACGCTGATGCCCGAGCAGGAACGCGCTGCCACCCAGTGTATAGGTGAACGTGGCGCTCCACGTGGTGTTGTCGACCTCACCAATGTTCTTGGCGTAGCCATTGTTGTTGTTGAACCGGTAGCCAGCATCGCCGTTTTTGCCATCGGAGCTGCTGTCGAAATAACGAAGATCAGTCTTGAACGACTGGTTCGGGGCGATCGGGAGAACGTGCACCAGACCGAGGAAGTTCTGTTTGTAGTAGTCTTCCAGGTTCGCGTAGTAGTACTGCAGCGTCAGGTCTTTAGTGACCTTCCAGTCAGCACCGGCGTAACGGAATTGATTGCTTTCTTTGGCATTGCCGATGGTAGAGACCGCTAGACCAGTAGAGTTAGACGAGGCTCGACCGGTTGCGTGCTCCAACTGACCCAAGTTGAAGGTCACGTTGTCGATTTCCTTCGAGGAGATGGTGCCACCTTCAAAGGTTTGTGGCAGCACGCGGCTGTCGTTCGCGATCAGGATCGGCAGGTTTGGCTGAAGAGCGCCGCCCAAGTGGGCTTCTGTCTTCGAGAAGCGTGCCTTGACGTTGCCTGCTACACGGCTCCACGAACTCTCTGCCGAACCATCGCTATCGCTAGGGTTGAAGGTGTTGTTGTCCGGGTGATGACCCTTGCCACCGTCCAGGTGGATGCCGACCAGTGCCTGGGCGTCGATACCGAAACCGACGGTACCTTGGGTGAAACCGGACAGGTAGTCGAACTTGAGACCTTCAGCGGTTTCTCGCTGACGGTTAGCAGGCGTCGCGAGGCCTTCACGTTTATCCGAGTCGAAATAATAGGTACGCGAACTGACGGAAGCCTTACTGTCTTCGATAAAACCAGCGGCGCCTGCTTGCTGCGCCAAAACCCCAACAGCCACGGCCAGGGCCAAGGTCGACTTGTTCATTGTTTTGCTCCTCTCGATTCTAATTCTTGTATTCCTGGCCCGAAGTCGATGCCTCGGTGCCTAAGATGCGCGATTAGCGCCGTACCGTGACCCACAAGTCAATCGTAACCATGTGTGTCTACGACCATAGTCTAATCACCGTTTTTTTGGTCCCTGCTGGTCATGAACACGTCATAAACCTGAAAAGAACGGACGGTTTCTTTTCTCATACCATTTAGGAATTTAGCTTCCCGCCAGCCCTAGCCCGGTCTAGAGCGTTCGGCCCCTAAGCCAATTCCTAAAAGGTATTTATCAGTCATTTTTTTAGAACGATTTGCACTGACTCGCTTCGGAAACCATTCCGTCACACAAAGGCGTTCCGCGGCGAATCAAACGCGCACTATCCAGACCAATTGTTACAGTTTATGTATCGGCACGAAGACGCCGCCAAAGAGATTGGCAAGCCAGGGAAATTTTTGCAGGAACCAAGGAGGGAGAGCGAAGCAGCAGCGCAATAACCTGCGGAACATTGTGGCGAGGGAGCTTGCTCCCGCTGGGCAGCGCAGCGGCCCCAAAAAATGGGCCTGCTAC
>NZ_RWIN01000026.1 GCF_009761815.1 Pseudomonas sp. PB120
ACGATGGTGTGTCAGACGACATTAATGTAGCTGATAAACCATCGTCGGAACGCCGCCCGGAGCAAGCTCGCTCCTACAAGAGCTCCATATATCCGCCAAGAGATCGCTTAACCGTGCATCTGTCCAAACCGTCCTGAGTGAAAGTCAGCAAAGGCCTGATGAATCTCTTGCTCGCTGTTCATCACGAACGGGCCATGGCCGACGATCGGTTCGTCGATGGGCTCGCCGCTGAGCAACAACACCACGGCATCGCTGTTGGCCTCCAGGCTGATCTGATGGCCATCGCGCTCGAACAATGCCAACTGCCCTTCGCGCACCGGCTCCAGACCGTTGACCTGAACCGTGCCGCGCAGCACCACCAGGGCAGTGTTACGGCCTTCATGCAGGTCCAGTGTCAGCAACTTCCCACCCGCGAGGCGCAGGTCCCAGACGTCAATCGGGGTGAAGGTGCGCGCCGGGCCGGTGTGGCCGTCGAACTCACCGGCGATCAGGCGCAGGCTGCCGGCGTTGTCCTCGAGCGCAATGCTCGGGATGTCGCCATCGAGAATCGTCTGGTAACCGGCATCAGCCATTTTGTCCTTGGCCGGCAGGTTGACCCACAACTGCACCATTTCCAGGGTACCGCCACTTTTGGCGAACCCTTCGGAATGGAACTCCTCATGGATGATCCCCGAGGCGGCCGTCATCCATTGCACGTCGCCCGGCCCGATCTTGCCGCCGCTGCCGGTGGAATCCCGGTGCTCCAGTTCACCCTTGTAAACGATGGTCACGGTTTCGAAACCGCGATGGGGATGCTGACCCACGCCGCGCCGTTCGGTGGTCGGGGTGAATTCGGTGGGGCCGGCGTGATCGAGCAGCAAAAACGGGCTGATGTGCCTGGCCAGGTTGTCGTAGGAAAACAGGGTGCGAACCGGGAAACCGTCGCCGACCCAATGGGGCCGTGGGCTGGTGTAGATACCGATGATGCTTTTCATGGTGCCTCCGAAATAGGACCCAGCTTAAAAGCGAACCCATTGCCGCACTAGACGGCAAAAATCAGTTATAGCGTTCTATCTGGGGAACGATGATGGAACATCCACCCCCCCTGTAGCAGCTGGCGCAGCCTGCGTTCGGCTGCGCAGCAGTCGTCAAACCACACAATGCGGTGTATCAGGAAAACCGCGTGCTCAGGATTTACGACTGCTTCGCAGCCGAACGCAGGCTGCGCCAGCTGCTACAGGTCGGGGTCGTCAGGTCGGATTGAGACAGGAGGGGCTGGCGGAGTTTTTATTTCGGACATAATATCGACCAGGATTACAACCATAATATCCGCTCCCCTCCGAGGACACCCGCATGCAAAGCCCCTCCCGTGAAGCCACCCTCGCCCAATGGATCGCTCAGGAACAGGCCATGCGCGCCCGACTTGCCGGGCCGGGCAGTTTGTCGATGGCCGAGGTCAGCGCCCTGTCGCCCGCCGAGTTCTTCGACGGCATCGGCAACGGTGAACTGCCCTCGCCGCCCATTGGTGCGCTGATGGATTTCATTCCCATCGAATGGTCGGCCGGGCTGTTCATCTTCCAGGGCACACCGGATTCGCGTCATTACAATCCGCTGGGCAGCGTTCACGGCGGTTACGCGGCGACGCTGCTGGATTCGTGCATGGGTTGCGCGATTCATACACAGCTGAAAAAGGGCCAGGGATACACAACGCTGGATTTGCGTATCAGCTACGTTCGCGCGTTGACCGGCGCCAGTGGACCGGTGCGGGCCGAAGGGAAGATCGTGCATTTGGGACGCTCAACGGCGTTGGCCGAGGGGCGCATTTATGACGTGGATGGGCGGTTGTATGCGACGGGGTCGACGACCTGCATGATTCTTGAGGCTCGGGGGTAAGACTCTGGACCGAGTCGTGGCCATCGCGAGCAGGCTCGCTCCCACACTAGATTTGTGTGCATTACAGATCCCCTGTCTCCCAATGGACTTGTGTGCATTACAGATCCCCTGTCTCCCAATGGATTTGTGTGCACCACAGATCCCTGTGGGAGCGAGCCTGCTCGCGATGGCGTCAGACCAAACACCACCAATCCCACTGCCACCCCGCGATTCGTGACTTGCGGTAAACATTGCTTTGCCCCACCAGCGGTTTTTCTCACGGATGCAGGCGCGGATACTCGTGCCCATTCCCACTGCAAGCCCTGGAGTCATCAATGTCTATTCCTGCATTCGGTCTCGGTACGTTTCGCCTGCAAGGCCAGGTGGTCATCGATTCGGTGAGCACCGGCCTGGAGCTGGGTTACCGGGCGATCGATACCGCGCAAATCTACGAGAACGAAGCCGAGGTCGGCGAGGCCATCGCGGCCAGCGGCATCGCCCGTGAAGAACTGTTCATCACCAGCAAAATCTGGGTCGCCAACTTCGCCAAGGACCGCCTGATCGACAGCCTCAGGGAGAGTCTGCGCAAACTGCAGACTGATTACCTGGACCTGACCCTGATCCACTGGCCCTCTCCGGAAGATCAGGTCCCGGTGGCAGAATTCATGGGCGCCCTGCTCGAAGCCAAGCGCCTGGGCCTGACCCGGCAGATCGGCGTGTCCAACTTCACCGTCGACCTGATGAAGCAAGCCATCGCCGCCGTCGGTGCCGAGAACATCGCCACCAACCAGATCGAACTGCACCCGTACCTGCAAAACCGCAAAGTGGTCGAGTTCGCACAGAGCCAGGGCATCCGGATCACCTCCTACATGACGCTGGCCTACGGCGAAGTGCTGAAAGACCCGGTGATCCAGCAAATCGCCAACCGCCTGCAATCGACACCCGCGCAGGTCACCCTGGCCTGGGCCATGCAATCGGGTTACGCGGTGATCCCCTCGTCGACCAAGCGGGCCAACCTCGCCAGCAACCTCAAGGCCTGCGCCATGACCCTGAGCGATGCCGATATGGCACTGATCGCAACGCTCGAACGCGGCCACCGGCTGACCAGCCCCAAAGGCATCGCCCCGCACTGGGACTGAGTTTCATCCCTGCGCAAGGCTTTGATCCAGGCGTGCCATGGCGTGCTGCAAGTGATCGACCGCTTCGTCGATCAGCGCCGGGCAGCCCTCGCTGCAGGCTTTTTCAAGCTGCTCGCAGCACCCTATAAGCTTGAGCGCCCGGACCATCCGCGCACCGCCCTTGATGCGGTGCGCCAGGTCTTGCAGGCTCTGGCGGTCGGCAATGACATGTGCCGCGATCAGTTGCTGGCGATCTTCCCGGTTGGTCACGGCCAGGTCGTGCAGCAACTCATTGATCAGCGTCCGGTCCTCGCCCACGTATTGCTCCAGCCCGCTCAAGTCGATCTCGGATGTCGAAGGCTTTTCAACCGCCCTCGCCGTCTCACCCGCAAATTTCGAGGCCAGCCATTCGCTCAGATCCGCCAGGCGGATGGGTTTGAACAGGCAATCGTCCATGCCGGCTTCGAGGCAGCGGATTTTTTCCTCGGGCTGGGCGTTGGCGGTAAACCCCAGGATCAACGTCGGCGTCGCGCCATGAAAGCGCTCGGCATCCCGGATCGCCCCCGCCAGCTCATACCCACTGACCCGAGGCATGTTGCAGTCGGTGATGACCAGATCGCACACCTGCTCGCGCCACCGCGCCAACCCGCTTTCGCCATCTTCGGCCTCAAGCACGCGATGCCCCAGATAACTCAACTGTCGGGACAGCAACAAGCGATTGCCGGGATAATCGTCGACCACCAGAATCGTCAGCGGCCGAGTCGGCCGTTGCCGCTCACCGTCCTCGTGCGCAATCAATGGCAACGGTTGCAACGCCAGCAAATCCAGGCTGATTTCAATCTGCGTCCCCCGCCCCAGGACGCTGTCGAGATGCAACCGGCCACCCATCATTTCGCACAGCGTGCGGCTGATCACCAGCCCCAGGCCGGATCCGTGACGACCGGATTGCGGGTTGTTGTCGGCTTGCACAAACGGGCTGAACAGCCGCTGCCGATCCAGCTCGCTGATGCCGATGCCGCTGTCGGCAATGTGCACGCTGACCAGCAGATGCCCGGACAATCCGGGCGTAACCCGCAGCGTCAGGCTGACCTCGCCTTCACGGGTGAACTTGATGGCGTTGCTCAACAGGTTGGACAACACCTGCTTGAACCGGGTGGGGTCGATCAACACGTCACGGTCGCTGAGTTCGTCGAATTCGATGCGCCATTGCAGGTGTTTTTGCCGGGCCAGGCCTTCGAAAATACGACCCACCGACTCGACCAGCACCCGCAAATTCGCGCGCTCCGGTGCCAGGGTCAATTGGCCAGACTCGATGCGCGCGATGTCGAGAATGTCGCCGATCAACGCCAGCAATTGCTGCCCGGCGTTGGACGCGACCTCGATCGCAGATCGGTCGGTAACGCCCTCGTCGGCGCGCTTGAGCGCCAGTTCGAGCATGCCGAGCAGCGCGTTCATCGGCGTGCGGATCTCATGGCTCATGGTCGCCAGAAAGGTCGTCTTCGCGCGGTTGGCATCGTCGGCGGCGTCCTTGGCCTCCTGCAATTGCCCGAGCCACTGCTGGCGCTGGCGAATCTGCCGACGCTGCCAGGCAATCCAGCTCAACGCGAGCAACAGCAAGACCGCCGCCGCGGCGAATCCCTGGAGAATGCCCTGGCGATGACGCAGCCAATAACTGTCCTCCACCACCACGTCATTGCTCCAGCGCGCCACCAGTTCATCCATCTCCTGGGGCGAGATGCTGAGCAAGGCCTTGTTCAAAATCGAGTGCAATTCCAGCGCGCCACGGTCGGTGGCCAGCGTGATACGCGCCGGTTCATCGCCCACGGTACTGGTGATGCGCAGGCGGTCGCGATAATGCCGGGCGATCAGGTAATGCGTCATGAACAACGAGCTGAGCGCAGCATCCGCCTGCCCTTTCATCACCCATTCCAGGCCCTCCCCGAGGCTGTCCACCTCCACCATTTGCACCTGCGGCGCCCGCGTTTGAATGAAGTCGCGCATCGGATGACTGTGGTAAATCGCCAGGCGTTTGCCGGCCAGGTCTTCCAGCGTCCTCGGGCTACCGGGGGTGTTGGCACTCACTAGCACAAACGGATTGCTCAGGTAGGCGCGGGTGAAGCGCAGGTGCTCTTCGTCTTCGGCACTGGGAATGATCGCCGGCAACACATCGATCGCGCCGGTCTTGAGACGCTGCTTCTGCTGCTCAAGGGAACTGCCCCGTTGCACCTCGAAACTCAAACCGCTGCGCTGGCTGATCAGGTTCAGCAACTGCGCAGTCAGCCCGCTGAATTTGCCTTGGGCATCATAGAAACTCAGGGGCGCAAAGTTCTCGACGGCGCCGACAATCACCTTCGGATGACGATCCAGCCAGCGCTGTTCACTGGCGCTGAGGCTCACCCGTTGCTGGCCCGCCATCGTCGCCCGGCCGGCACTCCAGCGCTGTTCGATGGCCAGGCGTTGATCCATCGGAATCGCCGCCAGGGCCTTGTCGACCATGCGTTTGAGGCGCGGATTGCCCGAGGCCAGGGCAAAGCCGAACGGGTTGGCGTCCAGCCCCGATGGCCCGACAAGGTGCACGTTATTAAGGTAGTTGTTGTTGATCAGGTAATTGGCGCTAATGAGGTCGCCGAGGTACACGTCATCCTGCCCGAACGCCACCGCGCCTAGGGCTTCCAGCGTAGAGGCGTAGCGCTGCAGGCTGGCTTCGGGGTAGTAGCTCTGGACGGTCTGCGCCGGCAGATAGTCGTCGACCATGGCGATGCGCTTCCCCGCCAGGTCGGCCGGCATCTGTTCGTCCAGGCGAGTGACCAGCATCGGCTGATCCTCGGCGTAGGCACTGGACCGGCTCAGCCCGGGGTCGGCCGCCTCAAAGTTGTTGGAGGTGCCCAGCAGGTCGATCTCTCCCTGCTTGAGCGCGGCCATCACCGCATCGCGGGTGCGGTAGCGCAGCACCTCGACCTTGACGTGCAGCAGCTCCGCCACCAGCGCGGCATAGTCGGCGGTGATGCCTTCGAGTTCATCGTGATTGCGCGCAATCTCGAACGGCGGATAGTCCGGCCCTGATACCCCGAGGCGTAACACCCGCTTGCCCCGCAGCCATTGCCAGTCCTGTTCATCCAGCGGGACTTGATAGCCCTCCGCCGAAGAGCGCCCCAGTAACTGCAACGACTGGGGTTCGTCAGCGCACGCAACCGATGTCCCCAGCATCAACAATAGCCATAACGCCCAGAAACGGTTGTGCATGGTCAGGCCCACTCAAATCAGATGATTGCGCCTGGCGAAATCCCGCAGGTGCACGGAGGAAACCACGTTGAGCTTTTCGATCAATCGGGTCTTGTAGGTACTGACGGTCTTGTGGCTCAGGTGCATGGCCTCGCCGATGGCTTTGTTACTGATGCCCCGGGCCAGGTATTGAAAGATCATCAGTTCGCGGTCTGACAGCGTGTCGATCATCTGCTTTTCGCTGCGTTGCAAGGTGTTGAGTGACACCGACGTCGACGGCAGCTGCGCGAAATAGCTATAACCGGCCATGACCGCGTGCACGGCTTTGTGCAAATGCTCCAGGTCGTTGGTCTTGGACACGAACGCCGCTGCGCCGGCACGCATGCAACGGTCCTGATAAAACATCGCTTCCTGTGACGTGAAGACCAGCACACGACACGCCTCGCCACTGGCCCGGATCCGCGACAGCACATCGAGACCGTCGAGCGAGGGCATGTTCAGGTCCAGCACCACCAGATCGGGTCTCTGTTCACGGACAATCGGCATCACCTCGCTGCCGCTCGATGTCTCGAAAATCTGTTTAAAACCCTCCAGCTTCAGCAAGATCTTGACCGCCGCGCGAACCACCGGGTGATCGTCCGCAATCAACGCCGACTTCATGACTACTCCCCGTGCAAAGGCACGACAATCAGGCAATAAAATGCCTGCGGGCCAGGCCCGGGTTGGACACAGCACTTGCGCTGGAACTGTTGCATGAAAATCCGCCAGCCACTACCTGACAGAAATGACAGTGCCGACGAACGGTAGACGCGGGTCAATCTTCGTCATTCGCTGCTGGAGGGAGGCCAGGTCGGGCAACTGCGCATGATTCACTCGTACCGTCTGCTGGACGGACGCGGGGATTGATCGTAATCGAGCCTGCTGGCCGTTGTAGATCAACGTGTGGCGCACCTGGCGGTTGTCGCGAAAGAAATCGAGCAAGTCCAGCGCCCCTTTCCCCATCGTGCCATTGATGACCACCAGGTCGAAGGGCTCGCTGCCGTATTCGATCAGGGTCAACAGCTCTTCCAGAGAATGTGCCGGCGCTATGCGGTAGTAGCCGAGCTGATTGAACAGGCGCTCAATCTTCATGCGGTAAAAATGCTGCTCGTCGGCGATCAGGATACGCAACGCTTTGTTCGTCAACGTGGGCCCCCAGCTGGGTGTCGGATTCGTGAGGGCGCAAGGCTACGGAAGAGCCCGCTGGCTTTATGTAGGACTTTTCCTAAATAACCTGAGGACTCGTCCAGCAAGCGATCATTCCCACGCTCAGCGTGGAAACAATCGCACGCCCTGCTTATTGCCAGCCAAACCGGCGGATGTAGAACCCCTTCACCGCCTGGGTCAGTGCCATGTACGCCAGCAAAATCACCGGCAAGAACACAAAGTACAGCGACGGCAATGCTTGCAATTTGAAGTAGTGCGCCAGCGGCCCCATCGGCAGGAAAATCCCGACGGCCATGATGATCCCGGTCATCACCATCAGCGGCATGGCCGCGCGGCTTTGCAGGAACGGGATCTTCGGCGTGCGGATCATGTGCACGATCAACGTCTGGGTCAGCAACCCGACCACGAACCAGCCAGACTGGAACAGGGTCTGGTGGTCCGGGGTGTTGGCGTCGAACACGTACCACATCAGGGCGAACGTGGTGATGTCGAAGATCGAGCTGATCGGCCCGAAGAACAGCATGAAGCGCCCGACATCCGCCGGCTGCCAGCGCTGCGGTTTGCTCAGCATTTCCTCATCGACGTTATCGAACGGGATGGCGATCTGGGAAATGTCGTAGAGCAGGTTCTGCACCAGCAGGTGCATCGGCAGCATCGGCAGGAACGGAATAAACGCACTGGCCACCAGCACCGAGAACACGTTGCCGAAGTTCGAGCTGGCGGTCATCTTGATGTACTTGAGCATGTTGGCGAAGGTCCGCCGACCTTCGAGCACGCCCTCCTCCAGCACCATCAGGCTTTTTTCCAGGAGGATGATGTCCGCCGCCTCTTTGGCGATGTCCACCGCACTGTCTACCGAAATACCGATGTCGGCAGTACGCAGCGCCGGGGCGTCGTTGATGCCGTCGCCCATGAAACCGACCACATGGCCATTGCCTTTGAGCAGCCGAACGATCCGTTCCTTGTGCGACGGGGTCAGTTTGGCGAAGACGTTGGTGGACTCGACCGCCACGGCCAATTCGGCGTCGGTCATGCGTTCGACGTCATTGCCCATCAACAAGCCTTGCTGCTCCAGGCCGACTTCACGGCAGATCTTGGCGGTCACCAGTTCGTTGTCGCCGGTCAGCACTTTCACCGCCACGCCATGTGCGGCCAGGGCCTTCAGGGCTGGCGCGGTGCTTTCCTTGGGCGGGTCGAGGAACGCCACGTAACCGATCAGCGTCAGCCCTTGTTCATCCGCCAGGCTGTAAGTGCCGCTGCCTTCGATCATCGACCGCGCAGCGACCGCCACCACACGCAGGCCTTCGGCATTGAAGGCGGCCGTGACCTGGCGAATCCGCGCCAGCAGTTCATCGCTCAGTGCTTCATCGAGCTCGCCGTGCCGCACCCGCGTGCACACCGACAACACTTCTTCCACCGCACCCTTGCAGATCAACAGGTGTGGCTGGTCACGCTCGGCCACCACCACCGACATCCGCCGACGAGTGAAGTCGAACGGAATCTCGTCGACCTTGCGAAACGCCGTGCCGACTTTCAGTTCACGATGGACTTCCACGTGTTCCAGCACGGCGACGTCCAGCAGGTTTTTCAGCCCGGTCTGGTAGTAGCTGTTGAGGTAGGCCATTTCCAGCACATCGTCGGAGTCGTTGCCCCAGACATCGACGTTGCGCGCCAGGAAAATCCTGTCCTGGGTCAGGGTCCCGGTCTTGTCGGTGCACAGCACGTCCATGGCGCCGAAGTTCTGGATCGCATCGAGGCGTTTGACGATGACTTTTTTGCGCGACAGAAACACCGCGCCTTTGGCCAGGGTCGAGGTGACGATCATCGGCAGCATTTCCGGGGTCAGGCCCACGGCAATCGACAGTGCGAACAGCAGCGCTTCGGTCCAGTCACCCTTGGTAAAACCGTTGATGAACAGCACCAGCGGCGCCATGACGAACATGAAGCGGATCAGCAACCAGCTGACTTTGTTGACCCCGGTCTGGAACGAGGTCGGTGCACGATCGGTGGCGCCGACCCGCTGCGCCAGCGCGCCGAAATAAGTGCTGTTGCCGGTGGTGAGAATCACCGCCATCGCCGTACCGGACACCACGTTGGTGCCCATGAACAGAATGTTGTCCAGGTCCAGCGGGTTGCTGGTGTCGCTGTCCTGCTGACGTGGAAATTTTTCCACGGGCATCGATTCACCGGTCATCGCCGCCTGGCTGACGAACAGGTCCTTGGCGCTGAGCACCCGGCAATCGGCGGGGATCATGTCACCGGCCGAGAGCACGATCAGGTCACCGGGCACCAGTTGCTTGATTGGCAGTTCGAGGCGATTTTCATCGCGACGCAACACCGTGGCGGTGTTGCTCACCATCGCCTTGAGCGCGTCGGCGGCCTGGTTGGATTTGGTTTCCTGCCAGAACCGCAGCAAGGTCGAGAGCACTACCATCGAAAAAATCACGATGGCGGCTTTCATGTCCTCGGTCAGCCAGGAAATCACCGCGAGCAGCGTCAGCAGCAGGTTGAACGGGTTTTTGTAGCAGTGCCACAGGTGAATCCACCAGGGCAGCGGTTGTTCGTGTTCGACTTCGTTGAGGCCGAATTGCTCGCGCAGTGCGTCGGCTTCGAGCTCGCTCAGGCCGTCGGTGTGGCTGTTTAGGTTTTCCAGCAACTGGCCGGTGTCACTGTTGGCGGCGCCCACCAACGTTTGCGCCAGGGTGGGCGGTACTTCACGGCTGACCGTGGTGTCGGTGAAGTTTTCCAGCAGCGCCAAACGACGGAAGTGCCGGGCGATGTGGCGGGTGCGCAGGAATCCGGCAAAGAATTCCTTGAGCAGGTTCAGGTTCATGGCAGCTCCCCCAGGGTCAGCCGGGAAACCGTCGAGCAGGCGTGTCGATACGCCGCGATGACGACAGAAAGTCGAACATCACGCACGGTTCAGCGTCGATGAGAGGACGTCGGGATTCGGGCCAGGACTGGCTCTGATCAGGAGGCCGCTGCTCGCTATCAGGCGAGACAACGGCACAAAAAAAGTGGCGCGTTATCTTGCCGGGAAGGTGCCGGTTATCGAAACCGGCCGACTACTGTCACTCGAACAAGTACCCACTGTGGGTCTCCGCTATTGATGAAAACGCGCGAAGCTTACGCCCCGATTTGTGAAGAGTAAACGAAGGATCGGGCGGGCGCGGGGGAATGTCCGGGTTCTTCAGGAAGGGTTCAGGAATGTGGATTTTTGGTGCCTTTAAGGGCCCCATCGCCGGCAAGCCGGTCTCGCTCCCACAGGAGACCGTCAGTGAACACAAATTTTGTGTCGGGCGAAGATCAACTGTGGGAGCGAGCCTGCTCGCGATGACGGCTTCAAGACCGCCGAAGATTCAACTGGCGGTAGCCAACAACAAATCCACCACCGACCGACCATGCCCACGGCTTTTGCCATGGTCATACAACGACCCGGCAATCTCATCCGCCCGGATCGGCAGGATCGACAGCAGCGTATCGCTCAAGCCATGGCTGGCCTGGCAGAAGCCCTGCATGTAGATGCCGGCCTTGCAGCGCTCGTCGGTGATCAGTTTGTAGTTGCGATCCACCTCGAAATCACCCAGGTATTGCTCCAGCGGCGCCAGCAGTTTGCGGTGCATCTGGCGTTCGTAACCGGTGGCCAGCACCACGGCGTCGTAATGACGGACCGTGACTTCACCGGTGGCGTTGTTGCGCACCACCAGTTCAATCCCGCGCTCGGTGGCGGTGGCTTTTTCGATAGTGGTCAAGGTACGGAACGCATGGCGCGCAATGCCCGAGACTTTCTGGCGGTAGAAGATGCCGTAGATGCGTTCGATCAGGTCGATGTCCACCACCGAATAGTTGGTGTTGTGGTACTCGTTGACCAGGCGCTCGCGCTCGCTGCTGTGCTGGTTAAACACCAAATCGGTGAACTCCGGCGAAAACACTTCGTTGACGAAGGGGCTGTCGTCCGCCGGCTTCAGCGCCGAACCGCGCAGGATCATGTCCACCTGCACCGACGGGAAGCTGTCGTTCAGATCGATGAAGGCTTCCGCCGCGCTCTGCCCGCCGCCGATGATCGCGATGCTCATCGGCTGGTTATTCACGCACGGCTGCGTGGCCATTTTCGACAGGTATTGCGAATGATGGAACACGCGCGCGTCATCCTTCAGCGCCTTGAACGCCTGCGGGATACGCGGCGTGCCGCCCGCGCTGACCACCACCGAACGGGTGGTGCGCACATGCTGGTGTCCGGTGGCATCCCGGGAAATCACCCGCAGCGCTTCGACCTGCTGGTTGTGCAGCACCGGCTCGATGGTCAGCACTTCTTCGCCGTAGCGGCTCTGCGCGTCAAATTGCCCGGCGACCCAGCGCAGGTAGTCGTTGTACTCCATGCGGCACGGATAAAAGGTGCCCAGGTTGATGAAGTCCACCAGACGCCCGTGGGCCTTGAGGTAATTGACGAACGAGTAAGGGCTGGTCGGGTTGCGCAGGGTCACCAGGTCCTTGAGGAAAGAGATTTGCAACTCGCTCTGGGTCACCAGGGTGTTGCCGTGCCAGCGGTAGTCCGCCTGCTTGTCGAGAAACAGCACATCCAGCTCGCCCTGGCTCGGCCCGCGTTCTTGCAGAGCGATGGCCAGCGCCAGGTTCGAAGGGCCGAAACCGACGCCGATCAGGTCGTGAACGATGGGCGATGCAATTGCCTGTGTCATTTCCAGTGTCCTCTGGATGAACCCCCAACAGCGGGGAGGAAGCCTGAATGACCTGACCGGCCTTTAGCAGGACAGCAGATCGTCTGTTGGTATGGAACGAGGACAATGAAACAAAATTTAATACTGTTTTTTACGAAGCCGGAAGGATCAATGGGCGTCCCATTGCAGCATCCGCACCCGGCAATGCTTCATCGCGTTGACGATGTGTTTCTCCACCAGCGCCTTGGAAATACCCAGGCGCTCGGCGATTTCCGGGTGCGACAGGCCATCGATCTTGCGCAGCAGAAAACTCTCGCGGCACAGCCGGGGCAACTCCGCCAACGCACGCTGGAGCATGTCCAGGCGTTGGCCATGATCAAGACTCTGATGGGGCGACGGGGTGAAATAGCGCTCTTCGCTGTCGAGCACTTCCAGCGATTCGGCCTGACGCAGGGCATTGCGCCGATGGTCGTCGATCACCAGATTGAGCGCGGTGCGATAAAGAAATGCCCGGGGCTGTTCGATCGGCGTGTCGCTGGAACGCTCCAGCACCCGCAGGTAAGCGTCATGCACCACATCTTCGGCCACCTGACGGTTGCCTAGCTTGGCGTTCAAAAAACACACCAGCTCGCGATAGTAGTTTTCCAACATGACTCCCGGCCGCACGGGTGCGGCGTCCATCCTTGAGCCACCGTGACAACCGCCGAAAATAGGCAGTGGCACGATAGTGGCAATTCGAGGTGCGTAATTTATAGTAATTCTCATATAGATTTAAAGTGTTGCTTTGTCTTGCCCGATAAATAGTCGAGAAACGCTGCCTATAGCTTGCGAACGTGGCTTCTGTGGCGAGGGGATTTATCCCCGTTCGGCTGCGCAGCAGTCGTAATCGCGATTTAATTTTGAAATGCAGGGGGCCGCTTCGCAGCCCATCGGGGATAAATCCCCTCACCACAAAAGCCCTCGCTACATGACCCGATTCCACACCTGGATCGCGTCGCTGCTAAATTCCCCGCCACTTTCCTCGTCTTACAGGACAGCTCCCCGTCCCTGAATGACGGGCCGATTTCCATTGGCCGGAACCCTGCATGAAACGTCCCCGTCAGACCCGACGCGCCCTGCTTGCAGCACTTTGCCTGATCCCCGTTATTGCCGTCGCCGCCTGGCAGATCATCCCGCCCGGCCGGGACAGGTTCGCCACCGTTCAGGTCAGCCGGGGCGACATCGAAAGCAGCGTCACGGCGCTGGGCACCTTGCAACCGCGACGTTACGTCGACGTCGGTGCCCAGGCGTCCGGACAGATTCTCAAGATCCACGCGGAAGTCGGCGACGTGGTCAAGGAAGGCCAGCTGCTGGTGGAAATTGACCCGTCCACCCAACAGGCCAAGCTCGACGCCGGGCGGTTCTCCATCGAAAACCTGAAAGCGCAGCTAGAGGAACAACGGGCGCAACACGAACTGGCCCGGCAGAAATTCCAGCGCCAACAGCATCTCAAGGCCGGCGGCGCCACCCGCGAAGAAGACGTGCAGACTGCCCAGGCGGAACTGCGCGCCACCCAGGCCCGCATCGACATGTTCCAGGCGCAGATCCGCCAGGCCCAGGCCAGCCTGCGCAGCGATCAGGCCGAGCTGGGTTACACGCGGATCTACGCCCCCATGAGCGGAACGGTCGTGGCCCTCGATGCCCGCGAAGGCCAGACCCTCAACGCCCAGCAACAAACGCCGCTGATTTTGCGCATCGCCAATTTGTCGCCCATGACCGTCTGGGCCGAGGTGTCGGAGGCCGACATCGGTCACGTCAAACCCGGCATGACGGCCTGGTTCACCACCCTCAGCGGCGGCAACCGGCGCTGGAGCAGCACCGTGCGGCAGATCCTGCCTGTGCCGCCCAAGCCGCTGGACCAGACCAGCCAGGGCGGCGGCAGCCCGGCCAGTTCGAGCAAAAGCGGCAGCGCCCGCGTGGTGCTGTACACCGTGCTGCTCGACGTCGACAACGCCGATAACGCACTGATGGCGGAAATGACCACCCAGGTTTTTTTCGTTGCCGACCAGGCGAAAAACGTACTCACGGCGCCCATCGCCGCGCTGCAAGGCGGCACGCAACCGAACAGCCAGATCGCCCAGGTCATCGCCAAAAACGGCAGCGTCGAGCAACGCGACGTGCGCACCGGCATCAGTGACCGGCTGCGGGTGCAGGTGCTCGATGGCTTGCAGGAAGGCGAACACCTGTTGATCGGCCCGGCTGACGGGAGTGGCGGTTGAATGCTGACGCCCCTGATCGACCTGCGGGACATCCGTAAAGTCTACGGCGGTGGCGACGCCCCGGAAGTTCACGTGTTGCGCGGCATCGACCTGTCGATTCATGCCGGGGAGTTCGTGGCGATTGTCGGCGCGTCCGGTTCCGGCAAGTCGACGCTGATGAACATCCTCGGTTGCCTCGACCGCCCGACCTCGGGCGAATACCGTTTCGCCGGGGAAAACGTCGCCGGGCTGGACAGCGACGAACTGGCCTGGCTGCGCCGCGAAGCGTTCGGCTTCGTGTTCCAGGGCTATCACCTGATCCCCTCCGGCTCGGCCCAGGAAAACGTCGAGATGCCGGCCATCTACGCCGGCCTGCCCGCCGCCGAGCGCCACGCCCGCGCCGCCACCCTGCTCGACCGCCTCGGCCTGGCCTCACGCACCGGCAACCGCCCGCACCAACTGTCCGGCGGCCAGCAACAACGGGTGTCCATCGCGCGCGCCTTGATGAACGGCGGCCACATCATTCTCGCCGACGAACCCACCGGCGCCCTCGACAGCCACAGCGGCGCCGAGGTCATGACCCTGCTCGATGAACTGGCGAGCCAGGGCCACGTGGTGATCCTCATCACCCACGACCGCGAAGTGGCGGCGCGGGCCAAGCGCATCATCGAAATCCGCGACGGGCTGATCATCAGCGACAGCGCGAAAGACCAACCCGAAGTCCAAGCATCGTCCAATCCCGGCGCCCTGCAAGCGGTAGACCTGCGAAAGCGCCTTACCGAAGGCGCCGAAGCCACCGGCGCCTGGAAAGGCGAATTACTGGACGCCGTGCAAGCCGCCTGGCGAGTGATGTGGATCAACCGCTTTCGCACCGCACTGACGCTGCTCGGGATCATCATCGGCGTGGCGTCGGTGGTGGTGATGCTCGCCGTTGGCGAAGGCAGCAAGCGCCAGGTCATGGCGCAGATGGGCGCGTTCGGCTCCAACATCATTTACCTCAGCGGCTCGGCCCCGAACCCGCGAACAGCGCCGGGCATTGTCACCCTGGACGACGTCGCGGCGGTGGCGAGCCTGCCCCAGGTGATGCGGATCATGCCGGTCAACGGCCAGGAAGCCGGGGTGCGCTTCGGCAACCTCGACCACTTGAGTTACGTCGGCGGCAACGACACCAACTTCCCGGCAATCTTCCACTGGCCCGTGGTCGAAGGCAGCTACTTCACCGAGGCCGACGAGCAGAACGCGGCGGCGGTCGCGGTGATCGGCCACAAGGTGCGCACCCAATTGCTCAAGGACGTCGCCAACCCCATCGGCCACTACATCCTGATCGAAAACGTGCCGTTCCAGGTGGTGGGCGTGCTCGCGGAAAAAGGCGCCAGCTCCGGCGACTCCGACAGCGACAACCGCATCGCCATCCCGTATTCGGCGGCCAGCGTGCGGCTGTTCGGCACGCACAATCCCGAATACGTCGCCATCGCGGCGGCCGATGCACGCAAGGTCAAGGAAGCCGAAACAGCCATCGAGCAGTTGATGCTGCGCCTGCACAACGGCAAGAAGGATTTCGAACTGACCAACAACGCCGCGATGATCCAGGCCGAAGCCCGCACGCAAAATACCCTGTCGCTGATGCTGGGCTCGATTGCCGCGATTTCGTTGCTGGTCGGCGGGATCGGCGTGATGAACATCATGCTCATGACCGTGCGCGAGCGCACCCGCGAGATTGGCATCCGCATGGCCACCGGCGCCCGACAGCGCGACATCCTGCGGCAGTTCTTGACCGAAGCGGTGATGCTCTCGGTGGTCGGTGGACTTGCCGGGATTGCCCTGGCGCTGATCGTCGGTGGCGTGCTGATCCTCAGTGAAGTCGCCGTCGCCTTTTCCTTGATCGCGGTGCTTGGCGCCTTCGGATGCGCCCTGGTCACCGGCGTTGTCTTCGGCTTCATGCCGGCCCGCAAAGCTGCCCGGCTCGACCCGGTCACGGCCCTCACCAGTGAATGATCTCTCCATGAAGCCGCCACTGAGTTTGCTGACCCTCTGCCTGTTGCTCGGCGCTTGCGGCAGTCCCGCCCAGCGCCCGGACAGCGGCCTCCAACCGCCCGCCTCCTGGCAATCGCCGCACACCGAAAACGCCACCCGCAGCAACGCGCAGTGGTGGACGCAATTCGGCAGCCCGCAGCTGGATCAACTGATCGAACAGGCGCGGGTCGGCAGTTACGACCTCGCCGCCGCCATCGCGCGGGTGCGTCAGGCCCGGGCGGAAACGGTTGTCGCCGGCGGTTCGCAGTTGCCGGAAGTGACGGCCGCGGCGAATGCCAACCGCCAGAAGCTGCTGCGCGGCAACGGTTACAGCCAACTGGATGCCGACACCAGCAATAAGGCTGTGGATTACTTCGACGCCAACCTCAGCGCCAGTTACGAGATCGATTTCTGGGGCGGCCAACGGGCGTCCCGTGACAGCGCGCAGTTCGGTCTGCAGGCCAGCGAATTCGATCAGGCCACGGTGGAATTGACGCTGCTCAGCGGCGTGGCCAACAGCTACGCGCAAACCCTGTCGTTGCTGGAGCAACGGCGCATTGCCGAGTTGAACCTGGCCAACGCGCAGAACGTGTTGAAGCTGGTGCAGACCCGGTTCGATTCAGGCTCGGCGACGGCACTGGAATTGGCGCAGCAGAAAAGCCTGGTGGCCGCGCAACAACGGCAATTGCCGCTGGTGCAGCAACAGGCCGAAGAGGCGAAGATCAGTCTCGCCGCCCTGCTCGGTCGACCGGTTCAGGCTTTGGCCGTCGGGCAGGAACACTTTGATCAATTGTCATGGCCAACCATTGCCGTCGGCGTGCCCAGTGATCTGCTCCGCCGCCGTCCGGACATCGCCCGCGCCGAAGCGCAATTGGCGGCGGCGCAAGCCGATGTCACTGTCGCCCGCGCCGCCATGTTGCCGAAGGTGACCCTGAGCGCGGAAATCGGCTCCGGTGCCGACCGCGCCGCCGACCTGATGCGCAGCCCGTTTTACAACCTCACCGCCGGGCTGCTGGCGCCGGTGTTCAACAACGGTCGCCTGGGGGCCGAGCGGGACAAGGCCACGGCGCGGCAGGAGGAATTGCTGGAGGCGTATCGCGGCGCGATCATCAACGGCTTCGCCGATGTCGAGAAAGCGCTCAACAGCATTCGCGGGCTGGATGAACAGCGGCAATGGCAAGGTGAAGAGCTGAACCAGGCGCAGACCGCGTTCGACATTGCGCAAAGTCGCTACCAGGCCGGGGCCGAGGATTTGCTGACGGTACTGGAAACGCAGCGCACGTTGTATGCGGCGCAGGATTTGAATGTGCAGCTGCGGTTGTCGCGGTTGCAGGCGAGTGTTGCGTTGTACAAGGCGCTGGGGGGTGGGTGGCAGGCGCTGTAATCGCGGCGCCTGTCAGGCCGTCATCGCCGGCAAGCCGGTCTCACTCCTACAGGGTTATGCGCCATGCCCAAATCATGCGGCACACATAGAACCTGTGGGAGTGAGACCGGCTTGCCGGCGATGAACGATAACGCGGTGTCCCTGCTTAACTCGTCATCGGCTTGGCCTTTAAATGCCGCGCATACCACGGCCGTTGCGGCACTTTGCGGAACAGATCCGCCAGTTTCTTCTCGTCATCGCCGAAGGTAATCCGCAGCGCCAGCTTCATGGTTTCCGGGTCCATCTCAACCGACTTGCCGCGCTGCAATCCCGGCGTCGTGTTGCAACCATGCGTGCCCGGCCCGAGCCACGGGTCATCGACTTCGACCCAACGCCCCGGCGCAAACCACGCCACACCGTTGACCTCCAGCCGGCTGACCTGCCCCGGATGAAAGCGCTCGTGGGCACGAAACCAGTCTTCCAGACGGTCATCGATCCAGCCATGAAAATGCCAGAACACCGGATTCACATGCGAAGAAAACGGGTCGCCAAGAAAGTCGTTTTCCGGCGCAAACCAGCGGGCGGAAAAATCCGCCGGATCCCGGGCGAAGGGCACCGGGTGACCGTTTGACGGGTCACGCGGCACCGACGCCCAACGCATGTGCAGCCAGTCGTGCAGCCCCAGCTCCACTTCCGAACCGAACTGCCCCAAGGTCAGCTTCGACAGGTAACGCGGGTCGCGATACTGCGACTCCCAGACCTGGAAGTTGCTGTGATAGGTCTCGGCCGTCTTGATGTCGCTGACCCATTGCGAATATTCAGCATCGTCATCGGCCAGCCAGGTGGGTGGCAGCGACGTGCCGTCGTGGTTGTCGAAATACCGCGCGAACCCGACACGGTCGCGGGCCAGTTCCGGCTGGGGCAACGGAAAGTGCGGCCATGACGGCAAGTCCTGCATCGAGCGCGCCGTACCGAGCATGTGCCGGTGCATGAAGAAAAAATCCACGCCCGAACCATTGCGATCCTTGCGCGCGCCCCGGGCATCACGCTCCTTGTCACGCGGGCCGGGCTGCCAGCCGATGCCGCGCAAGGCCTCGCGTTTGTCTTCGGGCAGCGTGTGCCATTTGTCTCGCGAGGCATGCCAGAGCTGGTGAAACAGCCGATGCTCGGGGGACACCAGCCAGGCCAACAGCGTCGGGTTGAGCCCTGTGCGCTCGCGGGCCTCGGGGAACACGCGCTTGACGGCAATGAAACGATTGTCCTGCGCGGTCAGCATCAGCGGACGGTCCAGGTTCAATACGCGACCGCTGAGCGTGCCGCTGCCGGCGTTGCCGAAACCGGCCCAGACTTCATCCAGCGTCATGCTGAATTCGTAATCGGGCCGGTCGTCAGCGCCGAGCAGGCGCCAGCTCAACTGCGCCGGCCCGGCGCCGGTCAGGTCACCGAGCACCCGGTAACGGGGCGCCTCATCCGAACGCAAGCGGTCAGCGGTGTCGAGGAAGCCGCCCACACCACGCCCCTTGTGGCCGATGTCGAGAAACACTTCCAGGCCATCCCCTGGCAAGCCTTCAATACCGGCATCACGGCCTTCGAAACGTATCTGCCAGACACCGCGCAGCGTGTTCGCCAAGTGCTGACCGGCGACATCCGCGACATCGAACGAGGCCTCGCCGGGGGTGATCGTCGGGTCCGGTTTCGCCCATTCGCGATGCCCATAAAAAACCGCAGGCACCGCAGCGCCCGTCAGCGCCAGGCCTGCCATGAACCCTCGTCGAGAAATCGTCATTGCCCTACCTGTGTCAGCCATGAAGCAGGCTTTATCCAAGCTAGAACGTTTGCCCCCTTCATAAATTTAACTCGGTCAATGTGGGAGCGAGCCTGCTCGCGATGAGGTCGGCACAAACACTAAATTTCTCACTGAACCACTCGTTCCTCCCAGATAGCAAAGCCCCCGCAGCAACCCGACTGAGACGGCAATGACAAAACCACGTTCGAAAAAGGCGCTTTACCTCGGCCTGCCGCTGGCGCTGGCGATCAGCGCCAGTACCGGCTTTGCGGTCTGGGACCATTGGTTCAAGGACAACCCCGGCTACCCGGTCAAGGTGCTGAAACAGGCCGATGCGCTGCAAGAGCGAATCCTGTCCTTCGACAGCCACGTCACCGTCCCGCTCGATTTCGGCACCGCCGGCAATGAAGCCGACAAGGACGGCAGCGGGCAATTCGACCTGGTCAAGACCGGACGCGGGCGCTTGTCCGGCGCGGCCCTGACCATTTTCGGCTGGCCGGAAATCTGGAACGGCGCCAACGCCCCGCACCGCCCCACCGCCGGTTTCGTCGACGAAGCCCGGTTCGAGCAGGAAACCCGCTACAAAATCATCAGCGCCCTGGTTCGTGACTTCCCCAACCAAGTGGCCATTGCCTACACCCCCGACGACTTCCGCCGCCTGCACGGCGAAGGCAAGTTCGCGGTGTTCATGAGCATGCTCAACGCCTACCCGCTGGGCAACGACCTGAACGCCCTCGACAAATGGGCGGCCCGTGGCATGCGCATGTTCGGTTTCAGTTACGTGGGCAACAACGCCTGGGCAGACTCCTCCCGCCCCCTGCCCTTTTTCAACGATTCCCGCGATGCCCTCGGTGGTCTGTCAGACATCGGCAAACAAGCCGTGCACCGCCTGAATGACCTGGGAGTGATCATCGATGTCTCGCAGATGTCGACCCAGGCCCTGGAGCAAGTCGCGCAATTGAGCCGCACGCCGATGGTGGCCTCCCACTCCGCACCGCGTGCGCTGGTGGACATCCCGCGCAACCTCAGCGATCAGGAAATGCAGCTGATCAAAAACAGCGGCGGCGTGGTGCAGATTGTCGGTTTCCCGACGTACATCCGCCCGCTGAGCCAGGCCACCCGCGACAAACTCAATGCACTGCGTGCGCGCTTCGACCTGCAACCGTTGCAGGGCCTGGAAATGGCGCTGATGCCGGGCGACCCGATTATCACGGTCTGGTCCGAGCAACGTTTCGGCGAGTACGCCAGCCAGCTCTACGCGATTGTCGACGAAGAGCCTAAAGCCACTCTCAAGGACTACGGCGACGCCATCGATTATGCGGTGAAGAAAATCGGCATCGACCACGTCGGCATCAGTTCCGACTTCAACGACGGCGGCGGCCTCGATGGCTGGAAAGATGTCAGCGAGGCGCGCAACGTGACCGCCGAGCTGATCAGTCGCGGCTACAGCGACGCCGACATCGCCAAGCTCTGGGGCGGCAATTTCCTGCGGGTCTGGGACCAGGTGCAGAAATCTTCCAGACCCGTGGCGAAAAACTGATCCCCATTTTGTAGAAGCGAACCCTGCTCATGACCAATCGTCGTTCATTTCTCAAGCAGGCAGGGCTCCTCGCAGCCGGCCTGCCCCTGGGTGCTGCGGTCAATCTGCCGGCGCTGGCCGCCACGCCGGCGCCGCTGCCCAAGGACAAATGGGCGCAACTGCGCCTGCTGTTCAATCAGGACCCGGACTACCTGCACTTCGCCAACTTCCTGGTGACGTCTCACCCTAAACCGGTGCGTGACGCCATCGAGATGCACCGCGCCAACCTCGACCGAAATCCCGGCCGGGCCATGGACTGGGATTTGGGGGAAACCGAAAAGCGCGAACAGGCGGTGCGTATCTGGGCCGGTCGCTACCTCAAGGCCCAGCCCGAGCAGATCGCCCTCACCGGCAGCACCACCGAAGGCCTGTCACTGATTTACGGCGGTATCCATGTGCGCCCGGACCAGGAAATTCTCACCAGCGAGCACGAACACTACGCCACCAATTACACGCTGGATTACCGGCAGCAGAAGGACGGGGTCAAGGTCCGCAAGCTCAGGCTGTTCGAGAACAGCCGCGACCTGTCGGTCGATGAGGTGCTTGGTTCGATTGCCAAGGGCATTCGCCCGAACACCCGCGTCCTGGGCATGACCTGGGTGCACTCCGGCAGCGGCGTAAAACTGCCGATCGGCGAAATCGGCAAACTGGTGGAAGAGCAGAACCGCAACCGTGACGACAAGGATCGCATCCTGTACGTGGTCGACGGTGTGCACGGGTTCGGCGTCGAAGACCTCGACTTCCCGGACATGCACTGCGATTTCTTCATTGCCGGCACCCACAAATGGATGTTCGGCCCGCGCGGTACCGGGATCATTTGCGCCCGCTCTGCCGAGCTCAAGGACGTCACGCCGACGATTCCGACGTTCTCCGAAGCCACCAGTTTCTCGACCATCATGACCCCCGGCGGCTATCACAGCTTCGAACATCGCTGGGCGCTGGACGAGGCCTTCAAGCTGCACCTGGAACTGGGCAAGGCCGAGGTGCAGTCGCGCATTCACGCGCTCAATACCTATGCGAAAAACCGCCTGCTGGAGCACCCGCAGATCGAACTGGTCACGCCCCGGAGCACGGCGTTGTCGGCGGGGTTCACCTTCTTCCGGATCAAGGATCGCGACTGCGAAAAGATTGCGGCCCAGTTGATGGAAAACCGCGTGGTCTGCGACTCGGTGGAGCGCGACGTCGGCCCGGTGATCCGCATTGCACCCGGGTTGCTCAACACTGAAGACCATATCGACCGTTTCATGGCCGTGCTAACCAAAACCGCCTGATAACACAGCCCCCCTGTGGCGAGGGAGCTCGCTCCCGCTGGACTGCGCAGCAGTCCCTCTTTTTGGGGCCGCTTCGCAGCCCAGCGGGAGCAAGCTCCCTCGCCACAGGGGGCTGTGTTGCGTGCGCCCCACCGATTTCTGTATTCGAGATAACCCATGAACCGAGCCCTGTTGACCCTCGCCCTGACCGCCCTCATGGCCGGCACCGCACACGCCGCCACCACCCCGCAACCCGGCAAAGTATTCAAGGACTGCCGCGATTGCCCGGAAATGGTCGTACTGCCCGCCGGCACCTTCACCATGGGCACGCCGGACGATGAAGTCGGGCGCGAACCCGATGAAGGCCCGATGCACGAGGTGACCTTCGCCCGGCCGTTCGCCATGAGCCGCTTCCAGGTCACCGCCGGTGAATGGGACAGCTACGTGCGCGAGAGTGGCGTGACCATCGCCAATGGCGACACCCGGCCGGGTCGGGAGTGCGTTGCCAGTAAACCGCGTTATCCACAGACGCCGCGCCAGCCGGCGGTGTGCATGAACTTCGACGACGTGAAAAACTACGTCGCCTGGCTGTCGAAAAAGACCGGGCAGCACTACCACATGGTCAGCGAGGCCCAGCGTGAATACGCCGCACGTGGCGGCAGCAAAGGGCCGTTTCCGTTCCCGTTCGATGAAGGCAAGGGATACAGCATCGCCCGGCACGCCAACACCTACGGCCCGGCGGACGGCTACAGCTACAGCTCGCCGGTGGGCAGCTATCCGCCCAACGCGTTCGGGATGTACGACATGCATGGCAATGTTTATGAATGGGTCGAAGACTGCGAACACCCGGACTACGTTGGTGCGCCCACCGATGGCAGCGCGTGGATTGAACCCCACTGCGAAGCCGTGCGGATTCGCGGCAACGACTGGGGCGAAGCGCCGGTGTTCTCCCGCTCGGGCAATCGCAACAGCCAGTACCCGCAAGAGCGTGGCGACTGGATGGGCTTTCGCGTAGTACGCGACCTCTAACCCGGACCCAATCCCCTGTAGGAGCGAGCCTGCTCGCGATGGTGTGTCAGTCACATTGATCTCGACTGACACACCATCGCG
>NZ_RWIN01000027.1 GCF_009761815.1 Pseudomonas sp. PB120
GCAAGCCCGCTCCCACAGTGATCTCTGGTGTACACCACATTTGTAAACACCCGAAATAACTGTGGGAGCGGGCTTGCCCGCGATGAGGCCAGCAAATTCACATCAATGGCGACTGACACACCGCCATCGTCGGAACGCCGCCCGGAGCCGGTTCGCTCCTGCCCTGTTTTTCGCCGGTCTCAGTGGTTGTAAGCACTCTCATTGTGCTCAGCCAGATCCAGCCCCATCTCTTCCACCGACTCGTCGGCACGCAAGCCAATCACCGCGTTGATTACCTTGAGGATGATCCAGCTGATGGCGAAGCAATACACCGTCGTCAATGCCACGCCCTTGATTTGCGCCAGGACCTGACCGCCCATGGAAACGCCTTCCACCAGGCCGCCCATCGATGGAACGCAGAACACGCCGGTCAGCACCGCGCCAATCATCCCGCCGATGCCGTGCAGGCCAAAGACGTCGAGGCTGTCGTCATAACCGAAGCGACGCTTGAGCACGGTGACGCTCAGGTAGCAGAACACGCCGCACAGCAGACCGATCGCCAACGCCCCGCCCACGCCCACATACGCGCACGCCGGGGTGATGCCGACCAGGCCGGCCAAGGCACCACTGGCCAGGCCCAGCGCACTTGGTTTGCCGACCTTGAACCACTCGGTGAACATCCAGCCGAGGATGCCCGCGCAAGCGCCCAGTTGGGTGTTGAGCATGACAATGCCGGAGGTGCCGTTGAGGCCGCCGCCGGAGCCGATGTTGAAGCCGAACCAGCCGACCCAGAGCATCGCCGCGCCGGCCATGGTCAGGCTCAGGTTGTGGGCTGGCATCGGTGCATTCTGATAGCCCTTGCGCTTGCCGAGGATCAGGCACGCGGCCAGCGCGGCAACGCCCGCATTGATGTGCACGGCGGTGCCGCCGGCGAAATCCAGCACACCCCAGTTATGCATCAACGCGCCCGAACCGCCCCACACCATATGCGCCACCGGGGCGTACACCAGGGTGAACCACAGCGCCATGAACCACAGCGCCGCCGAAAACTTCATGCGTTCGGCGAAGGCACCGGCAATCAGCGCCGGGGTGATGATCGCGAAGGTCATCTGAAAGGTCACAAACACGCCTTCCGGAATGTCGCCGACCAGGCTTTCCGGGGTCATGCCGGCCAGGAAGGCGCGGCTTAATCCGCCGACGAAGCTGTTGAACGTCACTTGCCCCTCAACCATGCCGGTCGTGTCGACCACCATGCTGTAGCCATAGATGACCCACAGCACACCGACCAGGCCGGCGATGCCAAAGCACTGGGTAAACAGCGAAAGCATGTTCTTGGCCCGCACCAGGCCGCCATAAAACAACGCGAGGCCCGGCAGGCACATGAACAGCACCAGCACGGCGGCGGTGACCATCCAGGCGGTGCTGCCCGTGTTCAATGTGGGTGCATCGGCCGCCTGGGCCAGCGGCACAAGCGCCCCGGCCGCCAGCAGGCCTAGAAGGGATTTGCCGAGAAGACGATTGACCATTTTCAAAGCTCCTGCAAAAGAATGGAAAGTGTCTGGCAGCCAGCAAGTAACAACGCCACGGACCTTTGAGGTCTCTTCGAAGAATTAACGCCTACCACCCTGTGGGAGCCAGCCTGCTGGCGACGGCGGCCTCATAGACACCATCGCCAGCAGGCTGGCTCATACAAAGGGGAATCTCAGTAGCCGGTACCCGAACCCGGAATCCAGCTGGTCCCTGCCAACGGCACTCGCGCCATGGCCGCCGACTCCACCGTCAACGCCACCAGGTCCTCAGGATCGAGGTTATGCAAGTGCGACTTGCCACACGCCCGGGCCATCGTCTGGGCTTCCAGCACCAGCACGCGCAGGTAGTTGGCCAGACGTCGACCGCCTTCCACCGGGTCCAGTCGCTTGGACAATTCCGGGTCCTGCGTGGTGATCCCGGCCGGGTCGCGGCCGTTTTGCCAGTCATCATAGAAACCGGCCGCCGAGCCGATTTTCTTCAGTTCCTCGTCCAGGCGTGGATGGTTATCGCCCAACGCAATCAGCGCCGCCGTACCAATCGCCACCGCGTCCGCCCCCAATGCCATGGCCTTGGCCACATCGGCACCGTTACGAATGCCGCCGGAAACGATCAGCTGAACCTTGCGGTGCATGCCCATCTCTTGCAAAGCCTGTACCGCTTGCGGGATGGCCGACAAAATCGGCAGCCCGACGTGCTCGATGAACACTTCCTGAGTCGCTGCAGTCCCCCCTTGCATACCGTCGAGCACAATCACGTCCGCCCCGGCTTTCACGGCCAGTTTGACGTCGTAGTACGGCCGGCTCGCGCCGATTTTCACGTAGATCGGTTTTTCCCAATCGGTGATTTCCCGCAGCTCGGCAATCTTGATCGCCAAGTCATCCGGCCCGGTCCAGTCCGGGTGACGGCAGGCGCTGCGCTGGTCGACGCCAATCGGCAAGGTGCGCATACCGGCCACGCGCTCAGTGACTTTCATGCCCAGCAGCATGCCGCCGCCGCCCGGTTTGGCGCCCTGCCCCAGGACGATTTCAATCGCGTCTGCCTTGCGCAGGTCATCCGGGTTCATGCCGTAACGGGAAGGCAAATACTGATAGACCAAATGCTGCGACTGGCCGCGCTCTTCAGGGGTCATGCCGCCGTCCCCGGTGGTGGTGCTGGTGCCGGCGATGGTGGCACCACGGCCCAGGGCTTCCTTGGCGTTGGCCGACAACGCACCGAAGCTCATGCCGGCGATGGTCACGGGGATTTTCAGGTGAATCGGTTTCTTGGCGAAGCGATTGCCGAGGATCACATCGGTGCCACACTTCTCTCGATAACCTTCAAGCGGGTAGCGCGAAACGCTGGCGCCGAGCAGCAGCAAGTCATCGAAGTGCGGCAGCTTTCGCTTGGTGCCACCGCCGCGAATGTCGTAGATCCCGGTCTCGGCGGCACGCTGGATTTCCTGGATGGTCAGGCGGTCGAAAGTGGCCGACTCACGCAGTACCGGAGTGGTTTTGTCGCTCATATCTATTCTCCTCGCGCGGATCAGTACGCGGACGCGTTATCGACTTTGAAGTTGTACAGCTGACGGGCTGAACCGTAGCGCTTGAAGTCAGCCGCCGTGTGGTCAAAACCAGCGCGGTTCAACAGTTCTTGCAGCTCTTGCAGGTGCTCGGCGCGCATCTCTTTCTCAATGCAATCGGAGCCCAGGGACTCGACCGTGCCTTTGACGTAGATGTGGGTTTCGTACAGCGAATCGCCCAGCGCATCCCCGGCATCACCGCACACCACCAGACGTCCGGCCTGCCCCATGAAGCAGCTCATGTGGCCGATGCTGCCACCGACGACGATGTCGATACCCTTCATGGAAATCCCGCAACGCGCCCCGGCGTCGCCTTCGATCACCAGCAAACCGCCATGCGCCGTGGCGCCGGCCGCCTGCGAGGCGCTGCCTTTGACCCGGACGTAACCGGACATCATGTTCTCGGCGCAGCCAACACCCACGTTGCCGTGAACGGTGATCGACGCCTTTTGATTCATGCCCGCACAGTAGTAACCGGCATGGCCCTGGATATCGATGGAGACAGCTTCATTCACGCCGACGGCGAGGTTGTGCTTGCCGTTCGAGTGAGTCACGACCCACTCGTGATCGGTCACGTTGTTGACCTGATCGTGCAGCGCCTGATTGAGGTCACGCACGGTGGCAGTGGAAAGATCGATGGTTTTCATGTGTGCGCTCCTTAAGCTGACTCGCGTTCCCAGATGTACAGAGTGGCCGGCGCCGGCTCCCAGATCCGGGCGTTTTCGATACCCGGCAGGCTCGACAGGGCCTGGTATTCAGACGCCATGGCGACGTAGTCATCGGTCTCGGCGAGGATCGCCGGTTTGCACGCGACCGGGTCGCGGATCACCGCGAAACCGTTACGGGTGCCGATGGCAAAGGTGAAGAAACCGTCGAGGTCTTCCAGCGAATGATCCAGCGCCTCTTTCAGCGAGTCGCCCTGTTGCAGGCGCCAGGTCAGGTAACCGGCGGCCACTTCGGTGTCGTTGTCGGTTTCGAAATGAATGCCTTCGCGCTTGAGTTCCTGACGCAGGCGGAAGTGGTTCGACAGCGAGCCGTTGTGGACCAGGCACAGGTCGGCGCCGGTGGAAAACGGATGGCTGCCTTCCATGGTCACCGCGCTTTCGGTGGCCATGCGGGTGTGGCCGATGATGTGGCTGCCCTTCATGCTGGCCAGGCCGAAACGCTGGGAAATCTGCCGGGGCAGGCCCATGCCCTTGAGGATCTCGATGCTCTGCCCGGCGCTCATGATGCGCAGGCTCGGCGCCAGTTCTGCCAGGGCCTGACGGACCGGGGCTTCGCCGGCATTGATTTTAAGCACGGCAGCGCTGGCGTTCTGGAACCAATCCAGTGAGCAGCCAAGACGCCCTTCGAGCTCGCCCATCAGGGTTGTCCAGTCGAAGCCTTCGGTGGTGGCCTGCAAGGTCAGCTTGACCCAGCCATCCGCCACTTCATCGCCATAAATGGCGAAGCCGGCGCTGTCAGGGCCACGGTCGGTCATGGCCTCGAGCATGGGCTCGAACAGCTTGCCGAGCTGGGATTCCAGCTGCGGATTTTTCAAATAAAGACCTACGATTCCACACATATCAAGTCTCCTTCGGAGGCAGTGAACGCCCGGCGCCGTGCCGGGTGCCTAGATAAAAAGTCAGAAAAATTCGGTGTAGCGCTGGATCTCCCAGTCGGAGACGTGGCGGCTGTATTCCACCCATTCCATGCGCTTGAGCTTGATGAACTCGCCCACGATCTGCGGGCCCAGCACTTCGGCAAACAGCGGGTCGGCTTCCAGCGCATCGCACGCTTCCTTGAGCGATTGCGGCAGGGTCTTGATGCCCCGTGCGGCGATCTGTTCCAGGCTCAGGCTGTAGAGGTTTTCGTTGCAGACATGGTCGATTTCCAGCTGACGATCGATACCGTCGAGGCCGGCAGCGATGATCGCGGCGCTGACCAGATAAGGGTTGCAACCGGCATCCGGCAGACGGAATTCGAGGCGGCCGTAAGGCACCCGCACCATCGCTGAACGGTTGTTGGCGCCGAAGGCTATGAAGGCTGGCGCCCAGGTCGCGCCGGACAACGAATTGCCCACCACCAGACGCTTGTAGGAGTTGACCGTCGGCGCCGCAAAGGCACAGAGCGCCGGGCCATGGGCAAGCAGGCCGGCGGCAAAGTGATAGGCCATTTTTGACAGGCCCATGCCGCTCGGGTCGCTGGCGTCATGGAACAGGTTCTTGTTGTCGGCGCTGCTGATCGACAAGTGGAAGTGCATGCCGTTGCCGGCGCGTTTCGGGTCGGGCTTGGGCATGAACGAGCAGATCATGCCCAGGTCATTGGCGATCTCGCCGGCGGCCATGCGGAAGAAGGTAAAGCGGTCCGCCGAGGTCATGGCGTCGCTGTAGGTGTAGTTGATCTCGAACTGGCCGTTGGCGTCTTCGTGGTCGATTTGATAGACCTCGAAATCCACGGCTTGCAAGGCCTCCGTCAGCCGTTCAAGAAACACCCGGGAGCGCGACAGGCCTTTGTAGTCGTAGCAAGGCTTGTCGAGGTTGTCGCTGGGGTCCACCAATTGCAGCTTGCCCTGCTCGTCACGCCGCATCAGGTTGAACTCGGGCTCCAGGCCGGTATTCAGCGTCCAGCCCTTGTCTTCCAGGCGGCGGACCTGCTGTTGCAGCACATAACGGCTGTCATAGGGATGCGGCTGGCCGTTGACGTGACCGATGCACACCACGCGGCCATAACCCGGCTGCCACGGCACCGGCGTCAGGGTGGACAAGTCGCCGCGCGCCATGAAATCCGGACCGTGGGGCTCCATGCCCATGCCGCTGATGGCGAAGCCGGCAAAACCCGCTCCCTCTTCGGCCACCGCCTTGAGCCCACAGATCGGCACCGACTTGGTTTTGGCCGCCCCGTGAATATCCACAAACTGCGCAAGCACGTACTTGATCCCGTGCTTGTCGATGATGCGCTGGGTTTCTGCTGGCAACATTGCTCGTCACTCCTCGCGAAAGGTAAAACATTGTGGATGGGCCTTAACCGGCTTTTTATTCCTAAAAAGAAAGTTAGTTTCCCAATAGGAATGCAAGGCCCTTGCCAGATTCGCGAGTGAGGCGTTGATGTGCCGCTAAAAGCGCTTTTGTTCTGTATATATGGGAAAATTCTTTTCCCTGTGGGAATACGGCGGGCGATCCGTTAGCCTGACGCCCAGTGGTTGCACTTTCTCAGTGCGAAACTATTATTACTGAACGGAAAGTGTGCAGGATCTGATAACTATGTCGACCGAAATCGCTCCACGCCTCAAGCTCGAGCAATACCTGGGCCTGCAGATCAAGCGCCAGCGCCAGGCACAGGATTTGAAACTGTCGGACGTGGCCAAGATTGCCGACATCAGCCAGGGCATGTTGAGCAAAATCGAAAACGCCCAGGTGTCCACCAGCCTCGATACCTTGAGCCGGCTGTGCGACGTGCTCGGCTTGCCCCTGTCGAAGTTGTTCAGTGAATACGATCAGCAGGACGGCAGCGCGCTGTTGGTCAAGGCGGATCAAGGCATGGAAGTGGTGCGCCGGGGCACCGAAAAGGGCCACACGTATCATTTACTCAATCACACCCGGGGCCCGAAAAAGAGTTTCGAGGCGTACATGGTGAGCATGGACGATGCGAGCGAGGAGTTTCCGACCTTTGCGCATCCGGGGACTGAGTTTTTGCACTTGCTGGAAGGGGAGCTGATTTATCGTCATGGGAATCAGCTTTATCGGATGGAGGCTGGTGACAGTTTGACGTTTGAAGGCGAGATTCCTCATGGTCCCGAGGAATTGGTGCAGGTACCGATTCGGTTGTTGTCGATTATGAATTACAGCAACGACAAAGAGTAGTTGGGGGCATATCCGTTTCTTCGGTAACGGCGGCTATTGGTTTCGCCCTTACGGCGAGTCACTTGGAAGAGCGCCAAGTAACCAAGCGCTCTTGCCCCTTTCGTTCGGTGCCTCGCTAAGGCTCGGCATGCCCTCGCTCCGGTCCTGCTCCGTGGGCCTTACAAGGGGGCAAGAAAATCAAAAGCCAAATCAAAAGCGAGGCGGCCTTAAAGCCGACCTGATTCTTCTCGCGTACACATTCCCCCTGTGGGAGCCAGCCTGCTGGCGATGAATGCCCAGACACCGCGATCACCCAGACAGGGCGCGTCATCGTTGAAGTCCATCGCCAGCAGGCT
>NZ_RWIN01000028.1 GCF_009761815.1 Pseudomonas sp. PB120
CTCCCGCTGGGCTGCGAAGCGGCCCCAAAAAACGGGAGCGCTGCGCACTCCAGCGGGAGCAAGCTCCCTCGCCACAAAAGCCCGCTTTTAACGGGCTTTGTGTTGCTTAGTTGGTCTGGGCTCCCTGAACAATCCACGCGCCGATCAGGTCACGTTCCTGCTGGGTCATCTGGGTGATGTTGCCCAGCGGCATGATCTGGCTGGTGACCGCTTGCGCCTGAATGCGCGGGGCGTTCTGGCGGATCTGCTCGGGGGTGTCGAACATCACACCGGCCGGGGCTGCGCTGAATAGCGGGCTGGTCGGTTTCGCCGAATGGCAAACCGCGCAACGTTCCTGGATCACGCTGTGAACCTTGTCGAAGCCGGGACCTGCATTGGACGCCTGTGCCGGTGCGGCTGCGGGCGCTTCAGCGGGTTTGGCTTCAGCCGGTTTCAGACCGCCACCCACTGCTGTTTCCGGCAGCGGCTGGTATTCGATCTTCGCCGGAGCCTTGGCCACGTCCGGGCTGGTCATCGGCGCAGGACCGGTGACGTACGCCAGGCTGATCATGCCGACGGCTGCGACAGGCAGTGTCCAGGCAAACTTGTGGCTGTCGTGACGGGTGTTGAAGTAGTGACGCACCAACACCGCCAGCACCGCGATCCCGGCCAGGATCAGCCAGTTGTACTGGCTGCCGTAGGTGCTCGGGAAGTGGTTGCTGATCATGATGAACAGCACCGGCAAGGTGAAGTAGTTGTTGTGCCGCGAACGCAGCAAGCCTTTGGCCGGCAGCGCCGGATCGGGCGTGCGGTTCTCGGCAATCGCCGCCACCAGGGCGCGCTGTGCCGGCATGATGATGCGGAACACGTTGCCGACCATGATGGTGCCGATGATCGCGCCGACGTGCAGGTACGCACCCCGACCGCTGAACACTTTGCTGAAGCCGTACGCGGCGCCAATGATCAGCACGAACAGGATGAAACCCAGCAGGGCAGGGCGTTTGCCCAGAGCCGAGTCGCAGAGGAAGGAGTAGACGAACCAGCCGATGAACAGCGAGCCGATACCGATGGCCACGCCTTCAGGACCGCTCAGTGTGCTGCCGGGAGCCAGCAGGTAGAGCGTCGGGTTGGAGTAGAACACCACGCACAGCAGCGCGATCCCCGACATCCAGGTGAAGTAGGCTTCCCATTTGAACCAGTGCAGGTTATCCGGCATGGTCGGTGGAGCCAGTTTGTATTTTTCCAGGTGGTAGATACCGCCGCCGTGGATCGCCCACAGATCGCCCGCCAGACCGCTTTTCGGGTTGACCCGATTGAGGTTGTTTTCCAGCCAGACGAAATAGAACGACGCACCGATCCAGGCCACGCCAGTAATCATGTGAACCCAGCGCACGCTCAGGTTCAGCCATTCCAACAGATGTGCTTCCACAGTCTTTACCTCACGCCTGTCACTCTGTTGTCGAGTGATCAGACCTTCTCTTATTGGTGGGGGGCGAGGACCAAACGCTCATCCTCTTTGAAAAAATGCTCATCGCAGTTATTGCCTGTGCCACTGCGATCAACCACCAGGAAGTCATCCCGCTTTTCGATCGTCAGCACCGGGTGGTGCCAGACGCCGCGATGGTAATTAATGCCCTGCCTGCCGTTGGTGACGAAGGCGCGGACCAAGCCTGATACCGGTTCATCGCCAAGTGGCGCGACCACGATCAGAAAGGGGTTGCCGAGCAGCGGAATGAAAGCCTGGCTGCCCAGCGGATGACGCTCCAGCATGCTGACCGTCAGCGGCATGTCCTGCGCGTCGGCGCGGAAGATGCTGATGATCGCGTTGTCCTCTGGCGTGGCGGTTTCCACCGTCGCCAGTTTGTGAAAGCGCATGGTCGAACCGTTGTTGATCATGAAGTGATCGCTGCCATCGGTCTCGATCACGTCACCGAAAGGGGCGAAAGCTTCTTTGGTCAGCGGTTCAATCGTCAGTGTGCGCATGCTGGTCTTCTTATCCGGATTCTGTGTTGTTGGTTCTGCTTTTGTGGCGAGGGAGCTTGCTCCCGCTGGAGTGCGTAGCGCTCCTGTTGTTTTGGGGTCGCTTCGCAACCCAGCGGGAGCAAGCTCCCTCGCCACAGGTTCAGCGCTTATCTAGCGACCTTGCCCAAAACGCGCAGGCGACTCACACCACCGTCCGGGAACACGTTCAGGCGGATGTGGGTGATCGGGCCCAGCGCCTTGATCTGCTCGGCGAAGGTGTGTTCGGCGTGCATTTCCAGTTTCTGCGCCGGCAGCAATTCGCGCCAGAACAGCGATTGGGTTTCGATCTGGCTGTCGGTGCCGCCCTTCACGAAGGCGCCCTGGATCGAGCACGTGTCCGGATAGTTGCCCTTGAAGTGCAGGGTGTCGACGATGACTTTCTCGACTTCACCGGCATGACCCAGCGCGACGATGACCCAGTCATTGCCCGGCGTGCGACGACGTGCGGTTTCCCAGCCATCGCCCATGTTGATGCCACGGCCCGGGTTGAGGATGTTGCTCATGCGACCGAAGTGTTCGTCGGAGCAAGCGAGGGCGCGGCCACCGTTCAGGGCGGCGGCCAGGTCGATCTGTTCGTTGTCGCCCACGGCCGACCAGTCGCGATGTGGCACGCCGTACACGCGCAGACGGGCCACGCCGCCATCCGGGTAGATGTTGAAGCGCAAGTGGCTGAAAGCCTGGTCGTTATTGATTTCGTGGTAGTGGTGGCTGTTGCCTTGCAGTTCGACGGCCGACAGCACTTCAACCCACTGGGTGTTTTCAGTCGGTTCGCCTTCTGCCAGGAAGCACGCTTCCAGGGAGGCCGACGGCGGGAAGTTGCCGGTGAAGAATGAGGTGTCGATGTCCACGCCTTTGATCGAGCCCGCTACACCCAGGCGGATCACGGCGCTGTCATAGCCTTCGAAGCGCTTGCGGCGCGATTCCCAGCCGTCCATCCACTTGCCGTTGTCATCGAACACGCCTTCTTTCCACACAGCCGGGGTCGGCTGGAACAGGCGGTTGGCATCAGCGAACCAGTCATCGGTGACCGAGATGATTTTGGTGCCCAGGCGGGCGTCGGCCAGGTTGACGAACTTCTCGAAAGGTACGGCGTAAGCTTTCATTCTTCTTGTCTGCCTTTAATAAGTTGGCTTGGGATGCTTGCAGTGCCCTGGGCATTCTCGCGTTTTGAACACTCGGGCAAGGCTCGCTATAGGGTCAGTAATCGGAACAGGGCGATCTTGTTGATCTCCGCCAGCGCGCACTTGAACTCGGTGTCTGCCGGGTTGTGAATGCGCGTTTCGAACGCCGCGAGGATCTGATGCCGGTTGCTGCCTTTTACCGCCATGATGAAGGGAAACTTGAACTTGGCTTTGTAGGCGTCGTTCAGCTCGGTGAAGCGAGAAAACTCTTCGGCCGTGCATTGGTGAATACCGGCGCCAGCCTGTTCATTGGTGCTGGCTTCGGTGAGTTGGCCCTGGACGGCGGCTTTGCCGGCCAGGTCCGGGTGAGCGTTGATCAATGCCAGCTGGCTGGCGTGATCGGCGCTCAACAGGATGTCGCTCATGCGCTGGTGCAGGGTTTCGATCTGGTCGATCGAAGCGTCCAGGCCCAGGTCGAAGGCTTTTTCGGCCACCCATGGCGAATGTTCGTAGATGTCGGCGAAGGCGTTGACGAAGGCGTCGCGGCTCAGGGTCGAGGGTTTGACGGTTTGAAAGGTGCTCATTTGGCAGCCCCTTGGTACGGGTGGGTTTCGTGCCAGTGACGGGCGATGTCGACGCGCCGGCTGAACCACACCTGTTCATGACTTTTAGCGTATTCGATAAAGCGCTTGAGTGATGCCAGGCGCGCCGGACGGCCGATCAGGCGGCAGTGCAGGCCGATCGAGAGCATTTTCGGTGCATCGGCGCCTTCCGCGTAAAGCACGTCAAAAGCGTCTTTCAGGTATTCGAAGAAATCGTCGCCTTTGTTGAAACCCTGGACCTGGGTGAAGCGCATGTCGTTGGTGTCCAGCGTGTACGGGATCACCAAATGCGGCTTGCCGGTCGGGTTGTTCGGTTCCCAGTAGGGCAGGTCGTCGTCGTAGGTGTCGCTGTCATAGAGGAAACCGCCTTCTTCCATCACCAATCGGCGGGTGTTCGGGCCTGTGCGGCCGGTGTACCAGCCCAAAGGACGTTCGCCGGTAATTTCGGTGAGCACGCGGATCGCTTCGAGCATGTGCTCGCGTTCCTGCGCTTCGTCCATGTACTGGTAGTCGATCCAGCGGTAGCCGTGGCTGCAGATCTCGTGGCCGGCATCGACCATCGCGTGGATCACATCCGGGTGGCGCTGGGCGGCCATGGCGACGGCGAAGATGGTCAGCGGAATGTCGAATTCCTTGAACAGTTTCAGAATCCGCCAGACGCCGGCACGGCTGCCATACTCGTAAAGGGATTCCATGCTCATGTTGCGCTCGCCTTGCAGCGGCTGGGCCGAGACCATTTCCGAGAGGAAGGCTTCGGACTCTTTATCGCCGTGCAGGATGTTGCGCTCGCCGCCTTCCTCGTAATTGAGCACGAAGGACAGCGCGATGCGGGCATTGCCCGGCCAATGTGGGTGAGGAGGGTTACTGCCGTAACCGATCAGGTCGCGTGGGTAGTCAGCGCTCACTGCAGTCTTCCTTCTTGTTCGATGACAGATTGTGCGGCGGCCTGGCGGTGAGATGACAGGCTGGCGTCACAGCGATGGGCTGATTGTATACAACTTTATATTCACTTTGTAAGCCTGAATTTTCGCATTTTTGATGAGCTGTCATCTTTATGTGCTTTAGAAGCGGAGAGTGCAAGAAACCTGCCTGAATGGTCAGCTAATGGATGAGAGGTCCGCAGGTCGCATGGTTTGGCGCCAGATTCGCTGCCAAATCCCGTAAGGCGGGGCCTGATCGAAAAATGTCGTTTTTATTGTGTACAATTTTTTTGAAAAGTGTCTTAATCAATCGCTCGCCGCAACGTTTCGTGCTCCGAATCGGTGCGGTCTCCTTTTCAACTGACTTCGGGAGGCGCGAGGTCTGACTGCTCCACGCAGCAGGCGCGCAGAATCAATGGGACGTTTGACTACTCACGTTTTGGACGCTGCACATGGTTGCCCGGGCAGCTCGATCAAGGTCGAGTTGTACCGTGTTGAAGGTTCGCAGCTGGAATTGGTTGCCAGTGCGATCACCAACAGCGATGGCCGTGTCGATGCACCGCTGCTGCAAGGTGATGACTACCGTACCGGGGTCTATCAGGTTCAGTTTCATGCGGGTGATTACTACCGCGCTCGCGGCGTTCAGTTGCCGGAGCCTGCATTCCTGGATGTCGTGGTGCTGCGTTTCGGCATTTCTGCCGAGCAGGATCACTACCACGTGCCGTTGCTGATTTCGCCGTACAGCTATTCGACCTACAGAGGAAGCTAGGACTTTCCCCCCAAGAATCCTGCGCATAAAGCTTCTTTGGTCTTTCGCCCGCTCACACTGCGGGCTTTTTTTTGCCAAAAAATCCGCGTGGAGTCAGGCCGCTCCTGCTGCTACATCGCACTCGCCCCGCCAAAACAGGGGGTGGCCAGTCAATTCAGTTACGTATTGAGCAGGCAAAAAGCCAATTCATGTAGTATAACTACAAGCGTGCTACATCCCCGGCGCCTGCCCATAACAAAGAGTCCAGCCCCTTGAATCTGCTGCAACACATCGCCCAGTCTCGCCACCTGTTACGCAAGTCGGAACTGAAGGTTGCCGACCATGTTTTGCTTGATCCTGCCGCTGTGATGCACAGTTCCATGGCCGACCTGGCCCACAGCGTGGGCATCAGCGAACCGACCATCGTGCGTTTTTGCCGCGCCATCGGTTGTTCCGGGTTTCAGGACTTGAAGTTGAAGCTGGCGCAGAGCCTGGCGGCGGGCGCGAGTTTCGGGCAGTTCGCGATCCATGAAGACGATTCGGTCGCCGACTACAGCCTGAAAATCTTCGACACCACCCTGCACACCCTGATGGAGGTTCGGGAGAAGCTCGACCCGCTGGAACTGCAGCGGGCGGTGACGCTCATGTCTCAGGCGCAGCGTGTCGAGTTCTATGGCTTTGGAGCGTCGGGCGCAGTGGCGGCGGATGCCCAGCACAAATTCTTCCGCTTGCTGCTGACCGCCGCGGCGTATTCCGATCCGCACATGCAGGCGATGTCGGCGGTCACCCTGAAGCCGACCGACGTGGCGATCTGTATTTCCCAGTCCGGGCGCTCCAAGGACCTGTTGATCACCGCCAATCTGGTGCGCGAAAGCGGTGCATCGCTGATCACCTTGTGCCCGAGCCAGACGCCGCTGGCAGAGTTGTCGACCGTCAACCTTGCGATCGATGTGCATGAAGACACCGAAATCTACACCCCGCTGACCTCGCGCATCGCCCACCTGGTGGTGATCGATGTATTGGCGATGGGCGTCGCCATGGCCCGCGGCCCGAGCCTGGTCAATCACCTCAAGAGCGTCAAGCGCAGCCTGCGCAGCTTGCGGTTGTCGCCCAAGTCGGTCAAAGCCCTGGACGATTGAGGGTTCAGCACGAGTCCTGTGGCGAGGAGCTTTTGTGGCGAGGGGATTTATCCCCGTTGGGCTGCGAAGCGGCCCCCTGAGGTTATGACCACAGAAACCTATCCATCCTGTGCGATAGTTTTACGACTGCTTCGCAGCCGAACGGGGATAAATCCCCTCGCCACAGAGTAACTATCCACCACTGAGTAACCTTCACCCCAAAGCAACTTTCATCACTCTGTAACGTCCGAGCCGCCAAACCGTCATCCCCCGCGCCTATCTTGAAGCTCCCGCACTCGCCTTGGGAGACCTGAAATGGCCCAGCCCTACGAAGAACGCAACAGTGCTGTCAGAACCCGTCGTCAGCAAGAAGATCAGCGCCGCATGGAGTTTCGTCGCGCTATCGAAGATCGCTGCGAACGCCGTCAACTGCTCGCCGAGATTGGCGATTTTCCTGATGATCTGGAACTCAATTACTGGCAGGCAGCATCGGCAACTTCCCGTCGAAACGCTCAACCAGCGCGCTGATCTGCACCCGCTCGCTGCGGATAAACGCAAGGAACGCGTGAGCCACCGGTGACAGCCGTTTTGCCTTGGCTTGCACCAGGCACCAGCTGCGATACAGCGGCAACTCTTCGATCGGCAGCTCAACCAGCGCGCCGGTCGCCAGCTCCAGGTTCAGGGCGTGGCGCGTCAACAGCGCCAGGCCCAGACCCGCCAACACGCATTCACGCTGGGCTTCGGCCGAGGCAACTTCCTGAATCTGGGTGAAGTGCACGCGTTTCTCTTTGAAATACTCTTCACACGCCAGTCGTGTACCCGAACCTGGCTCGCGCAGCAGCAGCGTATAAGGCTCCAGATCCTGCAAGCGCAGCGGGCCCATGTGGCTCAACGGGTGATCCGGCGGCGCCACGGCCACGATCGGGTTGTTGAGAAAGGGCAGGAACTCCAGCCCCATGTCCTGCGGGACCATCGACATGATCACCAGGTCATCGCGGTTGTCCGACAGGCGCTTGATCACCTGTCCGCGGTTCACCACCGTCAGGTGCAGATTCACTTCGGGGTGTTGGCGCTTGAACGCCGCGAACAGATGCGGCACGAAATACTTGGCGCTGGATTCCACCGCCAGTTTCAGTTGGCCCTGTAGTGATCCCTGCATGTCCGACAGCTGCATGTCGAGGTTTTCCAGACGGCCGAAAATGTCTCGGCTGGCGCGCTGAAGCGCTTCCGCTGCCTCGGTCATATATAGCTTTTTGCCAACGTAATCGAATAAAGGCTGACCGATCAGCTCTTCGAGTTGACGAATTTGCAGGCTCACGGCAGGTTGTGTGAGGGACATTTCGTCCGCCGCACGGCTGTAGGACCTCAGATCGCAGACCTCGTTGAAGATCTGTAACTGACGTAATGTCATACGCATCAAGGACTTACGCATTTTATCGTGACTCTGTCCGCAGGCTGATGGATCAACTATAAGTCTTTACTAATGCCTAACCCAATTATTATTCATTTTTGTTAATCCCTTGTGGGCGCTAGTGTGGTGACGCGACTGAATTGAAACATTTGGTCACGCGTCGACCTGGTCTAGTCAGGTCGTGGGTACCACCGGCTCAAGGGAACCTCCAAGTGATAAAAAAGATCCTGATCGCCAACCGTGGTGAGATTGCCGTACGAATCGTGCGTGCCTGCGCCGAAATGGGCATTCGCTCGGTCGCGATCTATTCCGACGCCGACCGTCATGCCTTGCATGTAAAGCGCGCGGATGAAGCCCACAGCATCGGTGCCGAGCCACTGGCCGGTTACCTGAATGCGCGCAAGCTGGTGAATCTGGCGGTGGAAACCGGTTGTGATGCCCTGCATCCCGGTTACGGTTTCCTCTCGGAAAACGCGGAGCTGGCCGATATCTGCGCCGAACGCGGCATCAAGTTCATCGGCCCATCGGCTGAAGTGATTCGCCGCATGGGCGACAAAACTGAAGCCCGTCGCAGCATGATCAAGGCGGGCGTACCCGTCACCCCGGGCACCGAAGGCAACGTCGCAGACATTGCCGAAGCCTTGATCGAAGGCGATCGCATCGGTTATCCGGTGATGCTCAAGGCGACTTCCGGTGGTGGTGGTCGTGGTATCCGTCGCTGCGACAGCCGAGAAGAACTTGAACAAGCATTTCCTCGGGTCATTTCCGAAGCCACCAAGGCCTTCGGTTCGGCGGAAGTGTTCCTGGAAAAATGCATCGTCAATCCGAAACACATCGAAGCGCAGATCCTCGGTGACAGTTTTGGCAACGTCGTGCACCTGTTCGAGCGCGACTGCTCGATCCAGCGCCGCAACCAGAAGCTCATCGAGATCGCCCCGAGCCCGCAACTGACCCCGGAACAGCGTGCCTATATTGGTGACCTGTCGGTGCGTGCAGCCAAAGCCGTGGGTTACGAGAACGCCGGCACCGTGGAGTTCCTGCTCGCCGAGGGCGAGGTGTACTTCATGGAGATGAACACCCGGGTGCAGGTGGAACACACCATCACCGAAGAAATCACCGGCATCGACATCGTGCGTGAGCAGATCCGCATTGCGTCCGGCCTGCCGCTTTCGGTGAAACAGGAAGACATCCAGCACCGCGGTTTCGCGCTGCAATTCCGGATCAACGCCGAAGACCCGAAAAACAACTTCCTGCCGAGCTTCGGCAAGATCACCCGTTATTACGCACCCGGCGGCCCCGGTGTTCGAACCGACACGGCGATCTACACCGGCTACACCATTCCGCCGTTCTACGATTCCATGTGCCTGAAACTGGTGGTGTGGGCGTTGACCTGGGAAGAGGCGATGGACCGTGGCTTGCGTGCCCTCGACGACATGCGTCTGCAAGGGGTCAAGACCACCGCCGCGTACTACCAGGAAATCCTGCGTAACCCGGAATTCCGTAGCGGCCAGTTCAATACCAGCTTCGTTGAAAGCCACCCTGAACTGACCAACTACTCGATCAAGCGCAAACCCGAAGAGCTGGCCCTGGCCATCGCCGCCGCCATCGCCGCCCACGCAGGCCTGTGAGGAATAGAACAATGAGCAAACAAATCCACGTAACTGACACAATCCTGCGCGACGCCCACCAATCGCTGCTCGCGACCCGCATGCGCACCGAAGACATGCTGCCGATCTGCGACAAGCTCGACAAAGTCGGCTACTGGTCGCTGGAATGCTGGGGCGGCGCGACCTTCGACGCCTGCGTACGTTTCCTGAAAGAAGACCCGTGGGAGCGCCTGCGTCAACTGCGCGCCGCGCTGCCTAACACTCGTCTGCAAATGCTGCTGCGTGGCCAGAACCTGCTGGGCTACCGCCACTACAGCGACGACGTGGTCCGGGCCTTCGTCGCCAAGGCCGCGGTCAACGGCATCGACGTATTCCGCATTTTCGACGCCATGAACGACGTGCGTAACCTGCGTGTCGCCATCGAAGCCGTGAAAGCGGCGGGTAAACACGCCCAAGGCACCATCGCGTACACCACCAGCCCGGTGCACACCATCGACGCGTTTGTGGCACAAGCCAAACAAATGGAAGCCATGGGTTGCGACTCGGTGGCAATCAAGGACATGGCGGGCCTGCTGACGCCGTACGCGACTGGCGAACTGGTCAAGGCGTTGAAATCCGAGCAGTCGCTGCCGGTTTTCATTCACTCCCATGACACCGCGGGTCTGGCCGCGATGTGCCAACTCAAGGCCATCGAAAACGGTGCCGACCACATTGACACCGCGATCTCCAGCTTCGCCTGGGGCACCAGCCACCCAGGCACCGAATCGATGGTTGCCGCCCTCAAAGGCAGCGAATTCGACACCGGCCTGAACCTGGAACTGCTGCAGGAAATCGGTCTGTACTTCTACGCCGTGCGCAAGAAGTACCACCAGTTCGAAAGCGAATTCACCGCCGTCGACACTCGCGTACAGGTTAACCAGGTACCGGGCGGGATGATTTCCAACCTGGCCAACCAGCTGAAAGAGCAGGGCGCCCTGAATCGCATGAGCGAAGTGCTGGCCGAAATCCCGCGCGTTCGTGAAGACCTCGGCTTCCCGCCGCTGGTGACCCCGACCTCGCAGATCGTCGGCACCCAGGCATTCTTCAACGTGCTGGCCGGCGAGCGCTACAAGACCATCACCAACGAAGTGAAGCTCTACCTGCAAGGTGGCTACGGCAAGGCGCCTGGCACCGTGAACGAAAAACTGCGTCGCCAGGCCATCGGCAGCGAAGAGGTGATCGACGTTCGTCCAGCCGATTTGCTCAAGCCGGAAATGAGCAAGCTGCGTGCTGAAATCGGCTCGGTGGCCAAGTCTGAAGAAGACGTGCTGACCTACGCCATGTTCCCGGACATCGGCCGCAAGTTCCTCGAAGAACGTGCTGCCGGCACCCTGGCGCCGGAAGTGCTGTTGCCGATTCCGGAAGCAGGCGGCGTGGCATCGGCGGGTGGCGAAGGTGTACCGACCGAGTTCGTCATTGACGTCCACGGCGAAACCTACCGCGTCGACATCACCGGTGTCGGCGTCAAGGCGGAAGGCAAGCGCCACTTCTACCTCTCCATCGACGGCATGCCGGAAGAAGTGGTGTTCGAACCGCTCAATGAGTTCGTCAGCGGCGGCAGCAGCAAGCGCAAGCAAGCCACTGCCCCGGGCCACGTCAGCACCACCATGCCGGGCAACATTGTCGACGTGCTGGTCAAGGAAGGCGACACCGTCAAGGCAGGCCAGTCCGTGCTGATCACCGAAGCGATGAAGATGGAAACCGAAGTCCAATCGGCCATCGCCGGCAAAGTCACCGCCATTCACGTGGCCAAGGGCGACCGGGTGAATCCGGGCGAAATCCTGATCGAGATCGAAGGCTGACTTAACAGCCTAGATACACCGCTTTAAACCTCGGGGGGGCATGTGCTCCCCTTTTTTTTTGCCCCGGTTTCATGGCGCTTAGAAGCTCATCCGCCATTGGCCCATCACACCATGGGTTCGGCTGTCGGTCCCCATCTCACCGGTTACGCCAACTCCAAGTGTATGGTGTGCCGAAAGGCCCAGATCCAGGCCTGCGTCGACTTTCAGGCTGTTGCGATCCAGTGGCGCACTGTAAACACTGAAATCTTTGCCACCTGTCACTAAACGTTGGCGGGTTTCGGTATAGACCTCGCCGTAGTTGTGCTTCCAGCCCGCACTGAAACGAGGGGTCAAACGCAGGCCATTTTCCAGCGTATTGAGTTTCGCCAGTCGCAGTCCGAATGTGCTGCTGAGGTTTTCCTCGGTTTGACTGTGGACGTTCAGCGCCGCTGCACCGCCTTTTTCTGTGAAATTGTCACGCTGATAACGTTGGTAGCCCAGGCTGGCAAATGGCTCGATGCTGACGTTGCCGCGGCCCAGGTTGTATCCCGCTTCTGCAAAAACTTGCTGGGTGTTGGCATCGTATTGGCCTTTTGGGCGGTCACTGAACCCATAGAAGTCGACCCGGCGTTTGCTGGTTCCATCGTGGCTGTTGTAGGTCGCGCCCATGCGCAATGACATCGGTCCGTCCTGACGCAGGGCGTAGGCGCCCAGGTGCCAACTGTCCAGATCACCGTCGAGTTCGTTGCTGTTCTGGCGAGTCCGGGATTGTCCTCCCATCACGCCGATCCGCCATTGCTCATCGACGCGCCAGTCAGCACCCAATACCAGTCCTTGGGTTGAATGTTGCAAGGTGTCAAATTCGCGATCCAGTTTTCCGCTGTGCCCGAGCGCCTGGACCCAGACCCTGCCATCGGACTCATTTCCGGCAGCCACGCGTGGCGCGTTTTTCTGATGGCTGGACCCTGCGGTGGAATCGAGTTGGCGCATGGCCGAGAGCATGGTTTCGCTGACCGGGCCGTCACTGTTCAAGGTGGCCCTGGCGAGGTTGGCGTTGCTGTCGCCGGACAGTATTTCCAGCGCATAAGGGGCTGTGGTTGTGTTGGTGCCGAGGAGGGCGGTGATAGCGGCGTTGGTGGAATTTACATTTTCAAGACTGCGGGCAAGCTCTCGACTGTTGCCGTCAGTTGCGAATTTCTCGAAAGGTAACCCGTTGCGCGTGAAGGTCAGGCCGACAGCGTTGGGGTCTTCGTAGTGCAGCTCATATTCCATGTACGCCAGGTCATTCTCGACCCTACTGAATTCACCTTCAATCCTGTCGGCCTCGATAACGGTGTATCGAGTACTTTGCGGGTATCCAATCGTTGATGTGACAAGTTTGAGAGTTGCGTTGCCGAGTTTGGCCGTGCCCTCGACTTTGATCGTTTCTCCGCGACCGTCGGGCGCAACCTCATAGGCCAGTATGGCGGTTTCATGAAGTGTCAGGTCGCCTTTGACCGATGGGGCGCCGTGCGTTCTATCGACGTACAGCAGGCCATGCACCTCCAGCCCCCCGACCGTGCCTGAGCCCGCAAAAACACCGCCATCCTCGACGGTCACATGCCCCTTTATGTCGCCGTAGTTGAAAAACTTTCCGGCCGCAATTGCGCCGCCTTCGATTATTCCGTTATTGGTCAGAGTGGCGCCACTCAGCACGCCAACACCTACTTCTTTGAAATCTCCTGTACTTGTCAGCGTCCATTCACCTTGCGAAATATAAAGTCCGTCGAAATTGCGAGTGAGCTCCAGCGTACCGCCATCCGATGCATCCAGGTGAATGAAGTTCGTTCCACCACCACCATCGGCTTGACCTTTGATGCTGCCTCCGTTTTTGACGACGATGAGGTCGTTGACGCCTTTGCCTTTCACAGCTGTCTGCGGTTTGTTGATTACTTTTGGAACTGTGTCGCTAGCGTTTAAAAAGGCGGTAAACCTATCAAACGGATGAATTTCCGGTTGAGCAACGGGCTCGGTTATATCAGCGGACCCGGCGGGTTCGGTAGGAGCAGGCAGCGATTGAGCTGTTGTAAATTCAGCACAACCCAGCGCCAGCGCTATGGCCAAAGCCAGGTGATGTGGGCGGTTTTTATGTTTGACGGACATCGAGTACGGCCTCTGTTTTAAGGAGGCCAAACTCTAATTAGAAGGCTATGGCTGCCGATGTCAGCTGCTTCCGGCAGGATTGCAGGCGGCGTCAGATAGTTTTGAAGAAAATTGGCGACTACTTGGCCTCGGTCGTTTTTATCCGTGCGAACCGACGAACTTTCATACAACCCATCGAACCATCGCCTGCTATCAAAAGATCAGAAACTCATCTGCCACTGCCCAATCAACCCATGATTACGGCTGTTGCTCCCAATCTCCCCGCTGTACCCAACCCCCACCGAATGCCGTGCAGAGATCCCCAGGTCCAACCCCGCCTCTAGCACCAGGCTGTCGCGATCCAGTGAACTGCCATCGACGCTGAACGCCGTACCGCCCACCACGAACGCCTGTCGCGTTGAACTGCTGACATCGCCATACGTGTGCTTCCAGCCCGCAGTCATGCGCGGGGTCAGGCTCATGCCGTTTTCCAGCGAACTCAGGTGCGCCAGGCGCAGGCCGAAGGTGCTGCTGAAGTTGTCCTGGGTTTGTTCATCGACCTGCAGCGCAGCAGCGCCGCCTTTTTCGGTGTAGCTGTCGCGGTGATAACGCTGGTAGCCGAGGGTGGCGAACGGTTCGGCGCTGAGCCGGCCGCTGCCCATCGCGTAGCCGAGTTCAGCGAAAGCTTGTTGGCTGTCGGCGTCGTAATCACCTTTTGGGCGATCGCTGAAACCGTTGAAGGCGATGGTGCGTTTGCTTTCTCCCTGATGGCCGCTGTAGGCCGCGCCCAGGCGCAGGGCGAACGGGCCGCTTTGGCGCAGGGCATAGACACCGGCGTGCCAGCTCTCGACATTGCCATCGACACCCGTGGCATCCAGATCGGTCTTCGAGTAGCCGCCCAGCAGGCCGAGGCGCCATTGCGGATCCAGCGCCCAGTCGGCACCGATCACGCTGCCTTTGGTGCGTTGCTCCAGGCCGCTGCTGCCGTGCTCGCCGTCGAGTTTGCCGTAGCCGCCGATGGCTTGCAGCCAGAGTCGTCCCTGGGCGTTCGGGTCGTTGAGGTTGCGGGCTTCGGACGGAACGCCGTTGGATGCAAGCACCGGGGTGTCTCGTTGATCCAGGCCGACCAGCAAACCTGAAGTGCCCCCCATCTGCTGCATGGCCGACAGCATGCTGCCACCGACCTGGCTGCTTGCGCCGAGGGTGGCGCTGGTCAGGTTGGCGTTGCTGGTGCCGGCCAGTTGCTCGATGGCCGCGCCCGCCGACGTGGTCGTTGTGTTGAGCAGCGCGTTATACAGCGCATTGTTTTTGCCCAGGGAGGTGAGGCTGTTGGCGGCACTGTTGCCGTTGCCGGTGACCGCAAAATCATTGAAGGAAACGTCATTGCGCGTGTAAGTCAGGTCGACCTGGTTTGGGCTGTAGGCCAGGGTCGGCGTGATGAATGCGTAGTCGCTGGTGACCTTGCCAAAGGTGCCGTTGATGGTCGCCGCTTGTAATACGGTGTAGTGGCTCTGCCACGGATACGTGCCGCTGCCGGGGTTCACCGCCAGGGTTGCGCCATTCAGGTTGGCGACGCCGCCGACCTTGATCGGGGCGCTGCTGCCGTCGGCATTCACCCCATACGCCAGGGTTGAACCGCTGCCCATTGTCAAATCATGGGTGATGGTCGCGGTGCCGAGTCGGGTGTTGGTCTGCAACGTGCCGTTGACCAGCAAGTTGCCCACCGCACCGCCGCCGGCATACACACCGCCTGCGTCGACGGTCAGGTTGCCGGCGATCCCACCCTGGTTGATCAGCGTCGCGCCATTACGCACTGCGCCGCCGTCGCTGAAATCATCGCTGCCGTTCAGGGTCCAGGCGCCTTGCTTGACCTCCAGCCATTCGAAATTGCGGCTCGCCCCGAAGCTGCCGCCCGCCGCGTCGTCCATCACCACGCGGTCGTAACCGGTGCCACCGTCGACCACGCCGACAAAGCGGCTGCCATTGCGCAGCGTCAGGCTGTCGTTGCCGCCGCCCAGGTCGAGGGCCAACCCGTTACTGCCGGTGATTGTGCCGCCGTTGATCACGCTGTCGGCAAACTCGCCGACGAACTTCACGCCGAAACCGTCCAGGCCCTGGATCGTGCCGAAGTTTTCCAGTGTGGTCGCTGCAACGCCCGTTCCTCCACTGCCGTCATCCACGAGGATGGCGCTGTTGGCGCCGCTGATCAGCGCGCCCTTGGCGTTGAAAATGTAGCCACCGCCCAACGCGATGCCTTCGCTGCCATTGGCGAACCCGCCCTTGTCCACGCCACCTGCGCCGACACCCTGGATGATGCCGTAGTTTTCGATGTGGGCCAGCTTGTCGATGTCCACGCCATCGCCGTCGCCGTTCGGTTGCAGGCCCGAGTAGGCGCCAGTGATGGTGCCATGGTTGATCACCGTGCCGTCACCGTCGGAACCGAAACCTGAGCCGTTGCGGCCGGTGATTTGGCCGTAGTTGGTCAGGGTCGCGCCAAGGTCGGTGGTGATGCCATGACGGCCGCCGGAAATGCTGCCGTAGTTGGTGACCGTCACGCCGGTGGCGGTGTCGATGTCGATGCCGTCGAACTTGTCGTCGGCGGTTCTGGAATCACCGGTAGAAATCTCGCCGTAGTTGGTGATCGTCGCGTTGGCGCCGGTCTTCATGCCATCGCTGGCGTCCCCGCGAATCAAGCCACCCTCGCGGTTAATGATGGTGGTGGTGACGCCGGCACTGCGCAACGCATCCAGGTCCAGCCCCTGGCCGGTGGTGGAGCGGATGATGCCGCTGTTGTCGATCAACAGACTGCCGCTGGCGAAATTGCTGTTGATGCGCAGCGCATCGTTGGCGCCGAGGATCTGCCCATTGGCCCGGTTGTAAATGCGGTAGGTGCGCGCTTGGGTAATGTCCCCCGAACTGTCGATGGCCCGACCCGTGGTGGCGATAATCTTGCCCGAGTTGTCGATGACCACGCCGGCACCGCTGGTGCCGTCCTTCAGGTTCACGACCTTGTCCGTGTTGGTGATGCTGCCGGGCGCCGAGATCGTCAAGGAGTCGCTGCCGCCGAGGCTTTGCACGGTCGTCGTGGCGGTATCGACCTGCACGGTTTTCGCAGGGGCAGGGACGGCATTGGCGCTGGCGCTGCCAAGCAGGGCGATGGCAAGCGTCAGGCGCTGGGGCGTGAGGGACATGGGTGAACGGCCTTTTTGTTATAAGCGGGCCGTCTGGTATAGCGGAAGGTTTTTACAGAATGATGTATTTGGGAAGCCGTACGTTAACGATCACCAAAAGCTTCGCGGGCAAAACCTTGACCGCGAAGCTTCGATTCAGGCGCAGAAGACTAAACGCGGCACTCCGCCAACGTCTTCACCTGCCCCGACCCCGCCTGATTCTCATCGCTCAACCACCGCTCAAACCCGGCCCCGATCGCCGGCCATTCCGAGTCCAGAATCGAGTACCACGCGGTGTCGCGATTTTGACCTTTCACCATCATGTGCTGGCGAAACACGCCTTCAAAACTGAAGCCCAGCCGTTCGGCCGCGTACTTGGAGCGGGCGTTGCCGTTGTTGCATTTCCATTCCAGGCGGCGGTAGCCCAGGGCAAAGGATTCCTTGGCCAGCAGATAAACCGCCTCGGTGCTTTTCGGCGAACGCTGCATCGGTGCGCCGAATGTCACGTGGCCGATTTCGATGCGGCCCTGTGCCGGGACGATCGACATCAGGCTGAGGATGCCTTGTACGTCGCCGCTGGCACGGTCGATCACGCTGAAGAAATACGGGTCGCTGGCGGCGGCATGATTGTTCAGCCAGTCGTTGAAGGCACTGCGCTCCGGGAACGGGCCGTAAGGCAAGTAATCCCAGAGTTTCGGGTCCGCGCCGGGGCCTTGCAGGGCTTTGAACAAACCGTCGGCGTGACGCGCCGGGTCGAGTTTTTCCAGGCGGATGAAACGCCCTTCGATGGTTTGAACCGTCGGTGCGGGGACGCCTTTCCAGTCCGCGAGTGAAGTCGACATGGTGTTCTCCTTGAACGTTAGATGGATTTGCGAAACTGGATGAAACCGCCGCGTTCGGCGATGCGCTCGTAGAGCTGGATCGCGGTGGCGTTGGTTTCGTGAGTCAGCCAGTGAACCTTGCAGCAACCGTCCGCCTTGGCAGTGGCGTAGACGAATTCGATCAGTTTGCGCCCGATGCCGGTGCCACGGGTTTCAGGCGTTACCAGCAGGTCTTGAAGGTAGCAGGAGTTTTCGATGCTCCAGTTCGAACGATGGTAGATGAAGTTGACCATGCCCACCGCTTTGCCATCGACCCAGGCCAATGCCGAATGTGTCAGTTCGCTTGGGTCGAGCAGGCGCTGCCAGGTGCTTTGGGTGACGGCTTCTGGCAATTCGGTGTTGTAGAAGCGCAAGTAGGCTTGCCACAGCGGCAGCCACGCGGCGTGATCGTCGGCGGTGACCTGGCGAATGTCGATCTGACTCATGTTCATTCCTTAACGCATCAAGTGGGCGAGGGCCTGGTCGTGCACGTCGGGGCTGGCGGCCAGCCCTTCGCGCACGCCGGCGATGTCGGCGGTGTTGCGGTTTTGGCTGAGCTTGCGTTTGCCTTCCAGGCGCTGGATCGGCAAGGCAAAACCGACGATGGCCTTGAGCATGCCGTCGATGTAGTCGGCCGGTGCATCGGCCACTTTCCACGGTTGGGCGCGGCCGGCTTCATGGCGATCGGTGAGCGCGTTGACCAGGTTGCGCAGGCGCTCGGCGTCGGTGAACACCTCGGCGGTGCCATATGCGTGCACGGCGACGTAGTTCCAGGTCGGCACGACTTTGCCGTGCTCGGCTTTGCTCGGGTAAAACCCGGGGCTGACGTAGGCATCGGCACCGGCAAAAATGACCAGCGCTTCGGCGCCGTTCTGCAGTTCCTTCCATTGCGGATTGGCCTTGGCAAAATGGCCATACAGCGTGCCATTCGGACCTTCGTCCGTGTTCAGCAGCAAGGGCAAATGGCTGGCTTGCAGGCCTTGGTCGCCATGGGTGACGAGCAGGGCGAGGCGGGTGCCGAGTATCTGTTGCTGCAGTTCTTGCAAATCTTCGAGGGCAAAGGCGCTGGGCGTGTACATGGAAAATATTCCTTGGCGAATGCCTGCATCCTAGGCAGGCTATTGGTCTGTTGTAAGAGCCATTAACGACGATTTTTATAGGTCCATTGTCATGCAAGACGCGCCGCTGTCCCTGTCTTTCAATCCGGCGGGTATTGAACTTGATCGCCGCCAGGGTTTGAGCCGTCAGCTGTATCAGGCGTTGCGGGTTCGGGTGCTGGACGGGCGACTGGCCAGCGGAACGCGTTTACCGGCCAGTCGGGATCTGGCGGCGGCGTTGGCGATTTCCCGCAACAGCGTGGTGCGTGCCTACGATCAGCTCTACGCCGAAGGGTTTATCGAGGGGCGAGTGGGCGATGGCACCTACGTTGCGCAATTGCCGCAGGCGACGGCTTCTGTGAAAAAGCCATCGGCGAAAATACCCGCGAAGGATTCCACGATTGTGCCCGTAGTGCTGCCCACCAAGACCCTTTACAGCGGGGCGCTGGAACGGGTCGAAAAGAACCATTTGCCGACACCACCGAGCGGGCCGCCCCGGGCATTTCGGGTGGGTGTCCCGGCGTTCGATCTGTTTCCGTTCGAGGTGTGGGCCAAGCTGAATGCGGCGTTCTGGCGTAAACCGGATTTGCAGCAGCTGTGTTATGGCGCGCCGCAAGGTGACGAGCGTCTGCGCGGGATGATCGCGGCGTATTTGCGCAGTTCGCGCGGCATGCAATGCACGGCCGAGCAGATCGTGGTCACCAGTGGTGCGCAACAGGGCATCAGCCTGTGCGCGCAATTGCTGGTGGAACCGGGGGATGGGGTGGCGATTGAAAATCCGGGGTACCGCGCGGCCGGTCACGCGTTCGCCGTGGCCGGTGCGCGATTGCACGGGGTGGCGGTGGACAGCGAGGGTATCGATTGCAAGGCGTTGGCGGGGCTGGGCGATTGCCGTCTGGCCTATGTGACACCGTCGCACCAGTACCCGTCCGGGGTGGTGATGAGCCTGGCGCGGCGCCTCGAATTGCTGGCCTGGGCTGAGCGCGCCGACGGCTGGATCATCGAGGACGATTACGATGGCGAGTACCGTTACAGCGGAGCACCACTGGCGCCGCTGGCCGCGCTCGACCGGCAGGGGCGGGTGATTTACGTCGGCACGTTCGGCAAGGTGGCGTTCCCGGCGCTTCGCCTCGGGTATCTGGTGTTGCCGCCCGCGCTGGTGAATGCCTTCTCCCAGCGACGCGCGGTTGATGTCCGGCATTCCGAGGTCAGCACTCAAGCGGTGATGGCCGAGTTCATGGCTGCGGGGCACTTTCAGCGACACATCCGCCGCATGCGCCGCGCTGCACTGAGCCGACGCAACGCATTGTTGGCGGGTTGGCCGCAGGGCATCGCCGGTATCGGCAGCCTGCCAGTTGTCACGACAGGGCTGCACTTGACGGTCAGGGTCGATTCCCATGCCCGGGAGTGCGAGCTGGTCGAGCAAGCGGCCAGCGTCGATGTTGAGGTCAATGCGCTGAGCCGACATTGGTTGCCAGACTCGCCAACACCGCTGGACCAGCGTGCCGGGCTGGTCCTGGGGTTTGCGGCAGTACCCGAGGTGGACATCAGCGCAGCACTCGGGCGACTGGAAAAAGTCTGGCGCCGTTGAGTGGCTACTCAGGTTGTTCAGGCTGTGGCTCCAGGTCCAGAAAAAGTTTTCGTAGCGCAGGATCGTCAATCTTGCGCAACACGCCATCGATCGGCTCGACAATGTTCAAAACCCTTTGTTGCTCCAGCGCCAGGGTTTTCAGATAGTCATCCGCGACTTTCAAATGGGCCGCCGTGGGCGCACTCGCCGGACTCGACCGGGTTTCGTAATGGAAGTGCGCTACCCACAACGGCTTGTCGCGGGTTTTGTCGGCAATCCGGTACTCCTGGAAAAAGTCGCCAAGCCCTCGAGTCTGGATGCGGCCTCGTTTATCGCGGCTAATGTCGAGCTGAACGTTTTCGTGCATCCATTTGAAAGTGCTCTGGGTCGGTTTGCGTCGCGTGTACAGGTCGGCCCGAACGCTGACACCTTCTTTGCGCAAGCGGCTGGCGCCGTCACGCAGTTCGGCGCTCAGCGAGGCCACCGGGATTGGGGCGCCTCCGTTTTTTGTGCTGTTGATCACGGCTTGATCAACGCTGCTGGCTACCTGCTCCAGTTTCAGGGCCTGTTGATCGAACATGTCCTGCATTTCGGCAGGGATGCGTCGTGGCAGCAGCGCGTCTTTGCGGGTGCGTTCAATGAACTTGGTCGTGTCCAGATTCAATTCGAGGCCAGCCGCGACCGTTTCCAGGTCGTCCAGGGTCGGAGCCGGTTGCTGATAAAGAGCTGGCGAAATTCGCTTGAGTGAATCCTCCCCGATCCTGTCCGGCTCGTGTTTGCTACCGTCCCGTGGCCGGGTCTTGCGCACTTTAATCGGTTGGCGTGACGGACCTGGCTGTTGTCGATCGACAGTGGGCAGGGCGTCTATGGGTTCCGGTTCTGGCAGCAACGCCTGCAGGCGGTTTTGGGCCAGTGTTGAAAACTCATCGATCAGGTTGAGCAGGTGGTTGAGTTTGGGCTGCCTGACGAGACCGGGGTAAGTGGCCGGGAGCTCCTTGATACGCTGCTCGGCGTCGGCCAGTGTCTCCACGAGAGCGCTCAGGTGCTCGATGAGCGCGTGCACATCGAAAGGCTCACCTTTGACTTTCATCAGGTCGGCTATTTGAATGGCCGCCTTCGCTGCACTGACCACGATCTTGCCCACCGCAACACGAGCCTGCTGCATCAGCGGGCTGGTCTGCTCAATGAGGCACAACTCCTGGGCCATGCCGATCTCATTGGCCTTGAGATCCAGCTCGGTAAACGAAGGTGCCAGCTTGCGGATTTTCATCGCACTTTCGACGCCTGATTTGCCGGCAGCGCGCATCCCTTCGAGGGTCGATGTCGACAGGCTTACTTTCTCCGCCATTTCCTGACCGAGGGTGGAGGCTTTCTGGATTTGCTCGACATAGTCTTGTCTTGGCACCGGGTCGGCTTGCGCAGTTCGGGTCATGATGTTGATGGCCTGGGCATACTCGGACCGTTTGACGACAAACCACAAAGACAGACTTCGCTGCAACGCAATGCTCATGCGCAGCAGGTTTTCCTGATAGTTCTCCGTCCCTCCGAGGGTGCGCCATTCGCGAAGTTGTTCCAGCGCGTGGCGATAGTCTTCGATACTCGCGTCCAGTTTTTCAATATAAGCCGCGGTTTTTTGGTCGTGGTCTTCGGTGCTGGCCTGCTGCATATCGTTCTGCGAGCGGTTCAGTTCGCCTTCCTTGACCTTTTCTTGGGACCTGAAGGCGATAAGCGCGTCATCCAGATTGCTTCTACGTTGCTCGTTGGCCGCTTCCTGGTGACGGCTCATTGCATTCCCGGCACCGCCTCGCAAGCGCAGGCGCAGGTCGAGCACCCATTGCCCCTTGCCACTGTCCATCAGATACGGTCCCTGCCGTGCCGGCTGGTCCGGGTACAGGATGTGAACGTCTTCATCGCCTGGATGGTTGACGTGAAACCAGCGATCCCCGACCTGGGCGTAGTAATGGTCGTCATGTTGATAAACAGGCGGGGGCGACGCTTTTACCTTGGTGACGCTTGTGCTGGAAATATCCGGTGCCGCCACTTTCAGCGTATCGAGAAATGCGCCCAACGCCGTGGGTGAGCGACGTGGAACCGTACCAGCCAGATCCAGCGAAGAGAGGTGGCTGGGTGGAAGCTCCGGGGACAGCGGGTCGGGATTGAGCGTAATGGTTGCAGGCTCTGCTTCCAGTGCTGGCGATTCATCCATTGGCAATGGTTTGGGGCGCGGTTTGCTCGAAACTTTTTTCCGTCGCATCGCCGCGTGATGGCTGAGAATGATGCCCACCGTCAGCAAGATGTCCGACACGGATGTCCACTCGACGAACTTGTCACCCCGTTCGTGGGCATCGAGCGCCTGCTGAATCTCGTTGATGGTTTGCCAGACCCAGACGGCGGTGCCGACTGCGCCGCTGAGGAAGTTCGAGGCGACGTTGAACAGCGCCCAGCCACTTTCTTTCAAAACGCTCCAGCGTCGTTCGGCATTGGATTGCGCTTGCCGATCGGCAAGGTCCACCAATGCCTTGGCGTTGCTTTTGAACAGGGCCGACAGCACGTCGCCGGCGACCTCGATGCTTTCGAGCGCAACGCTGCCGAACTTTGCTGCGCGCTGGAACGGATTGACCACTTGTTCCGCGACCAGCCACGGAGAAGGCAGCCCGGTGGGGAAAACATATTGGGCGTATTCAAAGCTCAGGGCCTTGTCAGGCAGCCAGGCCAGCACCGAATTCCTGAGGTCGCCGGGCTGGTGAAAGGCGTACAGCAGGTTTTGCCTTGAGGGAAATTGCAGAAGGGGCTCGTCGAACATCGGTCGGTACAACAAGCAAGGTGCGTTGACGGTGCCGCGAGGGCTGATGATGAACATGTTGGCCACGGTGTCGCTGGTGCTGATCAAGCGATGGTGCGGGGTCATCGTCAGCGGGTACAAGGCAATGGTTTTGGGCGTCAGGTCCGAATCGAGCAACTCGTTGATGTATTGGTCCCCGCGTCCGTCCACACCGGTTTGCGGCTTGAGCCGGGCTTCGAGGGCCTGGAGTGGCAACAGCAGACGTAACTGGTCGCGATAGAAATGCTCCTGACGCAGGGAGGACACCCGATCATCCACCAGCTTGGGCTTGATCAAGGCGGGGTAAGACTTGCCGACGTCCACCTGCGCGGCCAAGGTGGTGAGAAAATCAGCGGTTAGCCATTGCGGGACGGTATCGCCGCCCTTGAAATAGACCGTCGCTTGATAGGGCGCCTCGTTCTCCAAGGCAAAGTCGGCCAGTGATTCGATGCGCTGGTCGAGCGGGTTGGGGAGGGTGAGGTTCCCGGCCGTAAAGCTGTTAGTGATTTTAATCTGCAGTTCATTCAATGGAAGGCTCGCTGCGCCGATTGCCAGTGGATCAGCAATGATCGCTTCGCGCATCCGGCGTTGGGCATAGTCGGTGATGGACGGTATTTCAGCCCTGGCCTGGAGGCTGGCAGGTTGGCGATACAGCTTGCCCAGGGAGCGGATGTAATGGCCGTAGTCCTGAATATCGTTGGCCGAGCCGTTACGCAGCCAGTCGGGAATCGCGGCGTTGAGTTGCAGGAGTCGCGCTTTTTCTTCGAGGTCGAGCCCTGATTCTGGCTCGAAGTCATCGTCTACCGGGGTCTCCAGAATGCGCAATTCGTTGATGGCATCCAGTTGTGACGACACCAACGCCCACGCCATGTGATCGAAGATGTTGCCGTGCGGCTCGTACAGCCGCCATGTCAGGGCGCGGTTGTCTGCCAGTTCTTGCAGGCGTTCGGGCAGCGAATTGCCCAGTTCTTCCATCGAACTGAACGACTCGTAGGCGCGTTCGATGGTGTACATCACCAGCAATGAACGTTGGCGATAGGTGGCCTTGAGGACCAGCGCGCCACCGATCAGCAGATGGCCGTTGACCTGGGCGCCCGCGATGTCGATGTCGATCAGGCAGGCTTGAATCGCGGAAAATTCGCCGTTCACATTTTTTCGGGTGGCCCGGTCCGGGTCGCGGAACACTTCGAGGGCCATCGCGCATTCATCGGCGTCCCAACCTTTTACCTGCTGCACATTCAGCATCTTGCGCAAGGTGTCGGAGAGCTCTTCCCAACGGGTAATCTTGTGCCCTTTGGCATTCCAGAAGGCCAGTTGCCGAACCTGAAGTTCGACAAACAGCATGGCCGTCAGGTTGTTGAGCGTCTGGGCAATCTCTTCGATGCTGACGGCGAGGTGCACCGGGTTTTTACTGTCCGGTTCCAGGGTCAGGAAATGCTCGCCTTCGAGGAAGTTGGCCCGGGTGCCATACAGGCCCTGGCGTGCGAGGGCCAATGTCAGTGATTCGAACCGGGTCGGGCCAGCCTCGAGCTGGTCTTGCACTTCGAGCCACTGAGGTGCGGCGATGAAGGTGTTGTCAGGGTCGATTTGCAGTGCCGGGTAGGACTTTGCCAACGCCTGGCGCAGCAGGTGCGAGGCCACTTCACTGAGGGCGGGGCCTTGGCTGGTCTGGCTCACCAGGTCGCTGGTTTCCACTAAGGGCGTCGTGTCATTTCTGGGTGTAAGGTTGGGGCTCATGGTAGCTACCGGGGGAAATATCGAGGCTGGGAAAGCCTCTGGGTGCACCGAAGGTAAAGAGGCGCTCCACTGCCCGGGTGGTACATATTTATCGCAGGCAAAAAAAGACCCGCGTCTCGGCGGGTCTTTTGTTTCCAGGTTTGTTTCAGGTCCCGGACTTGATTTTGGTCCAGGCCCGCGTGCGCGCACGTTCGGCATCGCGCGGCAGGGGTTGCAGAGTGTAAAGCGTGCTCATGGCCGCTTCAGTCGGGTACAGGTTCGGGTTGTTGCGGATCGCCGGGTCGACCAATGCCGTGGCGTCCTTGTTCGGGTTCGGGTAGCCGACGAAGTCGCTTACCGGCGCGATCACCTGAGGTTGCAGCAAGTAGTTGATGAAGGTGTAGGCATCTTCGGTGTCCTTCGCGCCCTTCGGAATCGAGAGCATGTCGAACCAGATCGGTGCCCCTTCTTTCGGCAGGCGCATGTCGACGACTACCCCATTCTTGGCTTCCTTGGCGCGGTTGGCGGCCTGGGAGAAGCTGCCTGAGTAACCGACAGCGACGCAGATGTCGCCGTTGGCGATGTCGGCCATGTACTTGGACGAGTGGAAATAGGTGACGTACGGCCGGATCTTCATCAACAGCGCTTCAGCCTTTTCGTAGTCCGCCGGCTTTTTGCTGTTGGGGTCCAGGCCGAGGTGTTGCAGGGCCAGGGGCAGGATCTCCGACGGCGAGTCGAGCAGGGCGACGCCGCACTGTTTGAGCTTGCTGATGTTTTCTTCCTTGAAAATCAGGTCCCAGCTGTCCACCGGCGCGTTGTCGCCCAGCGCGGCCTTGATCTTGTCCGGGTTGAAGCCGATCAGGATGGTGCCGTACATGTAGGGCACGGCGAATTTGTTGCCCGGGTCGTTGGCTTCGATCAGCTTCATCAGCTTCGGATCGAGGTGGTTCCAGTTCGGCAGTTTGCTGCGGTCCAGCGGCTGGAACACGCCGGCTTCGATCTGCTTGGCGAGGAACACGTTGGACGGCACCACCACGTCGTAGCCGGAGTTGCCGGTCAACAACTTGGCCTCCAGGGCTTCGTTGGTGTCGAAGATGTCGTAGACCAGTTTGGTCTGGGTGTTCTGCGCCTTGAAATCTTCCAGGGCCTTGGGGGTGATGTAGTCGAACCAGTTGTAAACACGCAACGTTCGCTCTTCAGCGTGAACGGCGCCGCTGAGCACGGTGGCGCACAGGGCTGGAGCGATAAAACGCTTGAGTCTGTTCATTGTTCTAATTCCTCATTGGGCGCTTTCAAAACCTTCGAGAACATTCACGGCGTTGATGCCGATTTCTTCAACCGCATAACCGCCTTCCATCACGAACAGGGTCGGCACGCCGAGCTTCGCAATGCGCGCGCCCATGGCCAGGTAATCCGGGCTGTCGAGCTTGAACTGGGAGATGGGATCGTCCTTGAACGTATCGACGCCCAGGGACACCACGACGATGTCGGCGCCGTAGCTTTCGATCTCCTTGCAGGCACGATCAAGCGCCGCACTCCAGGTGTCCCAGCCACTGCCGGCGGGCAAAGGGTAGTTGAAGTTGAACCCTTCGCCTGCACCTTCACCCAACTCGTCTTCATAGCCGAGGAAGAAGGGGAACTCGGCTTCCGGATGGCCGTGGATCGAGGTGAAGAGCACGTCGTTGCGCTCATAGAAAATCGATTGGGTGCCGTTGCCGTGGTGGTAGTCGACGTCGAGGATCGCGACCTTTTTGTGACCCTGGTCGAGGAAGGCCTGAGCGGCGATGGCGGCGTTGTTGAGGTAGCAATAACCGCCCATCAAGTCGCTGGCGGCGTGGTGTCCCGGTGGACGGCACAGTGCAAACGCGCTGCGGGCACCGCGTTGAATCGCGGCCTGGGCGGTGAGGGCAACCTGTGCTGCGCTGTACGCGGCTTGCCAGGTGCCGGCCGTGATCGGCGCGCCGCCGTCGAAGCTGTAATAACCGAGTTGGCCATGCAGGCTGGTGGGCATGATCCGGCGCAAGGTGCGGGCCGGCCAAGTGTAGGGCAGCAAATCGCCGTCGGTACCGAATTCAGTCCAGCGGTCCCAGGCACCTTTGAAGAAGTCGAGGTAGTCGCGGCTGTGGATGCGGGCGATCGGGTCCAGGCCAAAATCCTGTGGCGCTTCAACGGGACCAAGTTCCTGGTGCTGGACGCGTTGCAGCACATGGTCGGCCCGCGAGGGCATTTCGAAGCAGGGCATCAGTTGCCCGTCCATCAATTCACAACGGCCGTGGTGCAGGTGGTGATCGTCCGAGTAGATCGTCAGCATTTCTTGTTCTCCGCAGGGCTGATTCGGTTGAACACAGTCTTACGGTGGGCGGCGTTTCGGAGAACGGCAGGAAAGGCCAAAAGGGGATCGATATGGCCAAAAAGTTTGACCTGAATTCGCCCCTTGATGGCGCGGGTTGCTCCAGTTTGGGGCGTGATAATTTGATTCTTTGGTCAGATTTTTGTAACTGGTTGTTTTCGGCGAGCTCATAAACCTTTAAAGTTAACCCTTCGGTCAGCTTTGCACTGTCATTTCAGCCCTTTGCAACGTCAAAAAGGGTTTCTGCAAGACTCGAGATTTCCAGAACATAACCAGAAGGGTGGGTTCATAACCGCCCAGAGGATGATCCATGTCCAACCGTGATATATCCCGGCGCTCCTTTCTACAAGGCGGGCTGGTGGCGGGTGTGAGCGTGACGCTTACACCGCTCAGCAGTCAGGCGCTGGCAGCCCTGATGGAAAACAGCGTGACCGTGCCTTCCGAGCAATGGCTCGGTAACAATGGCAAGGCGCGCTCGCGCAACGATGCCTTGTCCAAGGTCTGCGGCAGCAAAGTCTTTGCCCGCGACATCCGCGCCAAAGATATGCCGGGTTGGCCCCAGCAGCAGGGCCATGCCTTGTTGCTGAAAATCACCAAGGCCGACCGGATCTATGCCGGTTATGACCTGTCGTGGCTCGGCGCCGAGTTGCAGCCGGACCGCATCGTCACCGCCGCCGACCTGGACAAGGACGGCATCGTCTTCCCGGAAGAACACGCGCCTGATCCGCTGCTGCCGGAAGGCAAGGTGCCGATGTTCATCGGGCACCCGGTGGCGATCCTGATCTGGAACGATTTCGAGCGTTTCCGTCAGGCCAAGGCCAAACTCAAATTCAACGACAAAGCGATTCGTTACGGTGCCCAGGTGCCGTTCTACGAAGGTGACCCGTACGGCAGCTTCCGCTACGTGCGTGTCGGCGGCGCGACCTCGGCGGACGAAGACGAGTTCGCCAGCCTCAAAGACTCGATCCTGTTCCCGATGCTGAAAAATCGTCGTCCGGTGTGGAATTCCCAGCCTGACCTGCACGGCAACCTGACCGAGCGCGGTCTGTTTTACGCCGATCGCATGAAGCAGCAGATCGACACGCCGCCAGACAACTGGCTGGTGTTCGACGAGCGCTATAAAACGCCGTCGATCGAACCCGCCGCGATGGAGCCGGACAACGGCAACGGCTGGTACGACCCGGCGACCAAGACCCTGCATTTCGTGGTGGCGACCCAGTGCCCGCTGGAAGCGGCAACCGAAACTGCGAAGATGATCGCGCCGTCGCGTTTCGGCCTGGCCAACCTGAACATGCACCCAGGTTACACCGTGGGCTACGGTTCCAAAGACCACAACATCTTCGTCTACTACGCGGCCCTCGCAGCGTTATACGGCGCCGGTGTGCCGGTGCGTCTGGCGAATGATCGCTATGAACAATTCCAGAGCGGCATCAAGCGTCATCCGTTCGACATCCGCTATCAACTGGCGGTGGACAAGACCGATCACAGCTTCAAGATATTCCGCGCCGAGATGAGCGTCGACGGCGGCGGACGGGTCAACTACAGCCCGTCGGTGGCGGCGGTTGGTGCCACGGCAGCGCAGTCGATCTACTACATGCCGCAGAACGATTTGCAGGTCACGGCCTACCATTCCCGCGCCGTTGAAGCCGGGTCAATGCGCGGTTACGGTACCCTGCAAAGCATGGCCTCGACCGAAATGATGGTCGATGAAATCGCCGGTCGCCTCGGCATCGACGCCATCGACCTGCGCAAGAAAAACGCCATGGTCTCGGGCATGAAAAACACCCAGGGCGCGGTGCCGGCGGGTGCGTTGCGCCTGCACGAAATTCTCGACAAGGCCGCCGTGCACGACGTCTGGAAAAACCGCGACGCGATCAAGAAACAGCGCGAGTCCGCGGACCCTGATAACTGGTACGGCATCGGCTTCGCCATCTGCCAGAAAGACTTCGGCACCGGTTCCGAAGCACCGATGGCGAGCATCGAATTCACCGCGCAAGGGCACATCACCCTGCGTCATATCGGTATCGAAATCGGCACCGGCATGTCCACCTCCCAGGCGCTGGTCGTGGCCGATTTCCTCGGCGTCCCGGCGACTGAAGTGAAGACCGGCCAGACCGAATGGAAGGAGCTGCAGCTGATCAGCGGCGGCAACCCGTACATCATGAGCCAGGCCGAGCAGGACAGCCTGCTGCGCAACCCGCGTTGGGTCGGCAAACTGGCCTCGGCCTCGTCGGCGACCAACTCCGCGTACTACTTCAGCCACGCCACCCGCGAGGCGGCACGCGTGCTGTTCAACCACGGCCTGTGGCCGGCGGCGTTGCAGATCTGGGGGCAGGGCCCTTACGGCGGGCAAGCCAACCCGTACGTGGTGCGCCGCGAAGACGCGCATTGGGTCGACGGCAAACTCACCGCCAACGGCATGCAGCCGCTGAGCTTTGAACAATTGGCCAAACACGCCCACGACAAAGGCCTGGTGACCGGCGCGACGGTGCACGGTTTCAACCGCTGGAGCTGGGCTGAGGCCGAGTTCAGCATCGACGGCGTGCGCGAGCGTCTGCCCCTCGATGGCCTGGCGGTCAAGTACGGCGATGGCGCTCCGAACGTGAAAAAGGCGCAGATGACCAGCGCCGGTTTCCACCTGCTGGATCGCCAGAACGTGCACTACCCGGACACTCAGCTGAACAACGCGGCAGTGACTTACTACAGCCCGGTCGCGACGCTGGTGGAATTGAAAGTGAACAAAGGCTCGGCCGAGGTTCAGGTGCTCAACCATCACTCGTGGGTCGAGTGCGGTCGTGTGCTGGTGGAAGAGCTGGTCAAGGGTCAGGTCGAAGGCGGGATCGCCATGGGCATCGGTCATGCGTTGATGGAAGAGATGCCGCTGTACGAAGGTGGCCCGGGGGAGGGTGACTGGAACTTCAACCGCTACCGCCTGCCGATGGCGCGCCATGTCGCGGTCTGGAAGCAGACGGCGGAGATTCTGCCGCCGCTGTCGCCAAGCGATCCATCGAAGGGCATTGCCGAAGTGGTGATGATCCCGGTGGTCGGTGCCATCGGTAACGCCGTGGCGCATGCCATTGGCAAACGGGTCCGTGACCTGCCTATCACTTCTGCACGCATCAAGGAGGCCCTCAATGGCTAACCGTCCGCTTCAACTGACCCTCAACGGTCAATCCGTCGGCCCGGTGGACATCCCTGATGACCTGCCGATGATCGACTATTTGCACGAATACAAGAACCTCACCGGCTCGCGCCTGGGCTGCGGTCAGGGCATCTGCCATGCCTGCGTGGTGATCGTCGACAACCCCGACGGCACCAGCGAAGAAGTGCGCACCTGCATCACCGGCGCGCATTACTTCGAAGGCAAGAAAGTACGGACCATCGAAGGCCACGCTAAACGCGACGAGGCCGGCAAGGTCACCGAGCTGAACCCGATCCAGCAGCGTTTCGTCGACGAATTCGCCTTCCAGTGCAGCTACTGCGCGCCGGGCTTCGTGAATGCCGCGACGGTGTTGGTGGAGAAGCTGCAACGCCAGCCGATCGTGAAAAGCCAGCTGGAAAAAGTCATCGAGGACAGCCTCGGTCACCACATCTGCCGTTGCACTGGCTACGTGCGTTATTACAACGCGACGCGCAACGTGCTGACCGATCTCGGCCTGGTCAAGGAGGGTTAAGCATGAAGGCTCTACTTTCCCGCCTGGCGCTGGCGGTCGGCCTGGCTGCGCCGGTGTTGCTGGCGCATGCCGATGATCAGGTCAAGCGTGGTGAATACCTTGCTCGTGCCGCCGATTGCATGGCGTGCCACACCGCGCCGGGTGGCGCGCCGTTCGCGGGCGGCCTGCCGATCGTCTCGCCGTTCGGCACGATCTACGGCACCAACATCACCCCGAGCAAAGAGCACGGCATCGGCCTCTACAGCGACGATGAGTTTTTCGCCGCGCTCACCGAAGGCAAGCGTCGTGACGGCGCGAACCTGTACCCGGCGATGCCGTACACCTCGTATCACTTGATGCCGCGTGAAGACTCGGACGCGATTCACGCCTACCTGAAAACCATCGAGCCGATTGAACGTGCAGCGCCCGTCACCAGCCTGAGCTTCCCGTTCAATGTGCGCCTGGGGTTGATGGGCTGGAACATGCTCTATGGCAAGGACGTGAAGCTGTCGCCTGCCGAAGGCAAAAGCGAAGCCTTCAAGCGCGGCCAGTACCTGGTCGATGTGCTCGGTCACTGCGGCGAATGCCACACCCCGCGCGGCTTGCCGGGTGCGATGCAGCAGGACAAACGCCTGACTGGCGGCCTGCTCAACGGCTACCTGGCGCCGAGCCTGCTGGCCAATGACCTGGCCGCTCGCGGCTGGAATCATCAGGACTTGAGTTCGTTCCTCAAGCACGGCATGAGCGCCCAGGGCACGATGTTCAACGAGATGTTCCCGGTGTTCCACAACAGCACCCAAGGCCTCAATGATCCGGACCTGGCGGCGATGGCGACTTTCCTGCTGGGCGATCAACCGCCGGCCGCGAAGCTGTTGACGGACGTGCCGCTGGACACGCTCAGTGCCAGCGCCCAGCGCGGCCGTCAGGAATATTTGAACGTCTGCGCCGGTTGCCATGCGGTCGGCGGTGAAGGCAAACCACATATCGCCGTGGCCATGCGTGGCAATACCACGTTGCGCCTGGAAGACCCGCGCAACCTGGTGCGCGTGATCGACGACGGTATCGGCGAGCAGAAGTTTTCCGGCTTCGAACACATGCAACCGATGCCGGGGTTCGCCGAGAAGCTCAGTCACGAGCAACTCACCGACCTGCTGAACTACCTGCGTCAGGGTTGGGGTGGTCAGTCGGGTGATCTGGCGGTAAACGACGTGCAGAAGCTGCGGGCCGATGCGCCGCCGCTCGAGCACAAGGCGCACTGACATGCAGCATCTCGATCTGCAAGTCGTGCGTCGGGCGCTGGAGTGGTCGACGGCGGACCAGCGCATCTGGCTGTGCACGGTGCTCGCCACCTACGGCTCGGCGCCGCGCGCGCCGGGCTCGCTGCTGGCGGTGAACACTGACGGGCAATGGATGGGTTCGTTGTCCGGTGGCTGTGTCGAGGAGGACTTTCTCGAGCGCGTTGCCGAGGGCGCCTTTCTTGATGCGGTCAGCGTGGTGCGTTACGGGGAGGGCGATGATCCGCGTTCGCGGGTGAGCCTGCCCTGCGGCGGCGTGCTCGATGTGCTGGTCGAGAAGTTTGAGCCCGATTGCGAGGTTCAGGCGCATCTGCGGGAACTGGAGTCGGCGCTGTTGGGCCGGCGTCGGTTGATCCGTGAAGTCGATCTGGCCAGTGGCGCGCGCAGTCTGTTCGATGATCGGGAGCAGGGTGTGCGCGTCGAGCGCGAAATCGACCGGGTACGGTTGCGGATCGGGGCAGCTCAGCGCTTGCTGTTGGCCGGGTATTCCAGCGTCGCTCATGCCTGTGCGGAGTTTGCGGTGGGTTTGGGATTCGAGGTGATTCTCTGCGACCCCCGCGACGAAGTGCTGGAAGGTGTTGTACTGGAAAACATCGAGATTCGCCGCCAGCTGCCATCGGTGTTCATCGCCGACGGTGGCTGCCACAGCGATACGGCGGTCGTGGCGTTGACCCACGATCCGCGTATCGATGATCTGGCGATGATGGAAGCGGTGCGCACCGATGCGTTCTACATCGGCGTGATGGGCTCCCTGCAGACCTCGCAAAAGCGTTTCGAGCGGTTGCGCAGGATTGGCGGTTTGGGCGATGCGGAGTTGGCGCGGATTCATGCACCCATCGGGTTGAATCTCGGCAGCAAGACACCGGCGGAAATCGCGTTGGCGGTATTGGCCGATATCTTGCGGATGCGCAGCGGTATCGCGCGGGATCGGCTCTGATTAGAGGTTAAGGGGTCTTGTAATCGACCCCTCTGCCTGTGTTGTTAAAACCCGAACTTGTCCCGCAAGCCGTAATACCACGCCCCCAGCGCCGCAAACGGCGTGCGCAGCAATTGCCCGCCCGGAAACGGATAGTGCGGCAAGTCGGCAAACGCATCAAAACGCTCGGCCTGCCCGCGCAACGCTTCAGCCAGCACCTTGCCCGCCAGGTGCGTGTACGTGACGCCGTGGCCACTGCAACCCTGGGAGTAGTAGATGTTGTCGCCCAGCCGCCCAACCTGCGGAAGACGCGATAGGGTCAGCAGGAAATTACCGGTCCATGCGTAATCGATCTTCACATCCTTGAGCTGCGGAAATGCCTTGAGCATCTTCGGTCGAATGATCGCCTCGATGTTCGCCGGGTCGCGCGCGCCATACACCACGCCACCGCCGAAAATCAGACGCTTGTCGCCCGTCAGGCGGTAGTAGTCGAGCAGGTAATTGCAGTCTTCGACGCAGTAGTCCTGCGGCAACAGGTTGTTCGCCAGCGCCTCGCCCAATGGCTCGGTGGTGATCACCTGAGTCCCGCAAGGCATCGACTTGGCAGCCAGCTCCGGCACCAGATTACCGAGGTAGGCATTGCCGGCAACAATGATGAACTTGGCCCTGACCTTGCCCTGTGGTGTGTGCACCACCGGATTCGCACCACGCTCGATACGCACCGCCGGCGACTGCTCATAGATAGTGCCGCCCAACGACTCCACGGCCGCCGCTTCACCGAGCGCCAGGTTCAGCGGATGAATATGGCCGCCGCTCATGTCGAGCATCCCGCCGATGTACTGATCGCAGTTGACCACTTCACGGATGCGCTTTTGATCCATCAGCTCAAGCTGCGTATGACCGAAACGCTCCCACAGCCGCTTCTGCGATTCCAGATGCCCCATCTGCTTGGCAGTGATGGCGGCAAACACGCCACCGTCCTTCAGGTCGCACTGGATCTTGTACTTGGCGACCCGCTCACGAATGATCCGCCCACCCTCGAACGCCATCTGCCCCAGCAACTGAGCCTGCTTGGGACCGACACTGCGCTCGATCACATCGATATCACGGCTGTAGCTGTTGACGATCTGACCGCCATTGCGACCCGAAGCGCCAAACCCCACCTTGGCGGCCTCGAGTACCGTTACCTTGAAACCGCTCTCCAACAGAAACAGGGCAGAGGACAGCCCGGTGTAACCGGCGCCGATCACACAGACATCAGTCTCTACGTCATCCTGCAAAGCCGGGCGCGGCGGGACCGCATTGGCCGATGCGGCGTAATAGGACTCTGGGTAAGGTGTGTTCGCCATCCTGCAGCCTCTGTTTAATATATTTTACGAGTGCGTCGATCCTACCCGAGTTAAAAATCGACCGCCAGCTACCGGAAAATCTTCTTTGCAGACGCAAAATTAAATATTTTGCATATTCATAGGGTTAGCTCGAAAAAAGGTGTTGACACCCCTCCGGAATTCCGTAGAATGCCGCCTCACAGCAGGCACGTAGCTCAGTTGGTTAGAGCACCACCTTGACATGGTGGGGGTCGTTGGTTCGAGTCCAATCGCGCCTACCAAACAAAATCCGCTCTGCTGGGCGGTCTAGAAGGGCTCACCGAAAGGTGAGCCCTTTTTTGTTGTCTTGAATTCACACAGAACGTTCACAAATTATAGGGGTCGTTCACACTGAGCAATGTGAACGGACAATAGAGGGCGGTGGTGACGGGGAATTACGTGCCAGCAGGTGCCGCACCGCGCTGTAGATCCATGTAAAACTCTCGCCCCCGTCGAGTAAGGTCGATGTATTCGTAGCCCATGTTGTCCGAAGCACCGGTGATCAACTGATAGCCCATCAGTACATCAAGGGCGCTATGGGTGGCAATTCTCGACAGGCGTGTAAGCTCCGCCAAGCCACTGAACGTGATGTTGTTCCCGCTATTGACCGATCTTCCTATGCACAGGAACACCTGCACCTGATCGTTATTCAACGGGTGTGAATCGACTTCGTTCGTGTCAGTCTCATGTCCGGCGAATATGAGTATCAGCAGTGGTATCAACAGCAAGCCCGCAGTCAAAAGCAGTAGCGAGATCGCCCAGATTGGCAGAGAGACGTCCCGCATGAACCATTCTTCGAGAGCTGATATCCAGTTCCATAACCCGGTAATCGCTGGACTGATGAGCGATAGATTCAGTTGTGTCTCTACCCATTTTGTTATCGGTACCGCGACCACTGTACCTAGTCCCCACCCAAACACCTTTTTCACCAACTTCAATTTAGCCTTTCGCGTTGCGCCGTTGGGTTGCATCTCATCACCTGTACCCGACCGATTTCGCGGATGTTAACTGAGTCATCCGTCTGAAAGCCAACCAGAAGCGCGCATCCCAGGAACACAAGTGTTGAGTCTCGCCGACGCAAACTGTACTGTTTGTATATACAGTGTCTGGTGCGTAGTGATGAAAGACGATTTGATCGATGACAGCGGGTTCGAACTGGGCCTGCCCTCTCGCGAAGAGATGCTCAAGCACCAGTGCGACTTGCTGTGTTCTGAGCTCGACGTAACGCGGCGTGACCTTCGGCAAGCCCACAAGAACCTCGCCGGGATGATCGTCATGTGGCGCGACTGTTCCAAAGAGTTGGCAGCCTTGAAGCTGGAACACGAACGGCTGCGATGGACGTTAAGCGATATGTATAGGCGAGAGACGGAGCGAGAGTCGGTGAAGATGGTCTACGCGTACGGCGACCACGCCAAAGGTACTATCTAACCTCAGGTCAGCCGAGCGTTGTGATAGTGATCGGCGATGCAGCCAATCGATTGAAATGCGGGCTATTATTGCTCGACAACCACACTCACATGGAAAGAAGGACAAACGGGGTGATTTCAACATTGGAGCTACGGCACATCATCGAATGTGGCTTTTTACCGCTTTCCTGCACCTGCCAGATCAATCCGGATGGTTCATTGTTGATCAAGGTATTCGACCCTTCCACTGATCGTGTTGAACTGTTGGTCACTGCTGTATCGACGGCGAACCTGACTTCGAGTCGGGCGATTGCGAATCTGATTGGCGAACTTCGAAGCGAAATGAACTCTCGGCAAACTGCTTTTCAGTGATTTCCGAGTTTCAGAGCTGGATGATCGGGATGAAGCAGCGTTGCTACCGCCATCACCAAATCGTCCATTGACCACGGCTTTTGCAGATAGATTGTGGAGGCAGGCACCGCTGACGGGTCTAGCTCGTAGCCTGAGGTTAGAATCGCGGCGGTCAAGGGCCATTTCGACTTAACCAACTCAATGAATTCCGTGCCCTTGAGCTTGCCCGGAAGGCTTTGATCAACGACTACCAACGGACAACCATCGGGCATCCCCAGCAAGTATGTCAAAGCGTCATCGGCAGATTGGAAATCCAACGGCCTGAGTCCGACCTCGGTTAGAATTTCCACCGTCAACATCCTCAGTGCTGGTTCGTCCTCGACAACGACTACCCATCCAGTCAGCGGAAGCAGCTTTTCCCACTTTGCCTTCATGCTCGGGCCTCATTCGGGTATCAGCACAGGTTGCGATCAAGGCAAGATTACGCGGTTTTCGAGCTGTAACTAGCGAGACAAGTTACAAGGCGGATCGAAGGACCCAACTCGAGGCTGGATATGTTGTTCTTTCTACCCCTTGGCACTCTGAACGAAAGCGGAATTAGTCTCGATGTCGGCACCCGTATCCGGGAACGGCCGCACTGTTGGCTGCCCCACTATTGGGGAATCTCACCTGAAGGGTTATGCCCCTGCCGTGAACAAGCAACTCACTACCCGTTGGCTTAGTTTTTGCTCCGCTGCTCGTACTCATCATTCGTTGATCATCGAACCGGAGATTAAAGCCTTGTGGAAACATCCGCTTCTGCTTGGAATTACGTGTGCTATCGCGATCCTTACATTGGGGTTGGCCATGAGCATTACCCTAATGCTGTGGCAGATGAGATAAACGACTTCTTTAACCGATCTCTGTCTACGGCCTGTTGCAAAGCCTAGCTGGTTCCTAAGACTGCCGTAGCCGCATGATGGCGTCTGTGATCGCTTGTGCGTTCGTGTCCAGCGTTTCCATGGCCGCCATTGCGTTAGCGGCAACATTTTCCACGCCATTTTCTGACAACCACTTGGTCACCTCTTCAATGGCAGCACCCAGGGCGTGCTGGTTGTGCAAGAGCAATGTCAGTGCGTCCGCTGTGGCGATGTTGGCATCTGAATTATCTGGCATGTCTACCGTCCTTGAGTGGTGGTGCTGAAAGCCTAGATCATTACGCTGCTGGCTGGGAAGGGGTAGGTAATTACTCAACAAGGTTGCTGATTTTGACCGGCAGATTCCGGCCTAAGGCAGTCAATCGCCCAAGGTCTGTCGGGATTGCAAGCGGTCGGTTACAGTAGAACTCGTGCAATTCAGAATTTGGGAGAATTGGATGACTGGTAAGGTGATAATTGTCCTAAAATACAATTTGCTGTCCTTTTAAGATGCTACCGCGCGTGGGAACTCGGTTGCCAACAACTCGAAGTATCTCTCGTAACAGCGTACTGTTAATTAAGGATTTTGGATGAGTAAGAGACGGATTTTAACCATCGGACTTGATTTGGCTACCGATGATACCGAATATGTTGAGTTTTCATCTAAGATTTCTCTCTTAGATTGGGATATAGTTCTATTCAAGCCTGAAATAGATGATTTTGTCCGTGGCTGCACGCGGAGTTATCAGGGGCGGCCAAGACTTGATGAAGTTCAATCATTTCAGCTAAAAGAGAGTTGCGAACATTGGCGGCGAGAGATAAAGCAAGCCGTTGAAGCGGGTAAAACCGTCTTTGTATTCCTGCCGATACCGCTCGACGTGTATGTTGATACGGGAAGCCGTCAATACTCAGGTACTGGAAGAAATCAAAAAACTACTGTACTGGTTGAGCCTTACAGTAACTACGAAGCTTTGCCAATGGACATCCCAAAAGTTATCGCAAGCGGAAGCTCTATGAAGGTTGCACCGAAAGGTGGGGACATTATTTCTGCTTATTGGGCACAATTTGAATCATTGTCTACCTATCAGGTAACAATGAGTGGTTCCGATGTTCCAGCATGCTTAACGACAAAGGCCGGAGACAAACCGGTCGGAGCAATCTATCGAATGGGTGCCTCACATGGCACGTTGCTGCTTCTTCCCGATTTGGATTTCTACGACGAGAGTTACATGCTCGACGATGACGAGTGTTCTTGGAGCAAGGAAGGGGAGCAATTTGCGAGTCGGATGATGGCGTGTGTGGTAGGGATAGATAAAGTTCTTCGTTCAAGTTCCGAGAAGACTCCGGAGCCGAAGTGGGCGTCGGATTCAGAGTTCGTGCTCAAGGCTGAATTAGAGTTAAGGGTTCAGCTGTTACATGCCGAGCATGTCCTTGAGGAAGCCCAGAAAAATAAGGAAATAATAGTTGATAGCCTAGCGAAGGCTGGATCCTTGCGAGCCTTGCTATTTGAAAAGGGCAAAGCTCTTGAATTCGCAATTATTGACGCTTTGCGGCTGTTAGGGTTTACCGTTTCAAATTTTCAGAACGCAGAGTCAGAGTTTGATGTGGTTTTTGAATGCGATCAGGGAAGATTAGTAGGCGAGGCTGAAGGTAAGGATACCAAAGCAGTTAATATCGAAAAACTTCGACAGCTTGCAATGAATATACATGAGGATTTGGCGCGGGAAGAAGTCAGCATACCCGCGAAGCCAGTGCTTTTTGGAAACGGTTATAGGCTATTGGCACTCCATGAAAGAGCCGACCCGTTTACCACGAAATGCCATAGTGCGGCTGCTAGCTCGTCAACAGCATTAGTATTTACTCCGGATCTCTTTCCAGTGGCGAAATATATTCATTCTAAAAATGACTCAGCCTATGCTCGGCTGTGCAGGGAGGCGATCTTGTCAAGCACTGGGCGAGTAGTATTTCCAATAGCACCCGCTCTAGATGACGCGAGTGAGGCGACGAGCTTCATCGAAGAACCTGCGAGCTAGTGCGTCCAGCGGGCGGCGGTAGGTTGGAGTTGAATAGCCGGTTACGCCTTTAAATCGCCGGAAAGCAAGTCAAAGACTAGCGGCTACCCAAATTTTCAATCTTTACGTTAGCCCCTGCCCGAAACTACCCGTAAATCTGGGTGGAAATATTGCAGCGCCTATCCGGTGCAAGACGGAATCCTTGGTCTGTCTGGGTCGAGGTTAAGAGCCAATTCCGTGCCACCTCGCTCTCAGCATTTTTGTTTATGAAATATGGTTGGCACTAAAAAGCCGCCCGTAGGCGGCTATTAGTCACGCTGGCAGAACTTACAGCGCCTAGAACACGAACTCATGGTAGGTGGCGTTGACCTCAGCCTGAGTGATGCCTATGTACGCCATGGTGACAGCGGGGCTGGAGTGGTTCAGTACCTTGCAAATCTTCTCGATTGACACCCCGCCGTTGTACATCAGCCAGCCACGAGTCTTTCGCATCGAGTGAGTACCAAGTTGCAGGCTCATTTCCTCACCTACGGCCTTGAAGGCGTTGGCTACAGCGATGCGGCTTACTGCCTTGCCCTTGGCCCGGTTGCTGTCCACCTCGAACAGGTAAGTGTGCGTGGGGTGAGCAGCCCTGCGGCGGCCTACGATGGTTTTAACAGAACTGTTCAGGTCAATGATGCGGGTCTTACCGGTCTTGCCTTCTTTGATCACCAGCTTGTCGCCTTGCACATCTTCGAAGGTAAGGCTGAGTAGGTCACTGATGCGAAGGGCAGTGTTGACCCCGAACCGCCAGATGTCCGCGTACAGAGAATTGCCCCTGGCGTTCTTGGTCAGCTTGCGGGAAATGGTTTCGGCTTCACCCTGTGTTTTCACGGCTTCTACGATGTTCATCTCTAGTTAACACTCCATGGAGTTTCCCGCTGATGTGTTAAGTAGAGCACGTTCCTTTGGATGGAGTCCAGTGTTTCTGTGGGGTCGCTTATTAACACAATACTATTCTGTTAATTAGACACGATCCTGTGACCTTAACAGGCAATTATCTCCTGAGCAGAAAGTAGCCACGGTTGATAACTAACGAACAAAGGCTGGTTGCCGAGTGGTTGGCTAGCCCCGATGTATTGCAGGAAGTGGCGATTGTTGGTTGAGTGAGCGAGGGACAGCGGGAAATTTGCAGTTGCGAATAAACCTTCGTGTGGCTGGCGTTCGGCTTAGCCCCTCCGCTCGCAATTCCAACGTTTCCGGGGCTTTCGACAAGAGTAGAGGCTTGGGTGCGAAGCAAGGCAGGGGGGGCGAGGGGGAGTTTTGCATTAGTTCCGGCAATAGCTTCTGCATTTAGATCAGCTGATTTTTCAATCACTTCTTTCGTGAGCAGGTCGTGAAAGCATCTGGTGAAGTCGCCAAGCTTCACCGACCCGCCCCCACACCGACTCTGTTGACTGGACCGGTTGCTGGCCCTGCTCTCATTGCAGACGTGGTAGCGATTGCCAATTAATATCTACTCGCGTTGGGGAAAAGTGACGGGGCTCGTTCGGGGGAGGCGTCCCGTAGGCTACTGCGATCAAACACTTTCCCTGCTCTTGCGGTAGAGCTTCGAATGCTGACTAGTCAGGCATCAGTAAATCATTGTATTTGCTGGGCACTAGCGCAATCTCACCCCAAGCAAGTCTGTCTACGGCCAATCCGCTGCCATTCTGAGTGATGACCCCGTAGAACATAACGATCCGTCCCGTCGAATCGTCGTTTATACCCTTTTCTCTACAGAACCCATCTTGAAGCTTGATAGTGAAATCCCCAATTGCTGAATCGCACTCGAGCCGAGTCATACGTATGTTGCTGGAGTGACTTCCCGCGTTCCGGCTGCTCTTGACTCTTCCGAAGTACAGGCAGGGTGACTGTTCCGTGCTAAGAATGTTGGACGGCAGCTCGTTTACATTTGTCAGCAGATCGGCCAGCTGTACTGCGTGCTGAGCTTCCGGGAGGAAAAAATACTTGTCTTTGTTGACTTCAAAGTTGGAGCAAATCCCTGCAACAGTAGTGATTACGCTTGGCAGCTGGAAAGTTTCTCCCTGATGACGGCCTATCGGTACCGCTGCCAAGGGCCCACTGACGTCCTCAACGGCAGTTTCATCATAGTCGACACCTGGTGTGCCCAGAATTTCCGGTTTGGACTGGAGAAATCCTTTGATAATTGTTATCTGATTATGATCGATTGCTCGCTTAGCTTCCTCCCATGTGTCGTAGCGTTTACCTTTGGGCTTTTTGGCCCTCAGAACGCAAGCAACATGCTGCCATCGACTTAGGTGACGATAGAAGGGATCGCGCAGGTTGGTAAAACGATCTTTTACCTTAGGGGTACGCTCAACGTTCGTACAGCAGCAAGGGCAGAAAAGGTTACCCGCCATCTCTTCTTCGTACTCGTCCGGCGTGACTCTCCGACTCGCCTTCAAAGCGTCTCGGTTACCGCCATCGTATTTCCAGTCGAGCAGATGATGAGCGTAGGCAATTTTTCTCTTGGTAGACATCAGGTAATCCCATGGAGGTTGGTACTGTCAACTAGCCGTACCGATAAACGAAAATTAAGAAGGTGGGGCACAAGATTGGTGCTTGGCAAAACAATCTCCGTATGTTCGATAAATTTCACTGACGGAGGCTTCAGTGCAGCGGCTGCATACTAAGAACCTTCTAATGAGCGACCTCTAGCCCATCTGGTTAGCTATTTAAATGGCTTGTCGATGGAAAAACATTGCACGTTAGCGATGAGTTTATTGACGCTCCTTATGCGGTGCTGCATGGTTAACATCAAGGTCACGGGTGATGCAGCACCACTCCACCCTAGAATAGAAGTGTTATTTTGCCTCACGGCTAACATGTGATCATTGGGCTAGGGGCAGAAAAGCCCCACAAGCTTTTGATTTTAACTGTGTGGTGTAATGTGACGTGCCGTCACGTAATAATAGTCAGTGCAATTCTCAGCACAGCTGGAACTGCTTATTATCGTGGAAAAAACCTCTTAAAGAATCTTTAAGAAGAAATTTCCGACTGGTCTGTTTGCTGCAACTGTCGGTGCGGGCTGAGCCAGCTACTTACCGTTCTCGGGGTCTTCCCGATCTCTTTGGCGATGTCATCGATGTTGTGCTTCTGCTCCCATAGGCAGATGGCCTTCTGCTTTAGACTCTCTCTCTTAATTCTTGAGGCCGACTCCGGTGCTATGTAATCTTCAGAGAAAGCTTCGTTAATCTCGCAATTACCTATCTTTTCTGCGAGGAAGTTTGCGATATCTAGGTCTTGCACAAATAACAAGATATTGGATAGGCTTGTTCTTGACCTCAGGGCGGTTCTGCAAACAGATTGAAGGGTGGACTCGTAAAACCGTTCATACTTCACTGCTTCCTTGATTTCAGTGGAGGTTACTGCGCTCTCGATAGAGAGTAGTTCTGCAAGTGTATTTAAGCTCCTGATTTCGATTGGGGTTATGTTGCCGTGCTGTAGGCAAATGGCAATGTTGTATTCGGAGTATTCGTTGATGCCTCTGTTGTCGATGGGGATGAATTTTATATTGCTCTCGTCATGGCCTAGTGGAACTGGTAGTTCAGGTTCGCACCACTTATGTGCCACTAGAATCGCTTTCCTTTTTCCGATGATTCTAAATACATCGACTCTCAGCCAAGCATCTAACAAGCAATCTTCTTGATAGTCTGGGTAAAGCTTACCTGCCTTCATTAGTGCTGCGCTTTTAGAGTAAGACCTGTTCCTGAAGAAAGGGTGTATCTCTACCTTGTTTCCATACCCAGAAAAATCTATGTTTGCCTCGATGGGGCGAATGCACCATCCTGCTCCTTTCAGAGTAACTCCAAGAAGCGTTTTTTCTACTTCAGCCCCCATGATCACCGCTTCCTCTGCTGCATCGAATGCAGGGATGTAGTGTTTAACCCCAATGATTCTAACGGTTCGCTTCAGCTTGGAGTCGAGTTCTTCAACTTCAACAACATACCTGCAATCTAGTAATGCCTTGAGAATGCTGCGTGCATCAGAGGTAAGAGTTGAATCGTCTCCGTTGGCCAGTCCTTCAATTAGCGTAAGGCAATCGTCTTTCGCATTTACTCTGTTCTTGTCGCCTACTTTGGTCACGTCGGTGATGCTGCCAAACGCTTTACGGTAGGAGAGATCGGTAAAGTTGTGTGTCGAACAATCCCAAGTTGTCGGGACCTCATCTAGGTATAGTCTCCATCCATGCAGGGTTTCAGGGTTGATCAGCCTCAGTGACTCGTGTGTACAAATGAGAATCCTGTGCGTGCGGTTGATCAGGCTTTCCTCTAGACACTGCACGACAGAACCCTCTACGGTACTGCTATCGATGGCATTGAAATCCATCTTCAGTTCTCGCATTCGGTTTTGCACTTCCGCTGAAAGAATCTTGGTTGGAAATACAAGTACAGAGCATTGATCGTCTATCTTGGTGAGTCGGTTAATTAGCCAAGATGTTTTTCCTGCTCCTGGCGGTGCAATTAATGCGTGTATAACTTTCATAAATAGTTCGGATTTAAAGTGATTAACTGATTTCAGGACGTAGCAATGCACTGCCAGAGCTGTGATTCTCTGGTTAAAGGTATGTGAAGTCTCAACAACGCTCTGGCAGCTTTTGATGAAGCGTGTCGCTGGGGAATGATCGTAAACCAAATTTTCCCGATTCTGCGACCTTTTAGAGCTAGGGCGGCGTTTGACGAAGGTTTGATTGATAGTGTGGGGCGATATTAATCATCATTGATGATGTTTTCTTTTTCTTGGTCTACCTGTTCCTTCCATTTGGTCATCCGGTATTTACGATAGTCTAGTAGGTCTGGCAGCGTGGGTTTAACCTGAGGGTAGTGAGTGGAAAATGCTTTTAGAAACTCAACGTCGGAATGACTCGCAGTTACCGAAAAATACTCGGCATGTTCATCGTAGTCACGTGTTACACCTCGTACTTCTCCGCTGGCCGTGACCTGAAGAAAATATTCTGGAGAGGTAATAAAGTCATCGTAATCCTCGTTGGTAGGGGGCATTAGGTTGATGTCAATTACGAAGGCCCACTCAATTGGGTGGAGCTCTCCATGTTCAGGGTTAATGAATGGTAGGTTGTCATAGAAGAAGTGGTCTTTGAGGTTTTCTGTGGGGAGTAGTGTTTTATTTGTCATAAGGCAATACCTGTCAGTCTCTCACAAAGCTTCATGGTTGAGCATGATGTGGGAGTGGTTAATGACTGTTGTTAACGATGTATCTTAAAGGTTAGCTTGGTGCGTGCGTATATGGAGCTGGCTCGCTCTTAAAACGAGCTTGCAGTTGTTTAATTAATTTTTCTGTCTCCGGTTTTTAGGTTTTGTAACTTTGGCTATGAGAGGTGGTTAGACAAAGAGCTTTGCTGTTTCATGGTTTTCCTTCGCCCTGCGGATGTCGTTTCGTGGCTTCATCAAACCCATTTTTTTTCGCTCGTCAACCCCCCGGATCCACATTTTTTTTGTGTTGGCATAGTTGGTGTTATGGCGTTAGTTAGTTAGTGTTCGACTTTTCCTAAGTTAGTGTTTGACTTTTCGTATATTAGTGTCCGGCTTTTCGTTTTTTAGTGTCAGACTTTTCGTTGGTAAGTGTTCGACTTTGCGACGGAAAGTGTTTGAGTTTTATTTTGTTGCTGTTTTGATTCTGGTTGATTGATGTTGGTCTATATCGTTGTGTGATTTGTTGGTTTTTTTGTACGTGTTGATCGTTGTATGTGCAAAAAGTCTTGATGTCGGTATCCCGCAAACAGTGGGTCTTCTTTGGTATTGCTAATTTTCTAGTGCATGTAGTAGCGGACCCAAATCTATCAGGGCAGGGTGCAATGGAAGAATGCGTCGGCTACTGGAGGTCTTCAGGTTCTGGCCTTCGCGGCTGTCATCAATCCGGATGCACTGGATGCCCTGTTTCTCGATAAAGTCATCCACCCGCAGTTGGCAGAGTTCTTCCAGTCGTGCCCCAGTCGCTCGCCCTAGGAGCGCCAACCAGTAACGCCAAAGGCTTCCTAACATTTTTCAAGGCAGCCAACCAAGAAACTTAACTGGCTGCCCATCCGAATCAATCAGTCGATCAGGTGCAAAACGTCCCTGACGTTGAGGTGGGAGTATCGCGCTACGGATCGTGTATCCCGATGGCCTGACACGATCATTATTTGGGCGTTGTTGAACCCCTTTTTTGCAACGTTCGTTATTCTGGTGTGCCTGAGCTGGTGCAGTCGAACGCTACTGTCCAAGCCTGCCTTTACTCGTGCCAATCGCACTGCCTGAGAAACTGCGTGCGGAGTGACGGGGAAGATTAGGTTGTTCGAGTGACGTTCTACGGTGGCACATAGTTGAGCGAGCTGGAGTATCTCCACGGCACGGCGGGTGAGTGGAACAGATCTCGTACCGTTCTTACCGTCAATCACGTCGGCAATGCGATCCCTGAGGTGCAGGCAGTCCTTTGTCAGTCTCAGGATTTCTGACCGCCGCATGGCAGTTTCGTAAGCCAGTTCAACAATCAGTTGCATGGTGGGTGACAGCTTTGCGAGCAACCGTTCAAGTTCGCTCGCACTAATCACCTTGTCGGAGGATCGATCAGGCTTTGGAAGTGCGATATCGCTGACGGGGTTGTGGATGTCGATCAATAGGCCACGTTTGGCGAACCTGTAGAAGCGGGACATGAACGCAAGCTGCGTCCTGCATGTGGAAGACTTTACCTTCTTCAGCCGCATAATCTTGAAGTCGTTGATCATTTGCGGTGTGATTTCGTGGATGGGCTTGGTGAAGTGTCTGCCCAAATGCTCCACGATTTTAAGTGCATGGTCGTAGCTGCCTTTCCCCTTGAGCATGGTTTCGCAGTAGGTCATGCCCAGCGTATATATAGTGTGATGCTTGTGATCCGACGTCACGGCTTCAATCTGTTTTGCCCATGACTCTGCTTCGGCCTTCGTGTTGAAGGTTTTCGATTGGGAAGATTTACCTTTAACCCGTACCTGAGCGTTCCAGTTGCCGGACGGGAGTAAGCGGAAATTAGCCATTTTTAACGCCTCATGATGTGAATGGGCGTTCTGTGAAATCCAAGAGCAGCAGGGCTTGGAGCTTGCTCCTAGCAGACCTTGACATGGTGGGGGTCGTTGGTTCGAGTCCAATCGCGCCTACCAAACAAAATCCGCTCTGCTGGGCGGTCTAGAAGGGCTCACCGAAAGGTGGGCCCTTTTTTGTTGTCCTTGTCCCGTCCTGAATAAGGTTTACACCTTCTGATCTATTTTCAGGAGGACGTAATGGAATCAGCAAAAAGGCGTAGTCAGCGAGACTACACGCTGACTTTTAAATTGTCGGTCGTCGACCAGGTCGAAAAAGGCGAGCTGAGTTATAAAGAGGCTCAGGAGCGCTACGGGATTCAAGGCAAAACGACCGTTCTGACGTGGTTACGTAAGCATGGTCGACAGGATTGGAGCCCAGGCACATACATCGGCTCGCCGAGGACGGGGTCTATGCCCGACAAAAACCGACCATTAACACCAGAGCAGCGCATCAAAGAGCTTGAGGAACAGTTGGCTCTGTCCAATCAGAAAGCGCAGTTTTTCGAGGCGGTCGTGGATGTCTTGAAAAATGACTACGGTCTCTCTGTCGTAAAAAAGCGTCCCGGCAAGTCCTCGCGCAAAAACGAATCCAAAACCTGAGCATCAGCAGGGCTTGCCAGTTCATGGGGATAAGCCGACAGGCTTACTACAAACGCAATCGCTCCGATGCTGCTCGTCTGGTTCTGGATCAGAAGGTTGCCGACTTTGTTGAGCAAAAACGTCAGCGGCAGCCGCGTTTGGGCACCCGAAAGCTGCATTACTTGCTGCATTGCCAGCCTCAACTTGAGTTGCAAGTGGGTCGAGATCGGCTGTTTTCGATTCTGCGGGAAAGACGTTTATTGGTGGCTCGCAAGCGGGCGTATCACAAGACAACCAACAGTCATCATCGCTTTCACCGCCACCCGAACTTGCTCAAGCCCGGACCTGATCAAATCGTGCCAAGCCGCCCGGAACAGGTCTGGGTGGCGGACATCACTTATCTACCAACGCAAGCAGGAGTGGCGTATCTGAGCCTTGTGACCGATGCCTTCTCGCGCAAGATCGTGGGTTATCACGTTGTCCCGTCCTGAATAAGGTTTACACCTATTTCAGGACTAGACACCTGGATTTATTGCAGGGCTTTGAGCGGCATCTATCAATGGATAGAGCGGGCAGTCATCGCGACTACGTATGTGGATTGATCAGCTTCGCCGGCCTGTCGCAATGGATGCGACAAGCCGGTCGATAGGCGTACTCGCAATCAGAGCGAATAGGCCGCTGCCTGCCCGAGGTTGCTGTCCTGCGCACCGGCGATGAGGTGCAGCGGAATATGCTGCTGTTCTTCCATGGACGGCATTTCAAAGCTACCTACTATCTGCAGGTGTCGCTCAGCCGGCCCGGTCGACTCTTCTTCCTTTGCCTTGGCCATTCTCGCGTGGTTCGCTGCGATTTCATTGAGAGTTGACACGTTGCATCTCCGGTGACTGACCAGACGTTTCGCTGGAGTCCTTAAGCGTTGATTTGATGGCTGCCGCGTCAGAATTACGTCGTTCTCGGGCCGCTAGAGGCGTACTTAGCAATCCTTGAGCCAGCGAAGTGACGTAAATCGTTTCACATTTCCGTAAGCGACGAATGGTGGCAGGGAAGCGGGGCCAGGACGCCTTACGCAGGTCGTGCTCTCGGGATTCGGGCGTAAACTGGCAAGTGCTTCCTCATCAAAAAGGAGCCGCATATGATCGCCAACCCAGTGAACAAGCCGTCAACCGTGGATAAAGCGGTTTGGGACCAATATTTCTGCGCCGCGTTGATCGCCGAGAGCAACCTGACGGCACCCGTGGTCGGGGGGTCGAATCACGAAGACAGGCAAAACCTGTTGATCGAAAGGGCCAAAACCCTCGCCGACAAAATGATGGAAAACAGAAGATAACCGGAGCCCAGCCATCGAGCTGGGCTCTTTTTATCTGGAGCCTGATACCTGGGCGACACATGACGTTTTACCTTCGCAATGCAGGCCCGCGTTTCATCGACTACTACTGACAGGCTGACTCAACCTTGTCCTGACAGGAGTATCTCGATGCTGGTTCACTGGTTTCTTGCGGCCATTCACCTTTTGGCGTTGGTCCTTGGGTTTTGGGCGGTGCTATCTCGCGGCGCCGCATTTCGGCGTCTCGCTGCCGGGGTTGGAGACTCTCGTAGCGTATTGATCGCGGATAATATGTGGGGGATCTCTGCGGTCATTCTCTTGATCACCGGTGGGATGCGCGCGTTTGGCGGGTACGAAAAAGGCACTGACTACTACCTTCACCAACCGCTGTTCCATCTCAAGATGACGCTGTTCATCATCATTCTGGTGCTGGAAGTCGCACCCATGGTGACGCTGATCAAATGGCGGATCGCGTTGGCACGTGGCGCAGCAATAGAGGCCGGGCGCGCGAAGCTGTTTGCACGGATCAGTCATATCGAAGCGCTGCTGGTACTGCTGATGGTTGTGGCGGCCACGGGGATGGCGCGGGGTGTGACGTTTGGTTAGCTGAATGGGATCCAGCTCTTTCCAGGAGTGAGCCTGGTCACGTCATGAGGATAGCCAGTAGTGCCGACTTTACAGGGCGGGTCATTGGCCTCTCAGGCGGAGGCAAAACCCAAACGAGGGGCGATGCGGCGCTTGAATCTTTAGCCAGCCGTGATTCCAGAGTGAACAGGCTGGCTACTGACTGCAGAAGGGCTCAGGGCGTCTGTGGCTTGTCCGGAGCGGTCAGGCCGGCCTGGATGCGCTGATAAATTTCTTCGCGGTGCACCGCAACGTCTTTCGGGGCGTTGATACCAATCCTGACTTGTTGGCCGCTGACGCCGAGGATGGTGATCGTAATATCGTCGCCAATGTTTATGCTTTCACCGACTTTGCGGGTGAGTATCAGCATGGTCTTCTCCTTGATTGCTTTTGTAGGGCACCTGATTCGAACAGTGCAGAGGTCGGTGGTATGTATAGATTAGTGCGAAGTCTCACGGTTTGGGTGCCTCTTTCTGACGCGCAGATGCTGCATTAATTCCCAAGGCGTAACTATACAGAGGCCGCAACCATCATTCTCGTTGTTTTGAGCCCATTTTGCGGCACTCGGGAAGTATTCATGAATGTTAAAATCGCCGCTTTAAGCATTCGGAGGGAAGCGTTGTGCGCAAAATGGTCTTGGTAATCGCGGTGCTGGCGTTGGCGGGCTGTGGTGAAGGCAAGAGTGTAGACGCTCAGAAGCCGAAAACGGCGGCCGTTTCCGCATCGGCCGCAACAACAGCCGGACCTCAGTGGGACCTGGAAGTCCGGGGCGAGACCACGCAGGCAGTGAGCGACTTGAGCGGCTGGTTGCTCGAGCACAGCTTTATTTCCAATGTGATCACGGAAAATGGCAAGACTCGTATCCTGATGGGGCCGTTCAGCTCGAAAGCCGAGGCCGAGGCCAAACAGGCTGAAGTCGATGCCGCGCTCATCCGGGCGAAAAAACAGAACATTCAATTGCTGGTCCTTGAACGTCCAGCGGTCCAGTAGAAACGAACAAAGGCCTCGGGTATCACTCCCGAGGCCTTTATGTTTTCAGTGCCGACTTTCAGCCACAGGCCTTCAGGTTCACCGGGCCGACAAATTCGTTGCCGCGTCCCATCACACACGCCACGCTCTGATTGCGTTGTCGCTCCCAGGCTTGTACGGGATAGGTCTTGTTCCAGGCTTCGTACAGCTGGCGATCCTGTTTCGACAAACGCAGGCCGTACTGTTTGCTCATGTAGAAGTAAGTCCGGGCAATCATGCCGCGAATGGAAGGGCGGGGCATGACCTTCTTCGCCTTGAAGTCGACCTGGGTCAGGCATGAACCATATTGTCCCGACTGCACGGGCAGCCAGCCGAAACTGAAGTTGTTTCGATCGCCGTTCACCTCACCGATGCTCGGCACCAGGTTATGCAGGTCGGCCTCAGCCTTCTGATACACCGGATCGTGGCGCGTGCAGTTAGTGCGCCCGCCTTCTTGCCAGCATTGACGCTGATGACCTATCTGCCAGGCCGGGACGATGTGTTCCCATTCAATGCGCGAGGCGCGCTTGGCATTTTTGCGCGGCACATAACCGCAGGCCGAAAGATTGACCTTGTTGCCCGTGTACTTGCACCCGCAATAGAACTCGGTGGATTGCGGGGCGTACAACTTCCAGGCGACTTTCTTGGCTTCGCTGAAGGTGCGCGGGGCGTCGGCTTGGGCGCCGATGGCAAACAGCAAGAACACTAAAGCGAAACAACGGACGCTCATCGACTCAATCTTCCTTCGGCACAACCCAGAAAATCTGCACGCCACCGTCGTCGCGATAGGCGAGCGTCACGTTGTCGTTCTCGTCGATTTCTTCGAGCAACTGTTCCCACTCATCCACGGGTTCGTCCGGCAGGCGGAAGATCAGTGCGGCTTTGGCTTTCTGAGCAGTGGGGGAGTTGATGATTTTCTGAACGCGCATGCCCATGCGTTCATAGGAGGAAGGAGAGACAGAGGTAGAGGCCACGGAGTTATCCTTATTAAGCTGTACGTGCATACAGTATTTAACTGTAGGCATTTTCGCAACTGCTTAAAATTCAAGAAAATCCTCTGACAGCGTTTTTTTCTGTTTTATGTAGGACGCAGGAGTTTTTTATTCAGCTTATGGCCCCTCGCGAGGAGGGCGAGGGGCTCCGATGCCCGACCTGAACCGGCCGGGCGAGGGCGAATCAGTATTCCCAGAACATCCGTTGCAGCTCTTTGCTGTCGTTGGTCTTGGTCAGTGCGACCATCGCCAGGATGCGAGCCTTCTGCGGGTTCAGGTCGTGTGCCACGACCCAGTCATATTTGTCGTCAGGCTGTTCGGCGTTACGCAACACGAAGCCGCCAGCGTTGACGTGGGAAGAACGGATGATTTGCACGCCATCTTTGCGCAGCGCTTGCAGGGCAGGCACGACCCGCGAAGAAACCGAGCCATTGCCGGTGCCGGCATGGATGATGGCTTTGGCGCCGGATTGAGCCAGTGCTTTGTAGGCGGTGTCGCTTACGTTGCCGTAGGAATAGGCGATTTCGACGTCAGGCAGGCTCTTGATGTTCTTGATGTCGAATTCCGAATCCATGGTATGGCGCTTGGCTGGCAAGCGGAACCAATAGGATTTGCCTTCGACCACCATGCCGAGCGGACCCCAGGCGCTTTTAAACGCTTCGGTCTTGATGTTGATCATTTTGCTGACATCACGACCCGACTGGATTTCATCATTCATGGTCACCAAAACGCCTTTACCGCGTGCCTCTTTGCTGCTGGCCACGGCCACCGCGTTGTACAGGTTTAACATGCCGTCAGCCGACATGGCGGTGCCCGGGCGCATGGAGCCGACGACGATGATCGGCTTGTCGGTTTTTTCCACCAGGTTCAGGAAGTACGCCGTTTCTTCCAGCGTGTCGGTGCCGTGGGTGATGACGATGCCATCGACGTCCTGGCTGTCGGCCAGTTCAGCCACGCGACGGCCCAGTTGCAGCAGGTTGTCGTTGGTGATGCTTTCGGAAGCGATTTGCATGACTTGTTCGCCGCGAACGCTAGCCAGTTGACTCAGTTCCGGAACGCCAGCGATCAATTGTTCGATGCCGACTTTCGCCGCTTGATAGGTCGCACTGTTGGCGGCGCTGGCGCCCGCGCCGGCGATGGTGCCACCGGTGGCCAGGATCACCACGTTCGCCAGTTTTTGTCGGGCTTCGACTTCTTTCGCCTGAAGGGCGGTAGGCAGGAGGAGCAGCAGGGCCAAAGCGCCCGGAACGAAGGTCTTGAAAGCAGATGTCATTATTTTTCTCTCTAGTAGTGAGACGGTGCTGATGCAGGTTCATCTAGATGCGCCCCAGACGATCTGAACGCCGGGGGTGAGGGGAAGAGAGCAGGATCTGTACCAGTCATATCCGAAGTTGAAAAATATGTTTAACCCAATGATTTGTATCAATTATTTTGATTTTTGTGAATGCGACTTAAACATCGTGTTGTCCGGGTTTCCGAATATGTTTGGGATTGGCGTTCGGCTCTCCGAAAGGGACTGCTGACCCTGTAGAGCGCCTTGTCTTGCCAGATTGCCAATCATCACTAAAGAAACCCGTGTGCGGGTCGATGCCTCTCTAAAGGATCTTTTTTTAGGGAGTTCACATGTCGTTTTCCGTTGGTTTTCCAAACGCAACTGCAGTCCTGATCGGGGGCAAATCGTCGTCGGCTGTAGACGCATCGAGTGACGCGACCTCTGAGACGGCAGCGCTGCCGGGCAAGGAAGAAAACAAGGACAACCGGGTCAAGGCGGGGGGCGGCGCTCAAGGCGCGGGCAAGTCCGAGGCCAGCAGCAATCAAAGTGTCGCGGTTCAGGTGCTGCTCAAGCGAATGGCGGAGCTTCAACAGCAACTGCGCGAACAACAGCAGCAACTCGCGGCAGCTCAGGCGGCGCCTTATTCTACGCCGGAAGCCAAGACCACCGCCGTGATGTCCATCCAGGGCCAAATCGCGAATACCAACGGTGCGCTGTCACAAGTGGCGGGCAGTCTGCTCAGGGAATTGGCCAAGGAATCCGGTTCCGGCAGCCTGATCAGCACCACGGCGTAATACCCGCTTCGCGCAAACGAAAGTACAAAACGTTATTTTTCGACCGTTGACAAATGTCGGCAGGGTTCCCATAGTTCGGTCTACGCAAACGTTTGCGCAGTGCTGCTGATGGCTTGATCCGTCAGCAGATCTGCTGAAGCCTACGCCAGCGCAAGCGTTGCTCACAATAATCATAAGATCGGAGTGAACCCATGAAGCTGCCATTCGCTGGACGTCTTCTCGCTGTCGCTATGCTGGCTGCCGCATCCGCCGCGCTGCCCCTCTCTTCGGCCTTGGCCGACACCCCTGAAAAACCTAAAGTCGCGCTGGTCATGAAATCCCTGGCCAACGAGTTCTTCCTGACCATGGAAGACGGCGCCAAGGCGTATCAGAAAGACCACTCCGGCGAATTCGAGCTGATTTCCAACGGCATCAAGGACGAAACCGACACCGCTGGCCAGACGCGAATCGTCGAGCAGATGATCCTGGCCAAGGTCAATGCGCTGGTCATTGCGCCGGCAGACTCCAAGGCCATGGTTCCGGTCATCAAGAAAGCCATCGATGCCGGTATCACCGTGATCAACATCGATAACCAGCTCGACCCAGCCGTGGTCAAAAGCAAAAACCTGACAGTGCCGTTCGTAGGTCCGGACAACCGCAAAGGCGCGCGTCTGGTGGGTGAATACCTGGCCAAGCAACTGAAGGCGGGCGACGAAGTCGGGATCATTGAAGGTGTTTCCACCACCACCAATGCCCAGGCCCGCACCGCTGGATTCAAGGATGCAATGGAAGCCGCGCAAATCAAGGTCGTATCGTTACAGTCCGGTGACTGGGAAATCGACAAGGGCAACAAGGTGGCCGCCTCGATTCTCAGCGAGTACCCGGAAGTCAAGGCACTGCTGGCCGGCAACGACAGCATGGCCGTCGGTGCCGTTTCTGCCGTGCGTGCGGCGGGCAAGGCCGGCAAGGTTCAGGTGGTGGGTTACGACAACATCAACGCCATCAAACCAATGCTCAAGGATGGCCGCGTCCTGGCCACAGCGGACCAGTTTGCTGCCAAGCAAGCGGTGTTCGGCATCGAGACCGCGCTGAAGATCATCAAGGGTGAGAAGGTCGACAGCGGCGCCAACAACGTCATCGAAACTCCGGTAGAGCTGGTGACCAAGTAGTCCTTCTGGCGACACAACGGTGCTCGCCCGCCCGGGCGAGCGCATGGAGAGTTTTTTATGTCAGTTTCCGCCCCGAACGCTGTCCTCTCGGTCAGCGGTATCGGTAAGACTTATGCTCAACCGGTCCTGACCGGCATCGACCTGACGCTCATGCGCGGTGAGGTGCTGGCACTGACGGGTGAGAACGGCGCCGGAAAAAGCACGCTGTCGAAAATCATCGGCGGTCTGGTCACGCCGACCACCGGCCAGATGCAGTTTCAGGGGCAGGATTACCGCCCCGGCAGCCGTGCTCAGGCTGAAGACCTGGGCATCCGCATGGTCATGCAGGAACTCAATCTGTTACCGACCTTGTCGGTGGCGGAGAACCTGTTTCTCGACAACCTCCCGAGCAATGCCGGCTGGATCAGCCGCAAGCAACTGCGCAAAGCGGCAATCGAGGCCATGGCGCAGGTCGGGCTCGACGCAATAGACCCGGACACCCTGGTCGGCGAGCTGGGCATCGGTCACCAGCAAATGGTCGAAATCGCTCGCAACCTGATCGGCGACTGTCATGTGCTGATCCTCGACGAGCCGACGGCGATGCTGACCTCTCGTGAAGTCGAGATGCTGTTCGAGCAGATCACCCGGTTACAGGCTCGCGGGGTGTCGATCATCTACATTTCCCACCGTCTCGAAGAACTCGCCCGGGTAGCGCAGCGCATCGCGGTATTGCGCGACGGCAACCTGGTGTGTGTCGAGCCGATGGCCAATTACAACAGCGAGCAACTGGTGACCTTGATGGTCGGCCGCGAGCTCGGTGAACACATTGACATGGGGTCGCGCAAAATCGGCGCGCCGGCATTGACGGTCAAGGGGTTGAGCCGTTCCGACAAGGTGCGCGATGTGTCTTTCGAAGTACGCGCCGGCGAGATCTACGGGATTTCCGGTTTGATCGGGGCAGGGCGCACCGAGTTGCTGCGCCTGATCTTTGGTGCCGACGTGGCTGACAGCGGCACGGTTGCGCTGGGTTCGCCGGCACAGGTCGTGAGTATCCGCTCGCCTGCGGATGCGGTCGGTCACGGCATTGCCCTGATCACCGAAGACCGCAAGGGTGAAGGCCTGCTGCTGAGTCAATCGATCAGCGCCAACATTGCGCTGGGCAACATGCCGGTGATTTCCAGTGGCGGTGTCGTCAATAACGGTGACGAGATGTCTTTGGCGCAGCGGCAGATCGACGCCATGCGCATCCGCAGTTCCAGCCCGACGCAGCTGGTCTCGGAACTGTCCGGGGGCAACCAGCAAAAAGTCGTGATCGGCCGTTGGCTGGAGCGTGATTGTTCGGTGTTGCTGTTCGACGAGCCGACTCGTGGCATCGACGTGGGCGCCAAGTTCGACATCTATACGCTGCTCGGCGAGCTGACCCGTCAGGGTAAAGCGCTGGTGGTGGTGTCCAGTGACTTGCGCGAACTGATGTTGATCTGCGACCGGATCGGCGTGTTGTCGGCGGGACGTCTGATCGACACCTTCGAGCGTGACAGCTGGACCCAGGATGATTTGCTTGCTGCCGCGTTCGCCGGCTACCAAAAACGAGATGCGTTGCTCAATGAAGCCGCGCCTAGGGATTTACCATGAAAACTGCAACGTCTGCCGGTAAACGTAGTGGCAATTTCTACGGCCTCGGCACCTATCTGGGCCTGGCCGGTGCCTTGCTGGCGATGGTCGCGCTGTTCTCGGTCCTGAGCAGCCATTTTCTGTCTTACGACACATTCAGTACTCTGGCCAACCAGATCCCGGACTTGATGGTCCTGGCGGTTGGCATGACGTTTGTGTTGATCATCGGTGGCATCGACCTGTCGGTGGGTTCGGTGCTGGCCCTCGCGGCGTCGACGGTCAGCGTGGCGATTCTTGGCTGGGGTTGGAGCGTGTTGCCCGCGGCGCTGCTCGGCATGGCCGTAGCGGCATTGGCCGGTACCATCACCGGTTCGATCACCGTGGCGTGGCGGATTCCGTCGTTCATCGTGTCCCTCGGCGTGCTGGAAATGGCGCGCGGCGTGGCGTACCAGATGACCGGTTCACGCACGGCCTACATCGGTGATGCCTTTGCCTGGTTGTCCAATCCAATCGCCTTTGGCATTTCGCCTTCGTTCATCATTGCTTTGCTGATCATTTTCATCGCGCAGGCCGTATTGACCCGCACTGTGTTCGGTCGCTACCTGATCGGGATTGGCACCAACGAAGAGGCCGTGCGCCTGGCGGGGATCAATCCAAAACCCTACAAGATTCTGGTGTTCAGCCTGATGGGACTGCTGGCCGGGATTGCCGCACTGTTTCAGATTTCTCGCCTGGAAGCGGCGGACCCGAATGCCGGTTCCGGCCTCGAACTGCAAGTGATCGCGGCTGTCGTCATCGGCGGTACCAGCCTGATGGGCGGGCGTGGTTCGGTCATCAGTACGTTCTTCGGTGTTCTGATCATTTCCGTATTGGCGGCCGGCCTGGCGCAGATTGGCGCAACCGAGCCTACCAAGCGCATTATCACCGGCGCGGTGATCGTGATCGCGGTGGTGCTAGATACTTATCGCAGTCAGCGCGCAAGCCGGCGGACCTGAGTCATGGCAACGATCAAGGATGTAGCAGCCCTCGCGGGGATTTCCTACACCACGGTGTCCCACGTGGTGAACAAGACTCGGCCTGTCAGTGAAGAAGTGCGGGTCAAGGTCGAGGCCGCCATCAAGAGCCTCGATTACGTGCCCAGTGCCGTGGCTCGCTCGTTAAAAGCCAAGACCACAGCAACCATCGGCCTGCTGGTGCCCAATAGCCTCAACCCGTACTTCGCCGAGCTGGCGCGCGGTATCGAGGATTACTGCGAGCGTAACGGCTACTGCGTCATCCTCTGCAACTCCGACGACAACCCGGACAAGCAGCGCAGCTACCTGCGCGTGTTGCTTGAGAAACGCATCGACGGGCTGATCGTTGCCTCGGCCGGTGGCGACGCCGGGCTGGTAGAAGGGCTGGCGGCCGTACGCACGCCGATGGTCATCGTCGACCGTGGGCTGGACGGCGTGAATGCCGACCTGGTGCGCATCGATCACGAATACGGCGCCTATCTGGCAACCCGGCACCTGCTGGAGCTGGGGCATCGGGACATTGCCACCATTGGCGGGCCGGCAAGTACCAGCGTGGCGCAAATGCGTCTGGCGGGTTACTGCCGCGCCTTGAAAGAGGCGGGTATCGAAGTGCCTCGCGAGCGCATGCTGGAAAGCGATTTCACCAGCACTGGCGGCTACAGTGCTGCTGCGATTTTGCTGGAAAAGAACCCGCCCAGTGCCATTTTTGCGGGCAACGACATGATCGGCATCGGTGTGCTGCGGGCGGCTGCCGAGCGCAATATTCGTGTGCCGACAGAGCTGTCGGTAATCGGTTTCGATGATATTCAGATGAGCCGTTACGTCTATCCCGCGTTGACCACGGTCGGCCAATCGATCCTGCAACTGGGGGAGATGGCGGCAGCGGTGCTTTTGCGGCGGATTGCAAAACCCGATATGGCCACCGATCAACGGATCGTGACCCCCAGTATTGTCCTGCGAGAGTCGACCGCGCCGCTGGCCGGCGTGTTCGCCCAGTTCCGCTGAAACACAAAAGCACCGCCGAAACAGAATTGATGAGTAATGATGTATGCCAGCAAAAGTAGTGGTGATAGGCAGCCTGAACATGGACCTGGTGACGCGCGCGCCAAGGTTGCCCCGTGGTGGTGAAACCCTGATCGGCGAGTCGTTTGCCACGGTCTCCGGAGGTAAGGGGGCGAATCAGGCCGTTGCCGCCGCAAGACTGGGGGCGCAGGTGTCGATGGTCGGTTGCGTCGGCAACGACGCCTATGGCGTAGAACTGCGTGACGCGTTGTTAGCCGAGCAGATCGATTGTCAGGCCGTCAGCACCGTCGAGGGCTCCAGCGGCGTGGCGTTGATTGTGGTCGACGACAACAGCCAGAACGCAATCGTGATTGTCGCCGGTGCCAATGGAGCGCTGACTTCAAAGGTGATTGATCACTTTGATTCGGTGCTGCAAGCCGCTGACGTGATCATCTGTCAGCTGGAAGTGCCGGATGCCAGCGTCGGCCACGCACTCAAGCGCGGCCGTGCGCTGGGCAAGACCGTGATCCTCAACCCGGCACCGGCCAGCCGTCCATTGCCGGCGGATTGGTACGCGTCTATCGATTATCTGATTCCCAACGAAAGCGAAGCCGCAGCCTTGAGTGGATTGCCAGTGGATTCACTGGAAACCGCCAAAACCGCCGCCACCCGGCTGATGGCAATGGGCGCCGGCAAAGTGATCATCACGCTGGGCGCCCAAGGATCGCTATTTGCCAACGGTAAAAGCTTCGATCATTTTCCGGTGCCGAAGGTAAAGGCTGTTGATACCACGGCGGCCGGCGATACGTTCGTCGGTGGATTCGCCGCGGCCCTCGCGGCCGGCAAGAGCGAAGCCGAGGCGATCCGTTTCGGCCAGGTCGCTGCAGCGCTGTCAGTCACCCGAGCTGGCGCGCAACCCTCGATTCCTACCTTGTCCGACGTACAGGCCTTTAAAACCCCATGAAAAAGACACCTTTGCTCAACGTTGCGCTGTCGCGGCTGATCGCTTCCCTTGGGCATGGCGATAAGGTCGTGATTGGCGATGCCGGTCTGCCGGTGCCGCCAGGCGTTGAGCTGATTGATCTGGCGCTGACCCACGGTATTCCCGATTTCATCAGCACCTTGAAGGTCGTGCTCAGCGAAATGCAGGTCGAGAGCCATGTGCTCGCCCAGGAAATCCTCGAGAAAAAACCGTCGGCGTTATCGACGCTGGATGAGTTGAATGCTGAAGGTGCGCTCGGTCAGCGCCAGATGCTCAGTCACGAAGAATTCAAAATCCTCAGCCGGCAGGCGCGCGCGATTGTTCGTACCGGCGAATGTCAGCCGTACTGCAACATTGTACTGGTCGCCGGCGTAACGTTTTAACCCGCTGTTGTCTTTCTGATGTTCCACGCACAAGGAGTGCGCCATGTACCGCTATGCTCAGAAATTGCACCACCTGCTCCGGAGTCTGCTGCTTTTGTCCCTGATTACTGCAACAAGCGCCCAGGCGGCGGAAAAAATCGACTTGATCATCGACACCGATCCGGGTGCCGACGATGTGGTGGCGTTGCTGTTCGCGCTGGCGTCGCCGGACGAACTGAATATTCGTGCGCTGACCACCGTCGCTGGCAATGTGCGCCTGGACAAGACTTCGCGGAATGCGCGACTGGCCCGCGAATGGGCGGGGCGCGAAGAAGTTCCTGTGTATGCGGGCGCGCCAAAACCACTGATTCGTACGCCGATCTATGCCGAAGACATTCATGGTAAAGAGGGCTTGTCCGGCATTGACGTACACGAGCCAAAGGTTGGCTTGGCTAAGGGGAATGCGGTCAATTACCTGATCGATACCTTGAAAGCGGCCAAGCCTCACAGCATCACGATCGCCATGCTCGGTCCGCAGACCAACCTGGCGCTCGCGCTGATCCAGGAGCCTGAGATCGTCCAGGGCATCAAGGAAGTGGTGATCATGGGTGGGGCGCATTTCAACGGTGGCAACATCACCCCGGTGGCGGAATTCAACCTCTTCGCTGATCCGCAGGCGGCTGAAGTGGTGTTGAAAAGTGGTGTGAAACTGACCTACCTGCCGCTGGACGTGACTCACAAGATCCTCACCAGTGAGGCACGCCTGAAGCAGATTGCGGCACTGAACAACAATGCCAGCAAGCTGGTGGGCAATATTCTCAATGAGTACATCAAGGGCGACATGGAGCACTACGGTATTCCGGGCGGCCCGGTGCATGACGCCACCGTCATCGCCTATCTGCTGAAGCCGGAACTCTTCAAGGGGCGCTCGGTTAACGTAGTGGTCGATAGCCGCGAAGGCCCGACGTTTGGTCAAACCATCGTCGATTGGTATGACGGCCTGAAGGCGCCGAAAAATGCCTTCTGGGTTGAAAGCGGTGACGCCCAAGGTTTCTTCGACTTGCTGACCGAACGTCTGGCGCGTCTGAAATAGTTCGCAGGCCCGCAGGTGCCAGCCTGCGGGCTTTTACGCCCTCTCGATTTCTTCGGTGGCTTTCGGGTTGGCCGGATACTTCTCGAATATCTGTGTGATGAACGTCTGGGCCGCTTCGGTTCCCAGTTCCTTGACTAGAATATCAATACTGATGATCGCCAACTCCTCTGCACTGCCGGGGCTGTAAGAACTATGGCCTTCTGGCCACTTGGCTTTAATGTCGGCGTCGATGCTTACAGTCGTCATGATGGCGCTCGTGCAGTCGGGAAAGTCTGGGTGTCGAGTTAACCATTTTGCGCAACGTTTGGCACTCCGACTTAGGCATCAGGGGAGGGCTATGCGACACTTGGTCTTTGACGTTTTATCAAGGATCGCGCTGTGCAGATCAATTTGAATACTCCGGATGGTCTGACCCTTGAGGCGGTGCGTCAGCTGCTGGCCAGCGCCAGCGACGATGAGCACACCCAGTTGCGCGTGACCAAGGGTGGCATTGCCTATATTTCGTCGGGTGTCGTAGGCGGAAAAGATATTGGTGGCCTTCTGTTTCGCCTTGAAACGTGGGCCAAGGGGTCAGGTTACGTAGGATTGGTCGCGGCGAGCGATGAGGTCTGGGTCATGCAGATCTTCAACGCGCTGAAAGAAAACTGGCCGACTCCGCCGTTCGACTACATTGACGTCTATTGAGCGCTGTTCATATTCAGTCACGATTGAGTGCTGAACGACAGTGAGGCACTCAGGCAAACTCGCCGCTTGTCCGCGACAAGGGCAGGGGGGTCGCACTCACCTTGAAACCAAACGCCGGATTGGCGGTCGCAAGATCTCAGCTTAACTATTGGAAAAAGGAGGCTTCATGCCTTGGAAGCTCGCGTCATTGGGTACTTTGTTCGCCGTTACACTGCTGGCCGGTTGCAGCGGTACGAGCTCGAATACGGCAGCAGACCCCGTCACGACGACTGACACTGGCCACAGCCGCTGTGATGCAAAGGCAGCCGAATTCACCATTGGCAAAGCCGCATCACCAGAATTGCTGGAGCAGGCACGTACCCGCGCAGGTGCGCAGAATGCCCGGTTCCTGCAACCGAACGACATGGTGACCCTGGAGTACCGCTCCGATCGCTTGAACCTGAACACCGATGCCAGCCGGGTGGTCACACGCGTCAACTGCGGCTGATCGTTACAGGCTTTTGTTTCACCCATAAAAAACCCCGTCACATGGACGGGGTTTTTTTAGTGCGCCTGGAAATTACTCTGGGCGAACTTGAGCAGCTTGCATACCCTTTTGGCCTTTCTCAGCCACGAAGGAAACAGTCTGGCCTTCTTTCAGGCTTTTGAAACCGTCGCTTTCGATAGCTTTGAAGTGTACGAACAGGTCGTCACCGCCACCTTGAGGAGTGATGAAGCCGAAGCCTTTTTCATCGTTGAACCATTTAACGGTGCCGGTTTGGCGATTAGACATGGTGTATCTCCAAGAAACTTATATTTTCAGTAGTACTGTGCTGCTCAGGCCAACTGGGCACACCGGGGTATCATAGTCGAAATGTTCGCTTTGGGAGCCCCCCGGACGTACTGTTTGCCCTTAAGTCACGCTTTCTTTGTTGCTTGATATGGCTGAAAGCCCCGGTTTACAAGGCTTTCGGCCGAAAGTAAAGACGATAAAAAAAGCTGTAAAACCTGCATAATTTGTACGAAAAAGCGCTTTTCATCGGCTTTGGGGGCCTTCAAAGCCTCCTCGCAGGCTTATTTTTTCGCCTTGTTATCGGCTTTGCACGCTGCAATCTGGCTGAGCGCTTTTTGCTTCAGTGCGTCACTGGCGGTGTTGTCCATCAGCGATTGAATGTCGCTGGCCGGGTACGATTTGATCGCGTCGGCGCCACAGGCGCAGTGGGCTTTGGCCGCAGCAGCACCAATCTGAGGGGTTGCCGCTTGTGTGCACTGAGCCATGTATTTGTCGCGTTCGCCTTTTGGCCAATCGGCATGGGCGGACAGTGGAAGCAACAGGGCGAGGGGTGCGACTACTGCGAACAAGGTATTCAGACGCATGCTGGGATGCTCCTTTTGGGTCGATGTCTTGTTATCTGAGGGGTAAAGCAGGGTTCAAGTTCAGCACTCTGGCATAAAAACGCCAGATTTTCCCCGGTAGAAAACCTTGGCGCGGCGACGACCGTTCATCTGTGCTAGCATGCCTCGCTCGGGCGTTTGCAAGCACCGGTTGACCTTAAGTCCCGGTAGCGGCAACCGTGCGAATAACCCTGATTTGAACCCCAGTCACTCTGGTTCGGTTTTCCGGTTGGCCGCAAGGCTCCTGCCGCTGTAAGGCAGGCGTTCGTCATTGAATGGCCTGGACCGGATCTTGTACTGGCTCATCCCAACCCACGTGACCTTTGGTAGGGGTCACCACTAGGAGAGGAGGCGCCATGCCAACTATTACTCTTCCCGACGGCAGTCAACGTTCATTCGATCACCCGGTTTCCGTAGCCGAGGTCGCCGCATCCATTGGTGCTGGCCTGGCCAAAGCCACCGTGGCCGGCAAGGTCGATGGCAAGCTGGTCGACGCCAGCGACATCATTAACAGCGATTCCACGCTGCAAATCATCACGCCAAAGGATGAAGAGGGGCTGGAGATCATTCGCCACTCTTGCGCTCACCTGGTCGGCCACGCAGTCAAGCAGCTGTACCCGACCGCTAAAATGGTGATCGGTCCGGTCATCGACGAAGGCTTCTATTACGACATCGCCTTCGAACGTCCTTTTACACCGGACGACCTGGCCGCTATCGAACAGCGCATGCAGCAGCTGATCGAAAAAGATTACGACGTGATCAAGAAAGTCACTCCGCGTGCCGAAGTGATCGAAGTGTTCAAGGCCCGTGGCGAAGACTACAAGCTGCGCCTAGTCGAGGATATGCCGAACGAGCAGGCCATGGGTCTGTACTATCACGAAGAATACGTCGACATGTGCCGCGGTCCGCACGTGCCGAACACGCGCTTCCTGAAATCCTTCAAGTTGACCAAGTTGTCCGGCGCCTACTGGCGTGGCGATGCCAAGAACGAGCAATTGCAGCGCGTTTACGGCACCGCGTGGGCTGACAAAAAGCAACTGGCGGCTTACATCCAGCGCATCGAAGAAGCTGAAAAGCGCGATCACCGCAAGATCGGCAAGCGCCTGGGCCTGTTTCACACCCAGGAAGAGTCGCCGGGCATGGTGTTCTGGCACCCGAACGGCTGGACCCTGTATCAGGTGCTCGAGCAATACATGCGCAAGGTTCAGCGCGACAACGGTTATCTGGAGATCAAGACTCCACAAGTCGTTGACCGCAGCCTGTGGGAGAAATCCGGGCACTGGGCGAACTACGCCGACAACATGTTCACCACTCAGTCGGAAAACCGCGATTACGCGATCAAGCCAATGAACTGCCCTTGCCACGTGCAAGTGTTCAATCAGGGCCTGAAAAGCTACCGCGAGCTGCCAATGCGTCTGGCCGAATTCGGTGCCTGCCACCGTAACGAGCCATCGGGTGCGTTGCACGGCATCATGCGTGTGCGTGCGTTCACCCAGGACGATGCCCACATCTTCTGTACTGAAGAGCAGATGCAGGCCGAATCCGCTGCGTTTATCAAACTGACCATGGACGTTTACGCCGACTTCGGCTTCAAAGAAGTTGAAATGAAGCTGTCCACTCGTCCGGAAAAACGCGTCGGTTCCGACGAATTGTGGGACCGAGCCGAAGCTGCATTGGCTGCAGCCCTTGATAGTGCGGGCTTGCCGTACGATCTGCAGCCGGGAGAGGGTGCGTTCTACGGTCCGAAGATCGAGTTCTCGCTAAAAGATTGCCTTGGCCGCGTCTGGCAGTGTGGTACCCTTCAGCTCGATTTTAACCTGCCTACCCGTCTGGGAGCCGAATACGTCTCCGAAGACAACAGTCGCAAGCACCCGGTAATGTTGCACCGGGCGATCCTGGGATCCTTCGAACGTTTCGTCGGAATCCTGATCGAGCACTACGAGGGTGCATTCCCTGCGTGGCTGGCTCCGACCCAGGCAGTGATCATGAACATCACTGATAAACAGGCAGATTTTGCCGCTGAGGTTGAAAAAACCCTCAACGAAAGCGGATTTCGTGCCAAGTCTGACTTGAGAAATGAAAAGATCGGCTTTAAAATCCGCGAGCATACTTTGCTCAAGGTTCCTTATCTCTTGGTTATCGGAGATCGGGAAGTCGAGATGCAGACTGTCGCTGTGCGTACTCGTGAAGGTGCTGACCTGGGCTCGATGCCCGTCGCCCAGTTCGCTGAGTTTCTCGCGCAAGCGGTTTCCCGGCGTGGTCGCCCAGATTCGGAGTAATTATTATTAAGCGTGAAATGAGACAAGATAAACGAGCTGCACCGAAAGCCCCGATCAACGAGAATATCTCGGCACGCGAGGTTCGGTTAATTGGGGCTGAGGGTGAGCAGCTTGGGATTGTGTCAATTGAAGACGCGCTTCTTAAGGCTGAAGAGGCCAAACTGGATTTGGTGGAAATTTCCGCCGATGCAGTACCCCCTGTTTGCAAGCTGATGGACTACGGCAAATCGATCTTCGAGAAGAAGAAGCAGATTGCTGCGGCCAAGAAAAACCAGAAGCAGATTCAGGTTAAAGAAATCAAGTTTCGTCCAGGGACGGAGGAAGGGGATTACCAGGTAAAACTGCGCAACCTGGTACGTTTCCTGAGTGATGGGGACAGGGCCAAGGTATCCTTGCGATTCCGCGGCCGTGAGATGGCCCACCAGGAGCTGGGGATGGAACTCCTCAAGCGAGTTGAAGGTGACTTGCTCGAGTACGGTTCGGTCGAACAGCATCCTAAGATGGAAGGACGCCAGCTGATCATGGTCATCGCCCCGAAAAAGAAGAAGTAATCAATAGGGCACGGCAGGCCTTCTGATTATGTTTATCAACTGAATGCGGAGTATCCGAACATGCCAAAAATGAAAACTAAAAGTGGTGCTGCTAAGCGGTTTCTGAAAACTGCTAACGGTATCAAGCACAAGCACGCTTTCAAGAGCCACATCCTGACTAAAATGTCGACCAAGCGTAAGCGTCAACTGCGCGGTAGCAGCTTGCTGGCACCGTGTGACGTGGCAAAAGTCGAGCGCATGCTGCGCCTTCGTTAATTTAGTCAAGAATAGAGGAAGTAACTCATGGCTCGTGTAAAGCGTGGCGTCATTGCCCGTAAACGTCACAAAAAAATTCTGAAACTTGCTAAAGGCTACTACGGCGCTCGCTCGCGCGTATTCCGTGTTGCCAAGCAAGCGGTAATCAAGGCAGGCCAATACGCCTACCGTGACCGTCGTCAGAAAAAACGTCAGTTCCGCGCTCTGTGGATCGCTCGTATCAACGCTGGTGCACGTATCAACGGTCTGTCCTACAGCCGTTTCATTGCCGGCCTGAAAAAAGCGTCCATCGAGATCGACCGTAAGGTTCTGGCTGATCTGGCAGTGAACGAAAAAGCGGCGTTTGCTGCGATTGTCGAGAAAGCTAAAGCCACCTTGGCTTAAGTACCCCCGACAGTCACCCGGCCTCACCTCTGTGGGGCCCGGTGTTAAACGTCATAAATAGGGGAAGAGCCTTCAAGCTCTTCCCCTATTTTGTATCTGGAGTCTGTACATGGAAAACCTGGACGCGCTCGTCTCTCAAGCACTAGAGGCTGTGCAAAGCGCTGAAGATATCAATGCCCTGGAGCAAATCCGGGTTCACTACCTTGGCAAAAAGGGTGAATTGACTCAGGTGATGAAGACCCTGGGGAATTTGCCGGCAGAAGAGCGTCCGCAAGTCGGCGCCCTGATCAACGTTGCCAAGGAGCGTGTCACAGAGGTTCTCAATGCTCGCAAGGCACTGTTTGAAGAGGCCGACCTGGCCGCCAAACTGTCTGCCGAGTCCATTGACGTGACCCTGCCTGGCCGCGGCCAGACCTCTGGCGGTCTGCATCCGGTTACCCGGACTCTGGAACGTATCGAGCAGTTCTTTACCCACATCGGCTACGGCATCGCCGAAGGCCCTGAGGTCGAAGACGACTATCACAACTTCGAGGCGCTCAACATCCCAGGCCATCACCCGGCCCGGTCGATGCATGACACCTTCTATTTCAATGCCAACATGTTGCTGCGCACCCATACCTCGCCGGTACAGGTCCGCACCATGGAATCGAAAAAGCCGCCTATCCGCATCGTCTGCCCAGGCCGTGTGTACCGCAGCGACTCCGATATCACCCACTCGCCGATGTTTCACCAGGTCGAAGGACTGCTGGTCGACCGCGATATCAACTTCGCCGACCTGAAAGGCACCATCGAAGAGTTCCTGCGCGTGTTCTTTGAAAAAGAACTGGCCGTGCGTTTCCGTCCTTCGTACTTCCCGTTCACCGAGCCATCCGCTGAAGTCGATATGGAATGCGTGATGTGCAGCGGTAAAGGCTGCCGTGTCTGCAAACAGACTGGCTGGCTGGAAGTCATGGGCTGCGGCATGGTTCACCCGAACGTGCTGCGCATGTCCGGAATCGACCCGGAAGAATTTTCGGGCTTTGCCTTCGGCATGGGCGTTGAGCGTCTGGCCATGCTGCGTTACGGCGTGAACGACTTGCGTCTGTTCTTCGACAACGACTTGCGGTTCCTCGCGCAATTTCGCTAGTCGTAACGAATTCTTAGGAGAGCAGGATGAAATTCAGTGAACAATGGCTGCGTGGCTGGGTTAGCCCGCAGGTAAGTCGCGACGAGCTGGTTGCTCGTCTGTCGATGGCCGGTCTTGAGGTCGATAGCGTTACCCCGGCCGCCGGCGAATTCAGCGGTGTGGTCGTGGGCGAAGTGCTGAGCACCGAGCAGCACCCGGACGCTGACAAGTTGCGCGTGTGCCAGGTCAGCAATGGCTCGGAGACTTTCCAGGTTGTGTGCGGTGCGCCGAACGTGCGCCCGGGCCTGAAGATCCCGTTTGCCATGCTCGGTGCCGAGTTGCCGGGCGACTTCAAAATCAAGAAAGCCAAGCTACGTGGCGTTGAGTCCAACGGCATGCTGTGCTCGCAAGCCGAGCTGCAAGTGGGCGAAGGCAACGATGGCTTGATGGAATTGCCGGCCGATGCGCCGGTGGGTCAGGACATTCGTGAATACCTGAGCCTGGACGACGCCAGCATCGAGGTCGACCTGACCCCGAACCGTGGCGACTGCCTGTCCCTGGCCGGTCTGGCCCGTGAAGTCGGCGCGCTTTACGCCGCCGAAGTCACGCGTCCGGTCGTTGCTACCGTTCCAGTCGTGCACGACGAAGTGCGTTCGGTTGAAGTGTTGGCGCCTGCCGCTTGCCCGCGTTACCTGGGTCGTGTGATCCGTAACGTTGACCTGTCCAAGCCTACGCCGCTGTGGATGGTTGAGCGTCTGCGTCGTGCCGACGTGCGCAGCATCGACGCTGCCGTCGACATCACCAACTACGTGATGCTGGAGCTGGGTCAACCGCTGCACGCATTCGATCTCGCCGAAATCAATGGCGGCATCCGCGTACGCATGGCGGAAGAGGGCGAGAAGCTGGTACTGCTCGACGGTCAGGAAGTCAGCCTGCGTAGCGATACACTGGTGATTGCCGACCACACCCGCGCCCTGGCCATCGCCGGCGTAATGGGTGGCGAGCACAGCGGCGTCGACACCGCGACCACCCGCGACATTTTCCTTGAAAGTGCGTTCTTCGATCAGATTGCCGTTGCTGGAAAGGCCCGTTCCTATGGCCTGCACACCGACGCCTCGCACCGCTATGAGCGTGGCGTGGACTGGCAGCTGGCCCGTGAAGCCATGGAGCGCGCCACTGGCCTGTTGCTGGAAATCACTGGCGGCGAAGCGGGTCCGGTCATCGAAACCGTCAACGAGCAATACCTGCCGAAAATTGCACCGGTCACCCTGCGTGCCCAGCGCATCACCCAGATGTTGGGTATGGAAATGGATTCGACCGAAGTCGAGCGCCTGCTCAACGGCTTGGGCCTGACCGTTTCGGCTGATGGGGCAGGGCAGTGGCGCGTTGAAGTGCCGAGCCATCGCTTCGATATCAGCCTGGAAGTTGATCTGATCGAAGAATTGGCCCGCCTGTATGGTTACAACCGTCTGCCGGTTCGCTACCCGCAAGCCCGCCTGGCGCCACAAGCCAAGGCAGAAGCGCGCAGCGATCTGCCTGAGCTGCGTCGTCTGCTGGTCGCTCGCGGCTATCAGGAAGCGATTACCTACAGCTTCATCGATCCGAAACAGTTCGAGTTGTTTAATCCGGGTGTAGAGCCGTTGCTGCTGGCGAACCCGATTTCGAACGACATGGCCGCCATGCGCTCGTCCTTGTGGCCGGGTCTGGTGAAGGCACTTCAGCACAACCTGAACCGTCAACAGGATCGCGTTCGCTTGTTCGAAAGCGGCCTGCGTTTCGTGGGTCAGCTAGAGGGCTTGAAGCAAGAGCCGATGCTGGCCGGTGTTGTGTGTGGTAGCCGTCTGCCGGAAGGCTGGGCGCAAGGCCGCGACGTCGTGGACTTCTTCGACGTGAAAGCGGACGTGGAAGCGGTGCTCGGTTTTGCCGGTGCTCTGGATTCGTTCACGTTCGTGCCGGGCAAACACCCTGCGCTGCACCCGGGTCAAACCGCGCGCATCGAGCGTGAAGGTCGTTTGGTAGGCTTCGTCGGCGCGATCCACCCTGAATTGTCGAAAACCCTCGGTCTCGACCGTCCTGTCTTCGTCTTCGAGCTGGTTTTGGCCGAAGTGGCGTTGGGTAAAATGCCTAAATTCCAAGAGTTGTCGCGTTTTCCTGAAGTGCGGCGTGACCTGGCGCTCATCGCCGAAAAAGGCGTTGCAGCCAGCGCCGTACTGGACGTAATCCGTGAAAATGCAGGGGAATGGCTGACGGACCTCAGGCTATTTGACGTGTATCAGGGTAAAGGTATTGATCCTGATAGAAAAAGCCTTGCAGTCGGCTTGACCTGGCAGCATCCATCGCGCACTCTTAATGACGATGAGGTGAATTCCACGACGCAAAATATCCTCACCTCGCTCGAACAAAGGTTGAACGCCACGTTAAGGAAGTGACGTATGGGGGCTCTGACGAAAGCTGAGATGGCGGAACGTCTGTATGAGGAGTTGGGCCTGAATAAACGGGAGGCCAAGGAATTGGTCGAACTGTTTTTTGAAGAAATCAGGCACGCTCTCGAAGACAACGAACAAGTCAAATTGTCCGGTTTCGGCAATTTCGACCTTCGGGACAAACGCCAGCGGCCTGGCCGCAATCCGAAAACGGGTGAAGAAATCCCGATCACGGCTCGCCGTGTGGTCACCTTTCGTCCAGGGCAGAAGTTGAAGGCCCGAGTTGAGGCTTATGCTGGAACCAAGTCATAACGACGAGCTACCCGTCATCCCAGGCAAACGCTACTTCACCATTGGTGAAGTCAGCGAGCTGTGTGCCGTAAAACCGCACGTGCTGCGCTATTGGGAGCAGGAGTTTCCTCAACTCAACCCCGTCAAACGCCGCGGGAACCGCCGGTATTATCAGCGACAAGACGTGCTGATGATCCGGCAGATCCGCGCGCTTCTTTATGATCAAGGGTTCACTATCGGCGGCGCACGCTTGCGTTTGTCCGGTGATGAAGCCAAAGACGACACCACTCAGTACAAGCAGATGATTCGGCAGATGATTGCTGAATTGGAAGATGTATTGGTTGTGCTCAAGAAATAAATTACTGCATTTGAATACTTCCAGTTTTCAAAAGCTTGCGATATATTCTTGAGCGTTCTTCGAAGAGAGGAACAGGTTTCACGCCTAGTCGGGGCGTAGCGCAGTCCGGTAGCGCACTAGCATGGGGTGCTAGGGGTCGAGTGTTCGAATCACTCCGTCCCGACCATATTTTTCAATGAGTTAGCCCAATCTGAAAAGATTGGGCTTTTTCATTTATGGCTTAGGGGTAAACAGAGGGGTAAACGCATTTGCCTTATGTGCACGCTCAAGCCAACAATGGATCACCTTCAGCATCACGGGAGGCCTGTTGCAATTCGAGGTGCTTGCCCGCACGTTTGCGATTGGGCTCATCACCCAAGTGTCGTTGACCTGCTGACAATCCAAGTGCCCGAACAAAGGTCACCGCCTGGCGCTTAAGGTTACCGCAGTGGGTCGTTCGAGGGTTGATGATCGGCGTACCGAGGCGAGTCGTTAGCACGTCACCTTCGACTGCTAACACCTCTTGAGTCCATTCTATCTGGGCATTGATCTCGGACAATTCGGTCGCCAAGTGCAGGTCATAGGCTCCCCACATGGTCACTGGCCGCATGCTCATAATCATCTCGAAAATTTGCTGTGCGCGCGGTTCAAGATTGCGTGTCGGCATCAAAACCATCCGAGCCGCCTGCATGGCCTCGACCTTGGCATCGATTGAAGTCTCCGGTAGATTCCGGATTTCCGCTAGTCTTCTGGCCATTTTCGACCTCGAAATCACTCTAATCAGTAATGAAGAAAGGCTCAGTGGCCGCTCGACACCTTGTCGCCTTTTCAGGCCGCAGTCCCCCCCAGCAGAGCCAAATACTTTCGCCTGCTGAGTATTCTTCAGTTTAGGCCTTAAGGGGCAAAGTGTCTGAATGTCCGAAGCACGAGGTGGTACGTCCATTGGGCATACTGCCATTTCATTCCCGCTTACCGGCCCAACGCTGGATACTGAATACTTGTTCGTAGGTCCTCCCCCAACTCATTGTGATGGGCAGAGAACGGTCGGAAGCGGACTTGGCTAAACGCTGATAGGGATACATGGATGCGGGGGTTTGCAACATTTTATCCTTTGAATGTGGTTTGCTATTGCGCGACGCAGCCGTCCGGATAGGTAATGGAGCCTATTTTGAAAAGACAGGCAGGGGAGGGCATGAGATGGACGTGGTGAAGGTTCAGCAGCAACTGCGTGATTTTGCAAGCGAACGAGATTGGGAGCAGTTCCATACCCCTAAGAACCTGGCTTCTGCTCTGGCAGTGGAGGCGGCCGAGCTGCTTGAAAATTTTCAGTGGTTAACGGATGAGCAGGCACGCTTGGTCAAGGATGATGCTGAGCGAATGCGCAGGATCGAGGAGGAAATTGCTGACGTAACCTTGTATCTATTGCGTCTTGCAGACGTTCTTTCTCTTGATCTTCAGGATGCAGTTGATCGGAAGCTGAGAATCAACGCGGATAAATACCCGGCTGATAAAGCTCGCGGAAATGCCAAAAAGTACAACGAGCTGTAAGGACATAAATTAGGTATGGACATCACTTCTCGGATTCTTGAAGAAATTGCAAAGGGTAAAGCCCGAAAGGCCAATGGCCCAATTGAGCATTGGCTGACTACTTTAGCCACTGGGTTTTGGGGTTTTGATGCTGATAAGGAAGGTATTTGGAGCGAACTGAAAGAGGGTGATGTCCTGGTCTTTCAGTCAATTCCACCGAACACCAACTTCGTCATGGGGCATAGTCCAAAAACGAAGACTTCTGGCTTTATTGGGGCTGGGATTGTTGAGCGTATTTCGAAAAAAACAGAACCTCGCTGGCTCTCTGAAGTGATCGAAGGCCAAAATTTGAGCGTCTTATCCCCCATGATGTGGCCGAATTTGGTGCATTTTTCCGATGTGCTCTGGTTGGGGAATGTGGACCAAATTCCTGCACAAGCAGTGCAGGCAATGATTGATGGATGCACGAAAGAGAAACTTGACCTAGCTATTCATATTGCACATCTGGCAAGCAATCACTTGTCCCTCAACGCTATGAAGGATGTTGGGTTTACATATGCCCCAATGGGCACTGGCGGGCGCCTGAAGAAAAATGCCGACAAGCTTGCCGGACTCTTCAAGGTTCAAGCGCAATTGGCAACTCACGTTGTCTACAGTGCAGTTGATCAACCGATTCTCACTCAGTTATCCATTAATAACTTTGATCCGTCGGCCTTTACCTATGAGGGCACGCACCAGCCCACCAAGAGTAAAGCTAAACCTCCGTCTACAGCTGAGGTGAAAGGCACATATTTGAGTAAGAGAGACTACCTGCAGGAGGCTGCTGATAATCAAAGCCTCGGCCTCGTAGGTGAGTTGCTCGTATTTGAGAGAGAAAAGCAGCGTGTGCGTATTGAGCATGGTGAAGAGTACGTAAGCCAGGTTGTGCATGTTTCGGCAACTGAAGGGGATGGTGCAGGTTATGACATACGCTCTGTGCGAGACACAGTCTCAGGGATCATCCCGTATTACCTAGAGGTTAAAACCACCTTGGGAGGTGCGAACACAGCGTTCTTCATCTCTGAGAATGAGGTGAATTTTGCGGCAACTAACCGACAGAGTTATGAGATTGTACGGGTCCACTCTCTGGATATTGGCAAGAAAAAGTACAAGGATTATAGGCTGTCCGCTAGTGAGCTATTAGGTATGCCAAAAACCCCGGTTAGCTACAGGGTGAATGTCGGCGTAGAGCCTGATCAGTGTGAGTGAGCATATGAGACTGCGCGCTTTTGGGTCTATTTCGAATTGGCCGAGGGGGACTCTGATGGATGCCAAATTCATTGACTACCCAATCTAGGAATTAATGGCTCAGTGACATTTTTCGAGCGCGGCCATTTATTCGGTTGATTTAATTCAGCATAGGAGTCGCGTCAAATCCGAGCGGACTCCTTGCCAAGGCTGGCCAAGGTTAACGGTACAAACTGCGACATCGAAGCCTTGAATCTGGTAGACCTCGTTTATCGCCTTATCGACCTGAGGGTAGATCAGCATACCTGAAAGCTTTTCGCCCTCGCGCCCCATTGAGTTAGTCAGGTAGCTCATCAACTGATAGAGATTCTCGCTGTGAACCTTCTCCGCGCCCCAATACTCGGTCATCGTCCGCTGATAGTACTTAGCATCAATAATTTTTCGCTCCGAACCTCGTTTAAGCGAAATATCCGTCCTCATCCGAGGCAGAAAAATTAAGTCCGGGTCTGTCACGCTCACCGCTTTCCAGGCAATGTGTTCACGTGTGACATCCCAATCGGGCGTCTCAAGCCTGATGAAATTAAATAGGAAGTCTTCGAATACCCGTGCCATCGCACGTTCGTCGCGGATAAAATCCCGAAACTGGTATGTCCCTGATGCAGGGTCGATTAGGGCTGACTCTTGGATAACTTTGCAGACGCTCATCAGAAATCGGTAAAAGCGGTTGTTCGAATGTAATTGAACTTGCCTGAAGGCTTGGCTCGTCAGACGCATTTCCCCGATATCAGGCAACGATTGGCACAGCACCTTTACGTGTTTCTTTAGATCACCGTGCAGGTCCGGAACTTGGGTGAGTAGCTTCAGAGTGCTTTTTAAAATCCTGTTCGGCAACGTATCTGGGCTCAACTCATCAAAGGAGCAAGCGGCACGACCATGCGCTAATAGGAAGCGACGCCCGGATCTCAATACATCTATGCGGCCACGCACACCCGCGAGATCGTCTTCACGCCCTATGTAACCTTGCTCAAGGCCACGTCTCGCGAGATGCTCGACACCCTGGCACAAAACGACGGCGAACAAGTCCACCAATTCAGTGCTGGGAACGTTCGATACATCTACGATTTCTCCAGGCTTGAGGTGGTTCCAGGCATAACAAAGCAAATAGTAAAGGTTTTGAACAGGAATCCGAGGCATATCCATTACTCAGGCTCCGAGTAACCGCTGCGCCCAATCGTCAAGTTTTGACGGATCGTCGAACCAGTACTCACGCAGCAACGGAATAATCTCCGAATGAATAACCTCTTGATACCAATCAATTTCAAGTGGGCCGCTTTGTGATGCATCCGGACAGAAGTAGCTATGCCCAATACAGAAACCCTCGCCAAGGTTTGCTTTGTCTAGGCGGATATCTTCATTCAGGGTGCAGATGTCCCGAGCAAGTCTGTCGATGGTACCTTCCATGACTCCGCGTTTCCGGAGGAACTCCTTAAATTGCAAGGTCTCGAAGCCAGGGCTAATGTCCATGAATGCAAACCGTCGCCGCAGCGCGTAGTCAACCATGGAGAGTGAGCGATCTGCTGTATTCATTAACCCGACGAGGTAGACATTCGATGGCACAAAGAATGTTTCGTCCGGGGACTCAGAATAAGTCAACGGGACTGCCCATTCCGGCCCACGCTTGTCTCCTTCCATCAGCATCATCACCTCGCCCAGAACCTTACTTAGATTGGCGCGGTTGATTTCATCGATGATGAAAACATAGTCGTTTTCAGGGTCCCCCTTTGCACGCGTGCAGAACCCGTGGAAAACGCCATCTTTGCGATGAAAGCCTGTCCCGCTAGGGCGATAGCCCTGAATGAAATCCTCGTACGAATAGGCCTGATGAAACTGCACCATGCCGATCCGATGCGGAGCTTTTGTACCCATCAATGCGTATGCCAGGCGCTTTGCCACAAACGTCTTTCCCACACCAGGTGGCCCCTGGAGGATGAGGTTCTTCTTGCGACGAAGTCGGCCTACCATATTCCTAAACACAGACTCCGGGATGAACAGCTCCGCGAGGGCGTCTTGAAAGGAGTACTGCGCAGCATCGACCGAGTACCTACTATCTAAACGCTCCTCACCCGATTCAATAAACAAGGTTCGATAGCGGTCAATCATCTCGTCCAAAGCTTCAGCCAACGAATTGAAGTCGATCCCGTCCTTAACATTGAAGGACATAGCCACCAGAGACTGACCATATTTTTCCACCGGTCGCCCAAAACGATCCAAGAAGTACTCATTGATCGTCTTGGCCGACTCCAAGTCCTTCCAATGCTTGTTCGGCTTCTCGGTCGTGCTGATGCCATATGCGAGTATCAGTACACCTGACTGCTTGAAAAACAGCAGAGCAGGGTATATCCCATTTGATGTCTTCTGATTCGGCCCCAAGAAGGATACCCAAGGTACGTGTGTTAGAGCTCCCTGCCCGAAGCTGACTTTTGTGCCGAGCTCACGATATTGCTTCGGGTAATCAGCCGTTGTCAGACTGGTTCCCTCTTGCGCCTGGCTGAGAAACTTCTCCACCATATCGCGAACAAAATTCTTCTCTACGATTTCGAAGCCAAGTTGACGAAGCAATCTGAATGCGAGCGAGCTTTCTCCCCCGGAGAAATCGTCTCGATCGTAAATTTTGCCAGACGCGTTCTTCACAGCAAGTGACAGGACCAACTTGGGCGGATAGCGACGAGCCTTATACAGAAGATCATAAGCAGTCGAGTTGGAGCGCTCCGGAATATTCCCTCGGTCAATCTCTGCCAACGCGTCCAACACATGCTCGATTTTTACGTCCTTTGTAACAGCTTCGAAGTTGGGCTGGCTCCAACGATCAACCAGGGGGTGATGGTAGAAGTCCAGGTCCCGAGTGTCATACTCCTGCTCGAGCTCCTCACGAATTCGGAGCAAAGCCTTATCGATCGACAAAGAAGACATGCTAGCAGTCTCTTTCTTGCTCACCCCACCAAACGCGAGCACAACGCTTTCCCTTTCGCCACCACTAAAAATGCGCTCGAAGTTGTCTGGAAAAAGCATATAGACGAGCATGTGACGCAACTGCCTGGATTCGCTCTCTTCAATAGATTGGAGCCATTCGCTAAACCGCCAACCGTCTGAAAGTAGCTCGGCACGGTCCTCTAGAGAAAGTCGTTTGAAGGCGAGGCAAAAATTGATGCCGAACCTAAGTTCACGCCACCGGTAGTTGTTGTATCCAGCGCCGGCACTACCAATACCGCTCAGAGTCGAATCGCCAAGCCATTCGATTGCAGTTTCCGGGAGCTGCTCGCTGGACCATTCCCACGTTTCACGAATAGCCTTACGTTTCGAATCCGCTTTAATGTTGCTTGGACACAACAACATCAACCAGTTCATCTCTGCAGCGAGTTGTCTCACTTCGGGTGGGGTCGCCTGCAACTGATCGTGGAGTTTTCTCCAGTACGTTCCTTGCCCCTCATCGGGGTTGTTGATGAAGTGGGTTTCGAGAGATTCCATTCCATCCAACGTCCAGAGTTTCCGCTCTGAAAATACCGACCCATCGCGCAAGAGAGCAGTTTCCCGCCAATGCTCGGCAGCAGCAAAAATTGGGGCAACATCCTTACCACCACAGTAGCGGCTCATGCGAACTCCTTTTGAGTCTCGGCTTTTTGAAAGGAGAGCATAAACGAACAGCCCACCTATAACGTGAGCCGGACTGTGTAAATTGCTCCTAGTGGCGCAATTCAGTTACTTCCTTCAGGATTAACGTCCACCGAAAAATGAATCGCTCCAATTTTTACAGCTACGTTGACTGTCCGCAAAGGGTCGACTTCTGGCGGTTACGATAGGCAGAAACCCGCCGAGGCTGTGTAAAAACGTTTTTGAGCGCGACAGGCCATTTCGGTAGCACAAGAAGGCAGAGGATATCCTCGCTTCAGTCGTTCGTGGAGTACAAGCAATGGGCAATTGACTGTCAGTGGTACTTCTGTAACACCACATTAGGACGCGCTGTGGTTGATCAGGGAGAACACTGCCTGTTGCCAGCAACCGTGTTGTTTGTGGTAGTCCAGAAGAATCCGGGTGTGTGAATTGAATGCCTTGTGGAGGGTCAGTTCGCGCTTCGATTCGGCGGGAGGATGGTGCAGCCAGAATCCGGAAGGGAAGGCGTGGCGAAAGTCCCAGGCCACCGCAGGTTCGCTCAAGCGGAGGCCTTCCTCGCCATAGGCACGGTTGAACCTGTGGGTATTGACGATTGCTGCATGGAGAAACCCAATCTGGCACACCACCACGGCATCGATGTTGGTCAGCAGGGAGATATTGGGGATTACCGAATTTGCAAGCGTCTGTCCGTCGCCGGCCACTCGGGACGAGCGAATGATACCGAACGGCCCATGCAGGCTTTCAAAGACGTCGGCGTACTCGTCCGGATCGTTGCAGCAAATGAGTGCCACGTTCAAGTCGTCGTCACGCCGAAACAACTGCGCATTTGCATCCAGCAGGAAGCGCCCGAGTGTGGGGGAGAGATTGGCGGTTATTTTGACACCATCATCGTGCATCTGTTGCTTGACACTTTCCGGCAGAAAGTACTTCGTGCCGCCTTTGCTGCGCCCGTCGTAAGGTTTAGAAAACGCTTTCACTTCGACGTTGAAGCGCACGCCATCGGCCTGAAAAGAGAAGTCGAAGTTCTTTGCCGGCCCGGTAGTCGTGTGGCCCGGGTTCTCGACATGGTTCTGGAAACCTATCGGGTAGGTTGCCTGAAAGTAGTGCGCGGCACTGAGCTCCGAAACCTGCGAGAGAAAGGACTCCAGCTTGTCGGAGCGTACCAGATCGGCCAGACCTTCGGCTTTTTCCTGAAGCTTGTCACCTGGGGCCTTCAGGGCATCGACCGCTGTCGCCAAGCGCGCACAATACTGGCCCAAGGTGTCAGCCCGCTCGACGTCATCGCGTTCTTGCAGGGCAAGCTGAATCACCCAGGCCGCGGCGTCACTGCTTCCCGGCGCTGGATCGGTCGTGGGATTGTAGGGTATGAACCGGGCCGGAGTAAGCTGCCATAGAAGGTCAGCGACGGGCTGCGTGCGCGAGGGGTGGTTGCGTTTGCGTTTGCGGTTGGCTGCCGCGGCACGGAGCAAGGCACTGAAGCGGTTGGGGTTGATTTCAGGATGGTGCGTTTCACACCATTCGAGCGCCTCTTCCAAGGAAAACGACTGACGGCCCGATGCGCTCCAGAAGGCCAGCATTTCTTTTATGAATCCCTCTGTGGGCGTGGCTGAAGGTTTGCTGTCCATTTAACCCGATCCGAAATCGAAAGCGCCATGTTGTCAGGTGATACTCAGCCTATCAACAATCAGTCACTGCCATGAACGGACGGCTAATCTGTCGCGTCCGGAGCAAGAGTCATTAATTTTTAGTGATACTTCTGAAACACTACACTAGCAATGCAGTGGCAAGCTTACCGACTCCGAAAATTCAGTTAGCTTCCATCCTTGCTCTCTCGATACTCTGGGCCTGTCGCTTGCACCGCTGCTCGTAATCTAGAGGGCAATGGCTGCAACCGTTTCCACGAGCATCGAGTTAATCGCGGCCAGCATCCGCCGTGTGAACTCGGAGTGAGATTGAAATCAGAGGTAACGGTCCGGGCGCTGCTCAAACTGCTCGTCGTCAAGCTCATCGTTCAAACGCACAACGAGACAGAGTGCAGTCGGTAGGGAATCAGTTTTCCGCCCTATTCGACGGTACATGAAGCCGGATACCGACCTCCAACATTGCCAGCTCACCAGCGCATTTCCACAGTCGCGACGAAGCAGAGTCTGCACAATCCGTGAATTTTGCTAACGCTTTGTTGTCATTGCACTACTAAATTGCCATCATCCAAAAGCTTTAAGGCTCAAATCGTATTCACCAAGGGATGATTGCAATGATACAAAATGGATACTTGAATTTTTTCAACATCAATGAATGTGGCATGTACAGATATGGCGGCTCAGTCAATCAAGGGTGTGACATTTCAACTAGTTTTGACCTGATAAAAGGCTGGATCGAATCCCGAGAATTCAATGACACGATTCCTTGGGATCCTAAGCAAAAAACAAAAACTAACTGCTATTGTCATGAGGTACATAAAGATACCGATACTGGAGATTATCTATTAGTTCTGTGGAAGTCAGAGGCCCAGTCGAGCGGGCCTTTGCTTGGTATATCAATAGATGCAAATGGTAAAAAACAAAATATAATAAAGCAAAGCCAGGGAACCGAAGGTAAGCCGGTCATATGGGGTAGTGCCTGTTATTATTGGGTTATACCAGAGGTTAACTGCGTTGTTTCGATAAAATTTGAGAACTCAAAATGTGACTCTGCAATGTTTCAAGACTGGGTCGCCGGCTGCATAAATCATAGAATTGACGTGCCCGGCACAAGAAAGATAGAAACAGAAAAAAAGATCACTAGAATATCCTTTACTGACGAAAACGGTGACGAATGTAAGCTCCTTTATAAATTTGATTTAAGCTTAAAAAGTTTAGATACTTCAAGCGCTAAGCTGGGAGAACTATCTAGAAAAGTAACCCATATAATACGAAGAGAGACGGTGTCCCTTAAGGTTGTAGATGCTCGCGCAGAATGGGTGAAGATTTTTGCGGGGCTAGGTGTGCCATACACATCACATCGTGATAACAAACGAAAAAGAGATGTGGAAATAAAAGTCGAGGCGAAACCCACATCCACAGAAATCAAAGATATTATTGAAAAGTACTCAAAAGAAACTAAGCCTGGGGCATGGTCAAACGTCGGCTTCTTAACAGATACTGGCATTGCATGGGCAAACTCATATAGACTCACAGAGACCCTTTCGATTGAAGACAACGGGGAATCCATTCTGGATGCTGAGGTTCTCTACAAAACGGTCAAAGCTAACCGGGATAGGTACTTGAGCCCTATCAAACGCGACCTAATGAAAGCCCAAAAAACCGGTACCTGATTATGGTTAAATTCATCATAATCCTAGCAGCATCCATAGGTGCCTTCTTTTTATGCAAGATATATGGCGTCAAAGTTAGCTATGCTGACTTTAAGGATTACTGTAATGCATTGCTAGCTATCTCTGGAATGGTATTTACCATTATGGGGATATGGATCGCGTTTCTTTATCCAAATGCCTTACTACGATTGATGGACACAAAAAAAGTTGAAACCGCAGATTTTAGTGAAGCATACAGGGACACCAGGCGCCTAGAGTCGATCGTTGCGAGTATCATAATATCTGCTTCTGTGGCAGTAGCGATAAGCATATTGATGCTTATAAAAATGATATTCTCAGGCACACCTGTCTACCTAGAGAACCTTAACTCTATAAAGTCCGCGGCCGTTGCAATCATCATTTTTCTGAGTTTTTACCAATACTACTCAGTCCTGAGGGTTATTTACGCGAACTATATGTTCGTAAGCGACCTCCATATTAAGCGGGAGGACGCTGAGGCAGATAAAGATATCTGATAATTGACGCTAAAATCGATGGGGTGAAACTTTTAGTGCTGAGATGCACTCCGGTCGGAGTGCATCGTCACTGCGACATTTTCATAATTAGCGAAGGGGCTGTAGCGGCCGCCCGGGTTGTTGGATTGGCCAGGCTTTCATTTTTAGACCATCCTCACTTTCGGATTTGAGATCCAGAAGGGCAGGTTTGAGCTCCGATCTTTGGTCAATTTATGGGGTGATCACACGCCGTTGGCCTGAGATGGAGGCCGTAGTGCCCCCCTCGAATTTGGTGTTTTGGTTTCAGTCGTATCGACTATGTGTGCGATGTGGTCCTCTACAGTGACTTTGAATCCCAAAAGGCCTTGGATGCCTACGCTTCCCACCCCGAACATTTGTGGGTGAAAGGGGAATTGGGTAATTCACGCATCGCGCGGGATCAGGTTGATTATCGGTTGTCGTAAACATCCGTGGTGGGAGTGAAGTCGTGGAAGGGACGCCTTAAAGGTTGCTCCTTCCCTCCATGTTCGGTCGACAACGAAGAGCCGTTACACTCTGAAATTAACCGGGGATTGGTGAGCGCCCTCTTTTGGCCGTTCTCTGTCGGTCGTTATTGCGGCGTCTGGTGATCAAGTCGAATGCGACTGGTTACTCAGTACTGGCGCACCTCGTATTTCATCGAGGCTCGCTCATGAAGGAGGGGTAAACCGGCATTGGATGATACCTATAGCTGCCGTAGTCGCAAAATCGCGTCTGTGATGTCTTGAGCATTCGCGTCCAGCGTCTCCATGGCAGCGATTGCGTTTGTGGCGATACTTACCATTCCATTCTCGGAGAGCCACTTGGTCACCTCTTCAATGGCCGCACATATGGCGTGTTGGTTGCACAGGAGCAGTGTGAGAGCGTCCGCTGTGGTTATGTTGGCTTCAAAATTATCTGGCATTGATATTGTCCTCGAGTTACTGGTGCGGGAAGACTAGCTCAACTCACCACTGGCTGGAGCCCTTTCACCAAATCCGCTGACACCTGGGTAATTGCTCTGACTTGCCCGCACCCTTAGCAAACATGGCCGGCAGTGAACACCCCATCTGCCCTCCGTGAGGGGCAGAAACCGTCCCATAGTTGCCCGTTGCGAGCCAACGGCCGTAGGTGGTCACTCGCGGAGGGTGACACTTGCGCCGACTTTGACCATAGACATTTCGTTAACGACTTTGTAACCTTCAGTCTACCGTGTCGCCTTTTCCCTCAGTTCTAAGCCGCATTTTGAGTAACCGATCGAATTGGCATAAGGGCCTGAGGCGAGCTGGAGACGTTTTGCGGCACAAGTGGGGTAGAACATTCTCCTCATGTATTGCTTGCTTGTAGTTAGCTTTCAAGGATGAATCCATGGGCAATAAGAAAATCACCAAAGTTCCGTATGACGAACGTACGGATGATCAGAAACTTGAATCCAATTGGAATAAGGCACTGAAGTTTTTTGAGCGCGAGGACTGGTCGGCCTGCATTGTGCGAGCTGCAACCTCCGCCGAAATTTCAGCAAATATTTACATTCGAAACTTCTTATCAAATAATTATAATCTTCCACCTAATTATGTAGACTCTCTTTTATTAGTGCCAATGGTCTAGATGGAAAGTTCAAGCGCTTAATTGCGCCTGCGGCAAAGCACCTCGGCACCTGGAACGAAGTGAAGGCTCTGCAGAAAAAAATCGAGTCGCTGAATGACCATCGTAATGGGGTCGTTCACGCAGGAAAGTTTAAGAGCAAAACGGATGCTAAAGCGGTTTGCGAGCACAGCTTAATCATAATCAAAGGGCTTGCGCCCCATGAAGCGTTAAAGCTCGATCTCCAAAAACAAAATTAAAAATTGTTGCAATTTCTCGCGCCACTCACTCAAATCGGGCTTATTTTGTTCTCTTGATTCAACTATGCATATCACTCTACGGCAGGCAACATTGGCCAGAAGCGGATTGGAACGTCTACGAAAGTAGGACGACTCACTGAAACACAAATAATTGAGTAAAAAATGAGCAGTCCAATACAAAGCCTTTTTGATCAAATACAAAAAGCCGAAATAGATTCGGTATACGTTTACTCAAGCGCCATTCTTGAACCCCAGTCAGAAATTGCGGATGAAATATACGGCACCTATGGAAATACCATAAGTGATGATATGTACCATAACTATCACGCCGAAATTCATTCCGGCGGCGCAAGCGGCCTTCATGATCTTGAATTGAGAGAAATACCTAGCTTTAAAGAGTTTATTGTAAGGATGTTGCGCAATAATGATCGCGACAGGCACGAGCACGTGCTGCTTAATCATCGTGATCAATTCGTAAGTCTTGGTCTTAATGGATATGAAACCGACTACTTGCGGTTCTCTGATAACTTGCACATTATCTGCAAAACAGCGAAAAATATTGCCAGTCACTTAGAGGTTGACTCATATTTTTCAGCAGATCAAGAGTTGGCAAGGTTAAGAGAGCGCTTTTCAGATTTCTACCCAAAATACAAGGAGATGATTGAGTTAAAGCCTAGTTTTTTTGGGTTATCTATTGACCTTGTTGCTCTAGAGGAAAATATTTCAACCGTGCTACGTAAATACAAAAAATAACGCAAAAAAACCGAGACCAGTCGCCTGCTGGGTTTCGGAAGCTTTTCGATGGGACTTTTCACTCACGAAGTGAATAGTCCCTGATTTGATACGTACAATTGAGCGACTGCTTCTGGCCGATTCTGTTGAAAAAGTCGGATTTTCAGCTGGCCCGGACGCAGGCACGGCTACCAGCGGAGAACCTACTCACCACATTGCGTGGTTTCTCGGCCCTTCGTTGATCGTTGCTCCTCGGTTAGTGGGTTACTTTGAGGTTTTTTCTGAGTGCAGGCGCACCTATCCCGTGACCCGTGACCCGTGACCCGTGACCCGTGACCCGTGATCCTTGAGAGGTAAATTCGGCCAGCCGTCGCAGGTTCTGCACCGCGGCGGCTAGCGTGAACTCATCGGTAGCGCCACTCATGCCACTTAGTCGCAGGCGATCCAGTTTCAGGATGCGCTTGAGGTGGGCAAACAACATTTTGACTTTTTTACGTTCGTGGCGAGAGCGCTGATATGCCTGCGTCGCGGCGATGCGCCGAGCCACATCACGAGCGGCTTCAAGGACGCTGCGAGCGATCTGCGGAACGCAGTGTTCAAGCAGCACTTGGCTTTCATCGGACAGGCAACGCAGTCGGTCTGCCGGGATCGGAAGATGATGGTGTTGGCTTTGGTGACGTGTGAGCGCTCGTTCTTGAAGGCTCGCCATTCGCTGCGCAATGCGTTGCCGGCCGGGCAGCGGTATTCCTCAGCCTCTTCATTCCAGTGGAAATCGTTGCTCGAGAAAAAACTGTCGTTCTTGCGCTCGGTTTTGTCCCACACCGGCACGTGCGGCTCGATGTTTTTTTCTTCCACCATCCAGGCCAGCATTGGTGCAGTACCTTAAGCAGTGTCGCCCATGAGGCGTTCCGGCTTGATGTCAAACTGCGCCTCGACCCAGTTGATCATGATCTTGGTGCTCTCGACCTCGGCCGTGCGATGAGCCGGGTGGGTTCCACATCCACGATGACGCCGTGCTCGGTATCGATCAGATAATTCGTGGAGTAAGCGTAGAAAGCCGGACCACCTGGAGCTGTGGTCCAGCGGGCTTGAGGATCGGTCAGCGACAGGCGTTTTGGTAGCGTTTCGGCCAGAGCCTCCTCATCAAGTGCCTCAAGGTACTCACGCACGGCGCGGCTGCTCAGGGACGGATCACCGCGACCTCGCGCACCTATCTGCGCTGCTCATTTGCCGTTAAAGTGCGTCAAGCTCAGAAGTTTTTTTAAGGATGCTGTTCGGATGGTTTCACCGACTCAACCCAAAAGCTTGATTTTTGACTTGGAAGTCGTCCCCGGCAAAGCCAATCAACCAGACCGCATCTTTATGGTTGGTGCGATGCGTCCCGACACTGAAGAGGAGCTCGAATGTAAGGTCGACAAGGACCTGCCCGCAGTTCTCGAGGCCCTAGATCGCATAGGGCAGGGCGCCAGCTTCGTACTCGGCCATAACGTCATCGACCATGACTTGTCGATACTCCAAGAGCAAGGCGCGCACCTGGCCTTACACCAGCTGCCGGTGATCGACACCTTACGCCTATCGCCGTTGTCTTTTCCGCAGAACCCGTATCACCGCTTGGTCAAAGATTACAAACTCATTCGCGACAGCCTCAACTCACCGCTGTCCGATTGCCGCTCCACCCTGACTCTGTTCAACGACCAGCACCAGGCATTCGCAGATCTAAATATTAAGCACCATACCGAACTGCTCTGCTATCAAGCGCTGCTCGCCTCAACGCCGAAGAGCTACCTGGGGTCGCTCTTCGCCTCGATCACTGGTCAGGAGCCAAGTAGCATTCCAGAATTGCGCAATCTGATTCCCGAGTTGCTTAGGGAAACTGACCCGACCCTGACTCGTACTTTCAAGGTCTGCAGCACCCGTCTGAACGAGTTACTGGAAATCGACCTTATGGACGGTGCCCTGCATTGGCCATTAGCTTATGCGCTGGCCTGGCTGCGCGTCTCGGGCGGCAACTCGGTTCTGGCGCCCTGGGTGCGCCACCAATTTCCCGCGGTCGGTCGGCTGATCGCCGAGCTACGCGACGTACCCTGCGGAGAAAGCCACTGCGGCTACTGCAGCACTACTCATGACCCCCGCCACGAGCTCAGGCGATACTTCGCCCCAATTCAGGATTTTCGGACTGAGCCCGACGGGCGCCCCCTACAGCATGATGTGGTACTGGCCGGTATGCAGGGCAAGCACGTGCTCGCGATTCTCGCGACAGGGGGCGGCAAATCCCTGTGCTACCAACTTCCGGCCCTGAATCGCTTTCACCGCAACGGCAGCCTGACAGTCATCATCTCGCCGTTGCAGTCACTGATGAAGGATCAGGTAGACGGCCTTCTTGCTCGCAACGTCCAATGTGCTGCGACCTTGAACGGCCTGTTGACCATGCCTGAACGGGCCGAGGCGCTGGAGAAAATCCAGTTGGGGGATGTAGGCATTCTGCTCGTCTCGCCCGAGCAGTTTCGCAACAAGGCCTTTCGCCGCGCGATCGCCCAACGCCAGGTCGGCGCCTGGATCTATGACGAAGCGCATTGCTTGTCCAAATGGGGCGCAGATTTTCGCCCGGATTACCTCTATGTCTCGCGTTTCATCAAGCAGTTCACCGGTGACGGTCAGCTCGCGGCGATTGGCTGCTTTACGGCTACTGCCAAGCCTGACGTGCTTGAGGACATCGAGCGGCACTTCGAAGAGCAGCTGGGCATCACCTTTAAGCGCTTCATCGGTACTCACGAGCGTACCAATCTGCACTTCGAAGTCCTGCCCTGTGCCCGTTCAGAGAAGCGCCACCACACTCAGGCGCTACTTGCGGAAGAGCTAGGCCGTAACGAGGGTGGCGCGGTGATATTCGTGTCTAGCCGCAAAGGCGCTGAAGAACTCGCTGATTTTTTGATCGGCCACGGTTGGGCCTGCAAGCATTTTCACGCTGGGCTGGAGCCACACGAGAAGAAGGACATTCAAGACGCCTTCAAGGCTGGGGAACTCAAGATCATCGTGGCCACCAATGCCTTTGGCATGGGCGTAGACAAATCCGACATTCGCCTGGTGGTACATGCTGATATACCGGGATCGCTGGAGAACTACTTGCAGGAAGCTGGGCGCGCTGGGCGCGATCAAGGGCAGGCTCGATGCGTGCTCCTGTATGACGCTCAGGATATCGAGAACCAGTTCGGGATGTGCGAAGGGTCGAAACTGACCCTGCGTGATATTCAGCAGATCCTGCGCAAACTACGCAAGGAGAGCGACCGACGCAAGGGCGGCAGGCTCGTCATCACTGCCGGCGAAGTATTGATGGACGAGCAGGTCGAGACCAGCTTTGAGGCCGGAGAACGCGATGCTGAAACCAAGGTCGTCACGGCCGTGTCCTGGCTTGAACGCGGGCAGTTTTTAAAGCGGGAGGAGAATCAGACCCAGATCTTTCCGGCAAGCCTGAAGCTGACTAAGGAGGAAGCCGACAAGCGTCTGATTACCGCCAAACTGCCGGCCAGACGGCTGGAAGAATTCAAGGCCATTCTGAGTTACCTATACGAGGCGAGTGCTGATGAGCGCATCAACACCGACGCCCTGATGGCACTGACCAGCCTCACGTCCGAAGAGGTCACAGCGACACTGCGCCAGATGGAGGACTTGGGACTTTTAGTCAACGACTCCAAGCTCACTTTGTACGTCCGGCATGGCGTTGTTTTCCCTTCCACCCAACGTCTGCAAGCCACCTTAAAACTTGAGTCTGCGCTGTTCGACCTGCTGCAGGAATTGGCGCCGGAGGCCGAGAGTGGGGAATGGCAGGATCTTACCGTGCCACTGTTGACCTCGGCGCTCAAAACAGCCACCGGCAACAAAGATCTGATACCGCTACACGTCCTTCGACTGCTGCGCAGTCTGGCCCAAGATCACGACAGCGAAAGTCAACTGCGTAGCAGCTTCGAACTGCGTCAGATCAGTCAGGATTTCCTCAAGCTACGTATTCGCGGTGGGTACAATTGGAACGGCATTCAAGGGTTGGGTGAGCGCAGGCGAGCCTTGGCTGCCGTGGTTCTCCCGTTTCTGATTGGCAAATTACCGCCGGGCTCACGTAACAAGGATCTGTTGGTCGACACCACGTTCGGCGAGCTCATGAGCCTGATTGATCTGGATCTAGAGCTGCGCTCCAGAATTCCGGAGTCGCAGCGCCGCAAGGCCATTGAGCATGTATTGCTGTACCTGCACAAGCAAGACGTGCTTACGCTGAACCACGGCATGACAGTCATGCGTCGCGCTATGACGATCGAAGTCAACGCGGAAAAACGTTCCGGATACCTCAAGGATGAGTACCAGCGCCTTGATGAGCATTACCGAGAAAAACGTATTCAGGTTCACGTTATGCGCGAGTATGCAGAGGTTGGGCTCGGCTCGATGCGAGAGGCCCGTGACCTGGTTCAGCACTATTTCACGCTAGCTAAACAGGAGTTCATTCGCCGCTACTTCGTAGGTCGCGAGGAGGTGCTTAAGCTAGCCACGAGTGAAGAGTCCTGGCGTAGCATCGTCGAGAGACTCAGCGCTGCCCAGCGGGTAATTGTGTCCGACGACGATGACGTGAACCGCCTGATTCTGGCTGGTCCAGGTTCCGGCAAGACGCGCGTGATCGTGCACCGTATCGCTTATCTGTTACGAGTTCGGCGCGTGCCGGCGCGCTGCATCGTGGCTCTGACTTTCAACCGTCACGCAGCCAACGAGATCAAGCAGCGCCTGCTCAAATTGGTGGGCCCCGATGCCTTTGGGGTCAACGTGATGACTTATCACCGCATGGCGATGCGCCTGACTGGTACCCGCTTCGAGCGAGGTGAAACGGTCGAGGAAGGGCGCCTGGCCCAAGTGATGGGAGACGCTGTTGAGTTGCTTGAGGGCAAGCGTCAGGTAGAAGGCGAGGACGATCTACGCGAGCAACTGATGCGAGGCTACCGCTACATCCTCGTCGATGAATACCAGGACATCGACGACCTGCAGTATCGACTCGTGAGTGCATTGGCCGGGCGCAAGTCCGAAGAGGAAGGACGTTTGTGCATTTTGGCGGTAGGTGACGATGACCAGAACATCTACGCCTGGCGTGATACCAATAATCGATACATAGAGCGCTTTCGCGAGGATTACTCGGCCACAAAGAACTATCTGGTCGACAATTACCGCTCCAGCGGCTGCATCATCGATGCGGCCAACAGCGTCATTGGCCGCAACCCCGATCGGCTCAAAAAGGATCACCCGATTCAGATCGACACTGTTCGCCGCGCACGGCCGAAGGGCGGCGATTGGGAGACCCTGGACCTTGAGCGGGCAGGACGCGTGGTTCGCCTGAGGATAGAGGCTGAGGGCGACACGAGGGCGAACCTGCAGGCCCAAGCTGCGATGTCTGAGCTGCAGCGTTTGCTCAGTTTGGACACCGAGGATTGGCAGGGCTGCGCGGTGTTGGCCCGTACTCACCAGTACCTGCTGCCCCTTCAGGCCTGGTGTGAAGCTCATGGCGTTCCGTATTGCCTTGCTGCTGACAAGGAAGGTGTCTTGCCTTTGACCGCTCAGCGCGGCTTCGTGCAGGCTGTTGAAATACTACGCGGGATTACCGAGCCGCTGAGTGCTTCCGAGGCATGGGCATGCATGAGCGAAAGGCAGCTCGCGCCGGATTGGCACGGCATATTGGCCACCGCCTTTGAACAGCTCACAGCAGAGTTTGGACAATGCCCTCTGAGCGCCCAGACGCTGATCGATTGGCTCTACGACTATTTCCGGGAGCTACGCCAACAACCCAGGAATGGACTTTACCTAGGCACTATCCATTCTGCCAAAGGATTGGAGTTCCGCCACGTTGTAGTGCTTGATGGCGGCTGGTCCACTCAGCCGGAAACTCTTTGCGATGAACGCCGACTTTACTACGTGGGCATGACCCGCGCCGAGCAAACTCTGACCATGTGTGAATTCGCTGGGGGCAATCCCTTCAGCCGCCAGCTTACCGAGGAGGTCATGGGGCGCGTCTTCCAAGGTGAATTCCTCGCAGAGCTGGAGAAGCGCTTCCTACAGCTCTCTTTGAAGGATATTGATCTCGATTATGCTGGGCGCCAGAACCCTACGGCATCAATACATAAGACATTGGCGGCGCTTGAGCCTGGCGACACGCTTGCGTTCAAGGCTCATGAAGGGAGATATCTGATTCAGGATGCGGACGGTCAGGTTGTAGGCCGTACAGCAAAGTCATTCAACCTGGACCTTGAGATTGAGGATTGTGAAGTGGCAGCTGTTTTAGTGCGGCATTCTGATCGGTGTGAAGAGGCCTTCCGAGCCCATCATCGTTCGCAAGAGTGGGAGTTAATCGTGCCGAGAATTGCTGGCCGGGTCGTGAAGAGCGGTGCAAAAGCCTGAAGCTACCTGAGAAAAGGAAGGAACTCATGTCGTAACTCTTCAAGATTCGCAGTCTTGCTGCAGTTCAGGCTGCTATCGATGAGTTCGTCCAGCTTGGCTGCACAAAGTTTTTTGGAGCGCTATGGTTTTGAGATCCGAAACGGTGTAGGACATCGATGCTCAGCTACGTCAAACGGACTGTCTGAATATTTGAATAGGCATTTGTAATGCCTCACGGATTAATAGTCTTTTGCTGATCAACGCTTGCTTCTTTGCTGGACATGGAAATACTCGATTCTTTGAGCGGGACCTCACCTACCGACAGTGCACGCTCGATCAGCAACTCGCAGCCTTTGTCTTTCAGCAGCGCCTGTAGCCGATGAAACTCGCCACACCAAATGGTTTCAACATCGCGATCTCGGGTCTTGTCACGGTCGCTGCTGAGGGCGACTGCCCGAACTTGCATGCGGTCGATGTCGGCCTTGCCGCCAACTTCCACGCCGTAGCCGGGAGTAGCGGTCTTGCGCAGAACGACCTTTCCGGTTTCTGCCCAGGCGGTAGCCATGCCTTCACGCACTTCGTAGCCGAGGCTTGCCAGGCCTCCGAGCACGGCCTCGCGGCGGGCGAGGGCGGCCTGGGCTTTTAAATGGTTCGCAATAAGGCCTTTACATTGTTCGTTTAGCCCAGCCATCGCCGCGAGGTCTGTGACTATGTTGCAGGTAGAGATCTGACTTAGTAGAGGAGTGTGTTCAGCACTTGCCCATGTTTCGATTTCGCTGGCGAGGCCCTGCAGCTGTTCGAGGCACTCGCGTTTTTTATGGAAATCGCGGGTGGCTGTGGCCAGGTCGAGTACAAGGCTGTCCAGCAGTAGATTATGCCGCTGCGCTTGGGTTACCTCTCCGGCTCTTTCCAGTGCCTGGAGAAAGGGAGCGGCACTGTCGGCACCTTGCAGTAATTCCAGTTCGACAATATACCGGTCGATGCGTTGCAGGCGTACATCCTGCGATGCCTCTGGTTGTCGGGTCATCGCCCAGTTGGCCAAGGAGAGCTTAGGTTCCTCGACTTTGAGTTGCTGCGCCAAGGCACGTTGGGCTTCGCTCAGAGATTCTTTCTGGCTGGCCTTGGCCAGTTGGGCGAAACCCTCGGCCAGCAGACGCTCGCCGTCATCCTGGCTGGCGCCTTTGGCTAGTCGTGACAGTGAATGCAGCAAGGCTTGATCGGTGCCTTTGGGATTGGCTTGCAGGGCATTGAGTAAGGTCGCGGCGTTTTCCTGGAGGCGTCGTTCGCGTTGGCGTCGCTCGGCGGCGCGAATGATCGCGCGTTCTTCGCGATCCTCCAGGTCACGGCGCAGGTGCTCGATCTCAACAGGCACGGCCTTCTGCAGTTCGGCAAAGCGCTCCTGCGCGAGCAAGGCGCTCAGGCGATTGCGTCTGGCTAAGGTGGCGACGCACTCCTGTTCGCTTAGCTCCCCGACCTTGCTGGCTTGCGCCTGCCAACGTGCCACTGCGTACTCCAGGCGTTGCAGGTGGCCTTCGCAGATGGCGATGACTTCTTCGCGGGTGACAATTCGAACGACCTTCGGACCACTCATTGGCAGGATTCCGTATTGGTTGTAGTGGGCGTCTGTTGCGACGGAAGCGTGGCCTGCATTGCTTGCTCGATGGCTTCACGCAGACGTACGCGCTCGCTTTCGCCATTGTGATACCAAGCCTTTGACGAGACCCGGTGGATATGAGGGATGGCCCGTTGAAGCACGGATGGGCGCCAGATCTCCCGCGCGCGAGCGCGTTCGAGCAGCACGTGGCATGGGGCATCGCATTCGATGCCGATGGCGTACAGACCCGTGCTGGCGTTCTCGATGGCGAAGTCGAGACCGAAAGCATCGCCCTCGTTCGCGGGCGCGGCCTGCCAGCCTAGGGAGTGGATGAACTCGCCGACCAGTCTGACGAAACCATCACGCCGCTGACCTTTTTCGCGTTGCTTGCTGTTGCGATCCGTCTGCAGACGCTCGAGCAGCCTGCCACTGCTACCGAAATCGCCCGAGGAGAGCACGCGGGCGTACTCCAAGTAGCCTTGCAGGTAATCACGCGGGCTGTTGGGCGCGCGATGCGTGTTGAGCATGTCGGAGATATCGGCGATCGGCATCGAGGTGATCATTACCACCTTGCGTCGTGCACGGGTCACAGCCACATTCAAACGGCGCTCACCGCCAGTCTGCCCAAGCACGCCGAAGCTGCGGCGGAAGGTTCCCTGGCTGTTGCGACCGAAGGTGGAGGAGAAGATGATGATGTCACGTTCATCGCCCTGCACGTTTTCTACGTTCTTGACGAACACTGACATGTCCTCGCCTTCCTCGCTGCGCTCGCGCTCCTCGGCGTATGCAGTACGGAACAACTCGTCCTGCTCGGCTCGCTGCTCAAGGTGCTCCTCGATCAGTTCGGCCTGCTTGCGGTTGAAGGTGACCACACCTACCGAAGGCCGCTGGCCATAGGGTTGCTGCCAGAGTTCGTTGAGGTATTCGACGACCCGTTCGGCTTCATCGGCGTTGCTCTGGTTCTGGTACAGGCCACTAACCTGGATCAGCTCCAGCGGCTTGATACGCAGGATGTTCGCCTGCGGATGACGGACTGGGACGTTAAGACGATTACCGTAGAACGAAGCGTTTGAGAAACCGATCAGCTCACGGTAGGCCGAACGGTAATGGATCTGCAACGTAGTGTTGGGCAGGGCGTTGCGCGCCAATTGCAGCAGGTCGGGACAGTCCTTGATTTCGCGACGGTTCCAGGTGTCTTCGAAAGCTTCGCGTTGTTCATCGTCAGCATCTGGATCAGGCTCGTCACCGTCGAACACTTCGGCTTCATCGCTTTCGATGCGGCTGGAGAAGAATGCTGTCGGTGGCATTTGCTTCTCGTCGCCACTGACCACTGTGACCTGGCCGCGAAATAGGGTCGGCAAGGCGAACTCCACGGGCATCTGCGAGGCTTCGTCGTAGATTACAGTATCGAACAGGCCAGCCTTGAGGGGCAGCACGCGGCTGGCCACGTCCGGGTTCATCAGCCACACAGGGCGCAAGCTCATTAGGCCGAGGTTACTGCCCAGTTCGATGAATTCGCGCAGGCGCCGCGAGCGCTTACCGGTCAGGCGGGTGACATCATCCCACTGCTTGCGATTGCCCAGGCGAGCAAGGTCGATGCCGTTCGCCAGCAGTTCGCGGTTAAGCACGCGCATCTGTGCATCGGCTTGTGCGAGGCTGGCGACCTTGGCCCGAGCCTCGTCCTGGCTGAGCAGCAGTTCGGGGTGCGCCTGCTCGACGCGATGTTTCCATCCCAGTCGCGCTTCGCGGTTAAGCAAGCGCCTCACGGCGGATTCGAGTTGCTCGGGTGCAATACCGTCCAGTTGTTCCTGGCGCTGACGCAGCAGTGCGAGCAACTCCAGCTCCGGCGCGGCCAGTTGGCCAGCGCGGCCGCGAAATGCCTGATAGTCGGCGAGGAAGGGCTGCGCCTCATGCAGGCGATCGAGTATCAATTGATTATTCAGGTTGTGCGCGATGGCGTGTTGTAGATGTTGAACCAGGTCATTGCCCAGCCAATCGCCGAGCACCTTGAGCTGGTCGAGGCTGGATTGGCGAACGCTGTGGCGCATCAGCGAGGCGTCGAGATTGTTCAGCAGCGCCTCGAGGTGTTGCTTGTCCCCGGACAGGACGGCCTCGTCGGCCTCCTGGGGGCGCGGCGATTGTGCTATGGCATGGGCCAGAGCCTGGATCTCCAGCAGGTTGCGGATGTCGCTCTTCACTGCACTGATCAGTTCTAGGCCAGCTTGCTGACTTACTTTCTCCAGCTCTAATGCCTGATGCAGTGTCGCCAGCTCGGCGCGCAGAGGACGCCACTGGATTTCCAGGCAAATGGCGGCGTGCAGGATCGGCAGGACTTCAACGGCCAGGCTTTGCCCCAGCTCTTGGAGAAAGTTGCGCAGGCGCTTGCGCCGCAGCAGATGCAGCGGATTGATGTTCGCCAGCCAGGAGCGGGTGGACATTACCTTGGCGCAGTCGTGCTCCAGATGCCTGAGCGCCTTGCTCTCGACCAGGCTGAGGGCTGGCGACAGGATGGCTGCGTAGTGGTCCTGGTCCAGTTGACCGAGCTGCTGGTCGAGCTGGAGCATTTCGCCAAGAATCGACTCACCTTTTGGCGTCTGGCCGGCTTCGCGGCTGCGAAACAATGGCAGCCAGCGTGCCAGGCGTAGGCGTTGTTCTTCATTTAAACCGAGCAGAGTAGCGACATGGGTCGCTATCCAACTGCGGTACGGCGTCGGATCGTCGATCTCGAAGCTGGCGGAACGCGCCTGCAGCGTAGCCTGACGGTTGATCTCGGCCTGGGTGAAACTGTGCAAGTTGTCGGTGAAGGCTTGTAATGTTGGGCGGTCGGCGGCGAAAGGCTGCAACTGTACTAACGGACTGCCCTCGAAGCGAGCTGGCAACCACAAGCGTATCAGAGGGGCGCAGTTTTCTACTATGCGGGTCAGGCTGGCAGGGTCCAGGGGGGCCAAGCGTTGACGCAAGGCCGGGAACTCGATTGGCGCTGGGCCGGACTCCAATTCAATCAGTTCACCGAGCAGTTGGCGATAACTGAGGCCGGTGTGTTCATCTAGGCGATGCAGGCTATGGTGGAAGCGGTCAAGTTCGCCCTCCAAGGCTTCGATACGGGCTGCAACCTCCTCGCGTTGGCGCCGCCAGCCTTGCGTCTGACTGCAATCGGTGAACAAGTTTTCCAGTTGTTCGCGGATACTACGGATAACCGGCTCGCGGTCGCGGTTGACGTCATTGAGCATGACGATGCGTTGGCCCAGACCTTCGGCCACCAGGCGCTTGTACACCACTTCTAGTGCCGCATGCTTCTGGCAAACCACGAGCAAACTGCGCTGGCGGCCGATGGCGTCGGCGACCATGTTGACGATGGTCTGACTCTTGCCGGTGCCTGGCGGCCCCTCGATCAGAAGCCCCGGACTCTGCCGTGCTTGGATCACCGCTGCCTCCTGCGAAGGGTCGCTGGCCACAGTAAAGAACCGTTGCAGCTCGTTTGGCGATACTTCGGGAACTGCCGCGTCGGCGGCTTTGAGGCGCAATGCAGTCTCCAGGCCGGTGCCGGCAGGCGACAGGTTCTTAAGCAAGCGCAAGTCTTCGCCGATGGCTTGCCCCATGAAAGTCACATGAAACAGTACCGCGGCGCAGCTCAGTTCATCTTGGTACGGAGCAATTTCCACTGTACTGGCCGGCAAGCTGCCGAGCGTTCGCGAGCGGATGGTGGCGAGCATACCGAAGGCATCCATTACATCCGCGGCGCGGATCGACGAGCGGCCCAGAAGTTCGTCGGCGGTCTTGCGCCAGCGCTTAAAGGTTTCGGCACCAAGCACGCTTTCCAAGGCGGGGTTGAGCCGGACTTCTTCACGCTCACTGTCGAAGGCCAGTGCGGCATGGCCACGGCTGCCCAGCTCAAGCAGCAGTTTCATTGGCCACAGCAGCAACGGGATGATCCGCGTACGCGTGGTGCCACGTGCATCTCGGTTGAGCAGGAACGGGAAGCCAAGGTACAGGCCATCGATACCAGTGTCGCGCTTGTATAGCGCGCTCTGTCGGTACAAGGCGTGCAGGCGTGATTCCAGCCGGTCGATGAGCTGGAAGCATTCCGGGTCGAGGTTCACTGCGTTGGCATTGCGTTGCAGCAGGTGGTCGAGTAAGGCTGTGGCCGGACTGCGTTCACTGTTCAGTTCGTTGACGTCGACGCGTGCGGTAGTCTTACCGATGCTCATGCGCACCAGGGGGCCGCGCATCACGGCTGTTACCACCTTTTTCTCGAAGAAGTCGAGGATTTGCGAGACATATTGCTGCTTCTGTGGTTCCAGCCACTGGTTCGTCGGGATGGCCAGCAGCACCAAAGTCTGAGCCAAGGGCATGCGCCGTTCCAGGAGAAATTGCTCGGCCCACTCGTCCACAGTCGGTACACCGCAGCGAGCAAAGCCGCGGATGCGCTCATCGACGCTGCGGTACAGCTCCATACGCGAATGCAGTAACAGTTCGGCTGCCGACTCCGCGTCGAACCAGCCAACATTGAAAGTCCTTGCCAGCTCAGCGGCCTCTTCGACGATCGAGGCGGCTGAACGGAATTGGCTGATTGCGGCACTAAGCAACACGATCAGATCTTCTTCAGCGATCACTCGGCGTTCTGACAAAGACATAAGTCCCGGGTGATCGGTGTCTGGAAGCAGTCGTTGACGTTCCTGCCACTCTGTCGCCAGCTTGGCGCGCGATGTCGACAACAGGTAAATCCGCAGCGTCTCCTCGACCAACTCGATGTGTTGATGTAGGGCTCGCTGGCGGACGCTCTCCCCGCGGGTCTTCAGGCGCGACAACCAATGGTCAGTCTGTAGTTGATCGAGCAGGTCTGGGACTGAACCGCTGATCAGACGATAGCCTTCCAGTGGGTGGTCCAGCAGCCATCCCGGGGTGACAATGTCGCCGCGATGGATCAAGGGGATTTCCGGGTTGAGAGCCTTCAGTGCCAGCATGAGACGGAAGTCATCTTCGATGCTCTCGTGCAGGACGATCTGTCGCAAGCTTGCGATCAAGGATGGAGCTAGGCCGACCTGCTCCGCCCAAGTCACGATCACACCGCGTATCAGATGGTCCAGGGCCTGTTGCCAGTTGTCCGCCTGTGCCGCTGCCAGGGCGAATACACCAGGTTTGTGGTAAGACCGTGGACCCAACTGCAGTGTGGCGCCTTCGCCGCCGTCATTCTGTTGGACGGAGGAGGCGGGTGCCTCGACCGCAATGCCGTTGAGCCACTCCTCAACTTGTCGCCATTGCCAGCGTTGGTGGCGGTCGCGTGCCAGCAGACCACGCAGTAGCAGATTCAGTTGCGGGTCGAGGTCGTCAGGGATGGGCACGCCGTTGGCCAGCACGTGGATAAGGAAGGCATTGGCATTAATGCCATTAAAGCAGGCACCCTCGGTTAGTTGCTCGAGCAGGATCATGCCCAGGCTCCACCAGTCAGATGCCGCAGCAACACCTCCAGCGATGGCCTCGGGCGCCGTGTATCGACTGGTTTCTAATGGCGACACAATATCTAAGTCGAACTCCGATAGGCGTGCTGAACCGAAGCCGCTGATCACCAGATCTAACGGGTCGCGGGAGCGTACCAGTAGACTGGCTGGGCGCAGGTCACGGTGACGCAGACCTGCCTCGTTGAAAGCATGCAGTGCCTGGCCCAGTTCACTGACCACGTAGCGAACGCTTTCGCTATCGCGAATCACGTTGCCAAGGTCTAAAAGAGTACCGCCGTTGAGTTCTTCGATGACCTCGAAGGCGCGGTCATCCCAGCGACCAGTAGAGATGATCTCAGGGACATGTTCGCGCGGCAGACGGCGGATCACGTCGTAGATTGCCGGATCCGGTTCGGCACCCTGTCGATATAGGGTTAGCACTGCTTGCTGCGCGGTTTCGTCGTGTTTGGCGAGGTATCGTGCATGCACGCCATCGGTATTGCTGATCTGTCGGATCAGGCGCCAACCATCAATTAGAGTTTCAGTGGTGGCCTCTGGCTCGCCGATTTCTAACTCAGAGACGGAGGGCGCCACAGCTTGCGCAAGTGTCCCACCACATTCGAGGCACATCAGGTCGCCATCGTCCATTTGGTGACCGTTTTCGCAAACTAAAGCAGGGACGTTGTCCTGTGCCGGGCTAACATCGACGATGCTCTCCTGGGTGACGATAGCCTGGGGGCGCCATCCATCAGGGTGGATGGGCTCACCGGCGAGGTCCCATCCGCAGGGCTGGTCCCGGATAGACCCCTCGCAAAACATCTCATGGAGAGAGCGCTCAGTTTTGCAATTGGGGCAGAAACGTATCATGGGGTGTACTCCACTCAGCGGCGTCGTGCTGCGTGTGCGCTGATCTGTAAATGGTGGCCCTGGTCCTGCAGTAGATCGCGCAATCGCAACAGGTCACCGCGCCGGGGTATTCCGGCCATCCACACGCTGCCCGTTTCGTCGAACATCAAGTCGAGCGCCTTGTCGGCGGGCTCGAGTGGGCGATCGTAGTTGCCCAGGCGCGTCCGGCCTATTGGGGTGAGCAGGCTAAGGCGTTGGTTGTCACTGCCACGCAGGGCCATGGATTGGCTGAGTGTTTCGTCATAGGGATCACTGATCAAGGCGTCGATCAGGCCGTTGGCCTGGCGCAGTTTTGCGTCGAGCTTTTCGAGGGGGTAGCCGCTGTAGACCAAGATATCAGCTTGGCTAAGACGACGCAGGCCTTGGAGCAGGCGGAGCAGAGCGTCGAACTGGTCGAATGGTTCACCGCCGGAAATCGTGATGCCCTCTGCCTCGCGCAGCCAGGGCGTAATCTGTTCAAGCAGTTTCTCCGTCGACAAACGGAGATGTCCTGCCCCCCATGTGTCGGCAGAGATACAGCCAGGGCAGCGGATGCTGCAGCCTTGGAACCAAATGCCCAAGCGTCGACCTGGACCGAGGGTAGTAACCGGAAAGTGCACGCGCGACAGGCTCAGCTCCATGTTCAGTAACGTTCCATTGTCAGTCCGCGATTGCTCAACTCGGTGATCCTAAAATGTTCGCCTGGTCGCGCATCCTGGTCGAACAGAGCTCGTGACAATGGGTTAAGCAGATTTGCCTCCAACTGATTGCGGATGCCTCGGCCACCGTTGGACAGGTCGTGCAAGCATAGTCCTTGCAAGGTCTGGCGCGCCTGGATTGTCAATTCGATGAAGAGGTCCTGCGCCTCTAGGTCGCTGAAAGTGGTGTTGACCATCTGGTCGAAGATCTGCACGGCGATGTCTTCACGAATAAAGTCGAAGACAATGATGTTCTCACCGATGCGATTGAGAATCTCCGGACGGTTCAGAACCAGCTTGAAATGCCGGTCGATTTCACTGCGCACCTTGCTCTGGACCTGCTCGAAGGCTTCACCTGGTAGGACATTGGCGACCCGTTCGCCATTGTCGCCATAGCGGTAGATGCCCAGGTTGGAGGTGAACACGATCAGTGCTTCGGAGAAGTACACCCGATCCCCTCGGCCGGAGGTGAGCACGCCGTCGTCGAGGATCTGCAGGAATTTGTCAAGGATGCGCGGGTGGGCTTTTTCGATTTCATCGAAAAGCACCACACTGAACGGTTTCTCGCGGATCGCATTAGTTAGTTCGCCGCCGACGTCATAACCCACGTAGCCAGGCGGTGCGCCAATCAAGCGTTGATCGGCATGCTCGGCACTGAACTCAGACATGTCGAAGCGAATGTAGGCGCTTTCGTCGCCGAATAGCAGGCTGGTGACGGTTTTAGCCAATTCGGTCTTGCCCACCCCGGTCGGGCCGGCGAGGAAGGCAACGCCCCGGGGCCGATTGCCTTTGCGGCCGGCTCCGACGCCGGTCATCGCTCGTTTGACGATGTCGAGCATGTGAGTGACGGCGTGCTGCTGGCCTTTAATCCGCTGGTGGACGATGGCGTCAGCCTGGCGGATGCGCTGACGGTCGATTTTTAGCCAAGGATCCTCTGTGACACCGATCTTGTAGCGGCGTACAGCATCGGCGATCTGCTCCATGGCCACGCCCTCGACCCGTGCCAGTTGCGCGATGGCACTGAGGTCGAGCAACAGCAGCCCTTCGGTGTTCTGTACGAATACGTCCACGGCCTGGCGAGTGGCCTCTTCGTTGGCACCCTGGTTACCATTGAGCCCTTTGAGTAGGGCTGGTGCCAGTGCACGACGCGCCAGTTGGTCGGGTTTGGAAACAGGGATGTGGCGCATGCGGGGATTATCGATCAGCAACCAATCGGGCAGATCACCTTCCTTTTCTACCAGCCAGAGAAGGGTGTTGAAGAACGGTCTGCGCAACTCCGTGGCTGGACGGCTGCGAGCCTGATGGGACAGCACCAGAGCCTGAGTGAACATTTGATGTTCGACAGCGGTAAGTGAGTCGTTGCGCACTACCAAGCGCGAGGCGAAGTCGATCAACAACGCGATGGGCTCACCGGCACGGCCAATCAAGCGCGGTAAAGTGGCGCCGAGTAGGTCAACTCCTGCTGGCGCGATACCGTCAACTGGGGTCAACCCGAGTTCCTGCATCAGTGTATGGCCGGCCGTCGGGTCAGTGCCAGGGATGCTGATCGCTTGGAAGCCGGATACCGGGTCCCAGGCGAGTACATGGGCATACCCTGCATTGAGCAAGGCATTGCAGAGAGTCTGGTTGAAGCTCTGCGCGGTTACCGTGCCAGGCGCCACTTCACTGGCCTGCAGGTCGCGGATGTTGCCTGACAGAACGAACTGGCTCTTCAGCGGCAAGAAGCGCAGAAGGTCACGCAGCCAACGTGGGCTTTCAAACATCTTATTCCCTGACATGTTTCAGCTCGTAACGTTGGTAGATACACGCAGGGTATTGCCCAATGCGAGCATTTTCCAGTCCATCGCTACGAAAGGTCTGTCAGAAATAGTGGTAGATGTGTTGGTCTTAGGTAAACGCCTGGTCAATGCCCCTTAACTGGTTGCTCCAAGCGTTTCTCAAAGCGAATTTAACCTTCCGCTAGACTCTTCAACTGCTGCCAGGGGAGGTTTCGATAGAGGCGACTGCTGTGGCGCTATATTGGGCGCGCAGCGCAGCACCCGTGGAGCAGTAGTGGCCTGTCAGCGCAAAGCAGCTTCGGCAAATCATCAGGTGGTCTATGTACAAATCACGGGCTTGGCGCCACTCAGGTGAAGCGGTGGCGGCGGTGTTATGGGCGCGTTGCTCGATAACCGAACGTATCGTTGCCGGAGGGGGCGGCAAGTAAATTCGTTTCATCAACTACATATTTTTTCGGGGGAACCGAGGGAAGCAAGGGAACCACCAGAAGCTGGTGGGCTCTATCGGTTCCCTCTGTTTTGCTTGCTGGGGAACTGGGGGAACCGCTACTGCAGTTAGACGCCAAGCCAGTTTCAGCGATTCGGCCATTTTACTCCGCCCCGTCCGACGTAGTCACATCTTCATCCGTTAGGACGAGGTGGTAAAGCCACATCTTTTCTCCATCTATACCTACCCGCTTCGCGTTCTTACCGCCACTGCGCTCAGTGATCCAGCCTGCTGCGTTTAACGAACTGATGATGCGGTTTATGTCGTATCCCCCCGTTGCGCGGCATAGTGCTTCACTGGTGAACAGCCAAACGCGTCGGTCTCCTATCGGTGTGTGTTCCGTCTTCCACCAGCCAGCGCGATCTCGAAGGGGCAGGGATGATTTATCATGCAGCTTCGAAAACATTGCCTCCCCATAGCGGGATAGGAAGTTGCGAATGTTGGTTAGTATTTTGGCATTCTCGCTTAAATACTTACCCTGGTTGCTGCGCCAGTCATGGTACAGCACCAACATGGCATCACGGACTGAACCTTCGGGTACAGGCAATATTCCCCAGGTACTAGCCAGCTCACCAGCCATTGTCACAATTGCGAAATGCTCTGCTGCTCGACCTTCCTGCCCATTAACGGTCGGGAACAATCGACGCGACTCCACCAGCGTTGCGGGCAACTCGTGAATTTCACTGCATTCCAGCAGTTTGGTAACAAACTCCGGTCCGGCATGTCCGTAGTGCGTCACGCTGGCGCTGAGAATGGCGTCGGCGAACTCCCGCCCTCCAGGCAAATCATGTAATTCTGCCCATGCACCGAACTCGAACTGGTCAGCACGCACATTGAGCATGCGCAGCTCCTGGCCTGCCCGGCTATGCTTGCCTGCCTCAGCCATGTGCTGAGACAACGTCAGCTCGCCGGATGAAAGCAACATCAGCCGCCAACGCCGATTTTTACGCGCGGAACCCGTGCGCGTTGCTCTGGCCCTACCAACACCATTGGAAACGCAGTAGACCGTTGAGCCGATCTCCTTCGGGTCAGCTTCGCCAATCTCGTCCAAGGCCAGCAGAGTGTCATTGTGCAGGTCAGCCACACCTTCGAGGCCATTGCTGGTGGTACGCCACGACCGCATGAATTCTTTGCCATGGCCCCATACCGATGCACCTGCTTGAACAGCAGCGGACTTGCCTTTGGAACTGTCGCCGTATAAATGGAAACCTCTACCATCGCGTTGCAAATGAAACAACAACGGGCCAGCCAGTGCCGTGCAGACCGCCAGCATCAAGATTGGATTATCTGCACAGCGCTTACCAATTTCGTCTTGCCAGCCTTTTATGGTTCCTCCCTGACGATAATCGTCGAGATTCGCAGACTCGCTCTGATAGATGGCCTCACCCTCGCCGATGTTCTGCTTTGGCATGATGAACAGATGATCGTTGTGCCAGCCGGTAGAGGCGGCCGCGATCATCCGACGCTCTGGGTGCTGGCTCTGTAAATATCGGTTTAGCACTCTGGCAGTGTCGGGATCGATTTCTACTCCCATGTTGAGTAGTTCGCCGCGCAGATCTTCGCCGCTGCCCTTGAGCAGGTGCATCGGCATAGCCCAGTCACGCCAATTTCCCAAGGTATTTTGAAATCGCAGCAGACGCCCGAAGTCGGCACCATCCCTTGAGGTGATGGCCATCACGTGCAGCGGCGAACAGATCCACAGATCGAACTCGATAACCGGCGCGTCTCGCCCTTTACCATGGCGTTGGCCGTGCAGATATACCCCTGCACGCAGCTTCTCGAACGGCTCGTCATAAACCTGATAGTAGGGCCGCTCCCGCGTATCGGTTCCCTCAGTTCCCTTCGCTTCTTGATTGAGGGAACCAGTGAAAGCCCCGTCACTGCAGGCATTCCCCCTCGGTTCTCTTGGTTCCCCCTGCTTTTTAATTGCTGAGTGGGTTTTCGTGTTTTTTGAATCTGATGTTCTCATCTCAGACGGTTCGTACAGGTTGTCCTGTAGGTACTTGCGTACCTGTTTACCCGTCCAGCCGTTCGTTTCGAGATCTGCCAAGTCATAGCCCGCAGGCCAGTTTTGATCGGGTTTGACAATTCGCACCCGTGTGCCGAGTTTTACCAGCTTATCGGCGATAGCCAGCATGGCAGACTCGCCCGGTTCGTCATGATCCGGCCAGCACACCACCTCGCGCGCCGAGAGCGGCTGCAAGTCGGTTTTATGGAAGGCATGGCAGCCTCCGGCCCAGGTTACGACCACAATGTTTAACGCTACTAGCAGGCGCCGGGCGGCGTCGGCGGCTTTCTCGCCCTCGACCAGCAGCACCTTCGTTTTGGGGTACTGTGTCAGCAACTCGACGCCGTATAATGGGCGGGGCTCCGAAAAGGCGCGTTGCCGCCAGCGGCCATCGCTAGCCCACTGCACCGGAATAATCTCTTTGTTCCCCTCATGTTCCAGCCGACACACGTAGCCAATCAGGACACCGTATTCGTCGCGGTAAGGCCACGCCGTTACCACAGGCAGTACGCATTTGGCTTTGGCGCTGTACAGTTTGGATGGCGGTATCTGGTTGGTCGGCGGTGGCCCCGCCTGCCAATTGCTTGCCTTGCCATTCGGCTTGGAGATCGGCGGCGAGTCGCCCGCACGTAGGCGTAGGTGTTGGAGGGCTGTGGGGAGGTCCATGCCCAAATGGGTTAACCAATCGAGATGGTCGCCATTTACACCACAGCCAAAACACTTGTAGCGCTCAACGCCGTGTTCGTCGGTATAGATGCTGAACGAGGGGGTCTTTTCATCATGGAATGGACAGAGGCCTTTGTGCTCGTCCCCCTGTTTCGTTAGCTGGACCGATTCACCGATTAGCTCTGCGAGTAATACTCGCGACTTTAGGTCCGCTATTTGAGTGTGGGCCGTCTCCATGGTCAGCCCCTATCTCTGCGGGTTTTAATACGAATACGACCGTTTTTCAAAAGTCCGGCAAATACGCGAGCGCTATGTCGGGCTTGCTGATAGGTCGGGGTGTCGACCGTGAAAGATGGTAGTGCGGTCAGTGCTTCAACAGCGTCGAGAAAGGCATAGCCGACTGTAGTGTCAGAATGCTCTACGAACAACAACACAGCGGCTTTCTCGATCAGTTGATAGAGCTTCAGCACCGCATCCGCCAATTGCTTCGACTGGTCGTCGCTCTGCTCGATAATGTCGATTAGTTCGTCGATGTAGGATTGGCGAGAGCACTGAATCCTCGATTTTCCGCGGGCGTCGGTCTTCTCCTGGGTACTTTGTTGGTGGGACATTTTTCAGCCCTCCAGGTGTTGTGCGATCCAGGTTTCAATTTCCCGCGAGTCCCAGCCTACGGCCCTAACGCCGATGCGTTTGGCCTTGGGGAAGTGTCCCATTGCGATCAAGTTGTAGATATGAGCGCGGCCAAAGCCAACGGATGCCATAACTTCGGGCAGTCGCAGGATGCGGCGAGAGGGGGAGGTGATGGTTGCAGACATGGCCAGTTCCTTTTGCGCTTAGTAGCGCTTAGTGGGTCTGGCTATGTATTCAATACACATATTTGCTGCTTGGCACCGACATCAATTAGGGCTTAATTGATGTCGGTGCACTTGGTGGTTTAGCTATGTTTCAATCGAAAAATTTTCCATTTGGCAGCGAAATTGATTGGGAGCCTAATTTGTGTGGTCGCTGCGAAGCTTCATCTTTCGAGGTGGCAGGCTGGGAAAAGGATGGGAATCCCCCGGAAGGACATTTGCAAGTGTCTTCCAGGAAGACATCGGCTGGCCAACCATGAGGTGTAGAGTCTTTCCTCTCTGCCTGTATCGCTCAATGGTGCGCGAGACAGCGGGATGCATGCTTTCAACCATAGCCGTGGCTTGAGTATAGGTTTCACCATCCCGCACTTTGGCTTCAACCTCTAGAGCGGCAAAGAACGCCGGTTTTTGGCGCCAATCATTGGTTAGCAGTCGAGGGTGGCCAACGGGCTTCACTTTCAATAGTTCATTCGCTAGCCGATCAGCGGCCTCCATTCCCTCGGGGCTCATTGGCTCATTGGTTCGGAATGCCTTGTAAAGCTCCAAAAAAATTTTGCGCTCAGACCTTTTCATCACAACGCTCCACATAATCGTCTTGATCAGTTTAGCAACCTGCTCGGAAGCGGGTGGAAGCGGGTGGATGAGGCGCCCCTTGTGGCGCGGTCAGACACGTTTGATTGGAATCACAATTGCGGCATTTAAGATCGCCTCGATTCGCTCACCCAGAAGGCGCCACGCTTCGGCCTTTTCCTTTGCATAATCGTGGTGCAAGTAGTGCCGGCGTACCTTTGCCCCACCCAGCAGGTGATTCTGGCAACGGTCGATAATATCCAAGTTGACGCCAAGCTCCTGCATCATCGTGGCGCCCGTGCGCCTTAGGTCGTGCGGTGTCCATTCGCCATTGGTGCCATTGCTCAATACCAGCGTGTTGTCATGGCGGCGTCCTGCGAGTGGCTTGTTGCGATTCTTGAACTGCACCTGCCGGTCGCCTACACGTTTGGAGATACTTTTGAGATCGACGTGGCCGGTATTGTTGGTTGCAGGGAAAAGATAGGATGTGGTGCCAGTGAGTGTGTGCAACTCCTTAAGCTGACGCAAGGCGAAGGACGACAGAAAGATGTGATGGTCTTGTCGCTTTCCGCGATGCCCTTTGGTGTTCTCTGCTGGAAGAAACCAAGTACCTTTGGCGAGATCGACGTGGTGCCATTCGGCCTTGAGTAGTTCGCCAATACGGCAGAGGGTGCTCAAGCATACCCATATTGCGAGCTGGGCTTTTTTCTCCAGGGAGCGGATGCCGGAATATTTTTGGCCAGCAGGCAGGGCATCATACTCATGGTCCATGCGTTCGAATATGTCACGCAGTTCGCGAATTTCATCCGGAGATAAGACGCGATCGCGCTGTTCCTGATAATCGTGATCCAGAAGCTTTTCCACTTCCACCAAGTCGGCGGGATTGCCGTCTATCATCAAGCCGCGCCAAGGCTTCCGTTTTTCTGCCCAACGCAGCATTTGTCCCATGTCATTGTTCAGTATGACGACTGCCCGGTTCAGGCCACGTGCTCGTAAAGTTCGTAGTACGTCTAGTAAGTCCTTCTCAGTCAAATCTCGCAGGGCCTTTTTGCCGATGGCGGGCATCACGTTCTTACCAAAGCTGCGCTTTAACTCTGCATTGCCGTCCTGTCGGGCGACACCATCCTTAATCCACTCTTCAAAGAGGTCGGCTACTGTTAAATTTTCGGTGGCCTTACGCTCGGCCTCAGCAATGACAGCTTCGTTGGCTGCCTGCTTTTTAATCCTGTCGGCCTTTTTCTCATCGGAGGGATTGATACCTTCGGCTACTTTCTGGCGTGCCCGGTCGCGTTCGGCCCGAATGTTGGCAATCCCGGTGTCAGGGAATGTCCCGCATTGATGCCACGCCACCTTGCCATTCCAGCGGAATGCATATTTAAAGCGGATGCTGATAGAGCCGTCCGCTTTTACGCGTACCTCGCCGGATAGCCCACCTCCGTCACTGATGGTGTCGCCTTTCCAGTCAGCAGGGATAGCTTGCAGTTCTTTAACTTTCCACTCTCCGCCTTTGCCGGCTTTGGGGTATCTGGTCATGCTGGTCTCAGGGGTAAACAAAGGGGTAAACAGAAACGCCGGCTGTCAGTAGGCGTTCGTGGATCTTCGTAGACGTGAATTCTAGTCTGAAGCCCTTTGTTTATCTAGGTGCTAGCCGTCTTTTGACGTCTCTATTCGTCCACTGATGTCCATAAAATAATGGCATGGGGTGCTAGGGGTCGAGTGTTCGAATCACTCCGTCCCGACCATATTTTTTAGTGATTTAGCCCAACCTTTTCAGGTTGGGCTTTTTCATGTCTACGCCTGCCAAAAACGCTGAATCCCACGAGCTAAACCCGAAGAAAACACGGCAACCTCAACGCTCCATCACATAGCTTCCAGGTGCCGGGAAAAGGGGCGGGTACTTGCGCGAGCCCAGTTTTTTCGGCGCCGGCAGGCTGTTGCCCGAGCGTTGCCCGATCCATTCGCGCCAATGCGGCCACCAGCTGCCCTGCTGGCGCTCGCCGGCGTTCTGCAGCCAGGTTTCCGGTGTCTCGGCGGCGGCAGGCGCCGCGTAGTAGAACGACTTGGGGTTGCCCGGCGGGTTGACCAGGCTCTGCAGGTGGCCGGCGTTGGACAGTACGTAGGTTGTGTCTTCGCCAAACAGCCGCGCGGTGCCGTAGCAGCCTCGCCACGGGGTGATGTGGTCGGTGGTTCCGCCAATCACGTAGGCCCCCACTTTCACTTGGGTCATGTCGATCGATTCGCCGGCTATCTCCAGGGTGCCCGGATGGCTGTAGGGGTTCTGCTGGACCAAATCCAGGTAGTCCGCGTGCAGTTGGGCGGGTAGCCGTGTGGTGTCGTTGTTCCAGGCCAGGATATCGAAGGCCGGCGGCTGATTGCCCAGCAGGTAGTTGTTGACCCAGTAGTTCCAGATCAGGTCGTTGGGCCGCATCCAGGCGAACATGCGGGCCATGCCCTCGCCACTCAGTACACCTTTGCGCCGGGAGCTGGCCTTGGCCGCGCGCAGGGCAGACGGGGTCGTGAACAGTCCGAGGGTGGTGTCGTCCAGCGCTGAGGGCATGTCGAGCACGCACACGGCCCAGCTGGTGTTGGCCACCTTGTGGCCTTCGTCACGGGCCGCGAGCCAGCCCAGATAGGCCGCCAGGGTGATGCCGCCAGAGCAGGAGCCCCACATGTTCACATCCGGGCTGCCGGTTATCCTGCGTGCCACGTCCACAGCCTGGTCGAGGCACAGTGCGTAATCGGACAGGCCCCAGTCGCGATGTTCTCGGGTGGGATTGCGCCAGCTGATGACGAAGAGGACCACTCCGCTGTCCTGAATCCACTTGATCAGGCTTTTCTCCGGCGACAGGTCAATGGCGTAGTACTTGTTGATTTGCGGCGGCGACATCACCAGCGGTCGGGCATAGACATTGTCGGTGGTGGGTGCGAATTGCAGCAGCTCGAACATTTCGTTGCGAAACACCACTTCACCCTTGGCCGTGGCGATGTTTTCCCCCACCTTGAACGGTGTGCTGTCGACCTGTCTCGGGAGCCCGCGGTTATTCAGCATATCCTCGCCGAATTGGCGCATGCCCCTGGCCAGGCTCTTGCCCCCAGTGTCCACCAGCTTGCGCAACGCCACTGGATTGGTCAGTGGCGAGTTGCTCGGTGCCATGGCGTCGGCCAAGAGTGTCGCCACGAATCGGGCCCGGCTCTTTTCCAGCGGAGCGAGGTCGGTGCCTTCGATGAAACGGGTCAGCTCGCTTTGTCCTGCCAGGTAACTTTGCAGCAGCGCGCGCAGGAAGGCGTTGGATTGCCAGGCCGGATCGGCGAAGCGCTTGTCCTTTGGGTCCGGTGCGATGCTGGAGTTGCCGCCGACGATACCGCGCAGCTCCTTCAGGTAGCCACCCACATGAGCGCCCACCTTGAGCGGCGACTTGCCCATGGCCTTGAGCAGGTAACCGGCCGCGCTGGCCAGATCCGCCGCGCGCACACTGACGAGCGGATTGCCTGCCAGGGTCTGGTTGGCAGCCGTATCGATCAGCCCTGGTTGCTGGGTGTTGTCTGAGAGATCGCCATCTTTGCGAGTGCGGCGCTTTCGGCCGGGCGCAGGAGGGCGCCGGGTGGCGGTTGGGGAATCGGTCGTGCGGGTGGGTCTGCTCATGGCGGCTCTCGTGTTCCCGGGCGCTGCGCCCTTTTGCGGTGTTTTTCACCGACTCTAAGGGGGCAGCGGGTGTGACCACCTCGCATCGCACGACAGCGAATTTTCATTTCATGACAAATGAATCCTGGAGCGACGAACTGGACGGGTGGCCCACAACACCATGGCTCACTTCAACTTGACCTGATTCTCCCCAGCAAATTGCCTGCGAAACCAGTCCGACAGCATGGCTTTCTCGGAATAGAGCCTGTCACTTCTACTGGCGCGCCCCGGCCGTTGCAGATAAAGCTGATCCATGACCCGGGCGTCGGCCTGACTGACAACCTGGCCATTCTGTTTGAGCACGTAATGCAGATCGATGCTGGGCCAGGTGATGTCGCGCATGAAGCGCACCTCGTAGGCATTTGGCCTCCAGGGCTCATAGCGACCGGCCAGGTCGATGTTGCGTATTTCGATTTGCAGCTGCTCACCGGGTGGCAGGTACCGCTCGCCAAGCTTCTGGATGTAGCTGCTCAGCTCTTTCATGACATAAGGATCGGCACCACGCTCATAGCCCGGACTGTCCAGGCTGGCATCGCTGAATTTTTCAGGGTTCTTGTAGACGACTTCGACCGAAGACGCTGCGCTGGCCAGTGGCACGATCAAGAGCGCCAGTAGTGCGATCGAGGTGCAAGCGGTTAACGGACGCATGGCATCACCTCCAGGTGCAGCGCTAATGCGTGCTGCACGATGCCCATTTTACGCCTGAGGCGCGTGTCAGGGCACCGCCATGATCCGTCGAGCCGCCTCGATTTCTGCAGTACAAACGTCAGTCGTTGACCGCCGCCGTGACCATAATTTCCACGAGAATGTCAGCACTGGCGAGGTCCGCCTGAATAGTCGCGCGTGCCGGAGCGCAGCCCTCGGGAAGCCATTCGCTCCAAGCGCCATTCATCGCGGCAAAGTCGCGTCCAATATCTTTCAACCAGATCTGTGCGCTGAGCAACCGGCTGTTGTCGCTGTTTGCCTGTGTGAGAAGAGCATCGATTTTCGCCAGCACCTCACGTGTCTGAGTGGCGCAGTCAGCGTCGCGGGTGTCTGGCACTTGTCCCGAGACGAAGACCTGTGGGCCAAAAACCACAGCGCCGCTGAGTCGGGAATTAACGTTCAGCCGTTTGATCTGCATGAAAATGTCCTGCGTGGGGGGATGGCTCTCCACACTAGGCGATTGCCCGCGATATGACTAATAGAGGATGCGGGGGTATTTATAACCTGAGGTTATTCAGTTCGGCGGTGGTTCGGCGAAGGGCGTTTGAGAACCCAGGGTTTGCAGCAACTCGATAAACCCATGATCTAGTTGCGACAACGTATTGGACTCATGCACCAGCGCCGCCAGCTTGAAAGGAATTCTCGGACGTACCGGCCGGATGAAGCACCCTGGCTTGAGCATGGCTTGCGCGGTGAGCGCATCGACAATGGCGTAACCGCACCCTGCTTGTGCCAACGCGCAAGCCACGTAATAGGTTTGCACCTTAATGGCGCTGTCCGATGGCTGTTCCTCACCATTGTCCAGAAAAGGCAACAGGCCGCCGAGGGGGTCATCCTGGGGCAGGCGAATCTGGCTTTGCGTGGTCAGGCTGTCGAGCATCAGGGGCGAGGTGTCGGGGTCGGTACTGAGGCAGACCAGTTCCGATTCGCCCAGGAGCACACTGCGGATTCCAGGATGATGCGAGGGGTTGAACACGATCGCGATGTCGATCTCCCGTGCCAGCAGACTGGCGATCAAACCTGATGTGTGACCGGTCTGCAGGTCGATCATTACCCCCGGTTGACTGGCCCGGCTCATGGCGATGGCCTGAGGCAACAGGCTAAGCCCCAGGCTGGGGACGCAACCCAGGCGCAGCAATCCTTCCGGGTGTTGGCGCAGGTTGCGCGCCAGGCGCCGGACGTTTTCCAGTTCACGGAATACTTTCTCGACTTCCGGCCCCAACAGCTCGGCTTCATGGGTCAGTTGCAGACGACCTTTGACGCGTTCGAACAGGCTGAAACCCAGCTGCATTTCCATGTGCTGCAGGGTCTTGCTGACGGCGGGTTGGGAGATGCGCAGAATCTCGGCAGCGCGACTGACCGAGCCGGTCAGGCGTATGGCCTGGAACACTTCAATGTGGCGTAGACGCATGCTTCCCTCGTGTCTAAACCCATAACCCCAGGCTATGGATGCGGTCGCTATTGATATTGGACGGTGCCAAATGCGGCTGTCAACAATGGCGCCACGGGCTTGTAGTGAGCAGGCCGGCGATCGAGGAAGCGTGGCAATGCATGTATGTGTGATCGGGGCCGGTGTAGTGGGGGTGACAACCGCATGGTATTTGGCCCGACAAGGACTCAAGGTCACGTTGGTCGACCGCCTAGAGGCGGCGGCGCAAGGCGCCAGTTACGCAAATGGCGGCCAATTGAGTTACAGCTACGTGGCGCCACTGGCAGGCCCGGGCGTGTTGGGCAACCTTCCGGACTGGTTGCTGAATGCCGATTCTCCTTTGCGTTTTCACCCGCGTCTGGACCTTCACCAGTGGCGCTGGTGCCTGAATTTCATGCGCGCTTGCACCGCGGGTCGCAGCCGTCAAACCACCGCTGAATTGCTTGAACTTTCCTATTACAGCCGTGAACTGGTACATCAGTTGACGGCGCGTGAGGCGCTGCAATTCAACTACCGACGCAATGGGAAACTGATCGTTTACAGGGATAAAAACTCCCTGGCGCAGGGCATGCAACAAGTCAGGTTCCAGGCTGCACTGGGTTCGCAGCAGCACGGTCTGAGCACCGAGCAGTGCGTCGCCCTGGAACCCGCTCTGGCGCATATTGCGCCAGCGCTTGCGGGGGCGATTCACACGCCGAGTGAGGAGGTGGGGGATTGCCGACTGTTTACCCAGGCGTTGCTCGACCGGTTGCTGGCGACAGGGCAGGTTGAAACCCTGTTCGGCACCGAGGTGTTGGGTTTGCGCCGTGAACGCCAGCGCATCGCCGCCGTGGTGACCGCGCAAGGTGAGTTGCAGGTCGATGGCGTGGTGGTCTGCTCCGGTGTCGCGAGCAGGCCCTTGTTGAAGGACCTCGGAATGCACCTGCCGCTGTACCCGTTGAAGGGTTACAGCCTCGATGTGCCGCTGACTGAAGACAACGCACGCACGCTCCCCGGCATCAGCGTCACCGACAGTGCGCGCAAGGTCGTCTATGCCCCCCTGGGAAAATCCCTGCGCGTGGCGGCGATGGTCGACATGGGCACCGGCAATGACCGAATCGATCCTGTGCGTATCGACCTGTTGAAAAAACAGGTCCGCGAAACCTTTCCCGGGCTGGACCTGTCGGGTGCGTTGCCCTGGGCCGGATTGCGTCCGGCCACTGCGCTGAGCAAGCCCATTATCGACGTCACCCGCTTGCACAATCTCTGGCTGAATGTCGGTCACGGTGCTCTGGGTTTTACCCTGGCGTGCGGCAGCGCCAGTGCCTTGGCGGCGCTCGTCTGTGGCGAGCAGCCCGCGATCAATCTGGCACCGTTCAGGGCTGGCCAAGTGTGTTGATCTTCTGATATCGAAGGCCTTGAGTGGCCCGTAACGTGCAGCGCAAAACGATCCTGATTAGTCATAAAAACAGAGAGGGAAGTGATGAGGAAGATTGAATTGTTCGGTGGGAAAACACGATTGGCGTGCGGGTTGCTGCTGGCCAGTGCAAGCGCACTTTTGCTTCCGGATGCCAGCGCGCTGGCGTCCACATTGCGATTGGGGATCGCAGCCGATGCGCTGACGCTTGACCCCATTCATACCAATGACAACCCGGCGGTATGGACCGAACTTCTGATCTTCGATCAGCTGGTCCGCACGGGTACCGATGGCAAAAACCTGGAGGCCGGTCTCGCGCAGAAGTGGGAAATATCCGCCGATGGCAAGGACTACACCTTCCACCTGCGTCCCGAGGCGAAGTTCTCCAACGGCGAACCGGTCACGGCTGACGACGTGGTGTTTTCCCTCAAGCGCGCGGCCAGCGAAACCTCGGACTGGGGACGATTCTTCCGGCCCATCACGGGCTTCACCATCATCGATGAACACACGATCAAGCTCTCCCTGGACAAGCCTTTCACCCCGATGCTGAGCAACCTGGCGATGTGGAGCGCGTCGATTCTTCCCCGTAAAGCAGTAGAAGCACAGGGTGATGCGTTCTTTGATAAACCGGTGGGCAGCGGTCCGTTTGTGATCAGCGAATGGCGCCGGGGCGAGAAGATGGCGCTGAACAAGAACCCGGGCTATTGGAATCCGCAGAAACCGAAAGTGGACAGCGCGGTGATCAACATCGTGGCGGATGACAACGCCCGCGCGCTGCGTTTGCAGGCGGGTGAGCTGGATGCGATCGTTGGCGTACCGTTCAACCAGATCGAACAGCTCAAGCGTGATCCCAACCTGAGCGTCGGTCTCGCCGAAGCCCTGCGTACCGAACTCATCCAGCTCAACACCCAGGTCAAACCCTTCGACGACGTGCGTGTGCGCCAGGCGCTGAACTATGCCATCGACAAGACCGGCCTGATCAAAGGCGTGTTGCGCGGCAATGGCAGCGTCGCGACTTCACCACTGCCGGTCATGGCCTACAACAACACGGACATCAGCGCCTACCCCTACGATCCGGAAAAAGCCAAGGCACTGTTGGCCGAAGCCGGTCTGGCAGGCGGTTTCAAAACGAAAATGCTCGTGGCTTCCGGTGATGCCACACACCGTCAGGTGGCGAGTGTGATTCAAAACTCGTTGAAGAAAATCGGGATCGAGGTGGAGTTGCAGCTGATCGAAAGCAGCTCGCAATTCAGCACCACCAAATCCGGTAACTACGAGATGGCATTGAGCTTCACCACCAGTGACACCATCGACCCAGACCAACTGGTGGGGTTCACCTCGGTCAATCCTGAGCGGGCTGACGCCATGCACACACGCTGGAAGGATGCCCGGGTCAACGAACTGTATGAGCTGGAACGCAGCACGCCCGACGGCGAAGAACGCGGCAAGCAATTCAAGGAAATCGAAGCCCGGGTCCATGAGGGCGCGCCGTTCATTTTCCTCTACCACCAGAAAGCGCCTTACGCCGCCAGAAAGAACGTTGAAGGCTTCGAGGTCTTGCCGACGTCGAACTATCGCCTGGAAGACGTCAGCGTCAAGTAATCGAGTCAGCCACACACGCCATGACCTGGCGTATGTGGCGCTTCTGGCCACATTGGCCATAGCTGAATGAGGTGAGGTCGCAGGTGCAGATATTACGTTTTTGCCTTTCGCGATTATTGCAACTGATCCCGGTATTGCTGGGCATCACGTTGATCGCGTTTCTATTGTTGCGAGTGATGCCGGGGGACCCGGCGACGCTGATTCTGGGCAACCGTGGCAGCGCCGACGAGATTGCCCGGTTGACGACCCAGCTGGGGCTCGACCGGCCGATCTGGTTGCAGTATCTGAATTTTCTGTGGGATTGCCTGCAAGGCAGTTTCGGCAACTCAATCGCCTACAAAACGGCGGTCGGCCCCCTGATCTGGGAGCGGCTGTGGGCCACCCTGGCGCTGGTGGGTTACAGCACCGTGCTGGCGATGCTGATGACCGTACCGCTGGCATTTCTCAGCGCGCTGCGCCGCAACGGTTTCTTCGATCACTTGATCAAGGTGCTGTTCGTGATGGCGATGTCAATGCCGGCGTTCTGGATCGGCGTGCTGCTGGTGCTGGCGTTCAGCATCTACTGGCCGATTTTTCCGGTGTCGGGTTATGGCGACGGTTTTCTCGACCGTTTGCATCATCTGTTCCTGCCGTCGTTCGTGGTCGCTCTCGGCACCGCCGCGCTGACCATCCGCTCGATGCGCAGCTCGATCATCGGCGTGCTGTCCGCCGAATTCATCGACACTGCGCGGGCCAAGGGGATCGGTCAGAGCGCGCTGCTGCTGCGCCACGTTTTCCGTAATTCGTTGCTGTCGACCATCTCGGTGCTCGGCGTGCACACCAGTTGGGTGATCGGGGGCACGGTCGTTATCGAATCGGTGTTCGCCATTCCGGGGCTGGGCAATTTGCTGGTGTCTTCCATCAGCGCGCGGGACTACCCGATGGTCCAGGGGCTGACCGTCACCTTCGCGGTATTGGTGGTCCTGATCAATTTGTTGACGGACCTGGCGTACGTCATCGCCGACCCACGGGTGAAACTGTCATGAGCCAATTCCTCAGTTCTGAAACCTGGCAGCGTTTGCAGCGCAACTATTCCCTGCAAACGGGCCTGGCCCTGCTGATGCTGTTACTGCTGACCGGCTTTCTCGGGCCGTTGTTGTTGCATAGCGATCCGCTGGAGGTGGACTTCTCCATCGCGCTGCTGCCACCCGGTGCGGAGCACTGGTTTGGCACCGATGACCTGGGCCGCGATGTGTTCTCGCGGGTGGTGCATGCCATCGGCATCGATCTGCAGATCGCCAGCATCTGCGTGATTCTGCCGTTCCTGATTGGCACTACCGTGGGCCTGGTGTCTGGCTACCTGGGCGGCTGGGTCGACACGGTGCTGATGCGTCTGGTCGATATCCTTTGGGCGTTCCCGTTTTACGTATTGGTCATCGCGATCGTTGGCTCGCTGGGGCCAAGCGTGGGCAACATGTACATCGCCTTCACGGTGGTGGTGTGGATTTCCTTTGCGCGCATCGTGCGTGGCGAAGTGCTGCTGGTGAAGCGCGCGGAATATGTGCAGGCGGCTCAGGTGCTGGGCTACAGCCACCTGCGCATCGTCTTGCGGCACGTGCTGCCGAATGTGATCACGCCCGCCATCGTATTCATGATGGCGGATGTGGTGCTGACCATTCTCGCCGTCACCTCGCTGGGCTTTCTCGGCCTGGGCATTCAACCCCCCACCCCCGAGTGGGGCGTGATGATCTCCGAGGGGCGCAATTTCATTCTCGATGGCTGGTGGATCTCCTTGTTTCCGGGGCTGGCCATTGTTTACGTGGGCATCAGCTTCGCGTTGCTCGGTGATGGGCTGGACAACTTTTTGAGGCCAAAAGCATGAATCAATCCACTGTGCCTCTATTGCAAGTTAAAGAATTGCGCACCTGCTTTCCGGGATTCCAGCAGCGGGTGACGGCGGTCGATCAGGTCAGCTTCGAGATTCAGCCAGGCGAGATTTTTGGTCTGGTGGGCGAGTCGGGCTGCGGTAAAAGCACCACCTGCCGTTCGGTGATCCGCCTGTTTGGCGGTGCGGCGGTGGAGATTGCCGGCGGGCAGATTCTGCTCGAAGGGCAGGACCTGGCCAGCCTGAGCAATCGCGAGATGATGGCCGTGCGCGGCGAGAAGCTGGCGATGATTTTCCAGGACCCCATGACGGCCCTCAATCCGACCATGCGCATTGGAGACCAGATCGCTGAAGGCCTGCGTCGACACCGCACGCTGAGTCGCGCGGAACTGCGCCAGGCGTGCATCGACTTATTGCGCCTGGTCGGCGTGACCTCGCCGGAAGAGCGCCTGCAAGCCTGGCCCCATGAATTCAGCGGCGGCATGCGCCAGCGTGTCTTGATCGCCATCGCGCTCGCCTGTCGACCCCGCTTGCTGATTGCCGACGAGCCCACCACGGCGCTGGACGTGACCATTCAGGACCAGATCCTCAAGCTGCTGTTGCGCCTGCGTGACGAGACTGGGATGGGCGTGTTGCTGGTCACCCACGACCTCGGTGTCGTGGCACAAACCTGTGATCGGGTGGCGGTGATGTATGCCGGCAAGATCGTCGAGATCGGCAGTACGCGCGCCCTGTTCAAGCGCCCGATGCACCCTTACACCCGAGCCTTGCTGGCGGCATTGCCAAGTCATGCCGGACAGCGCAGCAAACTCAAACCGATTGCCGGCTCGCCGCCGAACCTGGCTGAGCCGCAACAAGGCTGCCGCTTTCGCCCGCGCTGTGATTTTGCCACGGAGCAATGTGCGCAACAGGAGCCTTCGCTGCGCGAGTTTGGTGCCGATCATCAAAGCGCCTGCATCCGCCAGGAGGAATTGGCATGGTGAAACCCATTGAAGCGCCGTTGCTGGAAGTCCGGCATCTGCACAAGCGTTTTGACAAACCCCGGGGCCTGATCGACGTGTTGTCCGGCGCACCCGCGCGCAGCTTGCACGCGGTGCGCGATGTGTCGTTCAGCATTGCTGCCGGGGAAACCCTGGGCGTTGTAGGCGAGTCCGGTTGCGGTAAAAGCACCCTCGGTCGCTGTCTGGTCGGCCTGCATCCACCGAGCGCGGGGGACATTTTATGGCGCGGCCGGCCGATCAGCGAATTGGGCAATGCCTTTGCGATCAGTCGCAAGATTCAGATGATTTTCCAGGACCCGTACTCGTCGTTGAACCCGCGCATGACTCTGGCCCAGACCCTGGGCGAGACGTTGAAGGTGCATGGCATCGGGGCGAACAAGGCGGAGCGCGATGAGCGTATTGATGAACTGTTGCTGACGGTGGGCTTGCCGCCAAGGTTGAAGGATCGCCTGCCGCATGCCTTCAGTGGCGGTCAGCGCCAGCGCATTTCCATTGCCCGCGCCCTGGCGGTGGGGCCGGAGCTCATTGTCGCTGATGAACCGGTGTCGGCGCTGGACGCTTCTGTCCAGGCACAGATCATCAACCTGTTTGAAGAAATCCGGGAAAACATGGGCGTCGCATTTTTGTTTATCGCCCATGACCTCAACGTGGTTCGTCATATCAGCCAACGCATCGGGGTGATGTACCTGGGACAGATGATGGAGGTGGCGCCAGCCGATACCTTGTTCGATTCCCCGCTGCATCCCTACAGCCGCGCATTGTTGTCGGCGATTCCGCTGCCTGATCCGGAACAGCGCAACCTCGCGCCAAGCCTGGAGGGCGAGTTACCCGACCCGCACAACCCGCCACCGGGCTGCGCCTTTTCCAGCCGTTGCCCACGCGTGTCTCGCGCCTGCCAAGAGGCGATTCCCGCGCTTGTTCAATCCTCGTCGGAACACGCCGTGCGTTGCGTGCACCCGTACGAACCGACCCTCAGCAGCCCTGATCTGGAGACGTCTCACCATGTTCTTTGACACCACCACCCGCAGTCAGGCGCTGGGAGAGCAACTCGTTCAGAAAGTCCTGGAGGACTATCGCTCGGCCGGGCTGAGTGAAGACGGCCTGGGCGTCACCTTGCTGTTGCATCCGCAGCGGCTTGCCCAGGAGGGCAAGCCTCATCGTCCGGAAGGCTTTGCCTATCACGGGCAGCAGTTGTTCTATCCCTGCAGCGTGGTGAAGGCGTTTTATCTGGTGGCCATGGATGCGTGCCTGGCAAGTGGCCAGGTTCAACCCCATGAAGATCTGGAGCGAGCGATGCGCGACATGATCATCTGGTCGAGTAACACCGCCACCAATTACGTGATTGACCTGATCACCGCGACGACTGGCGACACCTTGCTGTCGGCCGAGGAATTCCTGAACTGGGCCAATCGTCGGCAAGCGGTGAACCGCTATTTCCAATCCCATCAGTGGCCAGAGCTGACGGATATCAACTTGTGCCAGAAGCTGATGGACGATGAGCGTTATGGTCGGGAAAAGGCCTTTGTCACCCATGGTGGCAATAACCACAACCGACTGTGCTCCAACGCGGCGGCGCGGCTGATGTTCGAGCTGTTCAACGGCACCGTCGCGGCGCCTGAGCGTTGCCACAGCATGGCCGCGCGCTTTCATCGACCGTTGACCGCCGACTTCGCCGCGCAACCAGCATCACAAATAACGGGTTACTTTGGTGCCGGTCTGCCCGCCGAGGCCACGCTCTACTCGAAAGCCGGCTGGACCGGCTGGACCGGAGACCCGCTGGCCAGTTACCGCCGGCACGACCTGGGTTATATCGAGTTGCCGTCAAACCATGAGGGGCACTACCAGGCATTCACCCTGGCGGTGTTCACCCAAGGGCAAGCGATGTCGGAAGGTACGGAGTTACTCCCTGCGTTTGCCCGTTTAACCTACGACGCGGTGGCGAAGATGTGATCAAACCTGCAAACGAGAAGGCAAGGCGCGGCAATTAAATGCAGCCGTTCGTCGGAACTCGCGCACGATCAAGCAGTTAGCCAGTCGATGTAGTAGCCCAAAAAAAACAGGTTTCTATGCGATCTCTAACTCTCGATATGCCGAATGGTCGCGAGCTCAATGATGAACTTGATCTCGCGACCTCGCTGATGATGTCCATCCCGGTCGAGCTTATCGGCAGCGTTCAGTGGCGAGAAGCGTCCAGCAGGCAATACCAGGCCTTCAGAAAATGGCGTGAGTATCTTCATCACATGGCCGATGGGCGGGTAAAAGTCGAGCGCCTGAAAGTCGCTTGAGCAGTGGACGGCTGCGGTCGACGTGACTATCCGCTGATTTCCCTGATATTCAGGTCCTGGTCTGTTTCAGACCAGACCACTTCCTCAGTCGCATGCCCATCGATTTTCGGACTCGCAGAACACCACACGCCTCCCTTCCGGCGGTTGGACTTTTCCTCGAGCTGGAGGGCGAACTCCACGGCCTCGCGATAAGTGGAGCAGGAAGCCCACGTCTTGCCGGTGTATTGCTCGACGACCTGGAAGATGCCCAGCTTTTTGGTCACCACCTGGAAGCGAACGCCGCGGCGCGATTTCAGTCGGTTGGCGCGCCGGAAGAAATCGACGCGCGCTGCATTGGGGGGGCCGAGCAGGACGGCGAGTTCATCGATACGCTGCAGAAACGATGGATGCATGTCTGATCCTCACAGTGAAGGGCATGTATTCATAATCACTTCGTCCCGTCCCCATCATCGATACTTGATCACAATCCCCTTGAGCTTCTGGCCCTGTATGGTTTCGATGCCGCGACTCCACAGCGGCCCGGTGACGTAACGCCCGACAGGCTGAATATGGTCGTAGACGACCACCACCGCATCGCCGCCCAGCTTGGCAGACTCTTCGCGTAGTTTCTGTTCAACATCGGTAATCGGTGGGGCAGGGTCGGTGCTGGCGTCGATCACCACTTCACCCAGGCGAACATGCGGGCGCAGGGGTTCGGTGCGCATCACGACCACTTGGCTGGCCTGGGTTGGCGCCGGATGCTCGACGCCCACGTAGGCGGTGGTATGGGCGTCGACGGTGGCGCAACCACTGAGCGCAAGCAGGGCGGCAGTGAGCCCGCCTGCCAGCATTGACAGTTTGAAACGGGTGGACCAGAACACTTCATGGGCAGGCATGGTGGGCTCCTCCGGACAATCCACGACTTGGCGCGGTGGCTTGTTGACGTTAGCAGACGGTCGCGGAGTTTCCAGAAAGCCCAGCCTTCACCGGTTGGGCTTTTTCATGTCTGGGAAGAACAGTGCTTACTGATCCTTTTCACAATTGACCATCCACGCCACCCCAAACCGGTCCGTCAGCATCCCGAAACGCGCCGCCCAGAAGGTCTTGTCCAGCGGCATTTGCACGGTGCCATCTTCGGCCAAGGCGGTGAAGACTCGCTCGGCCTCGGCGATGCTGTCGACATTCAGCGAGATCGAGAAACCGGCCATGTCATCGGTGGGGCGATCCGGTGTGGTGTCCGAGCCCATGATCGCCTGGTCGCCCACCAGCAAGCGGGTGTGGATGATCAGGTTGTGCAGATCCGCCGGAAGCTGCTCGCGGGCGGGGCTTTCGCCGAAGGTCATCATGGCTTCGATGTTCCCTTGCAGCGCTTGGGCGTAGAACGTGAAAGCGGCTTTGCAGTCGCCGTTAAAGATGAGATAGGGATTGATTTTCATGTTTTGCGCTCCCGGTCATTGGAGGGGTACACATCGGTTTGACGTCTGGTTCGTCAGTGAATTCCGATGAAGAGTGACCCGGGAATAAAAGCGCTAAATCGCGGCAGACGCCTGGATTTTTTTAGATGTTTTGTCTATTGGGTGGGCGAGGCTTATTGCTTCCGGCGCACGGCGTGGCGCCAGCAAGCGCTCGACGGCGCCGCTCACCAGACTTTCCAGCAGCTCATCGTGCTCTTGTTCATCCAGCGAATGGTGCGCCAGCCAGCCGGGTGCGCTGTTGAGCAGCGAAGCAATGGCGTGGCCGGTGGCCAACAGGCGCTGCTCGCTGACCCGGGAGCGTACGTCCAGCATCTGAAGCACCTTGCGCTCGTATTGCTCACGCAACTGCCGGACCCGTTCCTGTTGCTCTTCGTTCAGGCAGCCGCTGTCGCGTTCCACCAGACGAAAATGCCAGGGCATGTCCTGATGCAGGGTCAAATGCGCGCGAATCAAGCTGTTGAGCCTGTCGCGTTTGGCCGGAGCCTTTTGCTCGATGCGTCCGAGGGTGGCCAGCAACTCTTCGTAGAACTCCTCGATCAGGTCGAGCAGCAAGTGCTGCTTGCTGGGGTAATGGTGATACAGCGAGCCCGGGGAAAGCCCCAGGCACGTCGCGAGCTCGCGCATGCCGACCTGACCGAAACCCTTGCTGGCAAAGAGCTCCAGCACTTTGTCCCGGTATTCGGCAAAACGCGAGCAACGCTCAGGCATAGGCATGGAAGCCGCGCCCCGTTTTGCGTCCCAGGTAGCCAGCGGCGACCATTTCCTTGAGCAGTGGCGCGGGGCGGTATTTGCTGTCGTTGAAGCCGTCATGGAAGGCTTCCATGATCGACAGCAAGGTATCCAGGCCAATCAAATCCGCCAGGGCCAACGGGCCGATCGGCTGATTGCAGCCCAGGCGCATGCCGGCGTCGATATCTTCGGCGCTGGCCAGGCCTTCCTGAAACACCAGGATCGCTTCGTTGATCATCGGCACCAGAATCCGGTTGACCACAAAACCCGGGCGGTTGCCGGCGGTTATGGCGGTTTTGCCAAGTGTGGTGGCCATGTCCAGCGCCAGGGCGTGGGTGGCGTCACTGGTTTGCAGGCCGAGGATCACTTCGATCAGCCCCATCACCGGCACCGGGTTGAAGAAGTGCAGGCCGATGAAACGCTCAGGCTGGCTGACGCTGGCGGCGAGTTGGGTGATCGACAACGACGAGGTGTTGGAGGCGATCACGCAGTCGGTGCTGACTTGCGCAGCGATCTGTTGCAACACGCGCAATTTCAGGTCGAGGTTTTCGGTAGCGGCTTCGATCACCAGCTGCACATTCTGCAGGCTGCTGTAATCAGTGCTGGTGCGAATCTTGTCGAGGGTCGTGAGCTTTTGCTCTGGCGTCAGCGTTTCCTTGGAGACCAGCCGGTCGAGGTTTTTACCGATGGTGGCGACCGCCTTTTGCAGGGCGCTCTCGGAGATATCGAGCAGGGTCACGTCGAAACCGGCCTGGGCACAGACTTGCGCGATGCCATTGCCCATGGTGCCGGCGCCGATCACGCCAATACGTTGCAGATTCATCTTTGCGTCCTTCCACTCAAACCCTGCGATACCTTGGCCGCCGCAACGGTCGAAGGCGTACTATTGGCCGCGAGTCTAGAGCCGGCAGGGCGGTTATCCTATGCCGAAACTGTTCAACGGCTCTGGCGTTTTTTGCCAGTTCGGGCCATGAGGAGAGCAACGTTCACATGCGGGAAAAGGATTCGGTGGCCGCCTACTTCGTACAGGCGATGATCCATGGGCAGGGAGATGATCCTCATCGTCTGCAGGCCGCGCTGGAGCAGGCAGGCATTGACCCGGCGTTGATGGCCGAGCCCACGGCGCGGGTACCGGCCAGTGCATTCGCCGCGTTGTGGCTGATTCAGATACGTGAGCTGAACGACGAATTCTTCGGGCTCGACTCCCACGGCATGCCGCCGGGCAGTTTTGCCTTGATCTGTCGGGCGTTGATTCAGGAGCCGGACCTGCACAAAGCCATGCGCCAGTGCCTGGCCAACTTTGGCCTGTTCCTGCGCGATTTTCGCGGCACGCTGACCGTGCGCGGCAAGCGTGCGGTGATCAGCCTCGAGACGAATGCGAAAGACAGCGACGCCAGCCGTTTCGGCGAAGAGACGTTTCTGGTGCTGATGATCAGCCTGCTGTGCTGGCTGGGCGGGCGGCGAATTCCCATCGACCGTGCCGACTTTCGCCACGAGCGCGTATCCCTCAGCGATGACCGCTTGCTCTGGGGCCAAAACCTGACCTTTGGCGCCGAGCGCACGGAAATCGAATTCGCCAGCCATTACCTGCGACTGCCGGTGGTTCAGGACCTGGCATCGCTGAAAGTGTTTTTGCGCACCGCCCCGCAATGGCTGGTGATTCGCTTCCGCAATCAACATGGCCTGGCCTCGCAAGTCCACCAGCGCCTGCGTCGCAGCCACTACAGCGAATGGCCAACCTTGCAGGCCTTCGCCCTGGAACAACACCTGAGCCCGAGCACGTTCCGCCGCAAGCTGGAGCGTGAAGGCTGTTCCTACCAGGAGATCAAGGACGAAGTGCGGCGAGGCGTTGCGTTTGAACAACTGCGCCAGAGCAAGGCGAGCATCAGCGAAATTGCCGAACAACTGGGGTTTCAGGAGCCGAGTGCATTCCATCGCGCGTTCAAGAAGTGGACGGGGGAGAGTCCCGGGAAGTATCGGGCGCGGTTTCAGGCGTGAAAAGCGTGGGATCGGGACGGAGTGTCTGTCGGACTTTTCGCTGATATTTGCATGACGATTCCATGCGTTTAACTTTGAAATTTCCTGTGACGATAGCAGTTCATCAGCGGGTGACATGGGGCGTCAGCGTGGGGTATTAATTCGGCCCGAGTTGGAGCTTTCAATGGATTGAAAACTGCATGGATGAGTTAGTTAAGGAAGTGATTCCGCTGCTTCAATATTTGATTCCCGGGTTTTTAGCCGCCTGGATTTTTTATTCCCTCACCGCCTTCAAGCGGCCGGACACCTTTGGGCAGATCGTTCAGGCGCTTATTTTTACGTTTGTGATTCATTCGCTGGTCGTCGGGTTGGAGACGTTGCTACTTTTGACAGGTGGGCGCTTTTTTTCAGTCGGTGTGTGGGACAAGAATTCGGAGGCTTTTTGGTCAGCGGTCATTGCGGTGCTGTTGGGATTTCTTTCCTGTCACGTTGCGAGCAGTGACAAGCTTCACTCTTTACTGCGCAAGCTGAAAATCACCACGCAATCTTCATATCCATGCGAGTGGTACAGTGCTTTTTTATCTCGCCCAAGTTATGTCGTATTGCACCTGGTTGATGGAAAGCGCTTGTTTGGTTGGCCGACAGAGTGGCCGTCCGAGCCTGCCAGTGGGCAATTCGTTCTTGAGTACCCCAGTTGGATTGATAATGCAGACAAGGCACTTCACACAGGGATCGAAATCATTGTCATCGATGTTTCAAAAGTACAGTGGGTCGAGTTCACAAAAACAATAGGGTGATTAAATGACAAGCAAAGCCCCGCAGCAAATGCCGCCTGAACTCAGACGGTTAATGGAGGACTGGATTAATGGTGGTCCTCCGCCCCCCGGGCTGGTGATTCCAATCGGCCCTCCGCCATCAAGAAAAGAGTCTGAAAGACCACGTCGGCGCGACAGATAACCATGCCCGCTGTCCTAACCCGCTTCTCTTCGCTGCTCGATCAGGCGAGGCGTGCCTTGCTGTTGGTGTGGGGTACATCCCGCGGGCTGTTCCTCGGCCTGGTGCTGGCGACGCTGATCGCCGGGGTCCTCCCGGCGTTGGCCGCCTGGTTGGGCCAGCGGATTGTCGATGCGGTGGTGTTCGCCATGCAATTGCACGCCCAGCAGGGCAGTGCGCCGCTGTGGCCGGTTGTACGCTATGTGTTGTTCGAGGCGGGTGTGCTCGCTTTACTGTCCGGGACCCAGCGTGCGCTGTCGGTCCAGCAGTCGCTGTTGCGGGTGCAGTTGGGGCAGAAGGTCAACACGATGATTCTGGAGAAAGCCCAGACGTTGTCCCTGGTGCAATTCGAGAACTCCGAGTTTTACGACAAGCTGGTACGGGTACGGCGCGAGGCATCGACCCGGCCGTTGGCACTGGTGATGAAGTCCCTGGGGCTGATCCAGAACCTCATCGTGCTGATCAGCTTCGGCGTGTTGCTGGTGCATTTTTCGCCTTGGGCGCTGGTGCTGCTGGTGGTCGGAGCGTTGCCGGTGTTTTTCGCCGAAGCGCATTTCTCCGGGGACGCCTTCAGGCTGTTCACTCGCCGTGCGCCCGAGAGCCGGCAGCAGAGTTACATCGAAACGCTGCTGTCCCATGAGGGGTACATCAAAGAGGTCAAGTTGTTCGGCTTCGCCCCGCTACTGTTAAACCGCTATCGCGAAACGTTCGCTCGTCTCTATGCCGAAGACCGCCGCCTCACCTTGCGTCGCGACGGCTGGGGATTTTTCCTTGGCCTGCTCGGCACTGCTGCGTTTTATCTGGCTTATGCCTGGGTGGTGGTCGATTCCGTCCACGGCCACATCAGCCTCGGGCAGATGACCATGTACCTGGTGTTGTTCAAGCAGGGACAAACCGCGATCAGCAGCAGTTTGAGCGCCATCAGCGGGCTATACGAAGATGGCCTTTATCTGTCCAATCTCTATGAATACCTGGCCGAACCGGTGGTTGCCGACAGCGGGCACCTGACCGTCGGCGCAGTGCCCGGTGATGGCTTGCGATTCGAGAACGTCGGTTTCAGTTATCCGGGCGCGAACCGTGCCGCGTTGTCGGGCATCGATCTGCACCTGGTGCCGGGGCACAGTGTGGCGTTGGTGGGGGAGAACGGTTCGGGCAAGACCACACTCATCAAATTGCTGACTCGACTGTATCGCCCGGATCAGGGGCGAATCCTGCTGGACGGCAGCGATTTGCAGGCGTGGCAGGAGGAAGCGTTGCGGCAGCGCATCGGCGTGATTTTCCAGGACTATATTCGCTACCAGTTCTCGGTCGGTGAAAACATTGGGGTGGGGGACACCCTGGCGTTCAATGATCAACAGCGCTGGCAGGAAGCGGCCGCCGAGGGCATGGCCGCGCCCTTCATAGAACGCCTGGAGAACGGCTATGCCACGCAGTTGGGTCGCTGGTTTGCCGGTGGCCAGGAACTGTCGGGTGGCCAGTGGCAGAAGATCGCCTTGTCCCGCGCCTACATGCGTCGCAACGCCGACATCCTGATTCTCGATGAGCCCACTTCGGCGCTCGACCCGGCGGCGGAAGCGGCAGTGTTCGAGCATTTCAGCGAACACACGGAAGGCCGGATGACGTTATTGATTTCCCACCGGTTCTCCAGCGTGCGCAATGCGGATCACATCATCGTGCTGGATCAGGGGACGATTCTGGAGCGCGGTGACCATGACAGCCTGGTGGCTGCGGGCGGGCGTTATGCCCAGTTGTTCAACCTGCAAGCCCGGGGTTACCGCTAGGCCCGGCGATCTGGGCCGGTTTGGTCTTCATCAAACCGTCGATTGCCTGGCGATACTGCGTGCCACCCAGGCTCATGCTGTTGTTGTGGGTGCCGCCGGGCACCAGCAACAGGCGCTTGGGTTCGCTGGCAGCATTGAACAATTGCTGGCTGAAACGCGAAGGCATGAACGGATCGGCCAAGCCATGGACTACCAGCAATGGCATGCCGATGTCGGCGATCTTGTCGATGGAATCGAATTTCTGCGACAGCAACCAGCGCACGGGCAACCATTTCACCGGCAAGTTGCTGTCGGCCACTTGCGCCACGGCATCGCCCAGCGAGGTGAAGGTAGACTCGATTACCAGGCCGCGCACCGGCACCGCAACATGGTCCTTTTTCGCTTGCGCGGCCAGGTCTGCCGCGAGGTCGATCGCCACTGCGCCGCCCAGGGAGTGGCCATAGATCAGGCGTTTGCTGGCGTCCGGTTGCATGCTCGTGAAGCGTTCCCAGGCCACGCGGGCGTCTTCGTAGACACTGGCCTCCGACGGCAGATCACCCTTGCTTTGACCAAAACCGCGATAGTCGATGGCCAGCACCGAATAACCCATGGCCCGCAGCTGCTCAATACGAAACGCCTGGCCAGTCAGGTTCCAGCGCACGCCGTGCAAGTAGAGAATTGACGGCGCATCGCGGCGCGCGGCGGGCCACCACCAGGCGTGCAGGTTTTGTCCGCCCTTGAAACTCGCCGGTTTGATGTCGAATTCCTGAACGTCCTGCGGCAAACCGTGGTACCAGCCGGCTGTGCCCGGTTCGATGCGGAACAGCAACTCGCGTTCTTTCTGTTTGAGCACCCCACAACTCACGGGCAGGCCGACGATCAGCGCGGCCATGCACAGCAGCGACAGCCAGCGTCGGCGCAAGCGGGTGAGGAGGGAAGCGGGCATTGGGTGATCCATTGGCGGAAAAACTGAAGTTCGGGTTTTAACAGAAGTGCGTCGGGGCCGGGAATAATTTCGACAGTCGTGCCCCCCCGAATCCCTGTAGGAGCGAGCTTGCTCGCGAAGGTGTGTCAATTGACAACGATGTAGCTGACACACCATCGCGAGC